>CAKSWU010000055.1 GCA_934513205.1 uncultured Faecalibacterium sp. | reverse complement strand
CTGCGAGAACAAGGACGGCGCAGAGGTGACCATCCCCTGCGATTACATCGTGCTGGCCATGGGCGCACGCTCCAACGAATTTGACGCTGCTGCGCTGGAAGCTGCCGGTATCCCGGTGTATTCCATCGGCGATGCCGCCGGTAAGGCTGCGGATATCTCCAACGCTATCCGCACCGGTTACGATACCGCCTGCCAGCTGTGATCCTTCCTAAAGGACCGGTGTCCTTTTCCATACTTTGCTGATCTTCCTTTTTCCATCCAAAAAAGGCGGCGCAGCCCACAGAATGGGCCGCGCCGCCTTTTTGATTTGAAGCTGGAACAGAGCGTGAGGCAGCCCATAGGGCAGCACCGCCTGAATCGTATAAAACAGGGTCGTGGACGGCACGGCCGGACCGCCTTATCGGGCCGCTTTCCGTTCTTGAGAAGATGGCATGGTTTCTTTCAGCAGGGTCTCGTGCATCACGGTCATCAGCAGCAGGATGCCCAGCAGGTAATACGGGAAAATCGCAATGGTGCTATGCTCGGCAAGGACGCCGAACAGCGTGGGGGTCAGGCAGTTTCCCACATAGGCGCTTGCCATCTGGATCCCGATGATGGCCTGTGACCGGTCTGCCCCAAACCGGTCCGGCGTTGCATGGATGATGCTGGGATAGATGGGTGCGCAGCCCAGCCCCACAAGGATCAAACCGACCAGCATCATCCCTTCCCCCGCAGGAAGCAGCAGGGCGGCAATGCCTGCCAGAATGACGCAGAGCCCCAGACGCACCATCTGTCCGTCGTTCAGTTTAAAGGTTAGAAAACCACACAGTGCCCGGCCCGCCGTGATGCCCAGATAAAACAGGCTGGCAAAGCCCGCTGCAGTCTCCGGCGCGATCCCCTTGTGCAGCACCAGATAGCTGCTGGCCCACAGACCGGCGGTCTGTTCCAGCGAGCAGTAACAAAAAAAGGTGATCAGCACCGCTTTCACGCCCGGGACCCGGAGCACCTGCCCCAGCGTCAGCGCCTGCGTCCGGCTTTCCTGCGCGGCAGCTGCGCCCCGGCGCACCGCCCTGCTCCAAAGGGGCAGACTGAAAAGGATCACTGCCGTCAGCACCAGCTGGATGCCGCTGATGGTGCGGTAGCCCATCTGCCACCCGGCATTACGGGACAGCGCAGCGCCCATGATATACGGTCCCACCGAGGCGCCGATGCCCCACATGCAGTGCAGCCAGCTCATGTGGCAGCTGTCAAAGTGCAGCGCAACGTAGTTGTT
Source organism: uncultured Faecalibacterium sp. (assembly GCA_934513205.1). Lineage (GTDB taxonomy): Bacteria > Bacillota > Clostridia > Oscillospirales > Ruminococcaceae > Faecalibacterium. Next base: position 1,315 of record CAKSWU010000055.1, on the reverse strand, counting down.
CAGTGCTGCATCCACGCTTCCGGCCCCAAGGCCGTAGGGCACCGCCCACAGGCACAGTGCCCAGAATGAGCCGCTGACCGAGAAGCCAAACAGCGCTGCTGCGGTCATGCCCACGCTGGCTGCGGTCACCACTCCGGCACCGAACCGGCGGGTCAGACGGTCGCTTTGCAGGCTGGACACCACCGTGCCCGCCGAAATGAGAAAAAAGATCACGCCGGAATAGGAGACCGGCACCCCAAAGCCCGGATAGATCGAGGGCCACGCCGCCCCCAGCAGAGCGTCCGGCAGACCCAGACTGATGAATGAAAGGTAGATCACCGCCAGAAGTAAGTGTATCATCTTGTTCTCCTCCCTTTTGTCTGGTAAAATCATATCATAGCAAACCGGGGTTGGCTAGTAGAAAACCCTCCGTTTTATACAACAAAACCGCCAAAATGTGCTCAACCAACAGCAGAAGGAAGAACCATGCGAGTACCTTACGAGACCATGCTGGCCGAGTTTGAGCGTGTGCTGAAAAAATACGGCTTTTCTGCCAACCGCGCCCACGACGCCGCCGAGACCGATGCCATCGTGGACACCATTGCCGCCGATGTGGCCTCCAGCCAGCCGGTCATCGAAGGGGGACGAGGTGCGCTGCCCCGGCATGGGGGAGCACCGCAGCCGGAAGGAGAATCTGGAGCTTGGCATCCCCGTGGCGGACACCAAGTGGACCGAACTCCTGTCGCTGTAACGTCCGCGTTTTTCACGTTTTGTCGTTCTTTTGTTTAAAAGTAAGACCGTCTGCCCTTGTCACGGGTTTTCCCGGCAAGGGCAGACGGTCTTTTGTTCTTGACAGTTCCCGCTTTCCTCTCCGGAGCGGCTATTGTTTACCAGCAGTGCCTGATAGGGTTCCAGCTCCACATCCGCCAGCCAGACGGAAGCGCCCTCCGGAGTGTGATATCTGCCGCTCAGAGCGTCCAGACTTGCCCCCGCCGGGTACTCGGTAAAGTCGAGCAGTCCCACCAGCGTTTTCTATGTGGACTTTTCTGGGTGGAAACACCTAAAAGGTTCACATTTTTTATTTTACCGGCAGCCAGACCGTTGTTTTTGCCCCGCAGGGGGTGTTCTGCCCGAACACTGCCGTGCCGCCATGGGCGGCGGCGATCTGCTGCACTACATATAAGCCAAGGATATGGGGCGCATTTTCGGCAATCTCCGCAGCGTTCAGCGCCGCCAGAACGGCAGAGGGATAGCCGATGCCGTCATCTGCCACGGTCAGGCAGAAGCGCTCTCCTACCTGCCGGGTGTGCACGGTAATGTTCACCGGCTTTGGGTT
>CAKSWU010000054.1 GCA_934513205.1 uncultured Faecalibacterium sp. | reverse complement strand
AGGAATCAGGGTGATGCCCACCAGCGCAACGCCGCCGCCAGCCATGAGCTGCTTCATGCCCTGGCTCTTGCTGCCGGGGTTGTCGTTACCGTAACCTTCCAGCAGATTGATGGCACCCCACACGCCGAGACCGGCACCCAGAGCGACAACCAGAGTCTGAAGAACTTCGATCGCAGAGTTAAAGAATTCCATAGTCGTTTCTCCTTTATAAATGAATATTGTAGACCGTCCGTACACACCTGAAGCTGCCTATTGAAGCCGCGAACTGCGGCGAGAGTGGGCTTGCTGGTGTACCTCTCTGGTCCGGGTAAAATAAAACCGCCTACCGGGTCAGGCAGGCGGGAGCGAATCAGCATCCACCACGATGAACTCATCACCGGGGTGGATCTTTTCTTTTCGGTTCAGATATTTTTCAATATCGAAGGTGTTTTTGGGGTCGTAGTCCGAGGTCAGCTTGTAGTTGGGGTGCTGGGTCAGGTCATACTTGTCCGAAATAAAGGGGCGCACACCTCGCAACTGCAAAATACACTTGCCGCCGTCCAACACAGCAAGCTCGTCCCGGCTCAATAATTCGTGACCCATCTTCTGGAACGTAGTGCCGTAGCTGGGGCTGTTGCCACGGGTGTCCGAAGTGTTAAACGCATCAATTGTTTCTTTGCCCAGCATCTCGGACAGGTCTTTCAGGGTGGTGGGTTCGGAGCCGCCGAGGAAAATCTGGCTGTCCATGTTGCCCACGATGGTGTCCGCATTGTCCTTGTAGATGGCTTTCAACTGGCTTCTCGCCTGCAAAACAAGGCAGGCAGAGATCTCACGGCTGCGGATGGTTGCCACCAGCTTTTCCAGATTGGGAATCTGCCCGATGTTGGCGCACTCGTCGATAAGGCACCGCACATGGATGGGCAGCTTGCCGCCGTACACATCGTCGGCTTTGTCGCAGAGCAGATTAAAAAGCTGCGTGTAAACCATCGAAATCAGGAAGTTGAAGGTGCTGTCTGTGTCCGACATGATGAGGAACAACGCTGTTTTCTTATCACCCAGCGTGTCCAGTTGCAGTTCATCGTACATGGTGAGGTCACGCAGTTCTTGGATGTCGAAGGGGGCTAATCTGGCACCGCAGGAAATCAGGATGGATTTTGCGGTCTTTCCGGCGGCTAATTTGTAGAGCTTGTACTGCCGCCCGGCAAAGGAGTTGGGCTTCTTTTTTGCCAGTTCCTCAAACAGCAAGTCTACCGGGTTCTGGTATTCCTCATCGTCCTCCATCACCTGCATGGTGTTCAGCATTTCCAGCAGGGTAGCGAAGTTCTGTTCCTCCACCGGGGCTTCATAATGCAGATAGGCGATCAGGGCGGTGAGCAAAAGACGCTCCGATTTTTCCCAGAATGGGTCCCCGCCGGACCCTTCACCCTTGGTGTTGGTCATCAGGGTCGTGACAAGTTTCAGAATATCCTTTTCGCTGTGGACATAGGCAAAGGGATTGTAACGCATCGACTTTTTGAAGTTGATGGTGTTCAGGATTCTAATCTTGTAGCCGTTCTTCAACATCGCATTGCCACATTCCAGCAAGATCGTACTTTTGGGGTCAGTGACCACATAGGAACTGTGCATTTGCAGGAGGTTGGGTTTGAGCCAAAACCGGGTCTTTCCGCTGCCGGAGCCGCCAACCACCAGCACGTTTTTATTCCGGGCGTTCTTGGGGTCCGGTGGGCGATTGGACATCATCAGCCGTTCCGTTTTGGTCAGGATGATGTTATCGGCAAACTTAGGTGCCATAAACGGCTCAATATCCTTGGCTGTGCCCCACCGGGCAGAGCCGTACTCCATGCCGTGGCGGTACTTCTTGGCCTTTTTGCCACGCAAATAGACTGCCAGCCGTAACCCTGCGCCGCAGCACAAGCCCACCAGCAGATCCAGCGGATGCAGGCTGGGCAGAGGGTTTGCAAATGCCAGCGGAACGGTGCCCATCATGGGCATGATCTTATCGCCCAGTTCCTTGCCCTCCGCAAGCCGCCATGCTTCGCCAAAGTTGGTTGCCACCAGCCCCAGCAAAATATAGGGCAGATACAGCGCCAGCAGTTTTGTCAGCTTTTTCGTGGTCACAGTCCACGCTCCTGTTCCTTGCGGCGTACCTTGCCGGGAAGTTCTGCCGCCGCCTGCACCAGTTCATGCAGTTTTGCCAGCACCGAGGGGCGTTTGTCCTTGTTCAGCAGGGATGCCGAATACTCTTTGAACGCCGAGTGAAAGGCTTCTGCGTCCGGGGCTTTGAAAAAAACCAGATACCGGGGCGGCACCTCGGAGGTGTCCTTGCGGATAGCGTAGTCGATGCCGTACTTTTTAGCATAGCGTTCCAGCCCACGGATGCTGGTCTTGCTGATCTCCACGCTGGAAACGCCCCGGTTCTGCCGCAAAAGGGTGCGGACGCTTTGCTTGCCTTGAGATGCCTTGGACTGGTACAGCCGTATCGCTGTCTTTACCGCCCGCAGGACGGTCCGGGCAGACAGCTTGGTGGTAGAGATCATAATGTTGAATGTTTTCTGTTCGATTTCTTCCTGCACTGCCATCACCTCCCGTGCAGCAGGGTGATTTTAGCGGTCATGCTCTGCCGG
>CAKSWU010000053.1 GCA_934513205.1 uncultured Faecalibacterium sp. | reverse complement strand
AATGATAAGGAGAGCAACCATGGACATTTTAACGATTGGCGAAGTTTTGATCGACCTGACCCAGACCGGCAAGGATGCGCGCGGCATCCCGCAGTTTGCCGCAAACCCCGGCGGTGCACCGGCAAATCTGGCTGTGGCTGCCGCCCGGCTGGGCGCACAGACCGCCTTTATCGGCAAGGTGGGTGCAGATGCCTTTGGCCGCTACCTGAAAGAGGTTCTGGCAGAGAACAAGGTGGACGTTTCCGGCATGGCGGTAGATGCAGACCACCCCACCACCATGGCAGTCGTGTCAGTGGATGCCACCGGCGAGCGGGATTTCAGCTTCTACCGCAGTGCCAACGCTGACGTGATGCTGTGCAAAGAGGATATTTCGGACGAGGCTCTGAAAGCTGCCAAAATCGTCCACTTTGGTTCTGTCAGCCTGACCGCCGACCCCTCCCGCACCGCTACGCTGGACGCTGCTGCCCGTGCCAAAAAGCTGGGCGCTACCATCACCTACGACCCCAACTACCGTGCAAACCTCTGGAAGAACAAAGAGGATGCTATTGCCCAGATGAAAGCCCCCCTGCCGCTGGTGGATATCCTGAAAGTGTCCGATGAAGAATTGCCCCTGCTCACCGGTACCACCGACTGCGAAAGCGGCACGGCACAACTGGCACAGAACGGCATCCGGCTGATTTTTGTCACCTTGGGTGCAAACGGCGTATTCTACCGCTTTGGGGACAAGACTGGTCATGTAGCTGGCGTTCCCTGCAAGGTGGGCGACACCAACGGCGCAGGCGATACCTTCTTTGGGGCTGCCCTGTCCAAGCTCTGCAAGGAGGAGCTGGACACCCTGACCGTGGACAAGCTGGAAAGCATTCTGGCCTTTGCCAACAAAGCGGCCAGCATCACCACCAGCCGGCATGGTGCTATCCCCGCCATGCCCACCCTTGCAGAAGTGGAGGGCTGAACCATGGCAGCAAAACAGGAATTTGCGTCCCGGTTTGCCAAGCACAAGGACGAGCTGGAATGGCTGTTCATGGAACTGTACCACAACCGGGAAGGGCTGGAAGTTCTGGAGCGGGAGATGGCAGAAGCCTACAACGCCCGCAGCGCCGAGCTGAAAGCACTGGACAAGGCACGCTCTGCCGACCCGGAGTGGTACAAGCGGGGCAATATGTTCGGCATGACCATGTACACCGACCTCTTTGCCGGAAATCTGAAAGAGCTGGCAAAGAAGCTGCCCTACCTCAAGGAGCAGAAGCTGACCTATCTGCACCTGATGCCCCTGCTGCAAATGCCCCACCCCCACAACGACGGCGGCTATGCGGTGGAGGATTTTGACACCGTAGACCCTGCCCTTGGCACGAACAAGGATCTGGAAAACCTGACCCGTGAACTGCGGAAAGCCGGCATCAGCCTGTGTCTGGATTTTGTCATGAACCACACCGCCAGCACCCACCGCTGGGCCATGGCGGCAAAAGCTGGCGACCCGTGGTTTCAGGCGTATTACCATCTCTATGACGACCGCACCATCCCCGACCAGTACGAGCAGACCGTGCCGCAGGTGTTCCCCAACACCGCGCCCGGCAACTTTACATGGTGTGAGGAGATGCACAAGTGGGTGCTGACCACCTTCCACGATTATCAGTGGGATCTGAACTACGCAAACCCGGCGGTGTTCGTGGACATGACCAAGAGCATCCTGCATCTGGCAAATCTGGGCGTGGAGGTGTTCCGCATTGATGCGGTACCCTATATCTGGAAGCAGCTGGGCACCACCTGTCGCAATCTGCCGCAGGTGCACACCATCGTGCGGATGCTCCGCATGGTGCTGGAATGCGTCTGCCCGGCGGTCATCCTCAAGGGCGAGGTGGTCATGGCACCCAAGGAGCTTGCCGCCTACTTTGGCACGCCGGAAAAGCCGGAATGCCACATGCTCTACAACGTGTCCACCATGGTCAACCTGTGGGGTGCCCTTGCCAGCCGGGACACCCGGCTGCTGAAGGCTCAGCTGGATGCCCTCCACGCCCTGCCGGACAACTGCTGGTTCGTAAACTATCTGCGCTGCCACGATGATATCGGCTGGGGTCTGGACGAGGCGGTGGAGAACCGGCTGGGCATTGACCCGCAGAAACACAAGGAATATCTGTACCATTTCTATGAGGGCAATTTCCCCGGAAGCTGGGCAAAGGGCGAGCTGTACAACTACGACCCCGCCACCGGCGATGCCCGGAGCTGCGGCACCACCGCCAGCCTGTGCGGCGTGGAGCAGGCACTGGAAATGGATGATAAAATTGCACTGGACTATGCGGTGAAGCGTGACCTGCTGCTGCATACTGCCATGGCATTTTTGCAGGGCTTCCCCATGCTGAATTGTGGCGATGAGATTGCGCAGCTCAACGGCTGGGACTACAAAAACGACCCTGACCGTGTGGAGGACAGCCGCAACCTGCACCGCACAAAATTCAACTGGGAAAACGCAAAGCAGCGCACCCAAAAAGGCACGCTGCAGAACCAGCTGTGGCAGGGCATGGAGCAGCTGCGCCAAATGCGGGCAGACCCCTGCTTTGCCCCGGATGCGTGGGTGACCACATGGGACAGCCACAACCCCGGCGTGCTGGCGCTGGTGCGCAAGCGCGGCGAGGAAACGCTGGTGGGACTGTTCAACTTTACCGAGTACCCGGCAGGGGCAAGTCTGGACGCTCTGGGCGGCGAGTATCACGCCCCGGAGGGCACTTCCGTCTGGCTGGCGGATGTGGAGCTGGAGCCGTACCAGGCACTGTTGGTAAAAAACAAATAAGCAAAACGAACCCACCTGGCTCTCTCTTTTTGCCAAAGTTTTCAGAGCATTTTCTTGCAATCTGCCGAAAGTAGCGTGTTTTCAAAACTTTTTGTTGACATGGCTCGATTTTTGTGGTAATCTATTCCAACAATTTAATATAACATATTTACTTAGAGTTCCAGCTCGGCTCCCGAAGGAGCCGGAGCAAGTTTTTAACTTTCTATCGCTACATA
>CAKSWU010000052.1 GCA_934513205.1 uncultured Faecalibacterium sp. | reverse complement strand
TAGCCGCCCTCCGCCCGGATATAGTGGCCGCTCTTGCCGCCGGTCTTTTCCACCAGATGGATCTCGCCCAGCTCCATGCCCTTGTCCACGGCCTTGCACATATCATAGATGGTCAGCAGCGCGGTGGAAACGCCGGTCAGGGCTTCCATCTCCACGCCGGTCACACCGCTGGTTTTTACAGTGCACAGGGCTTCTACCGCCTGCCGTTCGGGCAGCAGACGGAACTCAATGCCCACCTTGGTCAGGGGCAGCGGATGACACAGGGGGATCAGCTCACTGGTGCGCTTGGTAGCCATGATGCCTGCAATGCGCGCCACGCCCAGCACATCGCCCTTTTTCACGGTGCCGCTCTGCACGGCGGCAAAGGCTTCGGCGTTCATGGTAATAATGCCGTGGGCAGTGGCTTCCCGGGTGGTGACGGGCTTTGCGCTCACGTCCACCATCACGGCGTTCCCGGCGGCATCAAAATGTGTCAGATTATTTTCGTTCATAAATCTATTTTAACTCCCGCAGTTTTCAACGTATTTCGAAACTTTGGTGGAATGACTTCCTTAGCAGTGTCCAAAGCCGCAGTTCGGCCAGTGGCACACTTCGCAGTTCAGGCACAGGCCGCCCTCACCCAAGCGGGCGATATCCTCAGCGGTGATGGGGTCATCGGCCAGCAGACGGGGCAGCAGCAGGTCAAAAATGGTGCGCTTGGCGTACATCACGCAGCCGGGCAGGCCGCACACCGGCACACCGTCCAGATAGCTGACGAGGAACATGGCTCCCGGCAGCACCGGTGCACCGTAGGTGATGATATCGGCCCCGGTGTTCTTGATGGCCAGCGGGGTGCGGTCATCGGGGTCCACACTCATGCCGCCGGTGGTAAAGATCAGTTCGCACCCTGCGGCCTTGGCCTCCAAAATGGCGGCAGTGATCCCGGCGGGGTCGTCATCGCAGACCTTATGGAAAACCATCTCGCAGCCGTAGACCGCCAGTTTGCTTTGCAGGATGGGGGTAAATTTATCCTCGATGCGGCCCTTGAACACCTCGCTGCCGGTGGTGATGATGCCCACCTTTTTGGCCTGCATGGGCAGCACGTTCAGGATAGGTTCTGCCCCGGCAGCGGCCTGCATGGCGTCCATCTTCTCCTGCTCGATGACCAGCGGGATGATGCGGGTACCGGCCAGCTTCTGTCCCTTTTTCACCGGCAGGTCGCCGTGGATGGTGGCAATCATCATCTGCGGGGTGCTGTTTACAGCCATCAACGCCTTGCGGTTGATCTTCAACAGACCGTCACAGTCCGCGATCAGCTCGATTTTCCCCTCTTTCGGCGCAGTGCCGTGGATATTTTTGCCCGCAGCGGCCTTGTACAGCAGGGCGGCGGCCTCGTCCTCGTGAAGGATGCCGGGGTGCTTTTCCCAGACATAGAGGTTCTCCTTGCCGATGGAAAGCAGCACAGGGATGTCCTCGGGCTGGATGACATGCCCCTTGCGGAAGCGGGCATCCTTGTACTCGCCCGGGATGATCTGGGTGATATCATGGCAGAGCACCTGCCCTGCGGCGTCAACAGTACGGATCAATTTCATGATGGCATTCTCCTTACAGCGCGGGCATCTGGGCTTCGATCCAGTCTGCCAGTGCCGGAATATCGTTCAGGTCAAAATCTGCGCCGGGGATATCCCCCACCACCGCCAGCGGCTGGAAGGAGACGGGTGCATCCGAGATGGCGCTGCGCACCACCTCGATCTTCGGCCAGCCGCTGGACTTGAACCCCTCCAGCAGCACAAGGTCGTAGCCGTGACGCTCGAACAGGGCAAGCAGGTCCTGCTCGGTCAGGCGGAATTCCTCGGTCAGCAGATAGCGCGTGCCGGAGTAGACCGCCACGCCCTCGGCACCGGCTTCCCGCAGGAGGTAGCTGTCGGTGCCGGGCACGTCCGGGGTAAAATCGTGACCGTCGTGCTTGATGACACCCACCTTCAGCCCACGGCTGCGCAGCACGGGCAGCAGCTTTTCCAGCAGGGTGGTCTTACCGCTGTTGTGCACCCCGCTGACCGCCAGCACCGCCGGGCGCTTGAGCGCCTGCGTTTCGGCCAGCGCCTGTTTTTGTTCACTGTACAAAGCAAAGCACCTCCACTTCTGTACCGGGTTCTACCGGCCCGCTGCCGGCGGGGATCTCCACCAGACAGTTGCAGCCCATCATGGCAGACAGTGCACCGGAGGAGTGTGCCTCGGTGTTGCCCGCGCCGGGCAGGGTCACCTTGCCGCCGCAGGCAGTCGCCCGCAGGTAGCGGTTGCCCTTGCTGGCTTTGGAAAAGCCATTGGTCAGGGTGCAGACGGTGCGGGCGGGGATGCAGCTCTCCTCCCGCCGTCCGGCGGCGCGCAGCAGTGCAGGGATGGCGTACTGCTCCAGCGTGGCAGCGGCGGCAAAGGGGTTGCCGGACAGGCAGAACACCAGCTTACCGTTCAGTGTAGCCGCCAGCATGGGGCTGCCGGGCTTCTGGGCTACGCCCTCTACCACCAGCTGTGCACCCAGCTGTTCCAGCACAAGGGGCAGATAGTCCTTCTGCCCCACAGAGACGCCGCCGCTGGTAATGACGGCATCGCAGCGGGTCAGCAGGTCCTGCATTTTACCGGTGATGGTCTCCGGGTCGTCGGAGCACTGCTGCCGTTCCACGGCAAAGCCCAGCTGCCGCAGCCGGGCGGCGTTCTGGATGCCGTTGGCATCGTAAATTTTACCGGGTGCCCACGGTGCGCCGGGTTCCAGCAGCTCGCTGCCGGTGGCAAGCACGCCCACGGTCAGCGGGCGGCAGACCGGTACTTCGGCATAGCCCTGCCCCGCCAGCACGCCCAGATGGGCGGGGGAGAGTACCGTCCCGGCGGGCGCGATGACCGCACCTGCTGCCACGTCCTCACCCCGGAACACCACGTTTTGCTGCGGTTTTACGGCGGCGTAGAGCTGCACGGTCTCCTCGCCGCTGTCGGTCAGCTCCTGCATCAGGACGCAGTCCGCGCCCTCCGGCAGAGGGGCACCGGTCATAATGCGGGCGGCACAGCCTGCGGGCAGTGCCGCAGCCGGGGCATCGCCCGCGTAGAGCTTCATCACCACCGGCAGGGTGACCGGGTTTTCCCGGCTTGCACCGGAAAGGTCTGCGCTGTGCAGGGCGTAGCCGTCCAGCGGGCTGCGGTCAAAGGGAGGCTGGTCCATCCGGGCGCAGAGGTCGGCGGCGGCAATGCGCCCGCAGGCATTTTCCAGCGGGATGGTCTCCGGGGACGGAGACGGCAGAAGCGCTGCCGCGTCCAGCACGCTGCGCAGCGCCTGAACGGGGGAGCAGAAAGGCTGTTTCATAAAACTTCCTCCATAGCCCCGCCCGCCCGGTCTGCTATGGCTCAGACCGGGGTGCGGCGGGGGATTCTTTTTTCAAAAAAGGCAGGTGAAAAAGAAGCGGAGACGTCTTGATCGGAAAATCAAAACGCCTCCGCAGAATGTCCCCACAAAGCCCGGCAGCGGCAGATTGCAGTCTGCCACGCCGGTGGAGCCTTTGGACAGCGCCGTCCTTGCAGCGGCAGCGCATGACCGAAAGCACCTGTGTGGAGGGGAGGAGTTCTTTTTTTCAAATTGCAGCGTTTCTTCTGCGGGAAGGCGGCGGGGTTTCCCCTGCCACCCTTGAATGCCCACCCTTGCGGGTGCAGCATTGCGGCGCGGTGTCAGTGCCGGTAGGGTTTAGACACCTTTGCTCAAAGAAGCTCTTGTACCCTGATTCAATTGTAAGCTGGATTTAATCGCAGAAATCGTCCACGTCGCTGATGGCCTTGGCGTAGCGGCGGGTGAGGTGCTTGGTGGAAAAGAGGAACCGCTCGTTCTGGTT
>CAKSWU010000051.1 GCA_934513205.1 uncultured Faecalibacterium sp. | reverse complement strand
TCGGCGCGCTCCTTGGCAAACTCCACCCCGGTCAGACCCAGCTGGGCGCAGGCGTACTTCAAAAACTCCACCCGCTTGCCGGTGGGCTCCATCAGGGTCAGCTGCAGCTCCGGCTTGTAGATCTTGGTGACGATGCCCGGGAAGCCTGCTCCCGCGCCCACATCCACCATGCGCCCCGCCACCTCGGGCTGGCTGGCAAACAGCAAGCTGTCCAGAAAGTGCTTGTCCTCGATGCCCTCGGGGTCGGTGATGGCGGTCAGGTTGACCTTCTGGTTGTACTCCACAAGGATCCGGGCAAAGGCATCCAGCTGGTCCAACTGGGTGCCGGTGAGGGAGATGTTCCATGTGGAACATTTTTCCGCAAGACGCTCTCGATCGATCATTGGTGTCGGTTCCTTTCTTTATTCTCCGGTCAGATGGACAAAAACCGGCTGGTGATGGACTGCTGGCAAAAATGTTTCCAGCACATCCGCTGTGCGCAGCTTGAGCGAGGAGGTGTTGATGCAGGGATGGCAGCCAAGATACTCCCCTGCCTTCACATCCTCGTCCATCAGCAGCTGCACCCTGTTTTCGGGATCATTGGCAAGGCCCATGATGGAGGAGGAGCCGGGGGTGCAGTCCAGATACCGCTCCATCTCCTCCGGGGATGCAAAGCTCAGGCGGGCAATGCCCAACTGATGAGAAAGCTCTTTGGTTTTGAAGGGCTTGTCTCCCGGCATCATCAGCAGATAAAAGCTGGTGCGCTGCCGGTTGCACAGGAACAGGTTCTTGCAGACGGTGGCATTCAGGCAGGCATCGATCACATGGCAGTCCTCCATGGTATCGGCCTTCATCCAGCCGTGGTCGGTGCGCCAGAACCGGATGCCCAGCTTTTCCAGCAGGTCATAGACCCGGACCTCTTTTTCCAGACGTCCGGTGCAGTCTGCCGGGCGTCCCTCGTAAAGCTTCAGTTCTTCCATCGGTTGTATCTTCTTTCTAAGTTTAACGATTTAGAATTGTCTCCGCTTCGCTCTGACAATATCAGCGGAAATTATTATTTATCTTTGCGTTTGTCGCGGCCTGCGGGCCGCTCCAAACGCATTTTCACAAGTGGGGCTGCGGAGGATAAGCAGTCGTCCTGCCCCCTCTTACTTCTTTGCCGCCAGTGCAATGCTCAGCTGTGCCACATCCGAGGGGGATACACCCGGGATGCGCCCCGCCTGCCCCAGATTGCGGGGACGGATGCGGGACAGCTTTTCCCGGGCTTCCAGCGTCAGACCGGTCAGGGCGGCGTACTCGAAATCCTCGGGGATGAGGGTCTTTTCGTGGCGCGCCACATCCCGGATCATACGGTCCTGCCGGGCGATGTAACCAGCGTACTTGATCTCGGTCTCCAGCCGCTCCGCCAGCATGGGGGTGATGCCCTCTCCCCAGCCGATGATGCCCGCCACCAGCGGGTAGCTGATCTCCGGGCGGCGCAGCAGCTCTTCGGCAATGCCGCCCTCGGCGGCGGGGGCAAGACCGGCAGCTTCCATGGCGGCGCGCAGGTCGGCGGTGCGCAGATGCGCTTCGTGCAGGCGGCGGCGCTCGGCGTCCAGAAGGCTCTGAGTATGCTGGTACTTTGCCCAGCGGTCGTCCTGCACAAGGCCGTATTCCCTGCCGATGGGGGTCAGGCGCTGGTCGGCATTGTCCTGCCGCAGGGTCAGCCGGTACTCGCTGCGGCTGGTCATCATGCGGTAGGGGTCCATGACGCCCTTGGTGACAAGGTCGTCCACCAGCGTGCCCAGATAGCTGGTGTGCCGGGGCAGCACCAGCTGCTCCTTGCCCAGCGCGTTGCGGGCGGCGTTCAGACCCGCCAGCAGACCCTGCGCGGCGGCTTCCTCGTAGCCGGAGGTGCCGTTGAACTGCCCTGCCCCGTACAGACCCCGCACCACCTTGCTTTCCAGCGTGGCTTCCAGACTGGTGGGGTCCACGCAGTCGTACTCGATGGCGTAGGCGGGGCGCATGATCTCGATGTTCTCAAAGCCCTTGATGCTGCGGTAGAAGGCGTTCTGCACATCCTCCGGCAGGCTGCTGGACGCCCCCTGCAGATACATTTCCTCGGTGTTCTCGCCGCAGGGCTCCACAAAGATGGGGTGACGGTCCTTGCCGGAGAAGCGCACCACCTTGTCCTCGATGGAGGGGCAGTAGCGCGGGCCGACGCCCTCGATCATGCCGCCGTACAGCGGGCTGCGCTGGATGTTGTCCAGAATGATCTTGTGGGTCTCGGGGTTCGTGTAGGCGATCCAGCACTCCACCTTGTTGTGCATGGGTGCATCGGTCAGAAAGCTGAAGGGCTGCAATTCGCTGTCCGGGTCGCCGGGCTGGCACTCCAGCTTGGAAAAGTCGATGCTGCGGCGGTGCACCCGGGCAGGGGTGCCGGTCTTGAATCGGCGCAGCGGCAGACCGGCGGCTTTCAGGCTATCGGTCAGGGCATTGGCGGCGTGCATCCCGTCCGGGCCGGAGGAATACCACGCATCACCGACAAAGATCTTGCCACCAAGGTTCGTTCCGGTGGCAAGCACCACGCACTTGGCGCTGTATTCCCCGTGCAGCTGGGTGACAACGCCCTTCACATGACCGTCCTCGACTTCCAGCGCCACCACCTCGGTCTGGTGGATGGCAAGGCCCGGGGTCATTTCCAGCGCATGCTTCATGTATTCGTGGTAGCGCTTGCGGTCGGTCTGCACGCGCAGGGCGTGGACAGCCGGGCCTTTGCCCTTGTTGAGCATCCGGCTTTGCAGATAGGTGGCGTCTGCCGCCAGACCCATCACACCGCCCAATGCGTCCAATTCGCGTACCAGCGTACCTTTTGCGGTGCCGCCGATGCTGGGGTTGCAGGGCATGTTGCCGATGGAGTCCAGACTCATGGTAAAGACAGCCGTTTTTGCGCCCAGCACAGCAGCTGCGTGGGCGGCTTCGATGCCCGCATGGCCTGCGCCAATGACGATGACATCATAATCTCCTAAGTGGTTCATATACTTTCGAGTTTCCTCTAATCAATGATTTGAATTTATTTCCCCACACAGAACCGCTCGAATACCTGTTCGATGACGGCTTCCGAGGCGTTTTCGCCGGTCAGGTCGCAGAGGGCGTCCAGCGCATCATCCACGCAGACCGAGACGGCGTCCAATCCAAAACCGCCGGCAGCGGCGTCCAGTGCCCCGGACACGGCATCCCGGGCGCGGAGGGCGGCGGAAAGCTGCCGCTGCCCGGAAAGGCTGGCGGCGCGAGGGTCGATGCTGCTGGTCCCCAGCAGCCGCGCCACCGCAGCGGCGATGACCTTGCGGCTCCCCTCTTCCCGGCAGCAGACCGGCAGCACCATAGCAAAATACGGCGCGATGAGCTCGGCATCAAACTGCGCAGGCTTGTCCTCCTTGTTGACAAGGGCAATGGCGGGGCGTCCGGCGCAGCGCCGGGCCAGTTCCAGATCCTCCCGGGTGGGCGGCTCGGAGCCGTCAAAGACGGCTAAGATCAGCCCGGCTTCCTCCAGCTTTTTCCAGCTTCGGCGGATGCCCTCGGCTTCGATGGCGTCCTCGGTCTCCCGCAGACCGGCGGTGTCAAAGAGGTTCAGCCGGATTTCCCCCAGCTGCACCGCCTGCTCCACCACATCCCGGGTAGTGCCCGCCACCGGGGTGACAATGGCGCGGTCAAAGCCCGCCAGCAGGTTGAGCAGGGTGGATTTGCCCGCGTTGGGCCGCCCCAGAATGGCACAGTCCACACCCTCGCGCAGCACGGTGTCTGCCTGATAGTTGCGGATGAGGGTGTCCAGCTCTGCCTTCACGCCCCCCAGCACGGTGTGCAGATGGGCGGGGTCCAGCTCCGGCACATCCTCCTCCGGGAAGTCCACCCATGCGGCAAGATGCGCCTGCAGGGCGGTGAGCTGCTCCTTTTGGGCGTTGATCTTTTTTGCCAGTGCACCGCCCAGCGCTGCGTTTGCCAGCGCTGCGCCCTGCCGCCCGTCTGCGGAGATCAGGTCCATCACCGCTTCGGCCTGGGTCAAGCCAAGCTTGCCGTTCAGAAAGGCGCGGCGGGTATATTCACCGGGGGCGGCGGGCTGCGCACCGGCGGCAAGACAGGCTTCCACCAGCCGCCGCGCCACCGCGCTGCCGCCGTGGCAGGAAAGCTCCACCACGTCCTCGCCGGTGTAGCTGTGGGGCGCGCGGAAAAACAGCGCCACACCCTCGTCAAAGGTCTCTTCCCTGTCCACGAAATGCCCGAACAGCGCGGTGTAGCCCTTGGCCTCTTCCACTTTTTTAGCCGGGTTTGCCGGGTGGAACACCTGGGCAGCCACAGCATAGCTCTCTGCGCCGGACAGTCGCACCACGGCAATGCCGCCCGCCCCGGGGGGCGTTGCGATGGCGGCAATGGTCGATCCCTGCATACTGCATCCTTTCCGCGCACCTGCCTTTGCGGGTGCACTGTGCTGGTGCGTCCGGCACAGTAGACCTGCCGCAGCGCACACTTCCTGATTTTACTGTTTATTTTACCACGTTTTTGCGCAAAAAGATACACCCGCCGCGCGGTTTTTCCACATCTTCCAAAATGTTTGTGGAAAAAGAGATCGAAAATGGCGGGCGATGGGGAGACTTTCTGCCTGCCAACAGCGTGCAGGGACGCTCCGCTGGGCCAGAGGCAGGGAGGGGTGTTCCGACTCCCCCCTCCCTACCTCTGGACTCCA
>CAKSWU010000050.1 GCA_934513205.1 uncultured Faecalibacterium sp. | reverse complement strand
AATTTTTTCTATCCTTGCAGTCGTTCCATCGCTGGTTACAAACAGGCTGCTTATAAGCTTTACAAGCTGGCTGCCGGCAAGACCGCAAAATCCATCCTCATTTCCTGCGGTGCTAGGATGGCTCCCTTCGACATCCAAGAACTGCGGGACCTTACCATGTACGATGAACTGCAACTGGACACACTGGGCGATAAGAAAACGGCACTGTTCCTCATCATGTCGGACACAGACAGTACCTTCAACTTCCTGATTTCGATGGTCTACACCCAGCTTTTTAACCTCTTGTGCGACAAAGCGGATGATGTGTACGGCGGCAAGCTGCCCATTCATGTACGCTGTCTGATTGACGAGTGCGCCAACATCGGACAGATTCCCAATCTGGAAAAGCTGGTGGCAACCATCCGCAGCCGTGAGATTTCGGCTTGCCTTGTTTTGCAGGCGAAAAGCCAGCTAAAGTCTATCTACAAGGACAATGCCGACACCATCATCGGCAACATGGACAGTCAGATTTTCCTCGGCGGCAGTGAGCCGACCACCCTGAAAGACTTGTCCGAGATGCTGGGCAAGGAGACCATCGACGCCTTCAACACCTCGGATACCCGTGGCAACAGCCCCAGTTACGGCACTACGTTCCAAAAGATGGGGCACGAATTATTGAGTCGGGACGAGCTTGCAGTGCTGGACGGCGGCAAGTGTATTTTGCAGTTACGTGGTGTGCGCCCATTTTTGAGCGACAAGTACGACCTGACCCAGCATCCCAACTACAGGCTGACCTCGGACTACGACCCCAAAAACACTTTCGATATTGAAAAATATCTGAACCGAAAAGAAAAAATCAATCCCAATGATGAATTTGTTGTGATTGACGCTGATTCGCTCCCGTCTGCCTGATTTGGTAGGCGGTTTTATTTTTACCCGGCCAGAGAGGTACACCAGCAAATCCACTTTTGCCGCAGTTTGCGGCTCAAAAAATGCACGATTTCAGGTGTGTACGGACGGTCTACAAGTTTTCAATGATAAAGGAGAAACGACTATGGAATTCTTTAACTCTGCTATCGAAGTTCTTCAGACTCTGGTTGTCGCTCTGGGTGCTGGCCTCGGCGTTTGGGGTGCCATCAATCTGCTGGAAGGTTATGGTAACGACAACCCCGGCTCCAAGTCTCAGGGCATGAAGCAGCTCATGGCTGGCGGCGGCGTTGCGCTGGTGGGCATTACCCTCATTCCTCTGCTGTCTGGTCTGTTCGGCTAAGAGCCGCAGGCGGGGTTTCCCGCCTGTACATACGCAATCGCTCCATCTCTGCTGTGGATTACAGCCCTTTATCATAAGGAGCGCATTGCGGTACGAATCTCCACCCATCAACGAAAGGCGGTGCTTTATGCAGTTTTTGACCCACATTATTTTTCTCCTGAACCTTCTCAAGACCCTTATCAACCACTTCAGCTAAGGACGGTGACTGCTGAATGGAAACCGTTCTCAAAGCCATTGCCGACTGGATCAAAGGCATCCTGACGGCAGGTATTATGTCAAACCTTTCTGGCCTGTTTGACGATGTAAACACACAAGTGGGCAACATCGCCCAGCAGGTGGGCACCAAGCCCTCCAGCTTTGAACCACGGGTGTTCGCAATGATCGAAGCCCTCTCCCGGAATGTGGTGCTGCCCATTGCAGGCATCATTCTGACCTTTATCGCCTGTTATGAACTCATCGAGATGATCACCCAGCACAACAACATGGCGCAGTTTGAGCCTGCCCTCATCATGCGCTGGATTTTTAAGACCGCTATTTCGGTATGGCTCATCAGCAATACTTTCGATATTGTGATGGCGGTGTTCGACGTCACCCAGAAGGTGGTGTCCGATTCCAGCGGCATCATTGCCGGAAACACCCGTGTCAACGACATTGGCTTGTCCATGCTGCAATCCAGCCTGATGCAGATGGACGTTGGCCCCCTATTCGGGCTGTTTTTGCAGTCCTTCTTCATCGGCATCACTATGCGGATCTTGAGTATCATCATTTTTGTCATCGTCTACGGGCGTATGATTGAAATCTACTGCATGGTGAGCCTTGCGCCCATCCCCATGGCGACCTTCGGCAACCACGAGCAATCGCACATGGGGCAGAACTACCTGAAATGCCTGTTTGCACTCGGTTTTCAGGGCTTTCTCATCCTCATCTGCGTGGCGATTTATGCGGTGCTGATCCAGAGCGTGGCGATTTCCGGGGATGCCATCAACTCCATTTGGAGCATCGTGGGCTACACCGTTCTGCTCTGTTTCAGCCTGTTCAAAACCAGCTCCGTGACAAAATCCGTTCTCGGAGCGCACTAAAAGGAGGTGTTCTATGGCTGCGTATATTTCCGTTCCCCGTGACCTGACGAAAGTGAAATCGAAGGTCGCGTTCAACCTGACCAAACGGCAGCTTATCTGCTTTGGCACAGCGGCTCTCATTGGAGTACCGCTGTTTTTTGTTCTCCGGGATTCCGGCGGCAACACTGCTGCTACCCTCGGCATGATGGCGGTGATGCTCCCGGCGTTCTTCCTTGGGATGTACGAGAAAAACGGTCAGCCCATAGAAAAGCTGCTGTCGTACTATGTGCAGTCCCGGTTTCTCCGCCCGAAGATTCGCCCCTACAAGACCAACAATTACTATGCACTGCTTATGAAGGGAGGCGTGACCCATGATTCCGTTTTGGAAAAAGACCGGTAAGCACAGCAAGCCGCAGTCTGCGCAGGAGCGCAGGCAGAACGCAAAGCCTGCGGTGCCCCGGACCGCCCAGCAGTCCATCCCCATGCAGCGAATGTTTGAGGATGGCACCTGCCGTGTGAAAGCAAACTACTACACCCGGACAATCGCCTACCAAGACATCAACTATCAGTTGGCGCAGCAGGAGGATAAGACGGCGATTTTCGAGGAATGGTGCAGTTTTCTGAACTTCTTCGATTCCAGCATCAAATTTGAGCTGTCCTTTGTGAACATGGCAACCGACAGCACCGAGTTTGAAAAGAGCATCCGCATTCCGTACCAGAAAGACGGCTTTGACGATGTTCGTGCGGAGTACAGTCAGATGCTGCGCCAGCAGCTTGCCAAGGGCAATAATGGTCTGACTAAGCGCAAATTCATTACCTTTGGCGTGGAGGGTGAAAGTATGGCGCAGGTCAAGCCCCGTCTGGACCACATTCAGAATGACCTTCTGAACAACTTCCACCGGCTGGGTGTGCGGGCAAAGCCCCTGAATGGTGTCCAGCGGCTGAAACTCATGCACGATATGTTCAACATGGACGGCGCATCCAAGTTTCACTTTGACTGGAAAGACCTCGTAAAAAGTGGTCTGTCCGTGAAGGATGCCATTGCGCCCACCGCCTTTGCCTTCAAAAATTCCCGGACGTTCCAGATGGGCGGTATCTTTTGCGCCGCCAG
Organism: uncultured Faecalibacterium sp.; assembly: GCA_934513205.1. Taxonomy (GTDB): domain Bacteria; phylum Bacillota; class Clostridia; order Oscillospirales; family Ruminococcaceae; genus Faecalibacterium. Next base: position 1,952 of record CAKSWU010000050.1, on the reverse strand, counting down.
CTTTCTGAGCATCACGGCATCCGACATCAGCGACCAGCTTTTGAAGGACTTTCTGGACATGGATTCCAGCCAGATCGTCACCATGCACATTCAGTCCGTTGACCAGAATAAGGCCATCAAGACGGTCAAGCGCACCATCACAGAACTGGATCGCAGTACCATTGAGGAGCAGAAAAAAGCAATCCGTTCCGGTTATGATATAGACATTCTGCCGTCAGATTTGAAAACTTACGGCAGGGATGCCAAAGCCCTGCTGAAAGAATTGCAGAGCCAGAACGAGCGAATGTTCCTTGTCACTTTTCTGGTGCTGAACACCGGGCGCACGGAGCAGGAACTGGAAAACAATGTTTTTCAGGCATCCAGCATTGCCCAGAAACACAACTGCAACCTGTGCAGACTGGACTACCAGCAGGAGCAGGGGTTGATGAGCAGCCTGCCGCTGGCAGACTGCCAGATCGAAATTCAGCGCGGGCTGACCACCAGCAGCACCGCCATCTTCATTCCGTTCACCACGCAGGAACTTTATCAGTCTGGCAAAGAAAGCCTGTATTACGGCCTGAACGCCCTGTCCAACAACCTTATCATGGTGGACCGGAAGAAGCTGAAAAACCCCAATGGTTTGATTCTCGGCACTCCCGGCTCTGGCAAAAGTTTCTCGGCAAAGCGTGAGATTGCAAACGCCTTTCTGGTCACAGACGATGATATTATCGTGAACGACCCAGAGGGAGAGTATTCTCCTCTGGTGAATCGGCTGAAAGGTCAGGTCATAAAAATCAGCCCCAACAGTACCCAGTTCATCAATCCCATGGACATCAATGCCAACTACTCCGAGGAGGACAACCCGCTTTCCCTGAAAGCTGACTTTATCCTTTCTCTCTGTGAACTGGTGGTAGGCGGCAAGGAAGGGCTGCTGCCGGTGGAGAAAACCGTCATTGACCGCTGTGTGCATCTGATTTACCGCAAATATTTTGCAGACCCCTGCCCGGAGAATATGCCCATCCTTGAGGACTTGTACAACGCCCTGCTCCAACAGGACGAAAAGGAAGCCCACCATGTTGCCACGGCTCTGGAAATCTATGTGAAAGGCTCCCTGAATCTGTTCAACCACCGTACCAATGTAAACGTCAACAACAGAATCGTCTGCTATGACATCAAGGAATTGGGCAAGCAGATGAAGAAGCTCGGTATGCTCATTGTGCAGGATCAGGTATGGGGGCGTGTCACCGCAAACCGCAGCAGCGGCAAGTCCACCCGGTATTATATGGATGAGATGCACCTCCTCTTAAAAGAAGAGCAGACCGCCGCTTATTCCGTGGAGATCTGGAAGCGTTTCCGTAAGTGGGGCGGCATCCCGACTGGATTAACGCAGAACGTCAAAGACCTCCTTTCTTCGCGTGAGGTCGAGAATATTTTCGAGAACAGCGACATGATCATCATGCTGAATCAGGCGGCGGGAGACCGGCAAATTCTCGCAAAGCAGCTCAACATCTCGCCCCACCAGCTTTCCTATGTGACCCACTCCGGTGAGGGCGAAGGGCTGCTGTTCTTCGGTAACGTCATTCTGCCCTTCGTTGACCGTTTCCCCACCGATCTGGAACTCTATCGGATCATGACCACCAAGTTGGGTGAAGTTTCGGAGGGCGCGCAGAAATGAGTGAGCCGAAGCTGAATTTCAAAGAGGAAACGTCAACCAAAAAGACCCGTTCTCCCCCGAAAAAAGCCAAGGTGGAGCAGTCGCTGCCCAAAAAGAAAAAGCTGAAAACCGATGTAGAAAAGACAGCCGAAAAAGCCCAGCATCTGCGGTTTGGCAAGGCAGAACTGACCCCGGACGAGTTGAGCCGATTGAGCAAGGCGCAGAAGCGGGAGATGTACGCTGCCCATGCCGCCCGGTCTGCGGTGCACCGGGAAGTTGACCAGTACGAGGATGAAAACGTCGGTGTGCAGGCGTTGAG
>CAKSWU010000049.1 GCA_934513205.1 uncultured Faecalibacterium sp. | reverse complement strand
AGCATGACCTTTATTTGAAAGCGGCTTGAGATATTTTTTTGATTTGTTTCGTTGTCCTCTTGACGGGGTGCACACCACGGTGAGCACCACCACTTTTCTGTTTTGTTTTTCTTGCAAACGGGTGCGAAATATGGTATATAGATTATACGAAACATTGCGTTGATTCAATGATGTGCAAAGAGAGGTGCAACCATGACCGCCGTGATCTACGCCCGCTATTCATCCGACAGCCAGCGCGAAGCGTCCATTGAAGGACAACTGCGCGACTGCAAGGACTACGCCGAGAAGAACGGTATCACCGTGGTCGGCACCTACATCGACCGTGCCTACTCCGCCAAGACGGATGACCGCCCGGACTTCCAGAGGATGATTAAGGACAGCGCAAAGAAAATCTTCGATGTAGTTCTGGTCTGGAAGCTCGACCGCTTTGCCCGGAATCGGTTCGATGCCGTGAACTACAAGTACCAGCTGGAAAAGAACGGTGTCCATCTGGTGTCTGCCATGGAACCCATCTCGCAGGGGCCTGAAGGCATTATGGTGGAGAGTATGCTGATTGGCATGGCGGAATACTATTCCGCCGAACTCGCCCTGAAAGTGGCGCGCGGTGAGCGCGAAAACGCCCTTCAGTGCAAGTACAACGGCGGTGTGGTTCCGCTGGGCTTCACCATTGGCAAGGAGGACAGGCTGTACCATATCGACCCGGAAACGGCTCCCATTGTGCAGGAGATTTTTACCCGGTACGCCAACGGCGAGCCTGCCGAGAAGATCGCAGCATCCCTGAACGAGCGAGGGCTGCGCACCCGTACCGGCAAGCCTTTTGTCAAGAACAGCTTCTTCCAGATTTTCCGGAACCGCCGTTACATAGGTGAATACCGATATAAGGACATCGTGACACCGGGCGGCATTCCGGCCATCGTGGACGAGGACTTGTTCGACCGGGTGCAGCAGCGTTTCGAGCAGAACAGGATCGCCCATGGTCGGCCTGCAAAAGAGGATGTGAGCTATCTGCTGACCACCAAGCTGTTCTGTGGCAAGTGCGGCACCCTGATGGGCGGCGAAAGCGGCACCAGCCACATGGGAAACACCTACTATTACTACAAGTGCGGCAACGCCAAACGCCACGGCAAGGCGCACTGTGACCTGAAAGCCATCCGCAAGGAGCCGTTGGAGCGGTTCGTGGTGGACACCGCCATTAAGGTGATTTTCAGCGATGAAATCATCGAACAGCTAATAGATTTGATTATGGAAGCCCAGCAGCAGGAGAACACCCGACTGCCTGTTTTGAAAGACCAGCTCCGGGATACAGAGAAGCGGCTGGCAAACCTTCTGGAAGCCATTGAACAGGGCATCCTGACCCCGACCACCAAGCAGCGGCTGGACGAACTGGAAGCCCGGAAAGAAGCTCTGAACACCAGTATTCTGGAGGAAGAGCTGAAAAAGCCCGTCCTGACCCGTGAGTGGATTCGGTTCTGGCTTGAAAAATTCCGCAAGGGTGACGTGGGCAGCACGGAACACCAGCGGCAAATCATTGATACCTTTGTCAACTCGGTCTACGTCTTTGATGACCGGGTCGTGCTCAATTTCAACTTCACGGACGATGCCAAAACGGTCACCCGTGAGGAAGTGTTGGGTTCGAGTGCTGTGGACAATGCTCCACCAAAACAAGAGCCTCTGACTTAGGTCAGGGGCTTTTTTGTTGCGTCATCCACCAACCCACGTCAAAGCAGGACGGTACAGGACTCGAACAGGGCGGCTCTGACGACGCCAGTCGGCAGAGCAAGCAATCAGCCCAGTGGGCTGTTGCTTAGCCCGCGGTTCCCAACGCATAGGAATGTCTACCAAGAAAGATGCTGACCATTCGGTCTGGGGATTTTTTTGTGGTGAGCGGTACAGGACTCGAACAGGGCGGCGGCACGAAGTGCCGTAAGCAAAGCCACAGTGCGGCTTTGCTTAGCCCACGGTTCCCAACGCATTGGAATGTCTACCAAGAAAGATGCCGACCATTCGGGCAGCGGCTTTTTTGCGCAAGGATCTCCATTGCATTTCAGGCAAAAGTGTGTTTCAATAAAAAAAGAGTCATACGGCGGTCAAGCGCAGAAAGAAGGTGGAGTGCAGGATGTTCAGGATCGCGATCGTGGAGGATCAGGAAGAAACGCGGGAATGCCTGAACCGGTTCGTCCGGCAGTATGCCGAGGAGCAGGGGCTGCAGGTGGAGATCAGTCTCCTTCCGGACGGCATCGGCATCGCAGAGCACTATACGCCGGGGTTCGATATCATCTTTATGGATGTGGAGATGCCCCGGCTGGACGGCTTTGGGGCAGCTGAAGCGATCCGAGCCGTGGACGCGGAGGTGGTGCTGGTGTTCGTGACCAACATGGCGCAGTATGCCATCCGGGGGTACGAGGTGGACGCACTGGACTATGTATTGAAGCCGGTCAATTACTATCAGTTCTGCACAAAGCTCTCCCGCGCCATCCAGCGGGTGCAGCGGCGCAGAGGCGGGCAGGTGGTGCTGCAGCTGGCAGGCGGCGGCATCCAGCTGCTGGACACCACCGACATCTATTATCTGGAGACCCACAGCCGGATGCTGTACTACCACACCGCCAAGGGGGAGTTCGCGGTGCGCGCCAGCCTGCAAAACGCCGAAAAACAGCTTGCCGAGTACCATTTTGTCCGCTGCAACCAGTGCTATCTGGTCAATCTGGCCTATGTGAAGGGCATTGAAAACGACTTTGCCCTTGTGAACGACGACCGGCTGGAGATCAGCCGGCGGCAGCGCACCGCGTTCCTTACCGCGGTGGCGTCCTATATGGGAGGTGTGCTGTGACTGCATCTCTGCTGAACAGTCTGCTCCGGGCGCTGCTGCGCTGGGGTGCGGCGCTGGCGTTCTGCCTGCCGCTGCGGCATCGCCCGCATTTCTGGCCCCGTGCCTGCGGGATGCTGTTCCCGCTGCTTTTGCTGGCCCTGATGCTGGACCCGCTGGCGCAGTCCACAACACTGTGGCAGCAGCAGCTCCTGCTGCTGGTTCTTTACGTTTCCTTTTTTGCGCTGCTGGGTGGGATGATCTACCTGTGTACGGATATCAATAAAAAAGGGGCGATGTACTGCGCGGTGTGGAGTCTGCTTATCGCGCAGTGCGCCTACGAGGGCTGGTGCTTTTTGGAGCTGTATTTTTCCCGGCATGGACACCCGCTGAACATGGCTTCCCCTTGGGCGGTTCTGGTACAATTGCTGTCCGGGACGGTATTCTTTGCGGCAGTGTACATCCTGCTGGCACGGCAGCTGCCTTATAAAGGAGAGTATCATATCGGCCCCCGGCAGCTGCTCAGTTCGTTCTTTATTGGCATCCTGTTCATGGTGCAGGCAGCGGTGCTGGACAATTTCCGCGTAGAACAATTTCCGCAGAGCCTTGTAGCCACCATCCTGATTGGGCAGTTCTATTTTATCACCCTGCTGTATTTTCAAAGTGAGCTGTTCAAGAAATCTGCCATGGAAAAAGAGATGAATGCCCTGAACCTGCTGTACGAGCGCCAGCGTCAGCAGTATCAGGTGGCCCGGCAGAATGTGCAGATCATCAACAAGCGCTGCCACGAGCTGAAGGTGCAGATCGCCAATCTCCGCAAGCTGTCGCCCGAAGCGGTGCCGCCGGAGCGCATCGAGGAGGCAGAGCGCGCAGCCCGCCTTTATGACGCGAACCGCAACACCGGCAACGAGGTGCTGGATGTGGTGCTGACCGAGAAGAGCCTGCTGTGCGAGTCCCGGGGCATCCAGCTGAATGCCGTGGCAAACGGCAGCTGTCTGGGCTTTATCGAGGCAGGGGATCTGTACGCGCTGTTTGCCAATGCACTGGATCATGCTGTGGAAAGCGCAGTGCAGACCGCCCGCCCGGAGTGCCGGGTCATCGACCTGCTGGTCTGTGTGCGGCAGGGCTTTGTGGTGGTGAATATCATCAGCCCGCTGCGCCCGCCGGAACAGCGGGCAAACCGCTCCGCACAGTACGAGCTGAAGGTGATCCGGCGCATCGTGCAAAAATATAAAGGAACTTTGACCTTGGAAGAGCAGGGCGAGTTCTTTGCGGAAAAGATCATCTTTCCGCTGCAAAAATAAGGTAAGAAACCGGCAGCCGCTGCAGAATTTCCGAAAAGGGAAGTCCTGCGGCGGCTTTCTTTTTATAATTTGTTGGATACATCTGTTTGTGAAAAATATACAAATATAGCAGTTTGCATTTGGAAACGAAAAACCGAATGCGCACGCAAAACGACCACTTTTCGCGGGCATCTTGCGAAATGCGGTCGCTTTGATAAAATAACAACGAAAGAAAAAAGAGCGGAAAAATTACCGGCGCACAGCAAAAAAAGCAGGAGGAATCGGATGCGTAATATTGCAAAGCTTATGAAGGACTGGCAGTTTACCGGCCCGGACGGCGTGACCGCTGCCGTAGAGCTGCCCCACACTTGGAACGCCGTGGATGGGCAGGACGGCGGTAACGATTACTGGCGGGGTACCTGCACCTACCGCACCAGCTTTGCAGCACCGGCCTTTGACCCGGCACAGCAGCAGGTCTGGCTGCAGTTTGAGGGCGTCAACGCCAGCGCCACCGTGCTGCTGAACGGGCACAAGCTCTGCGCCCATGACGGCGGCTACTCCACCTTCCGGGCAGAGATCACCGAGCTGCTGCAGACCGAAAATCAGCTTTCCGTGCGGGTGGACAACAGCGTCAACGACCGGGTCTACCCCCAGAAAGCGGACTTTACCTTCTACGGCGGCATCTACCGGGATGTGAGCCTGCTGGTGGTGAACAAGGACCACATCGCGCTGGGGCACTTTGGCGATCCCGGCGTGAAGATCACCCCCGCGCTGAAGGGGGACAGTGCCGATGTTCTGGTGGAAACGCTGGTGGAGGGCGAGGGCGTCGTGACGGTGGAGCTGCTGGACGCCGAGGGCAACTCGGTTGCCAAGAGTGAAGGCGAAAAGACCTCTCTCCATCTGGATGCTCCCCACCTGTGGAACGGCGTAAAGGACCCCTACCTGTACACCTGCATCGTCCGGCTGGTCAAGGACGGACAGCCGGTGGACGAAGTGACCGCCAAGGTGGGCATCCGCAGCTTCTCGGTGGATGCCAAGAAGGGCTTTTTCCTCAACGGCAAGCCCTACCCTCTCCGCGGCGTTTCCCGCCATCAGGACCGCAAGGGTCTGGGCAATGCCATCACCCGGGAGATGCACGATGAGGACATGGCGCTGATCCGGGAGCTGGGTGCCAACACCATCCGGCTAGCACACTACCAGCACGATCAGTATTTCTACGACCTGTGCGACCGGTACGGCATGGTGGTCTGGGCGGAGATCCCTTATATCTCCGAGCACCTGCCCAATGGCCGGGAGAATACCATCCGCCAGATGACCGAGCTGATCCACCAGAACTACAACCACCCCTCCATCGTCTGCTGGGGCGTGTCCAACGAGATCACCATCTCCACCAAGGACAAAGCGGATATGCTGGACAACCACCGGGTGCTCAACGAGCTGTGCCACAAGATGGACCCCACCCGCCTGACTACGCTGGCCTGCTACGCCATGTGCGGCCCCTTCAACCCGGTGGCGCACATTACCGATCTTGTCAGCTGGAACCTGTATCTGGGCTGGTATGTGCCGGGCCTGTTCCTGAATGACCTGTGGATGGACTTTTTCCATCTGGT
>CAKSWU010000048.1 GCA_934513205.1 uncultured Faecalibacterium sp. | reverse complement strand
AAGCGGGTGGAGTTTTTGAAGTACGCCTGCGCCCAGCTGGGTCTGACCGGGGTGGAGTTTGCCAAGGAGCGCGCCGAAGAAGCCGCCCGCAAGGGCTGGCGGGAGCAGTTCGACCTGGCTTCTGCCCGTGCAGTGGCAGCGCTGCCCATGCTGGCGGAATACTGCCTGCCGCTGGTGAAGGTGGGGGGCAACTTCCTTGCTATGAAGGGGGCCTCCGGCGAGGAGGAACTGGCTGCCGCCCGGGGCGCCATCAAAAAGCTGGGCGGCGAATACCGCGAGACCCGCACCCTGCACCTGCCTGGCGGGGACACCCGCACCCTGATTTTGTGCAAAAAGATTTCGCAGACTCCGACAGCTTACCCCAGAAACGGCGGGAAAATTGCGAAAAGCCCGCTGAAATAACGCAGGATAGAGATTATTTTGTAGGACGCTGCCGAACGAATTGTCTGGCAGCGTCCTTTTTTGTGTGGTACACTGAGCCTGAGCAGCGGCGTTTTCCACGCTTTCCCGGGAAAATGTGGAAAAACGCTCTGGATTTATTGAAAGGAGCAGTGTTATCCATGTTTGAACGCAAAAAAACGGCGGGCAGGGTCTATGATCTGCCCATCGACCAGATCCATCCCTCACCGTTTCAGGCGCGGAAGCAGTTCGACCCGCAGGAGCTGGCGGCGCTGGCTGTCAGCATCCGGGAAAACGGACTGCTGCAGCCCATCTCGGTGCGAAAAATGACGGAAGGCGGCTATGAGCTGGTGGCAGGGGAGCGGCGTCTCCGGGCCTGCAAACTGGCAAAAATGACCACCATCCCCGCCATCCTGTGCAATTATGGCGACGAGCAGACCGCCGCGCTGGGCCTTTTGGAAAATCTTCAGCGCCTGGACCTGAACCCCTTTGAGCAGGCACAGGGCCTGAAGGATGTGATGGTGCTGTGGGACTGCACGCAGGCCGAGGCTGCCCGGCGGCTGGGCATGGCGCAGCCCACCTTTGCCAACAAGCTTCGTCTTTTGCAGCTGACGGCAGACCAGCGAACCTTTGTTCTGGACAACGGCCTCACCGAGCGGCATGCCCGGGCGGTGCTGCGCCTGCCGGAAAACCGCCGCAGCGAGGCACTGATCAACATTGCAAAGCGCCGCATGAATGCCCGGCAGACCGACCTGTACATCGAGCAGATGCTGAACGCCCCCGCAAAGGGCGGACACCGCGTTTCCATGGTCAGAGATGTGCGGGTCTTTGTGAACACCATCGACCACGCCATCCGGCTGATGACCGACAACGGTGTGCCCGCCACCGCTCACCGGGAGGAAAAGGACGGCTATATCGAGTACACAGTGCGCATCCCCACCGCCGCCGCCCGGCGCTGAAGTTGTTCCATGTGGAACAGGGGTAGGGGAAATGGTAAAACGACAGTGGTCTGCCCGGCAGCGGCCTAGCCCTCTCCGTCACCTGCGGTGACACACTCCCCCTTTTGTCGCTACACGACATCTTCCCCCGGCGCGGGGGAAGTCTTTCCTCAAAGGGAGAGGCTCTGGCGAAACCGGCGGGCTTTGTGGTTTGTCCGGAAACTTTGCCGCACTGCCAAGGGCTCTCCCTTTGGGAGAGCTGGCAAGCCCGACAGGGCTTGACTGAGAGGGCTAGCCAGCTTCCCGTTGCTCCAATATAAAAATGATCCTTCCGCTGAAGATGCGCAAAGCAAACGCGGCGCACATTCAAAATTATTTGTTTGTCCCCCAAAAACGATGCGATTTTCCACTTTTTCACCTCTAAAAGTTAAAAATCCGGCTGAAAAACGCTTCAGATGGTTCAAAAACCGATTTGGATGTGCTATACTAGGTGTTAAGGTGTCCGTTCGGCAGGGAAAACGGCGGGCATGACCGCGAATTTGTTCCATGTGGAACAACTCTTTTCCCGGAAGGAAGAATTGTGCGTGGCAAAAATTGTAGCGATTGCGAACCAGAAGGGCGGCGTTGGCAAGACCACCACCGCCGTCAATCTTTCGTCCTGCGTGGCGGCGCTGGGCAAAAAGGTGCTTATCGTGGACCTTGATCCTCAGGGCAACACCACCACCGGTTATGGCATCCCGAAGCGCAGCGTGGAAAAAGGTACTTACGAGCTGCTCATTGGCGAGGCAAGGGCCTCCGAGGCCATCCGCAAGACCGAATACCGCACCGATGTCATCGGCTCCAACACCCGTCTTGCGGGTGCCAGTCTGGAGATGATCGACCTGCCCGGGCGGGAGGGACGTCTGCGCAAGGCGCTGGCAGAGGTGCAGAAGGAATACGACTTCATCTTCATTGACTGCCCGCCCAGTCTGGACCTGCTGACCCTGAACGGCCTGAGCGCCTGCGATACGGTGCTGATCCCGGTGCAGTGCGAGTATTACGCACTGGAGGGCCTGTCCGAGCTCATCAGCACCCTCAAGACCATCCGCAAAAAGTACAATCCGTATCTGGATATCGAGGGCGTGGTGTTCACCATGTTCTCGCTGCGGTATAATCTGACCGTGCAGGTGGTGGAGCAGGTGCAGAAATACTTCGGCTCCAAGGTGTACAAGACCACCATCCCGCGGTCCATCCGCATTTCAGAAGCGCCCAGCTACGGTCAGCCCATCAACTTCTATGAGCCCAAGGGCAAAGGCAGCGAGGCGTATATGGATCTGGCCATCGAGTTCATCAAGCGCAACCGTCCCAGTGAGCCGAAGAAGTCCCGGGGGCGCACCCGCGCCGCCGAACCGACCAAAAACGCACTGGAAGACTAAAGCACAGGGGGAACAGAAATGGCAAGAGGAAAAGGAGGACTGGGACGGGGACTGGAAAGTCTGTTTGAGGACGCATCCCCGATCTTTGAGTCCGATGCAAAGGTGGAAACGCTGCCTTTGCGCGAGATCGAGCCCGACCCCGACCAGCCCCGCAAGACCTTTGACCAGCAGACGCTGGGCGAGCTGGCGGCCAGCATCGCGGAACATGGTCTGCTGCAGCCCATCGCGGTGCGTCCCCAGCCCCGGGGCGGATACAGCATCGTGGCGGGCGAGCGCCGGTGGCGGGCCTGCCGCATGGCAGGGCTGAACGAGGTGCCTGTGGTGGTCAAGGATGTCACCGATGAGCAGGCCATGGAGCTGGCGCTGGTGGAGAATCTGCAGCGGGAGGATCTGGACCCGGTGGAAGAAGCTGCCGGCATCCGGGAGCTGATGACTCGCTGCGGGCTGACGCAGGAGCAGGCGGCACAGAAGCTGGGCAAGAGCCGCAGCGCACTGGCAAACAGCCTGCGGCTGCTGAATCTGCCGGAGGACGTTCTGGAGCTGCTGAAGAGCGGTTTTCTCAACATCGGACACGCCAAGGTGATCCTGAGCCTTCCCACGCCGGAACTGCAGGCCGAGGCGGCACGGATCATCGCAGACAATCAGCTGAACGTCCGTCAGGCCGAGGTCCTGTGCAAAAAGCTGGCAAAGCCGGCAAAGCAGCCCAAAGAACCGGCACCCCGCGGCACCCTGCCGGTGGAAGTGGAAGAAAGCCTGAAACAGGTGCTGGGCAGCGAGGTCAATGTGGCCTACCACGAGGGCAAGGGCAAGCTGACCGTCCATTTTTACTCGGACGAGCAGCTGCGCGCCTTTGCCAACCTGCTGGGGCAGTACCAGATGGAAACCGAATAACTATGCGATCCAAGACGGGACACCGTCTTTGAACGGCACAGGGGAGGGGATCCCCTGTGCGAACCGAAATAGAGCAAGGAGAGTCAATCATGCTTGATATCAAATTTGTCCGCGAGAACCCGGACGCCGTCAAGGAAAACATCAAGAAGAAGTTTCAGGATGCAAAGCTCCCGCTGGTGGACGAGGTCATCGAGAAGGATGCCAAGTACCGCGCATGCCTGAAGGAAGTGGAAGCCCTCAAGGCTGCCCGCAACAAGCTGAGCAAGGCCAACGGCCCCCTGTTCGGTCAGCTGAAGAAGTGCACCGATGAGGCACAGAAGGCCGAACTGCAGGCGCAGATCGACGCCAACAACGCCGCCGTCAAGGCCGACGCCGACAAGATGGCAGAGCTGGAGCAGGAAGAAGAGACCCTGTCCGCACGCATTCAGGAGATCATGTACACCATCCCCCAGATGATCGACCCCAGCGTGCCCATCGGCCCGGACGACAGCTGCAACGTGGAAGCACAGCGCTTTGGCGAGCCTGTGGTGCCGGATTTCCCCATCCCGTACCACACCGAGATCATGGAGAGCTTTGATGGCATTGATATGGACGCCGCAGGCCGCGTGGCCGGTAACGGCTTCTACTACCTGCTGGGCAACATTGCACGCCTGCACGAGGCTGTGCTGGCCTACGCCCGCGACTTTATGATCAACAAGGGCTTCACCTACGTCATCCCGCCCTTCATGATGCACGGCAACGTGGTGCAGGGCGTCATGTCCTTCCCGGAGATGGACGCCATGATGTACAAGATCGAGGGTGAGGACCTGTACCTGATCGGCACCAGCGAGCACACCATGATCGGCCGCTTCATCGACCAGACGCTGGACGAGGAGACCCTGCCCCTGACCCTGACCTCTTACAGCCCCTGCTTCCGTAAGGAGAAGGGTGCTCACGGCATTGAGGAGCGCGGCGTCTACCGCATCCACCAGTTCGAGAAGCAGGAGATGATTGTGGTCTGCCGCCCCGAGGAGAGCGCTGACTGGTACGAGAAGCTGTGGAAGAACTCTGTGGAGCTGTTCCGCAATCTGGAGATCCCCGTGCGCCAGCTGAACTGCTGCTCCGGCGATCTGGCTGACCTGAAGGTCAAGAGCTGCGATATCGAGGCATGGAGCCCCCGCCAGCAGAAGTATTTCGAGGTCTGCTCCTGCTCCAATCTGGGCGATGCACAGGCACGCCGCCTGCACATCCGCGTGAAGGGCAAGGATGGCAAGAGCTATCTGGCTCACACCCTGAACAACACCTGTGTGGCACCTCCGCGTATGCTGATCGCCTTCCTGGAGAACCACCTGCAGGCCGATGGCACCGTGACCATCCCCGAAGTGCTGCAGCCGTATATGGGCGGCCTGAAGGTCATGGTCCCCACCCATAAGAAGAACTAAAACTGCACCGAGTTTTCCACACCCGGCCAGTAAAAAGTTGAAAAAGCACCGCTTTCCGCACAGGAAAGCGGTGCTTTTTGCGTGAAAACGCTGGATTTGAACGCAGATATGTTAAAAAGCTGGTATTTTCAAAAAACTGCAAAATTTTTTGAAAATATGTGTTGACAAAAGGGCCATCTATGGATATAATAATAAAGCACCGTTCAAGTGCAAAAACGAATATGTGGCGGTATAGCTCAGTTGGCTAGAGCATTCGGTTCATACCCGAAGTGTCACCGGTTCAAATCCAGTTACCGCTACCACTTTTACAGAGTTTCGCTAAGGTTAGGGGGACGGTCGTCCGCAGTAGTGGACGATGGAAGTCGGAGGTTTTAGCGAAGCTCTGTATTTCTAAGGCCCGTTGGTCAAGCGGTTAAGACACGGCCCTTTCACGGCTGTAACATGGGTTCGATTCCCGTACGGGTCATAAAAACGCCTTTGCGCATCGCGCAAGGGCGTTTTTAATTTGACCCGTACGGGAATCGAACAGGGCGGCGGTGCGCAGCACCGCAACCAAAGCCCCAGTGGGGCTTTGGTTAGCCCGCGGGTCCCAACGGCTAGGAATGTCTACCGTGGTTGCTGTTTCATGCAACCCGTACGGGAATCGAACAGGGCGGCGGTGCGCAGCACCGCAACCAAAGCCCCAGTGGGACTGTTGCTTAGTGCCCCGGGTTGCGGCTCCCAGCATCCGCGCGTGCCTTGGGCGGCACTTGCGTCTTGCTGGCCGCTGCCCCAACAACTCCTCCCTGCATCGGCCACTGGCCGCGGTCATCGTTGTTGCAGGTCCCAACGCGTAGGAATGTCTAATGTGGTTGCTGCCGCTGCATTCGCTCGGGGGATTTTTAATTTGACCCGTACGGCGGTGCGCCTTCATCTTGAATACCACATGCCAGTTTATGGATAAAAAGCCCGGCAGGGGAACACGTTCAGGTGCTCTTCTGCCGGGTTTTTCTGCATTTTTTTCGCAGATTTCCGGCCTGAAATAGTAACAAAATTATGTCAATGAGACATCAATCCTCCATTTTTAACCGCGAAAATTGACTTGCACACCAAAAACTCTGGGATATTCTAGCACTTTCCATATAAATTCATGACAAAGTTTGGTGGAAATAATATCTTGTATACAGGCTGCACTTACGTTACAATACAGATGATATATCAATTGTACGAGCAGAAGGGAGGA
>CAKSWU010000047.1 GCA_934513205.1 uncultured Faecalibacterium sp. | reverse complement strand
CAGACATATTGGCACAGATAGTTGTGTCAACGTTTTTCTTTCACCTTGCATGTTTTCCTCCATAAATTCCGAGTTGTTGAACTGAGCCGAGTATACCACACCTGCCAAGGAAAGAACACCCCGATAGAGTGAAATTTCCGGTTTGCCGTTTTGCCTCAATGTGGGCAGGCGAATGACAAAAAATCCCCAGACCGGATGGTCTGGGGATTTGGTGGAACATTGTCCGCGGCGCTCGAACCGAACACTTCCTTACGGGTGAACGCTTTGGTATGGAAGGATCCGCCGTTTTTTTATACGCCGGAGTAGGCCGAGAAGCCGCCGTCCACCGGCAGGCAGATGCCGGTGATGAAACCGGCAGCATCGTTGTTCAGCAAAAACAGCAGCGCGCCCACAAGGTCCTTCTCGCTGTCACCGAAATGCCCCATGGGGGTGGCGGCAAGGATCTTTTTGGTGCGGTCGGTGGGGGTGCCGTCCTCGTGGAAGAGCAGCTTTGCGTTCTGCTCGCTGGCAAAGAAGCCCGGGGCGATGGCGTTGACCCGGATGCCTACCTTGCTGAAGTGCACCGCCAGCCACTGGGTGAAGTTGGTGACCGCAGCCTTGGAGCCGGAGTAGGCGGGGATCTTGGTCAGGGGCAGGTAGGCGTTCATGCTGGAGATGTTCAGGATGTTGCAGCCCGCGCGCCCCACCATCTGCCGGGCAAAGGCCTGCGTGGGCAGCAGCGTTCCGATGAAGTTCAGGTTGAATACCATCTCCACGCCGCTCTCGTCCAGATCAAAGAAGGTGACGGTGTCACTTTCCAGATCGCCCATCTCAAAATATTCCTTGTCGGTGTTGGCGCGGGCGTTGTTGCCACCGGCACCGTTGACCAGAATATCGCAGGGGCCAAGGTCTGCCAGCACGTCCTCGGCCACCTGCAGGCAGTTGGCCTTGTTCATCACGTTGCAGGTGTAGCCTTTTGCGATGCCGCCCTCGGCCTCGATCTCGTCTGCAAGCTCCTTGAGCTTTTCCATGTTGCGGCCCAGCAGTGCCACCCTGGCACCCGCCCGGGCCAGCGCTTTGGCAAAGATGGAGCACAGTGTGCCGCTGGCACCGGTGACGACCGCCACCTTGCCGGTGAGGTCGGTGTTCAGTACGTTCTGTTTCATGCGGCACCTCAGCTGTGGTATTCTGCCGGCAGCTGGTCCACGGTCTGCCATTTGTCCATGGCTTCTTCCAGTTTCATGCCCTTGGCCACGGCATCGCGGCGGCAGGCGTTAACGGCCTGAATCTCCTTCATCTTGGCACCGGTCAGGGTGTAGCCCTTCATGGCGATGAGGGTCGCCGCCCATGCCACCATGGGGATAATGCAGAACAGCACGATGACCACCCAGTTCATGCCCGGAGTGTAAGGGTCATACTGAGTCGGCAGGCTCTGCAGACCCACAAAGCTGACGGCAATGCCCACGACCGTAGCGGACAGGCTGGACACCAGCTTGTCCACCAGACTGAACAGGGTGCCCATGATGCCGGGGATATACTTGCCGCTGCGGTAGGTCTCGTAGTCGGAGCAGTCGGCAACCATGGGGATGGGCATATCGGCAGTGGCGTAGTACGCGCCGTAGCCGATGCCGAAGAAGGCGATGAACAGGATGGTGTACAGGTTCAGGGACAGGCCGTTCTCACCCAGAATGGACAGGGTGAAGGCATCGCCGCGGCCCCAGAGCAGCAGCAGCACCAGCACGCCCACATAGCACACCAGCGCCACGCTGACGTACTTCATCAGGCTGGCCTTCTGGCCCTCCTTCTGGCTGGTGCGGACGGTGAGCAGGAAGAAGGGCACGCTGCACACATAGCCCAGCACCATCATGGGCAGATACAGGCCATCGTAGTTGCCCATCATGCAGCCGTACAGCATACACAGAACGGTGGTATTGGTCGCGATAGAGAGCGCCAGCTTGCAGCCTGCACCGGCCACCATCAGCCGCTGCATGGGGTCGTTGTTTTTGATGATCTGGAGGTACTCGCGCACCTTGATCTTCTCGGCTTTTTCGCCGCCGATGCCAAAGTACTTGGGCTGGTCTTTTTCCCAGATGCCCACCACTGCCAGCAGGGTGAGCAGGATGGAGATGACGATGCCCACAGGAGCCAGCGTGCGGAAGAACCCGGCAGAGGCGTAGCCGCCCTCATAGTTCTTGGCAAGGATAGGAGCAAAGAACTGCATGGCACCCATGCCCAGCAGGCTGCCCACCGTGTTGAAGATGGTGAACAGCGGACGCTGCTTGGGATCATTGGTCAAAACGGTCTGACCGGAGCGGGTGCAGCTGGTCTGGAAGGTGTAGCCGATGACCCACACGGCGTACAGCGCCACAAAGGCGGCGTAGCGCAGCCCCATAGCGCTGGCGGGGATGAGCGGGGTGAGGCAGTAAAGCACCAGAATGCTGGCTGCCATGATCAGGTTGCCAATGACCATAAAAGGCCGGAACTTGCCGAACTTGCCGTTGGTGCGGTCCATAAGGGCACCGATGATGGGGTCGGTGATGGCGTCAAACAGACGCATACCGGTGACCATCACCGAAGCAAACAGCATGCTCAGGGCCAGCACCTTGCTGCCGAAGGTGGCGATGTAGGAAAGCACCAGCACATAGTACACGTTGGTCGCGCCGTTGTTCAGCGGAAACAGCACCAGCTGGTAGGTTTTGGCGCGGTTCACACTCGACGCCGTTGTTTTTTGTTCGCCCATTGCGGTCTCTCCTTTTGAAAAAAGAACGGCAGCCTGCCCCGCCTATGGTAACGGGGCAGGCTGCCGTGATCGGATACGAAAAGCTTGCGGGGGAATAGGTCTCTTACTTGGTTGCCTTGCAGAAGGAGCCGATGATCATGGCGATGATGGCTGCGACATAGCAGACCAGACAGGCCACGGTGACGTAAAAGACGTGCCAGCCGACCATGTTCTGGGAGTTGAAGGAGAACAGACCGGAGATCAGCAGGATACGGCTATTGATGATGTTGCCGATGGTGGCAACGATCAGGGCGATGGCTGCCATGGTAGCGGCCAGACCGATGATGCCGTTGTTATCCTTTCCCTTGTTGGCTGCCCAGATGCCTCCGGCGATCAGGATCGCTGCCAGAATGCCCTGAAGGACCAGACGGGTCAGAGCTGCCAGTGCATTGGCCTCGCTGTAAGTGCTGCTCATTACCATTGCGATGGTGCCTGCAACGGCAAGGACGATGGCGACTGCGTTAAAATAGAAGGCTGCGCCCTGTTTTTTCAGAAAGGTCATATCAGTGAACCTCCTTCTTGCTCTTCTTGCGGACGGAGAGGACATAACCTGCGCCGCAGGCAACCGTCAGGATGCCGGAGACCGCGATCAGAGCGATGTAAGCCGCACGCCACCAGGTCATGGTCTGGACGATGCGGGTGGTGCTGTTGTAGCGGTTCATCAGGTTGGAGTGTGCCATTGCATACAGGATGTTGTGTGCAGACTCCTTGACGTGCTGCTGCAGGTTGGCATCGCCGTTCAGCAGAGTGCTGCTGACAGAGCTGCCGTCCACCTGCGTTGCAAAGGTAGAGTCGGTCTCGAGGGTAGTAGAGCCGTAGAAGCCGGAGATACCACGGGTATCAAAACAGGTCACGCCGGAATTCAGCACAGCACCGTACAGGTCGGTATCGTCGTAGATATCGGTGACTGCATAGCCCTTGAAGCCCCACTCCTTCTTCAGGATGTTGGTGTTCATGCCCACGCTTGAGGTGCACTCGACGCCGCCGATCTTGGAGAAGGAGGTCATCAGACCACGCATACCTGCATCGTAGTCGTCGGTGTCGTACTTGGTAGCCTCAAATGCGATCTGGTAAGCACGCAGCTCCAGCTCGCGGGCACGCTGCTCGGTCAGGTAGGGAGAAACGCCGCCGCGCTCAGACTCCTGGTCGTTGAAGGCGTAGTGCTTGGGAGCGGCGATCAGGCCGTACTCCAGAGCACCGATGGCAAACTCCATGCCGGCATTGCCGGTCAGGACGGGATCTTCGGAGTAGTACTCGCCGTTGCGGCCGTTGTAAGCCTGACGATGGGTGTTCATGCCGGGGCCCCACAGGATGGGGATGCCGACAAACAGGGACTCCTCGCCCACAAACTCGCCGACAGCCTTGTACAGCTCGTTGTTGAAGGAAGCTGCCACCAGCGGAGCGTTTGCAAAGACTTCGGGATGCCAGTTGCCGTTGGGGTCATCTGCACCGATGGTCCAGGGAGCGTTGGTGTCCTTGGAGGCGTTCAGGTTGACGGCAACGCCGTTGCCTGCGTTCTCGGTCATGTAGGTCTCAACGGTGCCGATGGATTCCACACCCGGGATGCTGGGACCGCCGTAGGTTGCCAGATACTGTGCTTCCTCGAGGGTCATCTTATCCAGCAGCTCGTCCCACTTCGGATCATCGAAGTCCAGACCGAACATCTGATAGAACATCAGATCGCTGTTCTGACCCCACTTGATGTCGGAAGTATCGTCATCGGTTGCAATGGTGTAGTAGTTTCCGTTCAGGTCGCTGATCAGCTGCTCGCTGGTCAGGGTCATCTGATCGTAGGTCTTGGGGAAGGTGCCTGCCCAGTCAGCGCGGGTCAGATAGGTGACCTCGCCGGGCTGGTAGTAGTTCCAATCGGAGTAGGGGATCTGGTTGGAGATCTTCTCACCGGTCTTGGAAACAGAGAAAGCGGTGCGGGAGATCAGATCCTCGGTGATCTCCTGAGCCACTGCAGCAGCTGCGCTGCCGGTGCCCACCATCTTGGACTGATCTGCGCCCTGCAGCACCAGAATGTTGTTCAGGGCGTCATGTGCGCCGTTGCCGGCTGCAAAGTAGTAGGTGCCGGGATCCAGAACATAGGTGCCGGTGGTGCCGTCGCCGTTGTCGTGGTCCATGTCATAGCTGGCGATGTACTGCAGATCGACCTTGACGGGAACGATCTCGGATGCGCCGGGAGCCAGTTCGCTGGACTTCTCAAAGTTCAGCAGCTGGATGGCGACCTTCTCCAGACCACCTTCGGTGTAGGGAGCCTGACCGTAGATCTGCACAGAGGTCTTGCCGGGAACCTTGCCGGTGTTGGTGACCTTCACATTGAAGGTAGCGTAGGCCTGCGGTGCGCCGGTCTCGCTGTCGATGTTCACGCTGATCTCAGGCTGACCCTGGATCTCCTGCGTGAAGGTGGTGTAGCTCAGGCCGTAGCCAAAGCCGTAGGCCACTTCGTTGTCGTAGTTCCACTCGGTGGAAGAAGCGTATGCACCCACGGGAGAAGCCGCATTGCCCACGCCGTTGACGCAGTCTGCATAGCGGGTCTCGTAGTAGCGGTAGCCGGTGTACAGACCCTCAGCCTCGATGGTGTAAGCACCCGGGGTGAAGCTCAGCAGGCCGCCGGAACGGGTGATGACGTCGGCGGTGTTGGTGTAGTACATCTTACCCATGTTCTGCATCGCGGGAGCAGACATGTTGTAGGTGGGGTAGATGTCGGGCAGGCCGCCGGAGGGGCTGGTGCGTCCGCAGAGGATGTCGGCGATGCCGGTCATGCCGTAGCAGCCGGGGAAGCCGATCCACAGGATGGCGTCGATCTCGGGATCGTTCTTCAGATCGCCGATTTCCACAGCCGTTGCGCTGTTGACCAGAACGATGACCTTATCGCTGGCCTTCTTTGCGGTCTCGATGATGTCGCGCTCGTTGGTGGTCAGGGCCAGAGGCTCGTCTGCGCCCAGACCCTCTGCGATGCCGCCGGGCAGGTAGTCCTTGGACTCTGCGCTGGGACGGCTGATGACCACGATGGAGGCGTCACCGTACTTGGCAAAGCTGGACTCATAGCTGCTGTCCACAGCTGCGATCTCTGCCAGAGAAGGCTCGCCCGGGTCGTAGACCTCAGCGGGAGACTCGTTGTTGGCGTGGTTGTAGGTCTCGTTCAGCTTCTCATAGATGCTGACCATGGTGGGGTTGATCTCGTAACCCGCACCCTCAAACTCAAACTCATCACCACTCCAGGAAGACACGGTACGACCGACTGTGGTCTCGCCGGTCTGGCGGTTGGTGTTCACACTGGTGGTGATGGTGTTGGCAAAGTCCGTCTTGTTCTGACTCAGAGCCTGCTCCAGATTGATGAAGCCGCCCCATGCCTTGACGCCGAAGCTGGAACCAACCAGAGGCACATGAGAGCGGATGCCCAGCAGCGTGATCTTGGAGCCGCTTGCCAGAGGCAGAGCGTTGTTCTCGTTCTTCAGCAGAACGGCACCCTCGGCTGCCTGCTGGCGGTTCAGGTTCATTGCCTTCTGGATGAGGGCGTGAGAGTTGCCGGTGCCGTCCTCGTTCAGGACTTCGGCAGACGGGGTGAATTTATTGTAGAGCGGGTCGGCTTCGGTGCTCTCCGAGACAAACTTCTCGCTCTGGGTTCCGAGGTTGGTGTCGATGGTCGACTTGTAGCCTTCGAGGGTCACGCCGGTCACGATGGACAGCGAGAAAACGAAGGTGAACATTGCAGTCAGACCGCGCAGCACCATGCTTTTCTTAGCCATGCTTTTCTCCTTTTCTTTTCGTGTCGTTCTTATCCTGCCACACCAGACAGCCGTTTTTGGTCCGGACTCCTCCTTTGGGTTCGATTTCTTCAAAGCGCAAGGCTGGTGCTTAGACCCAGTTTGCACTCTTTGACTTGGTTTTGACCAGCTTGTAGCTAGGGTTCGGCTCTGCTACACTGCGGAAAGATGCAGTGTCGATGCAGTCGCCTGCAACGGCCTTCAGTTCCACCTTGCCATGCATCGGCACGCGGAACTTGAAGATGTGCTCACCGGTCTGTTCCGCCAGCTTTTTGCCGTCCGCATACAGGGCGACGGTGTTCTGGTTGGAGTAGACCTTGACCTCAATCTCCTTCTCGGTGCGGTCGGTGAACCGCTTGGAGCAGATGTGGACGAAGTTTTCCTCGCTCCACCATGCTTTATAGAGGTAGAAGCTGTCTTTCCGGGTCTGCCGGTCAAAGGTGACCAGACCCTTGTGGTTCATGCCCGGCTCGCCGCCCTGATCCCGGGCGTCTGCTGCAAAGTCGAACATATTCCAGACGTGGGTCGCCCACAGCCACGGGTGACGGTCAAAGCACTTCAGCATGTACTCGTGGTACTTGGCCTGATATTCCTCGGTGTGGTCGCCCCGGCGGGGGTGGGCACTGTGGAGGTTGGGCATGCCCTCGGCACCGTACTCGGAAAAGCCCAGCGGACGGTTGGGGTACACCAGATGGAAAAAGTCCATCCACAGGTCATTCAGGAACAGGCCCGGCACATACCAGCCCAGATACAGGTTCCAGCT
>CAKSWU010000046.1 GCA_934513205.1 uncultured Faecalibacterium sp. | reverse complement strand
GGTGCCAACCGCTACGATAAGATCGTGGCCATGATCGAGGAATCGGAAAAGCTCAAGTCCGGCACCGAGAACCGGGCTTTGCAGCTGGCCGACCGTCTGGTGCCTTGGTGCCTTGCCGGTACGGTGGCTACCTACGCCTTTACCCGCAACGTCACCCGTGCCATCTCCATTTTGATGGTGGACTTCTCCTGTGCGCTGAAGCTTTCCATGCCGCTGGCGGTACTCTCTGCCATGCGGGAGTGCGGGGAATACCACATCACCGTAAAGGGCGGCAAGTATCTGGAAGCGCTGGCAAAGGCGGACACCATCGTGTTCGATAAGACCGGCACCCTCACCCACGCCACCCCGCAGGTGGTGCAGGTGGTGCCCTTCTCCGGCTGCGGGGAGCAGGAGGTATTGCAGCTTGCTGCCTGTCTGGAAGAGCATTTCCCCCATTCCATGGCAAACGCTGTCGTCCGCGCCGCCAAGGAGCGGGGCATCTCCCACGAAGAGATGCACTCCGAGGTGGAGTATATCGTGGCGCACGGCATTGCCAGCCGGGTGGGCGGCACGCGGGTGGTCATCGGCAGCGCCCACTTCATTTTTGAGGACGAGGGCTGCACCATCCCGGCAGAGGAACAGGCAAAGTTCGATGGGCTGGACCCGCAGTATTCCCACCTGTATCTGGCAGCTTCCGGGGTGCTGGCGGGGGTCATCTGCATCGCAGACCCCCTGCGCCCGGAGGCAGCACAGGTGCTGCATCAGCTCCGGAAGCTGGGCATTGCCCAGACCGTTATGATGACCGGCGACAGTGACCGCACCGCCCGCGCCATTGCGGCGCAGGTGGGGGTGGACCGCTGCTTTGCGGAGGTGCTGCCGGAGGATAAAGCCGCCTTTGTCCGTGACGCCAAAGACGAAGGACATACGGTGGTGATGATCGGCGACGGCATCAACGATTCGCCCGCCCTGTCGGCGGCAGATATCGGCATCGCCATCCATTCCGGAGCTGCCATCGCCCGGGAGATCGCCGATGTGACCATCCGCGCCGACAGTCTGGAAGAACTGGTGACCTTAAAAGCCATTGCCAACGCCCTGCAAAAGCGGGTGGGCAGCAATTACCGCTTTGTCCTCAGCTTCAACTCCGCACTCATCCTTCTGGGCGCATTGGGCATCCTGCCCCCGGCTACCAGCGCCATGCTGCATAACCTTTCCACCCTTGGCATCAGCCTGCGCAGCATGACGGACCTGCTGGAGCAGAAACCCTTACCGTAAAAATAGTACGCCGGAGCGTCCGCAGATGCTCCGGCGTATCGAAATTATAAATCGTCTTAGCCAAAAAGGAGGCTGCTGCACAAATACCGTGCGGCGGCCTCCTTTTTATAAAATTAAAATAGTATTCCTACCGGGCACTGTCAAGCAGAAACCGGCAAGTTTACAGAGAAAAATTCCTTCGAAGCAGGGAGCAATCTGCATTCTCTATGCCGCAACCCCCCTTGACCTTTTTACCGGAGCGCAGTATACTTTTTATGCGGTTAGCCATAAATAACCATAAGGAGGTACTACATGATACAAGACGCATTCTGGGGAATTTTGATCCCCTTTCTGGGCACAAGTCTTGGGGCAGGCTGTGTGTTCTTTTTGAAAAACTCTCTGCGTGACGGCATCCAGCGGGCGTTGACCGGCTTTGCCGCTGGGGTCATGGTGGCGGCATCGGTATGGAGCTTGCTGATCCCGGCTATGGAGCAGGCTGCAGATCTGGGCAGGCTGGCATTTTTCCCGGCGGCGGTGGGTTTCTGGCTGGGTATCCTGTTTTTGCTGCTGCTGGACCATCTCATCCCGCATCTGCACCAGAACAGTTTGCAGGCCGAAGGGCCAAAAAGCCAGCTCCAGCGCACCACCATGATGGTTCTGGCGGTGACGCTGCACAACATCCCGGAGGGTATGGCAGTGGGCGTAGTCTACGCCGGGTATCTTGCCGGAACTGCTCAGATCACCGCCGCCGGGGCGCTGGCACTTTCCCTTGGCATTGCCATCCAGAACTTTCCGGAGGGTGCCATCATCTCCATGCCACTGCGGACGGAGGGAATGAAAAAAGGCCGGGCGTTCTGGGGCGGCGTACTGTCCGGTATCGTAGAGCCCATCGGGGCAGTGTTGACGATTCTGGCGGCAGGCATCGTGGTGCCTGCTTTGCCCTATCTGCTCAGCTTTGCTGCCGGAGCCATGCTGTATGTGGTGGTGGAGGAACTGATCCCGGAAATGTCGCAGGGGCAGCACTCCAACATCGGCACGGTGTTTTTTGCGGTGGGCTTCAGCGTGATGATGGTGCTGGATGTGGCACTGGGGTGACGGTTGGAGCCCTCGAAAGCAAAATCTTTTTCGGAATCTCCGAAAATACCGAAACTTCTTGACAGAGGAGACGGCAGGGCGTATTATTTTGGCAGAAGGACCGCTGAGAAGCGGCTTTTTATAGAATAAAAAAGTTAGCTTTATCTAACTTGCGGCACGAGGAATTGCTGCCCTGTCATCCGGAGCAGTGGGCGCATCTGGTAAAAAGTATTGCATTGTGAACGTTAAATAGAAAGATGGTGGCGTTATGTCCTTTTTTGAAAACACCCGAAAGCCCGTAGGCCTTGGCGGAAAGATCATGGTCGCAATGATGAACTTTGGACACAGCGCAATGGCAGAATGGGGGCTGAGTTTTTTACAGCCTGCCCCGGATGCCATGGTGCTGGACTGCGGCTGCGGCGGTGGAGCGAACATGAAAACGCTGTTGAAACTGTGCCCCAACGGCAAGGTGCAGGGCATCGACTACTCAGCCGTCAGCGTGGAAAAAGCGCGAAAAGTCAATGCCAGAGCCATTGCGGCAGGACGGTGTACCGTGCAACAGGCAAGTGTGGCAGAGCTGCCGTTTGAAGCGGAGCAGTTTGATGTGGTGACCGCCTTTGAAACGGTCTATTTCTGGCCGGAACTTGCGCAGAATTTCAGAGAGGTCTATCGAGTGCTGAAGCCCGGCGGAATCTTTTTCATCTGTAACGAAGCAAACGGCGAAACGACAAAAGACGACAAATGGACGCAAATTATCAATGGGATGACCATCTATACGGATACTGCACTGAAAGGGTATCTGGAACAAGCAGGATTTTGTCAGATCCAAAGCCACAAAAATAAAAAGGGCTGGCTTTGCGTTACGGCGCAAAAGCGGTGAAATCGTGTAAGGAGGACGGAGCATGGTTTGCCTGCCGGAAAGCAGAATAAGGAGAACAGGGAGGAACCTATGAAATACAAAATCGAGAAAAACACCGT
Source organism: uncultured Faecalibacterium sp. (assembly GCA_934513205.1). Classification (GTDB taxonomy): domain Bacteria; phylum Bacillota; class Clostridia; order Oscillospirales; family Ruminococcaceae; genus Faecalibacterium. The sequence goes on along the minus strand of CAKSWU010000046.1, from coordinate 4,167 downwards.
GCAGGAGACGCTGATCCTCCCACTGTATTCCCGGAAGCTGTGCACTGAACTGTATCCGAACCTTTACCGGGACGAAACAGCGGTGCATCTGATTGACCAGATCGACTACGACTTTTCAGAGGCGGAGAAAAATTCCCACAGCCTGATGCAGCGGTTCGGTGCGCTGGAGGTCGCCATGCGGCAGAATGACCTTGCCTTTGAGGTGCAGGCGTACCTGAAAACGCACCCCTGTGCGGCAGTGGTCAATCTGGGCTGCGGGCTGGATAACACCGGCAGAGCCTGCGACAACGGCAGATGCAAGATCTACAATCTGGACTTCCCGGATGTGATCGCCCTGCGGGAGCAGCTTCTGCCCGCCGGGGAGCGGGAGCAAAACATCCCCTGCGACCTGAAAGACCCCGCATGGTTTGACAAGATCGATGCCTCCGGCGGGGCGGTGTTTTTTGCCTCCGGGGTGTTCTATTACTTCCTGACCCAGCAGGTCAAGGCGCTGGTACAGAGGATGGCAGATGCTTTTCCCGGCGGAGTGCTGGTGTTTGATGCCGCCAACCGCACGGCGGTAAAGATGATCGCCAAAACGTGGCTCAGGACGGCGAAAATCAAAGATGTGGGAGCATATTTCGCGGTTTCGGATGCGAAGAGCGAGCTTTCCCCATGGGACAGCCGTTTGCAAGTGTCCAGCCGGGGCTATATGCTGGGGTACAACGATTTGAAAGATCCTTCCGTCAGCGGCTTTTTCCGGTTTCTTGCAAGGGTCGGGGACAACGGGATGAAAATGCAGATCGTGAAGATCGGATTTGGAGACAGACAATAATGTGTAAAAAGTGTTCTGCATATAGCAGCAATATGAAAGCAGTATTTCACAGCGGGGCATTATGAATCTATAATAGTAGCTGGAAATAAACAGAAAGAGGGTCTTTTTGATGGCAACGATATTTCCAAGAGAAGAAAAGGCAGAGGCACTATTCGGGGAGATCCTGAAAAATCCAGAAGCCTGCCACCGCCTGATGGATACCTTCAACGACTCGCTGGACATGGCAGACGTACTGGATGCGCCGACCGTGAGTGCACAGCAGTTTGCCGCAGCGCTGTTCAATGCCTACGAGAACAAGGATCTGTCTGCCTTTCTGATGGCGATCTGCCAGCACAGTATGTTTGACCTGCTACGGAACGCTGCCCTGATCCCGTTCAAATTCAACGCCGATGGTCAGCCGAACCCGGTGATCCTGACGGATGATGCCGGCGTTCTTTTGCCGAACAACAAATTTGCCGTGAGCAGCAAAGTATACGACCGGTTCATCCGGGTGTTCCAGAAGCAGGAAAAGGTAAAAATGTACCTTGCCAGCGGCTACTGCAAGTATCACGGCTACGACGAAGGCTCGATGGATGTGGTGGAGTACCACTACAACCAGCATTTGGGGTTGCTGCTGATCTACGAACTGCCGGACACCGTGAAGCAGAAGGTAACGGAAGCGGAGGCCTACTCCACCGTCTGGGATATCCAGATGAAGCTGCAGTACGCACTGCCCCGTTCCGTGGTCTACTATGGACAGGATACGCTCAAGGACGGCGAAACCCGCTACGATGAACTTGGCGTTTTTCTGCCGCTGGAACACTTTGCCGACCGGCTGGAACGCCACGTGGAAACTGCTACCAAGATCGTTTACGGGGAGTAAATGCCCTGTAAACGAACTCCCTTTATAAGTGCATCACAGCAAAACAAAACGCAGCGAACCGTTAAAAGATTCGCTGCGTTTTGCCTTATAAGGGAGAATGAAAATGCTGCACATCAGGTGCAATAACGGAAAGTCTTGTCAGTGACAATACGGGCGAAGATCAGCCCTAATGGCAGTGCCACGATGATGAGAATGGCATCTGCAAACCATGTGGCGGAGTCCATCAGAGACAGGATGCCCAGATGATAGATGGCACGGTAGAAATACAGTCCCGGTACCATGATAACGATGGACGGCACGGTGACGGAGATGCGGGGATAACCGGCGGCGCTCTTCAGGCAGGAGGCCAGCAGTCCGGCCAGCAGTGCGCCCAGAAACGCTGCAACAGCGGGCGGAAAGCCCGCAAGGCTCACCAACTCCAGTCGGAACGTGTTCGTTACCGCACCGATAAGGGCGGCGCAGACTGCCAGGTTCCGGGGACTGTTGAACATGAGCGAAAAGCCGAACACACCGCCAAAACTTGCCAGCAGCCGGAACACGATCTCTTCCGGGAGTGTCAGGCTCAGGGCAGGGAACTGCACCGGCTGCAAATGCAGCAGCAGTGCCATGATCCAAGCCGTCATGGTTGCCACCAGAATGATGAGGACGGCGTAGGCCAGACGTTCCAGCCCAGAGCGCATATCCAGCTTGGCAAGGTCGATGCCGCTGGTAATGAACGGAAAGCCCGGAATGATGAAGAGCATGGAGCAGATATACCCCGCCTCGTGCTGCGCCGATACGGCAAACAGCACCTCTGCCAGCTTCAGCAGGATGGCATACACGAGGCTTGCTGAACAGACCGACGCCGTAATGCCCAGAAACAGGGTGAAATGGTGCTTTGTCAGCTTGCACCGTACAAAGTTGCCGATGCCTGCACCGCAGAAGGCACACAGCATTTCCACAATACCGCCGCCCAGCAGAAAGGTGAAGCAGCCGCAGGCCAGTGCAGCTGCAAAGCCCAGTGCGATGGGCGAATACAAGCCGTGGATGCGCTCGATCTCATCAAGGTGGCTGTGCAGCTCTTCGCCGGTCATAAATTTTCCTTCCCGGTCGAAGTCGTTGACGAAATGCTCCAGTCGGTTCAGCCGGGAGGTATTCACGCCCGTGTTTGTCAGACAGAGTGACTGGGTATAACACTGGTCACCGTCAAAGCAGGTGAACTCAATGGACAACAGGCCGATGTCCGCTGTTGTTGTGACTCCCAGCTCCCGCGAAAGGGTGTTCATGGAGCTTCGGACACGCCATGCGCCGGTGCCGCATTCCAGCAGCATCAGCCCGGTGCGTCCAATGACGGAGGCTTTTTCCACAAGCCCCGCCTCGGTAATGGGGACGCCCTTGCTGGCCGACGCATAGTCGTGCCAGTAGACTTCCATGTGATTTTTGATGATCTCACTTTGCCGTTGTCCCATACCGGAAAGCCTCCTTTGTGATATGGGAATGTTGCAGCCGTTTCAAGACTGCGGTGCTATTATAAGGGAAATTGCAGGGCGGGTAAAACGTATCTTGGATATGCTGGCAATGTTCGTTTGGTATTTCAAAGAAGAAAATACGCTGCGTTTTTGGCGGCTCTGCGGTAGGATAGAAAAAACACGCCGAAAGGAAACTGCCGTGACCCTTCAACAACTCCGCTATGTCACGGCTGTTGCCGGCACCGGCACCATCAGCCATGCAGTGCAGCAGTTCTATATTTCTCAGCCCAGCCTGACCAATGCGATCCGGGAGCTGGAACAGGAAGTGAGGCTGGCGCTTTCCAAGACGGCAAGCTCTGTGGTGAGCCGGACGCTGCTGGAATATCTGAGATCCACCCGGCAGCAAAAGGATGCACCGCAGATAAAATAAGAACAAAGCGCGGAGAACGGTATAAAAGCAGCTCTCCGCTTTGCTGAATGGAGACGTGCAGTTGGAGCAAGATGGTGGTAGCGGATGCGATGGCACGCATCGACTCGGTGCTGGAGGCAAGGCCCCTCCATCTGCTATCGCAGACCGTTCTGTCGCTTAAAAGCCCCACTGGGGCTTTCATTGCTCCGCTTCGCTGCACAAACGCGAACTTGTCGGGGCAAGGCCCCTCCATCTTGCTGCGCAAGACCGTTCTGTCGCTTAAAAGCCCCACTGAGGCTTTCATTGCTCCGCTTCGCTGCACAAACGCGAACTTGTCGGGGCAAGGCCCCTCCATCTTGCTGCGCAAGACCGTTCTGTCGCTTAAAAGCCCCACTGGGGCTTTCATTGCTCCGCTGCGCTGCGCAAACGCGAACTTTTGAGAATACGTCACTTTCGGCAGTGTGCAAGAAAAAACAATGGGAACTTTGGCAAAAAGAGAGAGGGCTGGACGCTGCCAGCCCTCTTGACAGGGGCAGATACGCAGATTTCTGCTTTATGCCCGCACATCCTCCCGGCGTAAAAGCAGCCATGCCAGAAGGAACATCGTCCCCAGCCAGAAGATGCAGCTGAAGGC
>CAKSWU010000045.1 GCA_934513205.1 uncultured Faecalibacterium sp. | reverse complement strand
CGCATCTGGAACAGCGAGACCTTGTTCAGCAGCGCATAGAACGCGCCCAGCGGGCACAGCCACTTGCAGAAGGGGCGGTAGAACACTACACTGCCCACAATGACTGCCAGCAGAATGCAGGCTTTCCATGTGAACAGCTTGCCCAGCGCGGCGCGGATGCCCGCATTGGTCAGGGAGAGGGGAATAGCACCTTCCAGCACACCCTGCGGGCAGAGATATTTGCAGAAGAAGGGGTCGCCCATGCCCAGCTCGTTGACTGCCAGCAAAGGCAGCAGCACCACCATGACCAGCAGTACCGCATACTTTACATAGCGCAGCGGCTTTAACTTTTTGGTGGAAAGCTTGGGAGAGGGGATCTTGTGCAAAAGCTCTTGAAACCATCCGAACGGGCAGAGGAAGCCGCAGATGAACCGCCCCAGCAGCACCCCGAACAGGATGAGAATGCCGGTGATGTAGTAGGAAAAGCGGAACTTGGAGGAGCCTACCACCGCTTGGAACGCTCCCACCGGGCAGGCACCGGCAGCGCCCGGGCAGGAATAGCAGTTCAGCCCCGGCACGCAGACGTATTTTCCGCTGCCCTGATACAGCGTCCCTTTGGCAAAGTTGGGCAGATGAATGTTGGTCAAAAGGGTCGCTCCGGCCTGTATAAAGCCCCGGAAGCGAGCAAGGGGATTTGGTTTTTTCTTATCCAATGCCTACACACTCCATACACAGCCGGATGGCCTTTGAAAATACGGTGTCTGCCTCGCCCCGCCACGCGCCGAAAAGGATCATCAGCACACTGGCAGCAAGCAAAAGCAGCTGTGCCTGTTTTTTTGTCCGAAACATCGTTGCCTCCTGTTTGTTTGATGGCACCAGTATAACCCATGGAGGATAAAATTTGTGCTAAGAAGATCTTAACATGGATCTTAACACGGTCTGCTATAATTTGTTATAATGAGGAAAATATCCGCAGCAAGCGGATCATTCCGGAAAGGGTGGAAAACAAGATGCGCCTTTTAGTGGTCGAGGACGAGCGCTCCCTGCGGGAGGACATTGCAAAAAAGCTGCGGCTGTCCGGGTACGAGGTGGACAGCTGCGCAGACGGCGAAGCCGCTCTGGATGCACTGGCGGCAGAACGGTATGACCTGGTGCTGCTGGACCTGAACCTGCCCAAGGTGGACGGGATGCAGGTGCTGCGCACGCTGCGCCGTCACGACCTTGAGACCTGCGTGCTGATCCTGTCGGCGCGCAGCGAGATCGCAGACAAGGTGGAGGGGCTGGATGCCGGAGCAAACGACTACCTGTCCAAGCCGTTCCATCTGGCCGAGCTGGAAGCCCGGGTGCGCAGCCTGACCCGGCGCAAGTTCATCCAGCAGGACGTCTGCCTGTGCTGCGGGCCGCTCAGCTTCAACACCCGCAGCCGGGTGGCGGCAGTGGACGGTCAGTCCCTTGCCCTGACCCGCAAGGAGAGCGGCGTGCTGGAATATCTGCTGCTGCATCAGGGCCGCCCGGTCAGTCAGGAAGAGCTCATCGAGCACGTCTGGGACGGCAGCGTGGACAGCTTCAGCAACTCCATCCGGGTGCATATTTCTGCCCTGCGCAAAAAACTGCGGGCGGCACTGGGGTACGATCCCATCCGCAACCGCATCGGGGAAGGCTACGAGATCGGAGGGCAGGCACAATGAAACGTCTCTCTTTGCAATGGCGCATCACCCTGCTGACGGCGCTGCTCATCGCCTGCGCCTGCGTGTGTATGAACCTGCTTTTATATCGCACCGGCGTTACCAGCATGGATGCCCTCAACGGCTTTATGATGCAGTATCAGCCCGGCAGTGCGGATTCGTTGACCATCGAGATCCCGCAGGAGGAAATGTCCAGCCTGCTGGCGCATTTTTCGCAGGAAGTCTACGATGCAAAAGTGGTTTTCGGCCGCAAGGGCTGGTGCATCACCGGCGTTGTGACCTTTCTCAGCGCCGCCATTGCTTATTTTGTCAGCGGCAGCGCGCTGAAGCCCCTGCAGCAGCTTGCGCAGCAGGCGAAAAAGGTCAATCAGGACAGCATCGAGACCACCCGTCTGGACGAAGACACCGTGCAGGAGTTCCGTCAGCTGAGCCGGTCGGTGAACGAGATGCTGGACCGTCTGGCGCAGTCCTTTGCGCTGCAGCGGCAGTTTGCGGGCAACGCCGCCCACGAGCTGCGCACCCCGCTGGCGATCCTGCAGACAAAGCTGGAGCTGTATGCCGAGGAGCACCCGCAGATGGACGCCGGGACCGGGGAGCTGGTCAGCACCCTGCGCGAGCAGCTGGACCGCCTGACCGCCCTTGTGCGCACGCTGTTGGAAATGAGCAATCTGCAATCGGTCTCCCGCACCGACTGCATCGACCTTGCGCCGCTGGTGGAGGAGATCCTGACCGACCTGTCCCCTCTTGCCCAGAAAAACGGCGTTGCGCTGCAGCAGGATTGTACGGACCTGCAAATGGTTGGCAGCGATGCGCTGATCTACCGTCTGGTGTTCAATCTGGTGGAAAACGGCATCAAGTACAACCGCCCCGGCGGCGCGGTGCGCGTCACCCTGCGCCCGCAAAAGCAGACCGCTGTGCTGCGCATCACCGACACCGGCTCCGGCATCCCCGCAGAATGCCGGGACAGCATCTTTCAGCCCTTTTTCCGGGTAGACAAGTCCCGCAGCCGGGAGATGGGCGGCGTAGGGCTTGGGCTTGCCCTTGTGCGGGAGATCGCCGTGCTGCACGGCGGCACCGTGACCGTGGAGGAAAGCTCCGGCTGCGGCACCACCTTTGCGGTGACCTTGCCGCTGGGGCAGATGCCGTGACTCTCCCCTTTTGGCATCTGCCTCTTTGGAAAATACCCCGACAACACAAAGCCGGGCTGCTGCACAGAACCTGTGGAGCAGCCCGGCTTTTCTATAACGCAGTCACACCGCTGCGGTCCTGTTCTGCGGGAACAGGCCGGGTGTACTTAGCCTAAGGTGAGGGTGTTGGTGACGGAGACCACGCAGGCGAGAATGCCCATGATGATGCCGCCGATGTAGGGGTTTTTGGTCTTCTTGTAGATCTTGCTGCACACAAAGACGGCAAGGGGCAGGATGAAAACGATGGGGTAAAGCCAGATGCCGGTAATGGAGCCGCCAATGTGAGTAAGCTCGGACCACAGGAAACCCTTGTTGTAGAAGGTGATGTACTGAACGCCGATCATGATCTCGGGTCCGATAAAGACGAAGAACATCTGCACCAGAGTGCTGAGCCACTTAGACTTGCCCAACTGCACAAAGTTGAAGCCGTTGGTAGCAACAGACAGGGCAATGTAGTACACCAGCCAGAACACCAGATACTTTGCGATGGTGGCAAAGTGCATGGGTGCAAACGCACGGATGGTGATGAAGCACCACAGGCGGAAGTCGGTGAGGAACAGGTAGTCGGAAATGAACACCAGCGCATAGGCGGCGACCACCACGATAAGGGACAGAACGATGGTCTTCCAGAGCTTGCGGCCGCTGATCTTCACGCCGCGCTCTGCCAGATCCAGACCGTTCTTCTTGTTGTAACAGTGATAGGACACCACCATAAACAGGATGGTGAACACGCCGCACAGGAAGGTCCACATGCCGATGTACCAGGTGGCACCCTGATTCCAGAATGCCGGGCGGTTCTTACTGCACCATGCATAGATGGTGGGGTAGAGGATCATGCCCACGATGGCGCCAAATGCAAGGCCGCCCCAGTACCAGCCCTTGCCCTTGCCCTTGGGAGCGGGGAGCGGCTGTGCGTCCGCAGCAGGCTTGAGCTCTGCAAAGTAGCCGATGTCCAGCAGAGCGATGGCGGCGTAGATGACGAACATAAAGAAGCCAGCGATGCCCACTGTGTTGAAGAAAGCCTTCCACTGCCATGTCTGATCGTTGGCATCCAGCTTGATGGGGGCATCCAGCGCCTTGTCAAAGAAGGTGACGCTGTCGGCAACAACATTCTTGGAGAAGTGTGCCCAGGGGTGGGTGATGGCGGGGTTGAAGATGACGCGGATGGATTCCTTGCCGTCGATCTGCTCAGTGTAGTAGGTATCGGCACTGCGCTTGTCCAGACCGGTGGGGTCTACGCCAAAGTGCAGGAAGGACTGTGCGGTATCCTGGTTGATGTAATCCCGGGGAGCACTCTTGGTACCGTCTGCCTGCTTTACCCGGTGGAAGAACTCGTCGTACTGGCAGGCAACGATACCAGCATCACGGCTGCCAAAGATGTTGACCCACTGATCGTCCTTCTTGTAAACGGCATCGTTGGACACCAGCAGTGCAGCGGCGATCAGCCCTTCCTCGTCCTGCATCACAGCCACACGGCTGGCAAGTGCGCCGTTGGAGTGACCGGTAACGCCAATGCGGCTTGTATCAACATAGGGCAGGCGGGCAATGTACTTTACGGCATCGTAAAGACCGTTGGCGTTATTCTCGGCATCCCACCAGGTGCCGTTCGGGATGATCTCAGAGTCGCCGTGACCGTACATGCTGATGGCGATGACCACATAACCTCTGCGGGCGTACTCAACATAGTTGAGGTCCTGCATCTCGCGGTTGTTGTACCAGCCATGGCTGGCAACGATCGCCGGGGCAGGGTTCTCTCTGGTGGCATTTTTCGGCACCAGCAGAAGGGCATCCAGCTCGTGACCGCTGTCGGTGACCATGGTGATGTCGTGGTACTTGATCGCACCGCCGCCTGTCTGCACGATGGACGCGCCCACTGAGCTTATCAGGCATAGGATCAGCGCAATCGCGACCCAAAAGCATGCGCTCTTTTGCTTTTTCATTTTGTTTCCTCCTTGTCAAATTTTTCTTTTTTGTCGAGTGTCACATTCTTCACTCAACCCATTAACAACAATCTATCAAAGATGCACAAAGAATGCAATAAATAAGTTTGCCGCCCTTTGCATGGTTTTTGTTGCACTTTTTTGCCTTTTGTCGTTATTTTGTCCTTTTCGCTTGTATACAAAAGAACTTCCACAAATTTAGGCTTCTGTAATTGTGAGAACTGAACAAAGGGGCTGCGGCACAAGATCTTGTGCCGCAGCCCCGGTTTGGTGCATTTTTCAGAGAGCAGGTCCCTCATTATAAAAATTTTTTTCTTTTTTTCGATGCTCGGTAGGCGGAGGGGGTGATCCCCTCCGTGCGCTTGAACACCGCTGTAAAGTGACTGATGTTTTCATAGCCCACCTCGTCGGCGATCTGGGTGATACTTTTGCCGGTCTCCTGCAGCAGCTCCTTTGCCTGTTGGATCCGGCGGCTGCTGATGTAGTTCACAAAGCTTTCTCCCGTTTCCTTATTGAAGGTCCGGGAAAAATAGCTGGGGCTGAGGTGGCACAGGTCTGCCATCTCCTTCATGGTGATCTCCTGCCGCAGATGATCCCGGATGTAGACCGCCGCCGGATAGACCACGCTGCTGGGTTTTACCGGCAGCGCCCCGGTCTGCCGCAGCCTGCGCTCCTCCTGCGGAAGGATCTCCTGGATCGCGATCTCCTCGCTGGGCTGTTCTGCATTGGCGCTCATCAGCCACTTATAGGTCTCATCCCGAGTGTGGCTTTTCACAGCGCGGTCAACGATATAGTGCACCATATCGTTGATATATTCCGCGATCAGCACGATCCGGTCGTAGTCCATCTCCGGCAGAAGATCGTATTTCCGCAGGATATCCTGCCGCGCGGTATCCTCTTGCGGAAGGATGGAGCCGATCTCGTTGACCAGACGCTCCGCCTTTTCCCGGTCCTTGTGCCGCAGCCGCACCTGTCCGAACATCACAGCGCCAAGGTAGATATCCCCCACCATGACGGGGACCGCCACATCCACGATGCCGCAGTGGCACAGGTAGATGTAGGGGCGGCCCCGGCGCACCGCCTCCACTCCTGCCAGCGCATCGCAGCGGAAGCAGCGCTTGCGGGAAACAGGGTTCTCTCGCACAATGCTGCAAAACTCGGTGCGGCCGCTGTGTTTCGTGACAGGCTTTCCCTTGATGTCGATGCAAATAATGGCGGTGCCGGTCAGCTCCGCCAACCGGTCCTGCATTTTTTCCCAGAGAGGGACATCCAAAACGTTTTCTATGGTGTATTCAAATCTGCTCATACTTTCGGTTTTCCTTCTCTTTGCCGGACATTCGAACATCGCCATCATAAATGACCCGGCTTGGAAAAGCAAGATTCTCAGCGCAAAATCATGGTAATGCACAAATTTTGTGTATTGGATAGGGTATATTGACGAGGGTTTCCGGATAAAAAGTAAAACACCCTGCCGGGATACGGCAGCAGCAGCGTCCACGGTAGACATTCCTACTGGTTGGGGCCCGCGCACAAAGCAACAGCGACGGGTTGCGTTGGCTGATTTTTCCGCAGTCCCTTGGCAGGGCTTTGAAAAATCCGAACGCGGCTCGGGCAGCTCCTCCCTGTTTCAGCCACTGGCTGCGGTCGTCGCCGTTGCACTGAGCTGACTGCTTACCCTGCCTGCGGCAGGGCCGTGCTGTTCGAATCCCTCTAGGTCCAAAAGTCAGCGTGTGACTTATGTGCACGCAGCAGTAGTGTCCACGGTAGACATTCCTACTGGTTGGGACCCGCGCACTAAGCAACAGCCCACTGGGCTGATTGCTTACCCTGCCTGCGGCAGGGCCGTGCTGTTCGAATTCCTCTAGGTCCAAAAGTCAGCGTGTGACTTATGTGCACGCAAAAGAAAAGCAGCAGCGTAACAATTACGCTGCTGCTAAAAGTGGACCTAGAGGGATTCGAACCCTTGACCTCTCGGATGCGAACCGAACGCTCTCCCAACAGTCTCGCTTTTGTGCACACCTTATGCACCGTGAGAAAAGAAAAATTAACGTATACTCGTCCATATAAAACGACCTGCCATCCCAACGGCCTTTCTTGGTCGCAAGTATGGTTTCCAATCTGCTGATTTTCAAAAGGAAGCGATTTGGGATGTAATATGGTTGGCGGACAAGTGAGCTACAGGCCCTTGAGATATAGCTCACATGGGGTTCAGATGTATCGCATCCCAATTCACAATAAAATACGATATACCGTAAAAGCGCAGCTTCAACTTTGAATGAATGGAAGCTGCGCTTTTTACATTTGACAACAAGTTGTAGATTGACAATAGGACTCATACACGATAAACTTTATATAGTATTATGTAGATCAAAAGGAGGCCAAACCATGAGTGCCAAGCACACCACCCCTGCCCAGCACAAGAGCAACCTCCGCAATGTGTATGGAACCTTTGCCATTGAGGGCATGACCATCAGCAAAGATACGCGCAGCAACCTTGACCGCATTGGCAGTGGTCAAGCCAGCTATCAGCAAATCGTGAATGAACTGCGTGCAAAGTACGCGAAGAAAGGCTGATTATGTTCACGAAGTATGATGTCTACACCACAGTGCAGTCCATGTACTGCTACCCGGATACGGATGTTCTGATCAACAAGCTGGACATCCGTGACAA
>CAKSWU010000044.1 GCA_934513205.1 uncultured Faecalibacterium sp. | reverse complement strand
ATCAATGAGCCGGAGGGGTTACACATGGATGTTCTCCAGAATATGATGCTGTTTTCCGAGCTTGTCCAGTGCGGCGGAAATGTATATACATGGTGCTATGATGCACAGGGGAAACTCTTGCGGAGCAACTGCCCGGACGAGGCATTTCTTGCCAGCGCATTTGAACTGTTTGGCTGCAAGCAGCGGATGCTGGAGCATGGGAACCGGGACGATGTGCCCGTTACCTTGGGGACGGCATTGGGTCTTTTGTGGGGAGCAGCCTTTGAAAAGGAAGAGGGAAAGCTGAAGCGCATCTGGGTCATTGGGCCGGTGTTCTATCAGGATGTGACCATGCGGGGCGTGGAGGAAGGGCTGAAATATTACAGCAAGCTGGAGATCAGTGTGGCATGGACGATCCAGCTTTACGAAGCCCTTGAAAAAGTCCCTACCTTGCAAAACACCATCATGAGCCGCTATCTGCTGATGATGCACTACTGCCTGACCGGGCAGCGGTTGGAACTGAGCAGTGTGAACAGCAGTGCAGCACAGGAGGAGCGGCTGGAAAGCTCTGCCATCCCCCACGACCGGCATAGGATCTGGATGGCGGAGCAGGGAATGCTGCAGATGGTCCGCACCGGAGATATGAATTACAAGCAGGCGCTTTCCAACAGCATGAGCATGAGCGCGGGTGTACCGGTGCAGAGCAGCGATGTTCTGCGCCAGAGCAAGACCTCCATCATCGTGTTCACCTCGCTGGTGTGCCGTGCCGCCATTGAGGGCGGGCTCTCCCCGGAGGAGGCGTACTCCCTGGGGGACAGCTACATTCAGACGGCAGAATCGGCAAAATCGCTGGATGAGTTGAGCCCCCTTGGAATGATGATGTACGACGACTTCATCCGGCGTGTCCACAAGCACCGGACGAACCCCAACCTCAGCATGCAGATCCAGAAATGCGTGGATTACATTGAGATGAATCTGGACAAAAAGATCGTGGCAGAAGATCTTGCTGCTCTGGTGGGCTACACAGAATATTACCTTACCCACAAATTCAAGGAAGAAACGGGTCTGAGTGTCACGAACTATGTAAAGTTTGCAAAGGTCGAACGTGCGAAAGTTCTGCTGAAAAGCACACCCCTCAGCGTCCGGGAAATTTCCGAGCAGCTTGGCTTTGCCACTCGCAATTATTTCAGCGCAGTCTTTCAGCAGGTCACCGGAAAAACGCCCATGGAATTTCGGGAAACATAAAGCAGAACAGGCATCCTGCGTTACCGCTTGGCGGTATCGGGCAGGATGCCTGTTCTGCTATGATGAAGAAAAATGGGGGAGAATGGCTCAGTTGAGGAACTTCTCGTTCAGGGTCACGCCAAAGTCGCGGGCAATGGCACGCAGGTCGTCGTCGGTGATGGTCTGCCGGATGATGCCGCCGCCCATGGAGAGCACCTTGACGTAAATTTCGGCGCTCTTCTCGATGGTGTGAGCCAGACCGAAGGTGATGTCAAAGTCCGGGCCGGAAGCGAACAGGCCGTGCTGTGCCCAGATTGCTGCCTGATAGTGCTTCATCAGCTCGCTGGTGGCCATGGCAATGTCTGCCCCGCCGGGCACCATCCACGGGCAGACGCCCACGCCCTCCGGGAACACCACCGGGCACTCGGTGGCGCTCTGCCACAGGGCACGGGTGAAGTCCCGGTCGGTCAGGGGCAGGATGTAGGTCAGGGCAATGACGTTGGTGGCATGGCAATGGTAGATGACGCGGTTTGCGCCATTGGTGGCAGCCTTGCGGACGCTGTGGTTCATAAAGTGGCTGGGGAACTCGGATGTGGGCTTTGCGCCGTCCTCCAAGCCCCAGACGATGCGCCAGCTGTCGCCCTTGTCGTTGATCTCCACAATGCCGATGCTGTGGACGGGGTCCGGCTCCACGTTGCGGAAAAACTTGCCGGAACCGGTGGTGATGAAATACTCCCCGGCCAGATTATCCGCCTGCACGCCCATGTTCACCCACTGGCGGGGCTGTTCATCAAAGAAGGGGCGGCACTGTGCCACTTCCTCTTCCTTCATGCGGTAGGTCAGGTTGCCGCCGTTGCGCTCGTGCCAGCCCTGCAGCCAGCCATCGTTGCACATCCGCATAAAACCTTTGACAATATCAATGTCCAAAATACCCATCTTCAAAAACCTCTCTCCTTCAAATGCGCTTGCACAGCACATTCTGCTCGTATTTCTTGACTTCCTCAAACCATGCACCGTCCAACGGCACACTGTTCCGGCGGCAGTATTCGTCCCAGACCTCCCCAAAGGGCAGGGTCTTCAGCTCCTCCTGCCGCACCATCAGCTCGGTGAACCGGTTGCTGTCCTGCAGCTCTTTCAGCGCCGTGTGGGGGGTGCACAGAGCCGAAAGCAGGGCCTTTTCCACGTTGCGGAAGCCCACCGTCCATGCGGAAATGCGGTTGATGGAGGCATCAAAGTAATCCAGTGCAATGTTCACCCGGCCGTCCAGACCGCCGCAGCGCACGATCTCCTTGCAGATCTCCTTCGTTTCATCGTCAAATAGCACCACGTGGTCGGAGTCCCAGCGGATGGGGCGGGTGATGTGGAGCGCGATCTCCGGGAAGAAGGCCAGCAGGGCAGGAATCTTATCGCTGACCACTTCCGTGGGGTGGTAGTGGCCGTTATCCATCAGCGGAATGCACTTTTCCCGGTTGAAGGCGGCGTAGCTCAGGGCAAACTCGGCACTGCCCACGGTGTAAGCCTCTACGCCGATGCCGAACACCTTGCTCTCGATGCAGGGCTTCACCAGCTTGAAGTCGTAAGGCTCGCTCAAAATCTCGTCGATGCTGGCCTTGTAGCGGTCGCGGGGACCTTTGCGATCCGCCGGTACGTCCTTAAAGCCGTCGCCCGTCCAGATGTTCATGGTGCAGGGCTGCCCCAGCTCCTCGGCCAGATACTGACTGATGCGGATGCAGGCCTTGCCGTGTTCCACCCAGAATTTCCGGGTCTCCTCGTTGGGGCTGGCAAGGGTCAGCGGGTCGCACTTGGGGTGGGAGAAAAAGGTGGGGTTGAAGTCTGCGCCCAGCCCTCTTGCCTTGCAGAAATCCACCCATTTTTTGAAGTGCTTCGGCTCCAGCCTGTCCCGGTCCACCCACGGGTTTTCTTCGTCAAAAATGGCATAGGAGGCATGGAGGTTGATCTTTTTGGTGCCGGGGCAGAGGGACAGCACCTTGTCCATGTCGGCCATCAGCTCCTCCGGGGTGCGGGCACGGCCGGGGTAGTTTCCGGTGGTCTGGATGCCGCCGGTCAGGGGCTTGGTGGGGTCGGTATCAAAGCCCCGGACATCATCTCCCTGCCAGCAGTGCAGGGAGATGGGCACGGTTTTCAGCCGGGCCATGGCTGCCTCGGTGTCCACGCCAATGGCGGCGTAGCGGGCTTTTGCTTCTGCGTAACTCATAGGGTTCCTCCTTCTTAAATCTGCATCTGAATTTTCAAATTGCCGATGGCGGTGGCCTCGATGGGCAGCGCCACCACCTGTTTTCCGGTGTAGTGGGCAGTCAGCTCGTTCAGGGTAGCGTTCTTTGCGCCACCGCCTGCGATGTAGAGCTTGTCCCAGTGCTGGCCGGTGAGGGCTTCCAGCTCCCGGAATGCTTCCCCGTAGCAGTACGCCAGCGAATGGTAGATGCTGTTGATGAGGTCGGCATCCGTGGCAGGGGCTTCGCCGGTCTCGGCAAGGGCAGCTCTGATCTCTGCGCGCATATCCTGCGGGGCAGAGAAGCGGGCTGCGTTTACATCAAAAATGCGGGTGTAGGTGCTGGTCTTGGCCAGCTCCACCATCTCGGCAAAGGAGATGCCCAGTTGTTTTTGCACGCACTGGATGATCCACAGACCCATGATGTTTTTCAGGTAGCGGATGTACCCCACGCCGCCCTCGTTGGTAAAGTTGGCGCGGCAGCTTTCCGGGCTGGTGATGGGCGTTTCCAGCTTGACCCCCAGCAAACTCCATGTGCCGGAGGAGAGGAACGGCCCATCCCCCTGTTCCATGGGGATGCCCTCCACCGCGCTGGCGGTGTCGTGGGTGGCGCACAGCACCACCTTGGTCTGCCCGCCCACCTCGGCGGCAATGTCGGGCAGCAGCGGCCCCAGCACCGTGCCGGGTGCGGTGAGCTTGGGGAACAGGGCTTCCGGCAGACCAAGCGCCCGCAAAATCTTCGGGTCGTATTCCCCGGTCTGGGCATTCACAAGGCCGGTGGAGGTGGCGTTGGTGTACTCCCGCGCCTTTACGCCGCAGAGCTTCCACAGCAGGTATTCCGGGATCATCAAAAAGTCCTCGGCCTGCGCCAGCCGCCCGGCTTTTTTGTCGGCATACAGCTGATAGATGCTGTTGAAGGGCTGGAATTGGATGCCGGTGCGCGCATAAAGCGCTTCAAACGGCAGGATGCTGTGGACTTCGGGGATGACCGCCTGCGTCCGGCTGTCGCGGTAGGCGTACACCGGGTAAATCGGCTGGTCGTTTTTCAGCAGCACATAATCGACTGCCCATGTGTCGATGGAAAGGCTCTCGATGTTCGGATATTTCGCAAAGGCTTCCCGGATGCCCTGCTTCACGTGGACGAACAGGCTGTCGATATCCCATTCCAGATGACCGTCCACCCGCCGGACGCTATTGGGAAAACGGTACACTTCCTCGGTGCGGAGAATACCGTTCTCCATCCATCCCACAATGTGCCGCCCGCTGGACGCACCAATGTCGATGGCAAGATAGTTTTTGTGCATAATGCGCCTCCTGTGTGGCTTTGTCTGCTACCAGTATAGCGGCATAATGCTGCCGATTCCATCCGCAAAGGTGACACATTCTTTGTGAAAAGTCTACTCTTGCACTGCAAAGAACGGTGCGCTATACTGAACACAGAAAGAGAGGAAACAGAAAATGCTGACCTACAACATGGATGTGACCCCGGAGAGCCTGTGGAAACGCACCACCCCCAGCGAAGCAGAATTGGCACAGCCCTATTACTGTACCGAGGCGGGGATGTTCTACGCCCAGCAGCATTTTTCCACCGCCCGGACAGATAAGGAGAGCTATATCCTGTTTTACACCCTCCGGGGTGCAGGGCTCATCGAGCAGGGGGAAAGCCATGTGGTGCTCAGCACCGGGCAGGCGCTGCTGCTGAATTGCCGTACTCCGCAGAGCTACTGCACCGCTCCGGGGCAAAGCTGCTGGCATCATTACTGGGTGCATCTGGACGGCGCTGGGGTCGCCGCTATGGAGCCGCTGCTGCTGCCGGGCAAAAAACTGACCCCGGTGCAGCTCACCGGGGTCAAGATGCAGGAATATTTTGAAACGGTTTTAGGGCAGATGGAGCGCAGCACCGTGGACAGCATGGTGACCATGGGGCTGGCGCTGCACGAGATGTTGGCTCTGTGCGCCCAGAGCATCCTTGCACAGGCAGAAGCCACCAGCGCACGGCAGGTCATTTTGCAGGCGGCGGAGACCCTGCGCAAAAATTACCAGAAGGAACTTTGCCTTGCCGACCTGCTGGCAGAGGCGCACATGAGCAAAAGCTATTTTCTGCGGCTGTTTCGGCGGTATATGGGCACGACACCGTATAATTATCTGGTCAACTTCCGCATCACACAGGCAAAGGAGCTGCTTGTCCTCACCGACCACAGCGTCAGCGAGATCGCACGGGAAGTGGGTTTTGGGGATGCCAGCAATTTTTCCACCCGCTTTGCAAAAGCCACCGGGCAAAGCCCCCTGCAATACCGCAAAAGTGCGCTGAAGCCGCTGGAGGGGGCACGGTGAGCGGAGAAATTGTGTCAAAATGACACAATTCCTCCGGGTGCTTTCATAGAACCATGGAATGTGAATGTTTTGCCCGAAACCGCTACGACAGTGCCCGGTACAAGACTCAGCTGAAGCGAAACGGTGTGAAACTGGTATCGGCAACGGAAGTCATTTCGGCTGGCCCGGAGGGTATTATTCTGGAGTCGGTGCTGGAGGGCTATGCCGAATATTACTCGGCTGACCTGTCTGAAAAGGTTGTGCGCGGCATGACCGAAAATGCTCTCAAGGGTATTTATAATGGCGGCACGATTCCGTTCGGCTACATGATCGATGAGGACCGGCATTACTAGCCCGACCCGTTGTTGGCTCCGTATGTGGAGTAGACGTTCCAGAAATATGCGGACGGTGCGACCATGACTGACCTGCGGGATTGGTTGAAGGCGCACAACATCAAAAATTCGATGGGCGGGGAGATGTCCTACAATACGATTCAGCGGATGTTGAGTAATCGCCGGTACATCGGCGAATTGCGTTTGCGGGATGTGGTACAGCCCAATGCGATCCCGGCGCTGGTGTCAGGTGAACTTGTCGGGGCAAGGCCCCTCCATCTTGCTACGCAAGACCGTTCTGTCGCTTAAAAGCCCCACTGGGGCTTTCGTTGCTGCGCTACGCTTCGCAAACGCGAACTTGTTCAACAAGGTGCAGGAAAAGCTGGCGAAAAATAAAAAGGCCCCTGCCCGTCATAAGGCAGAGGAAAGCTATCTGCTCACCACCAAGCTGTACTGCGGTAAGTGCGGAGCGCTGATGTTCGGAGAAAGCGGTGTCAGCCACACCGGGAAAATGTACACCTACTACAAGTGTGCTGCTGCCAAGAAGAAAAAGACCTGCGATAAAAAGGCCGTGCGGAAACAGTGGCTGGAAGATCTGGTGGTCAACGAAACCATGAAGCTGGTGGAAGATGACGCTTCCATGAATGCCATCATCGCCAAAGTCATGGAATTGCAAAATCAGGAAAGCACGGATTTGCCCATCTATGAAAAGCAGTTGAAAGAAACGGAAGTCGGCATCACCAATATGCTGAATGCCATCCAGATGGGAATCCTGACCAGTTCCACGAAAGAACGGTTGGAAGCTCTGGAAGAACAGCGGAAGGAGCTGCAAGCCCGCATTGCAGAGGAACGGCTGGCAAAACCGAAGATGAAAGAAGAGTTCGTCCGGTTCTGGTTGCTCCGTTTCCGCAAGCTGGACATGACCCAGCCGGAGCAGCGGCAGGCACTGGTGGACACCTTTATCAATGCCATCTATCTCTACGATGATAAGGTACTTATTACCTTTAATTATAAGGAAGGTACGGAAACGATCACTTTCGGGGAAGCCGTAAAAGCAGAGAAAAGTTCGGATATGAGTGCGCGAGGTGCACCAGATATTGAACGTCAAATCGTAAGATTTGGCGTTCTTTTTTGTTATGTAACCCCGAAAAATCGGGGTCTGCACGGTCAATGCACGGTTTTTGCACGGTCGACTTTTTCGTAGGAATCCTCTGCATGGGCTGGAATTGCCTTGAAATGTGTGGTAAATTTTGCATCAGGTCAGAAGAGCCAGACGGAGCTGCGCCTTTACTTCGGGGTCTGCGTTCTTCAGAAGTTCCAGCAAAGCAGTTATAGAGATAGTCGGTTCGCCTGCGGCGGGTACAGCTTGCGGGCTGGGGTTTTCGGACTTAGCATAGAAACCTTCCTCGAACTTCCTGCCCAGCTCTACACGGGAGGACTGCTGGATATGGGCGTAGGTGTTCACCAGCATATCCGCCGTACCGATGGCGGAAAGATGAACTGACTTGTCAGAAGATCGCCTGTAACGATTGTAAGATCAGATAGAACAAAACAGA
>CAKSWU010000043.1 GCA_934513205.1 uncultured Faecalibacterium sp. | reverse complement strand
TGGAAGAAGTGGTTGACCACAAAGCCCAGTGCGATGGGCACCAGCACCACCTTGACGATGGACAGGAACATATTTACAGGGTTCACATCCACGCGCTGGCCGGCATACAGCAGGGTGAGCAGCGGGGTGAGGAAGGGAGCCAGCACGGTGGAAACGGCAGTCATGCCAACGGACAGTGCAACGTCGCCCTTGGACAGATAGGTCATCACGTTAGAGGAGGTGCCGCCGGGGCAGGTACCCACAAGAATAACGCCGATGGCCAGCTCGGTGGGCAGGTGGAACAGCTGCGTCAGCGCCCATGCAAGGAAGGGCATCAGGGTGAACTGTGCAATGCAGCCGATGATCACGTCTTTCGGGCGGCTGAACACCACCTTGAAATCCTCCGGCTTCAGGGTAAGACCCATGCCGAACATAACGATGCCCAGCAGGGTGTTGACCCACGCGGTTTTTACCACGCTGAAGGTGCCGGGGAACAGCAGCGCCAGTGCCGCCACCACAATAACGATGGCGGCCATGTACTTGCCCACAAAGTCGCTTACTTTTTCCAATGTTTTCATGATAAACTCTCCTTTTCCTGAACACTTATTTTTGCGGATGTAAAGGCAATGAAACATCCGGGAAATGGCTTTCCCGCAAACAAAAACGCCTTTGTCCCTTACGGTTCGTAAGAGACAAAGGCGTATAAACTCCTCTGCGGTACCACTCTTATTGCCGGTGCAAAGCCCGGCCCCTCAGTGCGCATCCAACAATGCGCGGCCCGTGATAACGGGGGCCTGCCGTTCCCGCTTACTGGGGCGCATACACCGCCCATTCAGCCGGAAAGCTCGGAGAGGATCTTCCCGCGGACGCCCTGTACTGCCTTGCACCAACCGGCAGCTCTCTGTAACATTCTTTCCGGGTACTCTTTCTCGTCATAGCCGAATATTTCACTGCCCCGGAGTATACTCCCCCGGGGGACTGAAGTCAAGGGATATGACCCGTCTGTTTTTTCATCTGGCTCATATCATGAGTGAAAGCAGTTCAGGCAAGGCCTGTCCGGCTGGCTTTGCCGGGCATGACTCCTACAAAAAAGGTGAAGTGATCGCTGGTCACTTCACCATTTTGTTTGTTGTAAATTGGCGCTTTTACGGCGCACCGGTGCGCCCGCTGAAAAAGGCTGTGCCGCCCATACCAAGGGTCGTTTTGATGCCGACCCCGCCGTAGGGCGCAAAAGAAAGCAGTGCGTTCCAAAGCTCCAGAAGCGGCGGCGCAAGGTGCGCTTCGACCGTTACGCTGCCCTGAAAGGACGGGATGCGTGTTTCCTTTAGCGGATAACGTGTGGTGCGCAGGTTGTAGTCCACGATATGCAGTCCCTGCTGTAAGGCCAGCAGGGCATCATCATCCGTAAGGGCGTATTCCGGGAAAGCGGTGTTCCAATGCGCAGTCAGGCTTTGCAAAAGCAGCGATTCCTGCGGAAAAATAGCATAGCGGCCGGACTGCTTGAAGGCACAGGGCGACAGAAAAACAAGCTTTGCGCGGTTTTCGCCGCAGGAACGGCCAAAGCGGATCAGTTCTGCGGCAGAGACCGCCGGGGAAACACGGACTTCTGCGACCGGCAGGGTCAGTTCGTGCAGCGGGATCTCCTTTACAGACGTCAGAAGGGGAGAAACGCTCTGCCGGACTGCCTCGTTCAGCAGGTTGACCGTCCAGACCAGCGCCTGTTTTTCCGGCGAAAAATGCAGGAAATGCGCAATGGGGTGCTCCCCTTGCAGATGCAGGGCATCGCCAACGTCTGCCGGAAGCTGCGCCATCAGCCAGCCATACAGGCGGTAAGCCCATGCCTGCGGGACGCGTACCCCCGTGGGCGGCGCTAAAACAAGCTGAAACTGCTGGATCATAGGATATTCACCCCGCAATATCCATAGGGATAGACCCGGCCGCGAAAGCGGGCATATTTCATGGTGTGCGGGGAGACGCCTTTTTCGATATCGCGCTCATGCCCGTGCTTGCGGAACATCTGTGCCATTTGCTCTGCCGTCCAGCGCAGCCCCGCTTCTTCGCCCAGATAAGGGTACGCCAGCGACTTGGCAAAAAAGCCGGAACCGCCGCCAAGGATCAGGTGCGGCTGCTGCGGCAGGTTGACTGCACCGCGCGGCGGGGTGAAGTGCGTGCTGTATGTCTGCTCGTAATAAGCATCAAACTGCTGAATGGCTTCCAGAAGGGACTCTTTGGTGATACGCCCCTTCAGCACCGACTGATCCAGCGTCAGCTTGAACCGGATGGCTGTGCCCGGTGCGGCGCATTCCCGGCAGAGGTTGATGCTGTGGGTCCCGCCATCCGTGGCAGAGTCCGTTTTTCCAGCCAGCATCATGCAGTTGTCCGGGATGGGGAGGCTGTCGGAGACCTGAATGCCACGGAAAATGCTGTTGACGGCGTCCGAAGCGATGCTGCCGTCTTTCAGCGTGCGCAGACGCAGCTTGTTGACGTAGTTCTCTTCCGGAAAGGTGGCGCGGCGGGGGGCAAGGCTGTGCCCGGTACTCTGGTCGGCCAGTACAGCCTGCAGGAGCCAAGCGGTGCGCAGCGCACCTTTGATGCTGCTGCCGGGGATGTAAGCACGCCCCTGTGCGTCACGCTGGAACGCGTGGATCTCTTTCAGCGAGTGCTCGGCATCCAGAGCATCGCCTACCTCGATCTGATAGCGGGTCAGGGTTTTCAGCTCCGCATCAGAAACGCCGCAGTCTTTGGTCAGAAACGCCCAGAGATTGGATTGCTCGCTGAGCATGAACTGGGTGTACCGGTCGATCAGCCCGCGCTCTGCCAGAAAGGTGAAAAATTTCTGCTCATCCAGAAAGGAAACTTTTCCGCTGCGGGTGTTATACAGATACTCTTTTTTGGTATAGCTGCCGCCGTTGCCGATAAACAGAGGTGCCCATACGTTCAGAGTAAGATCAAAGATCTGCAGATAATCCTGCTGGATCATAATGTCACCCCCATCAAGATCGGTTTGGAATAACGGTATGCCGGGTGCGTATCGGTCAGGCAGACATCGTACAGCGCCCCCTGATAGGGGTGCTGCAGCACAGAACCGGCGGCAAGGACATACTGCGTTTTTTTCTTCAGCGGCGTTTCCACGCGATCCGAGGCCATAAAGCCGCTGCGGCGCACCAGCTGGAAAGAGGCGTCTTGCAGCGCGCTGTCCAGCTCATCCGCCTGCGGCAGGCTGGTAGTCAGCAGCAGATAGGGCGCGCGGTTGGCAGAAAGCGCACGGTACAGCCACTTGGTCTGCGCGTCAGAGGACGTATTCAGGCAGCGCTTTTGCACCACATGAAATTTGCCGTAACCGGCGCTGACCTTGCCGCCGATCCCGGTGGCACCCAGCCCGTCCAGCAGGTGCTCCAGCGCTTTATCCTGCCCATTCTCTGCAAGGCCGCAGAGGAAATACAGCCCGCAGTCCGGCGCGAACCGGAATAGCCCTACCTGATACGGCATGGTGTCCCCCTGCATGGGGACAGCGGCCTTGGTCTGCTCGTAATGCGTGCCAAAGCTTTCCGGCTGGTCATCAGGCGTAAAATGCCCTGCGTGCAGGCTTTTGGCATAGCGGTCGAAGGCCAGCACAGGGATCCAAGCCATCTTTTTGACCTTTTTGCGCAGGGTGGTCTCCACCTCCTCGGTGGATTCCGATGCAGCAATGGGCTTGGGCAGGTAGAGCGTTTCGCCGTACCACGGCATCGTATCGCTGAACAGGAGTTTGCCCTGCCGGACGCTTTCGCATAGCCGCTCCAGTGCAGCTTCTCCCTGCTGGACAAGCGTCTCATGGCAAAGCGCGGAAAACAGGGTATCTGCCCGCAACGTCTCCTCGGAGGTGTAGAGCGACAATGCGGAGTCCGAGCCGCCGAAATGTACGGCGGTGTCGAACTGAAGCTTAAACAGAAAATAGTTCATAGCTGTCCACCTCATCAAAGAGGGCTTTCAGGCTGTCAAGCTCCACCGGTGCGCCGTAGCTTTCCAGCGCAAAGTTTTTCAGGCTGACGCGGCCGCTGCCGCGGGAGCCGTGACCGCCCAGATAATCCATCTGCAGCAGCTTCATGCCCTTGGCCAGCAGGGCAAGATCTTCCTCCACCTGTGCCGGGTCGGTGACATCGTAAACGATGCTGACGCCAAAGGCTGCACCGGCGATCACGCGCTCGATCTGGCGGGGATTGGCCACAGAGGTTGCACGGGAGATCGCGTTTTCGGTCTTGACCTCGGTCACGCCTACGTTGGAAAGCGCTTTTTCGTTGGTCAGGAAGGCGTCTGCAAATTGCAGGCGGGAACGGCGCACCGGCTCCGAGGCACCGAACAGGCGCAGGATCTGCTCGGGGTCCTTGTTGCAATTACCGGCTTTTGCCATTGCGTCTATATCCTGATATACGCTGCGGGCCAGCAGAGTGCGCAGCTTGCCCTTCAGGCTGCTGCCGGGCACGATGGGCAGACCGGTATAGCAGTCGCGCACCACCGGGCTGTCCACAGCACCGATGGCAGAAAACGCAGAGGAACCGCCGATGTGCATACCGGTGCGCACGATCAGGTCACACCGGATCAGAATTTTACCATACATAATTACCCCTCCTTGCCGCCAAAGTAGCGGTGGAAAGCGACCAGCGCTTCCATGTAGTGTGCAAAACGGATCAGATCCGCACGGTCGGTGGAAATGCCCTTAAGGTATTCCAGCAGGTTCGTCTGCGCCACAAAGCTTTTTACGGTATCATCGCGCCCGCACTCATAAGCCACACGCACCCGCATCAGGTTGAGCTTGACCACGCTGTCTGATTGCAGCTTGTCCTCAGTGCGGATGCTTTCTTTGTTATAGATATCGGTCACAAGGCTCAGCAGGTTGCGGATCTTGCTGGTGGTCACGGTCTTGCCGCCGCTCATCAGTTTGCGCATGATGCGCTCGGCTTCGTCCACATAATCTTCCGGCACCTTTTTTGGCGTGATCTCCGGCGGGAGCTCCTTTTGCTGACCGTAGCCGCCGCGGTTGTTATAGCTGCTGGAAGAGCTGCGGTTCCCGTTGTAGCTGTTGTTATATCCGCCCCGGCTGTTGTTATAGCCGCCGCCATAGCCTCGGCCATTGTTATTCCATTCTGCCATCTGTGTCGCCACCCTTTCTGTTCTGATACACATAAATGTAGATCGCGGTGATGAGCTGGTGACGCTGCACGGCGTCTAAAGCCCAATCCATCATGCTGTGAGAAAATTGCTCGTAGATCGGATAGTCCGGCGCGCTCTTTTTGGGGGAGAGCCGCGCCAGCAGATAGGCATACCGCGCAAGGTTGATGCGGTCGTTCTCCGCTTCCCGCAGCAGCGCCAGCAGATTGTAGAGCATGGAGTTTCCGCGCGGGGTCTCGCCTTTGTCTGCGCAGCTGCGGTCATAGGCTTGGAAGAAGCGCTGCAAACAGCCTACCTTTTCTTCCAGCACCGCTGTGCGGAAGGTGTCCCACGCATAGGTATGCCCCTGCTCCGGCTGCACCAGCAGATTGCCCTTTGCATCCCGGACGGCTTTGCGCTCCGGCATGAACAGCGCCACGGCATTTTTGCCGGGCAGATGCTTGGCGGCTTCCTCTAGTGCGGCGGTCTCCTCGGCAGAAAGCCGGATGGGGTAATGGTCATCGAAGATGCCGATGCCTGCGCTGAGGGTCAGCGCCCCGCAGGAAAAGGCGGTCAGATTGCGCTGGATGCGCTGCGCGGCTTCCAGAACATCGCTCCATGCGCCCACAAGGAACACGTCATCGCCGCCGGCATAGACGATGCTTACCTGCAAACCCTCCAGAATGCCGTTGATGTAGCCCTTGAAGAACAGGGACATCTGCCGGGAGAACGCCGAGGTGCGGGACAGGTTGACATAGCGCATCCGCCGCACCGGGTCTTTTTCGTTCTCCTGTTCAAAACCGGAGATGAAGGCATGGCCGAGGTTGTCCACATCCATGCGGCAGACCGCAATGCGGCGCACGCCCGCAGACTGCTGGGCCAGTTCTTCCATACTGTTGCTGGCGGCGTAATCGCCCACATACAGGTTGGTAGAGGAAGAAAGATCGCTGTACGGTGTGTTTTTGGTGTATATCCGCAGGATCGGTTCGCCGGAAGCAAGGCGCTTTTGCGCCGCAGCCCGGTCGGTCGTGGTCAGGTAGGCTCCGCTGCCGTCCAGCGTGGGCAGCGTGCAGTCATCGGCTGCCGAGGGCTGGCGGCTTACCACCAGAACGCTCTTGTGCTGGATCTTGTAGGAAAACTCCGCAAACAGCCTGCACCACGGGCAAAGCTCGCCCGAAAGGGCGGCGCTGGTGCCGCACACCTTGCATTCCCGGCCGTCCGGGTAAGCGGCGGTATCGTTCAGCAGGCGCAGATCTTCGGCGGTGTAGCGATGGAATTTGTGCTGTTCCAGCAGCCGGTTCACCCGGCGGAACAGCTCCTTATAGGGGCTGCTCTGGGCGGGGGTGTTGGTCAGGTCGTTGCCGGAGCAGGGCGTCCATGCGTTGGCCAGAAACAGCTGGGTGCCGAACTGCTGCTGCAGCCAGCGGTTGAACTGCCGGTTCCACCGGGTCAGGGTATCGGCCACAGCGGCAGTGTTGGGCAGCAGCACATAGCAGTGCCCGCCGCCGCTGTAAATCAAGTTGGCGCGGGACACGCCGCACCCGGCCAGAAGCTCGTCCAGATAGTGCTCCATGAGCAGCTCCAGAAAGAACGACCGGCTGCGCAGGGAGCGCAGGGCGTTTTCGGTGTGGACGGTATAAAGGAACTTCTGGATGCGGGAAAAATCGGCGGTGTAAAGCAGAAAAACGTCCTTCCGGCAAAAATCTTCCTGCTGTTCAAAAAGGGCTTTGCGCAGGTCTGTGATGTGGTTTGCCTGCACATATTCGCTAAGGCACGCCGCAATGGCTGCGGTGGTCTTGGCGTGGTCGAACAGGGAAATATCCGCGCCGTCCCCGGGATAGATGCTGGACGGGAAACAGCCAAGCTGCGTTTCCAGCAGCCCCAGCAGCTTGCCGAGCTGCTCCGGCTGGGGCTGCAGCTGCGGCAGCTGCGCTTCCAGCGTGCGCACGGCTTCGGCGTAGACGGCAGCGGAAAGCGGCTGGGACTTCTGCGGCAGCTTCAGGCTGCCGTCCTGCGGCTGTGCAGGCATCATCCAGCCGGGGTGGGAACCGTTCAGGTGGGTGAACACCGCATCCAGCGGAAGCTCCCGCCGGTAGGCATCGCTTTCGCCTTCGGTCTCCCGGCGGTCAGCCGCGCCGGAAAGCAGGTTGGCCAGATAGACCAGATATGCCGGGGAATCGGCCGGCAGTGTTTTTGCAGCACCGCGCAGCGCGGCGGCGTGGTGGTAACGCACACAGTCCAGAACCGGGGCCCAGTCTGCGCCGGACAAAACACCGCGCAAAAACTGGCAGCCCTGCTCCCCGTGGCTGCCGCGCTGCCCACCGGCACGGTACACCGCTTTGCCGGTGTCGTGCAGCAGCCCGCCGTAGGTGGACTGCAGGGTGAGAACGTTCAAAATACCATCTCCTTTACAAATTGTGGAAGAATTGCACAATAAATAAAAAATGCGTTTGTGTATTTTGTAAGAGATGCTTGGAATTGGCTCTATTATAGCACATTTTGTCGCAATACAAAAGCCATGGCAGAGAAAATGCCGCAGCAGCTCTGTTCATAGAGGAATAGCCCACGGAAAACAAAGAGTTAAGGTTTGCAAAAGAAAAACTCCGCATCTTTTTTGATGCGGAGTTTTTTGTCCCCTTGCGGGGATAAGTTGAAATAGAATGGTGTTGTCTATATGGTTCTGACCGGCCGGTTTCCGTCCCCTTGCGGGGATAAGTTGAAATCTATGATCCATAAGGAGGAAATATTATGGATACCAAGTTTCCGTCCCCTTGCGGGGATAAGTTGAAATTCTTGCATCAGCAGGTTCACCGGCTGGCACTTCAATGTTTCCGTCCCCTTGCGGGGATAAGTTGAAATGATGCTGTCATCGAGATGGCAACGAGCTATGAAGCGTTTCCGTCCCCTTGCGGGGA
>CAKSWU010000042.1 GCA_934513205.1 uncultured Faecalibacterium sp. | reverse complement strand
TCCTCGTTCTTTTTGGCAAAGCGTTTCTGGGTCTGGTGGTAGTAGCCGATGGCAAATTTGCCCTGATCCGGCAGGCTGAGCCGGGCGGGGAAACCGCTTTCCGGCAGCTGCGCCATCAGTTCGGTGATCCGATCATCGTAGTAGGTGGCAAGGCCGTCGTTCAGCTTGCGCAGATGCTTCTGGCTCAGCCGCAACAGGGTGGGGAAGGCCATGCCCGGCGTGGCGCAGGCGGCGTTGAAATACCGGTCCTTGATGGTGGTGTTGATGCCGGGGTTGGCAGCTTTTTGCACGGCCTCCAGCACCGAGAACAGCCGCCCCAGAAGATAGGGAACATTGGTGGTTTCGTTCAGGCTCACAGTATAGACCTCCTTGTTCAGTTCGGTAGGGTAATTACGCAGGTAATACGCTTTGATCACAGCAGCCCGGCCGCGGGTCACATTCTGTTCGGCACGGATGCGCAGGGTCACTCCGTTCAGCAGGGTGGCGGGGTAGCGCCCGCCGGTCAGAACGGCGCGCAACAGGTCGCCTGCCAGCTGCGGCGAGGGCTTTGCGGGCTGTCCGGGCACGGTGCGGGTCGTCTCGTTCACCACAGCCCAGATGGGCAGGGTGCGGAACTTTTCTTTCTCGGAGCAGTCAATCTCCATTTCCTCGGCGTGCCGCTGCAAGTTTTGCGCAAAGCTGCCGAAGGTGTCCCGCAAAAAGAATCGCACCGAAAGACGCGCTGCATTGGGTGCCAGCCCCAATAGATAAAAGTGCTGGCCGGGGGAAAGCTCTTTTTCCAGAAAAGGCACTGTCTGCCCGGCAGACAGCCGTTTCAGCGCGGCCTGTACATCGCTTTCCTGAATGCCGGAGGTTTCGTCTGCCCCAAACAGGAACATGCTCATGGCGTCCTGATAGACCGGCTCTGCGTTTTCTGCCCAGCACAGAATCGTGGTATCGCCAACATGTTTGCAGTGGTTGCGGTCAGCAAGCAGGCGGTTCAGTGCAGTGGTATAGGCAAAGGCGGCGTACTTGCTGACAGGGGCGTTATCGCCCTGTTCGTGGCCGTAGGAGCAGAAGGCCGGTGCGTTGAAGGATACCAGCGCGGCGCCGGAGCTTTGCGCCCCGGGTACACCGCTGATATTGGGATGGGTGCGCTCGATGGGGGCATACTTGCCGGTAATCAGGCATTGTCCCATGTCCGAATCGGCAGAGCGGTCATTGTAGTACGACTGCCATGCGTTCTGAATGGCGAGGTCGTCGTTGACAAAGCTGTGGCTGTGGTCGGCAGCTTCGTAGCCAAAGATCAGGTTGGCGTTGCCGGTGATCTCCTTCCACTGCTCAGCCAATAGGGGATGCGCGGCAGCCTGCGCCGGATCCCAGCTGTCAAAATACGCAAGAAGCGCCCGGGCTGCGGGGCTGTCTACGCCATCCAGAATGGCGTGATGCAATTTGGCACAGGCTTTGAAGCAATCCGCAGCGCGCTCCGGCTTGCCTTTTTCGTCTGCGCCCAGCAGATAGGTGGAGTTGTCGCACAAAAAGTTGGCTGCAATGCCGGAGGCACGCTTGACGTGCGCCGGTACGCGCATTGCACGTGGGGCAAGGACTGTCTTTTTGCCCATCTTCGTTTCTGTGCGCAGGTCGAGCACGGAAACCAGCTGCCCGGCATCGTTCAACCGCAGCTCATAGCTCACCTTAAAGCTGTCGTCCCAGCCGGGGGCAGAAAGCCTGCCCTGCCGGACAAGCTGCTCGTAATAGGCCGTAAGTGCCTGTAAGATCATGTAAACACCTCCATATCCCGGCAGTCCAGCACGCCGTTTTCCAGCTTTGCCCGGAAGAACTGGGAGCGGATATTTTCCGGGTCGGAATAGTTCAGATCATACAGCATAAAGCCCAGATCCTGCGTGAGCGGCAGTGCGGGGATCTCCTCGGCCCTGCCGTGCCATTCCCGGAAGTTTGCCGGAAACTCCCGGCAGCCAAAGCAGGGCTGGTGATAGCACTGCCCTTTGGCAAGCCGCCGCCGCAAGATATCCTGAAATTTGCCCGGGTTATCGCCAGATGCGGCTTTTTCGGTCATGGTGAAATGGCATTCGATCACGTAATGCACATCCTGCAGCACCAGTGCCGCCCGCTGCTGGATATTTTCTGCCGTGCACAGCATGGGCACCTCGCCGCCCTTGGCTGCACTGAGCGCCGCCGAGGACAGCAGGGTGGCCTTGACCTCATTGCGCCGGATGCTGGCGAACTGCACCGGCTTAAGCAGATAGATGCGGTCGATATGGTACTTCATGCCCGGGTGCCAGTAGATCGCCTCCACCAGCCCGCGCGCCGCCGAGGGCGTCATAATGTCGTAGGATACACGCTCGGTTTTCATCTCCGGTCTTGAAAAACAGGCGTAGCTGCCCCAGACCTCGATCAGCATGGACATGAACACCACCTCCTTTCAAATTTGGTTTATATGGATATAATACTGCTTATAAGGTGTTATAAAAAGGACTTTTGCGCATTTTCTTTGCCATTTTTCTGATTTTTTGTCAGAAAAACAGACCTTTTCCGGTTTCCACGTCCATGGAAAGCCCGGTCTTGGCATCGTACAGGGTGCTGTCGGTCAGGATGGCGCTGCCGTTGGGCAGCAGTTCCAGCGCCCCGGCGTCCCTCAATGCCTGAAACTGCGGGGCATAGCAGGCTACGCTGTAAGCGCCCAGCTTGCGGTAAAGTGCACGGCTCACAGTTCCGCTGTGCAGCTGGTCGCAAAGGGCTTTGCCTTCGCCAACGGGCAGGTAAACGGTGCGGGTGGGCGACTCGATCAGGCGGAACTGCTCTGCCACCTGTGCAAACGGGAAGATGCAGCCCGAGATCCCCTTGCGCAGGGCATCCAGAATGCCGTTGGTGTCCAGCGCCGATTCGCCCCGCGCGAAATACAGCTCCTGAAAGTAGGCCTTGACGGCCTCCGGGCTGTCCAGTGCTGCGGTGCAGCTTGCAGCGTACAGCAGGGCGTGCACGTTCTGGTGCAGCATCTGCGGGACGCTGCACCCTTCCAGCCAGAAGCGGTATACCAGGCTTTCTGCCGCACTGCGGCGTCCCTCCCGGTTGCAGCGCCCGGCGGTCTGCAAAAGAGAGTCCAGCCCGCACAGCTCCCGGTATGCGGCGGGGAAGTCCACGTCCACACCGGCTTCGATCAGCGAGGTGGAAACCACCCGGCAGGGCCGCCCCTCCCGCAGCCGCTGCCGGATCTCGGTCAGCTGGCGGCGGCGGTCCGCGGCACACAGCAGGGTGGTCAGGCAGTAGTTGCCCTCGGCGGGCAGAGCGGCGTACAATTCCTGCGCCGTTTTGCGCCGGTTGACTACGCATAGCACCTGCGGCAGTGCGCAAAGCTGCGCGGTCAGTGCCTCCTGCGTCAGCTGCCCGGCATCGCAAAGGGTGGTGCGGCGCAGGGTGGTGTACAGGGCTGCGGTGTCCGGTACGATCTCCTGCAGGGGCAGCTCCGGCGCAAACTGCCGGAAGTATGGCTCCAGCGCGGGTTGGGTGGCGGTACACAACACAGCAGTGGTGTGGTAATGCCGCACCAGCTGCGCAATGGCGCTGATGCAGGGCAGCAGGCAGCTGGCGGGCAAAGTCTGCGCTTCGTCAAAGATGATCACGCTGTCCGCGATGTTGTGCAGCTTGCGGCAGCGGCTGCTGCGGTTGGCATACAGCGATTCAAAAAACTGCACTGCTGTGGTCACCACCACCGGGGCGTCCCAGTTTTCGCTGGACAGAAGCTGCCGGTACTGCTCCGGGGTCAGGTCGTCCCGTTCAAGGCTTTTGTAGTCCGCGCAGGAATAATCCGCCAGCACGTTTTCTGCCCCCAGAAGGTCTGAAAAAACGGCGGCAGTCTGGTCGATGATGGACAGATATGGGATCACATAGATCACCCGCTTCATCCCCTGTGCAGCGGCCTGTTCCAGCGCAAAGGCAAGGGAGGCAAAGGTCTTGCCGCCGCCGGTGGGCACCGTGAGGGTATACAGTCCCGGCGCGCCGTGGGCACCCTTTTCCATGCAGGCGCGCAGCACGGTGTTGCGCTGGGCGCTGACCGGTGAGGTGTTTTGCGCCGCAAGATAGCCGCCGGCTTTGGCACGCACCTTTTCCAGCAGGGCGGACAGCGGCTCCCCGCTGCCACGGGGCGCAGCCTGCCCGTTCATAAAGGTCTCGGTGTCGATAAAATCCGCGTCCACCAAGCAGGAATACAGCATCCGGGTAAAGAACGCAAAATCCAGCGGGTCGTGGTTTGCCCAGTCCGGCGGGGCGCTCTGGGGCAGGGGGAGCGCCTGCCAGCCATCGTAGGGCTCCACGGGCTTTTTCAGCCGTCCGAACAGGGTGGGGGCGTCCTTGGGATCGTGAGGGTTTCCACCGTCCGGCAGTCCGGCGTGATGCCCGGCGATGGCAAGGGCAGCCTGAATGTGAGGCGTGCGGCCTTTCATTGCCTCCTGTGCCCCGGCGGTGGAGTGGTCCACCGCCGGTCCGCCGGCCAGCCGGCGCTGAAATTTCTGGCTGTATTTGCCGATGTCGTGCAGCATTCCGGCATAGGCGGCTTCGCTCTGTGCACCAAACCCGGCGGCAAAAGATGCCGCCAGAGCAGCGGTATTGTGCAGATGCTGGGCAACGCTTTGGGTCCGGGTGCCGTCCTCGCTGATGTGTGCAAGTTCTTGCATGATCCATACCTCCCTTTGGCAGGCTTGACACGATGTCAGGCCTCTCTCTTCCATTATCGCCCTCTGCACCGCGCGCGTCAATGGCAGCTTTTTGCGCAGCAGCCTGATCCGGGAGACGCTGCACTGCCCATTGAGCGCAGCTGCTGGTAGCCGTCCAGAAATACCGCCATGTTGCGTCCCTCGCCGGTGCGGGTGACGTAGTACCGGTAGCTGCCGTAGCCCGCGCCGGAAAGCAGCCACGCCATCCGGGTGGCCATCGACGAGGCGCTGAAGTGCAAGGAGCGCGGCGAGGAAAAGACCATCGTCTTTGGCCTGACCGGCACCGGCTACTTTGACATGGTGGCCTACGAAAAGTTCCACGAGGGCAAGATGACCGACTACATCCCCTCGGACGCCGACCTGCAAAAGGGCTTTGACGGCATTCCCCGCTTTCCCGGCAACGAGTTCTGAGCAGCAGTTTCGTTCCATAGAAAAAACCGGACAGACCAGCGGTCTGCCCGGTTTTTGTCTGTGATTCAGTCATTCAGAGGCATGATGCTCTCCGGCGCGGCACACAGGTGCTGCGGCGCGGCGGGCGCAGCCGAGGAAAGGCTTTTTTTGCTTACCTTCCACCACAGCTGCTCTGTGCTGTCCGGCGGGGTACAGATGAGGTTCCAGTCAAAGGGGTTCTCGCTCAAGGAGACCGTCTTTACCGGGATGGCATTGGGTGCATCGGCGGCGCAGGGCGCAAGGTCGTGGGCGCGGATGCCCACAGCGGTGCAGCCCGCCGGGACGGGCAGTGCCAGCCGCAGGGTGGTGTTCCAGCCGTCCAGCCGGACGGTGCGGCTAGACAGCGGGGTGCAGGGCAGAATGTTCTTGCAGCCGGTCAGCCGTGCGGCAGCGACGCTCTGCGGGTCGGCAAAAACGGCCTTGGTGGTACCGGCACGCAGCACCTGTCCTTCATTCAGCACGATCATCTCTTTGCACAGGCGGTAGGCTTCGTCCCGGTTGTGGGTCACCAGCAGGGCGGTGCCCGCAAAGTTTGCCAGCAGGCTGCCCACCTCGCCCTCCACCTCCTCCCGCAGGTAGCTGTCCAACGCGCTGAAGGGCTCGTCCAGCATCAGGATGCGGGGCTTGCCCACCAGAATGCGTGCCAGCGCGGCGCGCTGCTGCTGCCCGCCGGAAAGCTGGGCGGGATAGCGCCTGGCAAGGGGTTCCAGCCGCATGGCGCGCAGCATCTCGGCGCAGGCGGCGCGGCGGGCGGCGGGGTCTTTTTCCGCCTTCAGTCCGCAGAGAATGTTCTGCTCCACGGTCATGTTGGGGAACAGGGCGTAGTTCTGAAACAGCAGCCCCACGCCCCGCTGCTGCGGCGGCAGGTCGATGTGCTGTGCACTGTCAAACAGCACCCGCCCGTCCAGCACGATGCGTCCGCGGTCCGGCTTTACGATGCCCGCGATGCACCGCAATGTCATGCTTTTGCCGCAGCCGGAAGCGCCCAGCAGGGCGGTGGAGGTGTTGCCGACGGTAAAGGCGGCGCGGAGGGTAAAGCCGTCCAGCTTTTTTTCAATGTTGACTTCAAGACTCATTTCCGGCCACCCGCTTTCTGTTTTTTCTCCAGCAGGTTCACCGCCAGCAGCACCACCGCCGAAATGGCGATATCCACCAGCACCCACCGCATGGCACCCAGTTCATCGTTGGTGCGCCACAGCTGGTAGACTGTGGTGGCGATGGTAGCGGTCTTGCCGGGGGTGTAGCCCGCGATCATGCTGGTAGCGCCGTATTCGCCCAGTGCCCGGGCAAAAGCCAGCACCGTGCCCGCCAGAATGCCCTGACGGCAGGCGGGCATCCGCACCCGCCAGAAGATCCATGTGTTGGACTGCCCCAGCGTCTGCGCCGACCACGCCAGCGTTTCGTCAAAGCTTTCAAACGCGCCGCGGGCGGTGCGGTACATCAGCGGAAAGGCCACCACGATGGAGGCAAAGATGGCGCTGTACCAGTTCATCACCAGCTTGACCCCGAACTGCTGCAGAAAGAAGATGCCCAAGGGCCGCTTGGCCCCGAAGAGCAGCAGCAGAAAGTAGCCCACCACTGTGGGCGGCAGCACCATGGGCAGGGTGAGCAGCACATCCAGCACACCCTTGACCACCCGGGGCAGCCGGGCGATATAGTAGGCGGCAAAAATGCCAAGAAAGAACACCGCCGCGCAGCTGATGAGGGCAATGCGCAGGCTGTTCCACAACGGATACCAGTCCATGGCTGCTCCTTTATACGGCGCTGAAGCCCACGCCCTCGAACACGGTCATGGCCTTGTCGGTCTGCAGGTAGGCCAAAAACTCCTTGGCAGCCTCGGCGTTGGGGGCGGCCTTCAGCACGGCGGCGGGGTAGATGACCTGACCGCACATCTCCTTGGTGGCCTCGTCCACGGGGGTCAGACCGGCGCTGAAGGCATCGGTGCAGTAAACGACACCGGCATCCACGCTGCCCTCGGTGACCTGCGTGGTCACCTCCTTGACGTTGGAGCCGTAGGTG
This sequence comes from uncultured Faecalibacterium sp., assembly GCA_934513205.1. Lineage (GTDB taxonomy): Bacteria > Bacillota > Clostridia > Oscillospirales > Ruminococcaceae > Faecalibacterium. Next base: position 1,449 of record CAKSWU010000042.1, on the reverse strand, counting down.
ATGACGCCCGCAGCAGCCAGTGCGGCTTCGTCCAGATCGTAGTAGGCAAGGATCTTCTGGGTGTACTGGCCCACGGGCACATCGCTGTTGCCCATGCAGAACAGGATATCCTGTGCCTTCAGGTGTTCAGCCAGTGCAGCAAAGCTGTCAATACCCTTGTCGCTGCCCTCCGGCACGCAGAGCACCACCTTGTTTTCCAACAGGTTTACGCGGCTGTCGGCGTCCACAAAGTCCAGCCCGTCCTTGTTCACATCGGCAGAGGCGGTGATGTCCAGCTGGTTCATCTGCTTCTGACCGGCAGAGATGAACAGATCGCAATCCGCGCCCTCCTGAATCTGGGTCTTGAGGGTGCCGGAAGAGTCGAAGTTGAAGCGGAAAGTCACCTCCGGGTGCTCTGCCGTGTAGCTCTCACCGATGGCGTTCAGCGTCTCCGTGAGGGAAGCTGCGGCAAACACGATCAGCTCCACGCTCTGGGCTGCTTCCGAGGAAGCGGCGGCAGAGGACGCCACAGACGATGCTGCGCTGGAAGCAGCACCGCCGCAGGCGGTGAGGGCAGCGGCTGCACCGGTCATACCGGCAGCTGCCAGAAAGCTCCGGCGGGAAATGCGATGGTTGTTCATATCTGTTTCTCCTTACTTCAAGTAAAAAATATTTATTTCTACGCCCCGTCAAGGAAAACAGGGCGGGGAAACCTTACTTGCGGGCGCACTCGCCGTCCAGACCCGCGGCGATGCGTACTCCGTGCTCCAAGCTGGGCAGGATGTACTCCAAATTCTCCTGCACCGCCTTGGGACTGCCCGGCAGATTGACGATCAGGGTCTTTCCGCGCAGCACACTGACGCCGCGGCTCAGCATCCCGCGCGGGGTGATGCTCAGGCTGTGGTAGCGCATGGCCTCGGCAATGCCGGGGGCGTTGCGGTCGGCCACAGCGCAGGTGGCTTCCGGGGTGATGTCCCGGGGGGAGAAGCCGGTGCCGCCGGTGGTGAGCACAAGGTTCACCTGACGGCCGTCTGCCATGCGGATGAGCTGCGCTTTCAGCGCCTTGGCCTCGTCCGGCAGGATCATGGTCTCCTCCACCACATAGCCAGCGGCGGTGAGCATTTGGGCGATCAGCGGGCCGCTTTTATCCTCCCGCTCACCGCGGCTGCCCTTATCGGAAAGGGTGATGACGGCAGCGCGCAGGGGCGGGTTTTCCAGCGGGGGCAGCAGGGTCACTTCGTCCCCCACATGGATCTCGCCGCCGGTCAGCACCCGAGCAAACACGCCCTCGCGGGGCATGATGCACTCGCCGGTCTGCTGCTTGATGACGCAGTCGTTGTGGCACTCCTTGCCGATCTGGGTCATCTCCAGCACCACATCCCCGATGGCGAATCGGCTGGTCACCGGCAGATTGCGGAAATCGAAGCCCTCGATGACCAGATTTTCGCCGAAGGCACCGTAGTCCACCCA
>CAKSWU010000041.1 GCA_934513205.1 uncultured Faecalibacterium sp. | reverse complement strand
ACCTTCTGCTTGCCGCGCAGCAGAACAGCAGCCTCAGCAGCGACGTGGCCCAGGCTCTTGCCGGCAGCGTCGAGCAGGTACCACTTGCGCTCGACTTCAGCGGGCTTCACGAGAGTAGTGCTCATATCTATTTCCTCCTGATAAACTTTCTGGATGTTTCAGGCGCCTTGTGCGGCGCGATTGTCAGTATACATCATAAAAAGCTGCCTGTCAACAACATTTTCCGATTTTTTCAGCGTAATATTTTCAATCTCTCAAAATCTCTTGTTTTCTAATAAATCCTCTCGATTTCTCCGTTCGGTTTTTTCAAAAATTTTCTGCCCGCCGGAGACGATTTTCTCGCGCTGCACGCTACAATTTTGTGCCCGGATGTGCTATACTATAAAGGATACGGCGCTTGCTGCCGCCCACACCAATAAGGAGAACATTTTTATATGTCTAACCATATCGACCGCAACGCATCGGCCCAGCGCCGCACCTCCAAACTGCTGGCTGCCATGGGCATCTTTGTTGCACTGGGCATCCTTGCCTACATCATCCTGACCCTGCTGGTCAACCGCAGTGTCCCCGCCGACCCGGACACCCGCTATTCCGGCTCCAACGGCATCTCGGTGTATTATGACAGCTCCATCTGGAAGGTCTGCCGCATGACCGAGGACCCCGCCCTTGGCACCGTGCTGGAGCTGTCCACGGCAGAATCTGCCGATGGCGAGGATTATCAGGCCGTGCTGCTGCAGCGGGGCACCGCCGACAGCTATGAGGACTTCATTGATGCCTCTGAAAAGGACCTGAAGCAGGCCTACGGCGTCATCAAGCCCCGCAAGGTGAACCTGACCATCGACGGCGCACAGGTGGAAGCCGTGCGCTGCGACATTCAGACCTATTACGCCGTGCTGGCGGTCATCACCTACCCGGACGGCGATGTGGTCTATGTTTCCGGCCTGACCAAGCTGGCATCCATCAACGATGTGGTGAATCTGGTGGAAAGCGTGACACTGGTATGAGCAGTTCCCATGCAATGCAGCGGCTTTGCGGTCTGATGCGCAAGGCCGTGCAGGACTACGAAATGATCGCCCCCGGCGACCGGGTGATGGTGGGCGTTTCCGGCGGCAAGGACAGCGTAGCGCTGACCATCGGCCTTGCCGAGCTGCGCAAGTACATCGGGTTCGAGTTCAGCGTGCAGGCCGTCACGCTGGACCCCCAGTTCGGCGGAAAGCCCATGGATTATTCGGTGCTGGAAGCGCTGTTCGCCCGGTACGGCATCCCGTATCAGATTCGCCGCACCGAGATCGGCCCCGTGGTGTTCGACTACCGCAAGGAAAAGAACCCCTGCGCCCTGTGCGCCAAGCTGCGCCGCGGCGCACTGCACACCGCCGCGCAGGAGTTGGGCTGCAACAAGGTGGCGCTGGGGCATCATCTGGACGATGCAGTGGAGACCTTTTATATGAACCTCTGGCGGGAGGGCCGCATCGGCTGTTTCTCGCCGGTCACCTACCTGTCCCGCCGGGACCTGACCCTCATCCGGCCCATGCTCCTTGCCACCGAGCAGGAGGTGCTCAACGCCGTCCGCGCCGAGGGCCTGCCCATCGTGAAGAGTGCCTGCCCTGCAGACGGCGTCACCGTGCGGGAAGAGACCAAGGAATTCGTGAAGGAACGCTGCCGCACCGACCACGCCTTCCGGCAAAAGACCCTGCACGCGCTGCAGGAAAGCGGCATTGACGGCTGGGCACCCGTCCACACCGGGCGCGGCAGTTTTACTATCACAAAAAAGGACGAATGAATCATGCAGACTCAACCTTTTGAAAAACACGTCTGGGCCGAGATCGACCTTGACGCCCTTCGTGATAACTTTCGGGCGGTCAAAGCCCGTGCCGGGGCCCTGCCTCTGTGCGCCGTGGTCAAGGCCGACAGCTACGGTCACGGCGCCGTGCAGTGCGCCCGCATTTTTGCCGAGGAGGGCGCAGCATGGCTGGCGGTCAGCTGCCTGACCGAGGCCGTGCAGCTGCGCAAGGCGGGGCAGACGCTGCCCATCCTGATTCTGGGCCATGTGCAGCCGGAATACGCTCCCACCCTGATCGCCGAGCACATCACGGTGGCCTGCTACTCCACGGAACAGGCCCGGAACCTGTCCGCCGCTGCGGTGGCAGCAGGCGGCAGGGTGCACATCCACCTGAAGGCCGACACAGGCATGGGCCGCATCGGCTTTGCCCTGCGCACCGATTTTGACGCCGCCATCCGGGAGATGCTGGCGGTCTGTGCGCTGCCGGGACTGGAAATGACCGGCCTGTTCCAGCACTTTTCGGTGGCAGACGACACTGCAGCGGAGAACGTCGCCTATACCGCCGAGCAGCACGCGCTGTTCGTGAAAGCCTTCCACGCGCTGAAGGACGCCGGGCGGGAGCCGGCCCTTGTGCACTGCGACAACTCTGCCGGGGTCATGCTGCACCCGGACTGGCCCGAGGGTCTGCCCCGGGAGCGCTGCATGGCACGCCCCGGCATCATCCTGTACGGCTACGACCCCAGCGACGAGGTCCGGTTCGGGCAGTTCCGGCCGGTGATGACCCTCAAGACCGTGGTGAGCATGGTCAAGGAGATGCAGCCCGGTCAGTGCGCCAGCTACGGACGCCGCTTCACCGCTGAAAAGCCCACTCTGGTGGCCACCCTGTGCACCGGCTACGCCGACGGCTACCCCCGCCAGTTGAGCTGCGGCAAAGGCGTTGTCGAGATCCACGGCAGAGCCTGCCCGGTGCTGGGCCGGGTGTGCATGGATCAGATGATGGTGGATGTGACCGGCATCCCGGACCTGCACGAAGGCGATGAAGCCATCCTGTGGGGCGGCAGTGTCAGCGACGATGCCGAGACCATCGCCCGCAAGACCGATACCATCTCTTACGAAGTGCTCTGCGGGGTCTCCCGCCGGGTGCCCCGCGTTTACCTCGAGCACGGAAAGATCGTGGACGTCGAGGACTGGATCCTGGAAGCATAAATTCTCTCGGAGGAACTACATGGCAAGAGACAACATCCGCAACTTCTGCATCATCGCGCACATCGACCACGGCAAATCCACCCTGTCGGACCGCATTCTGGAACTGACCAAAAGCGTGGACGAGCGCACCATGGAGGATCAGATCCTGGACAACATGGACATCGAGCGCGAGCGCGGCATCACCATCAAGGCCCGCGCCGTGACCATGAACTACACTGCAAAGGACGGCAAGACCTACGAGTTCAACCTCATCGACACCCCGGGCCATGTGGACTTTGCCTACGAGGTCAGCCGCAGTCTGGCGGCCTGCGAGGGTGCCATTCTGGTGGTGGACGCCACGCAGGGCGTGGAGGCCCAGACGCTGGCCAACACCTACATGGCACTGGAGCATGATCTGGAACTGGTGCCCATCCTGAACAAGATCGACCTGCCCAGCGCCCACCCGGACGAGGTGGCGCAGGAGGTGGAGGACGTCATCGGCCTGCCCTGCATGGACGCACCCCGCGTCTCTGCCAAGACCGGCCTGAACGTGGATCAGGTGCTGGAGCGTGTGGTCAGCGATATCCCCGCCCCCACCGGCGACCCGGACGCCCCGCTGAAGGCACTGATCTTTGACAGCATCTACGACAGCTACAAGGGCGTCATCGTTTACATCCGCGTGTTCGAGGGCTCGGTGAAGCCCGGCGACACCATCCGCATGATGGCCACCGGTGCCGAGTTCACGCTGGTGGAAGTGGGCCACATGGGTGCCACCGCCCTGACCCCCTGCGCCCAGCTGCAGGCCGGTGAGGTCGGCTACCTGACCGCCAGCATCAAGACCGTGCAGGACACCCGCGTGGGCGATACCGTTACGCTGGCCGACCGCCCCACCCCGGAGGCGCTGCCCGGCTACCGTCAGGTCAAGCCCATGGTGTTCTGCGGCATCTACCCCGCCGACGGTGCCAAGTACCCCGACCTGAAGGACGCGCTGGAAAAACTGCAGCTGAACGATGCCTCCCTGACCTTTGAGCTGGAGACCAGTGCCGCGCTGGGCTTTGGCTTCCGCTGCGGCTTCTTGGGCCTGCTGCACATGGAGATCATCACCGAGCGTCTGGAGCGGGAGTTCGATCTGGACATCATCACCACCACCCCCAGCGTGCGCTACCGTCTGACCCTGACCGACGGCACGGTAGAGATGATCGACAATCCTTCCAGCTACCCCGACCCCTCCAACATCGTCAAGCAGGAAGAGCCTTTTGTGGATGTGCATCTGTACACCCCCAACGATTATGTGGGCGGTCTGATGGATCTGTGCCAGAACAAACGCGGCGTGCTGATCGATATGAAATATCTGGACGATGTGCGGGTGGATCTGCACTATGCTCTGCCGCTGGGTGAGATCGTGTACGATTTCTTCGATGCCATCAAGAGCCGCAGCCGCGGCTACGCCAGCTACGACTACGAGTTCAAGGAGTACCGCGAGAGTGATCTGGTCAAGCTGGACTTCCTGCTCAACGGCGAGCCGGTGGACGCACTTTCCATGATCGTATTCCGGGACAACGCTTACGCCAAGGGACGCCGCATCTGCGAGAAGCTGCGGGACAACATTCCCCGCAACCTGTTCGAGATCCCGGTGCAGGCCGCCATCGGCGGCAAGATCATCGCCCGCGAGACGGTCAAGGCCATGCGCAAGGACGTGCTGGCCAAGTGCTACGGCGGCGATATCTCCCGCAAAAAGAAGCTGCTGGAAAAGCAGAAGGAAGGCAAAAAGAAGATGCGTCAGCTGGGCAGCGTTTCCCTGCCCAGCGAGGCTTTCACCGCTGTGCTCAAGCTGGACAGCGATGATGACTGATTCTCCCCTGTCTATCCGTGGAGCCCTGTGCAGTGCGCAGGGCTTCTTTTTATTCCTGCAGCCGCTTTGCCTGCACACGGTATTCCCGCGGGGTCATGCCGTAGATCTGCTCAAACTTCCGGTAAAAGAATGTCCGGTTGCTGCAGCCGGTCTTTTCTATGATCTCGCTGATGGAGGTTTCGGTGTTTGCCAGCAGAAACGCCGCCTCCGAGAACTGCTGACGGTTCTTCAGTTCCACAAAAGAGCAGCCTGTAATGTGCTTGAGCTGGGCGCTGAGATAGTTCGGGTTATAGCCGAACTTTTCCGCCAGCTGTGTAAGGGTGCAGCTCTTATAGTTCTTTTCCAGATATTGCAGCACCGGCACAAGGATCTCATTGCTGCCGGATATGGTCCGCTCCGCCTGTGAGTGCATCACGTTCACCAATTCCAGAAACAGTGCGGTGGCATAGGCTTTGACCAGCTCACCATAGCAGCTGCTTCGGTCAAAATATTCACACAGCAGGAATTGGATAAGAGAGTGGATCTTTGGTTCGTTCTGTGTATGGAAGATGAGATATTTATCGTGCCTGCGATTGCGGGAGACTGCATCGACCAGAAAACCTGCCACCACTCCCTGCTGTGACAGTCTGCTCAGGAACACTCCATCAAAAAACTGCCTGCGGAACACGATGTTGATGACGATATCGTGTTCTTTTTTATAACTGGTGGCACTGTGCCAAACGTCACTGTCCAGAATGCACAAATCCCCTTTTTTCAAAGTAACTTCTCTGCCATTGATGACAAAGGTACACGACCCGCTGTAAATATAGTTCAGTTCCATATCCACATGGTGGTGCTTCGGGATAACGGTGAACCGGGTCTCCTTGATCATGCCGATCATATCTTTTTTCAGGGTGTTGACAAAGTCAAAACAGTAGCCCATCTCGCCTCGGAATTTCTCCTGTTTCATCTTATCATAACTGCGGCTCAGCTGCCCGGGGTGCTGCAAATGCCAGTTTTCGCTTTCGGTATGGCGGTAAAGGAACAACTCCAATTCAGCAGGATTCATGGCAATATCTCCGATTTTGATACTATTTTCCAATTTTTATGCCATTATCATATCTTTTCTTTCTGCTATAATAACATACAGAAAGAGCTTTTTCAACAAAAAGGATCCACACCTCGTGACAACTTGTTGTAAAAGGAGTGCATTTTCATGGCTTATAAGACAAAATCCGGTTTTGATGCCGATTTTCTGTGGGGTGGTGCCATTTCCTGCTCTCAGGCAGACGGCGGCTTCCGCGATGGCGGCAAGGGCATTTCCACACAGGATCTCCGCTACCTCGACCCCGCATGGAACCATGAACAAGTCGAGGCAAAGCATCACGGCAGCCCGTTCTCCAAAGCAGAGTTCGATCAGGCGCTTCAGGATATGGGCACCACTTATTATCCCAATCGCCGCGGCATCGACTTCTATCACACCTACAAGCAGGACCTTGCGCTGCTCGCAGAAATGGGCATGAAGATCTTTCGTACCTCGATCTGCTGGGCCCGGCTGTTTCCCAACGGCGATGACGCTCAGCCGAACCCCGACGGCATCCGCTACTATAAAGATCTGTTCGGCGAGTGCAAAAAGCATGGCATGAAGGTTTTTGCCACCATCCTGCACTATGATATCCCGGTACAGCTGGTACTGAAGTACGGCGGCTGGAAGAACCGCAAGACCATCGACTTTTACTGCCGCTATGTGGAAGTGCTGTTCCGTGAGCTGGGCGATCTGGTAGACTACTGGCTGCCCTTCAACGAGATCAATGCAGGCCGGTTTTCCCCATGGGACGGTGTGTGTCTGATCCCCGATCAGGAGCCGCACATGGATCAGGAGATCTTTCAGTGCCTTCATCATCAATTCCTTGCCAGTGCGCGGGTCGTGAAAATGGGTCACGAGATGCTGCCCGGCTCCAAGATCGGCTGTATGATCGCACGCTTCACCACCTATCCCGCCACCTGCCGCCCGGAGGACAACATGCAGGCCATTCTGGATGACCAGTATTCCAACTGGTTCTACACGGACATCATGGCACGCGGCAAGTATCCCGCCTACATGAACCGCTATTTTGACAAGCTGGGGATCGACATCCGGATGGAGCCGGGCGATGAAGAGCTCCTGCAGCAGGGCACGGTGGATTTTGTCTCCTTCTCCTATTACTTCTCACAGGTGTCCACCAGCGACCAAAGCTGGGAAAAGACCTCCGGCAACCTCATCATGGCCAATAAGAACCCCTATCTGGAGACCAGTGAGTGGGGCTGGCAGAAGGACCCCATCGGCCTGCGCATCACCCTGAACCAGCTGTACGACCGCTACGGTCTGCCGCTGTTCGTAGCTGAAAACGGCCTTGGAACTTCGGATGTGGTGGAGGCCGACGGCACTGTGCACGACCCCTACCGTATCGACTATCTGCGCGGACACATCCAGCAGATGAAGGAAGCTGTGCGCGACGGCGTGGAGCTGCTGGGCTACACCATGTGGGGCATTCTGGATATCGTCTCCTGCGGACCGCTGACGATGGACAAACGCTATGGCGTTGTGTATGTCGATCTGGATAACGGAGGCAAAGGCACCGGAAAACGCATCCGCAAGGACAGCTTCTACTGGTATAAAAAGTGCATTGAAAGCAATGGCGAAGACCTCGCCTGAGAAATATTACCGTAAAAGGAGGATTCCCCTATGGCAACGAACAACAAGGAACTTGCAGCCAGTATCGTTGAGCTGCTGGGCGGCAGCCACAATATTTCCACCGCTCTGCACTGTGTAACGCGGCTGCGCTTCAATCTGCGGGACGACAGCCTTGCAAAGCTGGACGACATCCGCCAGCTCAAAGGTGTGCTGGGCGCACAAATCAAGGATGGTCAGTACCAGATCATCATCGGGCCCAATGTCAATCGCGTGTATGATGAAGTGGTCCCCCTGCTGGACAGCTCCGCGGCAGCAGATAAACCTTCCTCTGCCGGAAAGGTCAAGGGCGCTCAGGTGCTGGATATCATCACAGGCATCTTCTCTGCCATTCTGCCCGCACTGGTGGCAGGCGGTATGCTCAAGGGCCTGCTGGCTCTGGCTGAGATCTTTGGCGTAAACACCGGTGTCGGAACCTGCCAGATCTTGAGCATGATCTCGGATGTGCCCTTCTACTTTCTTCCCTTCCTGCTGGCCATCTCTGCAGCACGCAAATTCAAGGTGAATGAATACCTCGGTGTCTGTATGGCCGGTGCGCTGATGTATCCCACCTTTGTGGAAGCCGTAGGCGCAGACCCCAGTCCCTTTACTTTCCTGGGCATCGCAGTCCCGGTGTTCTCCTATGCAGACTCCGTTTTCCCCGTCATTTTGGGCGTAGGCCTGCTGGCCATCGTTTATCACATTATCGACCGTTTTATCCCCGATGTTCTCAAGATGGTGCTGGTGCCCATGCTGTCTCTGGTCATCTCTGTGCCGCTGACTCTGCTGGTATTTGCACCTTTGGGCGCCTACGGCGGTCTGGCACTGGCAGACGGCATCGTCTGGCTGTTCAGCCTGCTGGGCCCTGTCGCCGGTTTCCTGCTGGGCTTCTTCATGCCGCTGATCGTGCTGTTTGGTATGCACCAGTCCACTTCTCCCATCCAGATCTCCAACATTGCCACTCTGGGCTATGACTATCTTCTGCCCGTTTCCTTCTGCCACAACATGGCCGAATCTGGTGCCGCCTTCGGTGCTGCACTGCGTATGAAGGATAAAGAGCTGCGCTCTGCGGCCCTCACCACCAGCTTTTCTGCATTCCTCGGTATTTCCGAGCCTGCCCTGTTCACCGTACAGGTTCCCAACAAAACTCCCCTCATCGCTGCTATGATCGCCAATGGCATCGGCGGCGCACTGACCGTCATTTTGGGTGCCAAGTGCTACGCCTTTGTCATGCCGGGCATTACCTCACTGCCCACCTACGCAAACGGCGGTGCTTTCAATCTGCTGATGATGGTTGTCTGCATCGCTGCCACCTTCGTGATCGCAGCGATCCTCTCCTTCATCCTCGGCGGCAAGCTGGCCAATAAGCATTGATTTCCTTTCATTCTACTCTCAGAAAAACAGGGGGAAGAGCCACAACCGGCTCCTCCCCCTGTTCGCTTTGTTCTGCAAAGAAAAAACGCTTCAGAATCTCTTCTGAAGCGTTTTTCTGTTCAAGTCAGCGACTACCTATTTTCACAAGCCGTTTCCAGCTAACTATCTTCGGCACAAGTGAGCTTAACT
>CAKSWU010000040.1 GCA_934513205.1 uncultured Faecalibacterium sp. | reverse complement strand
GTGGACATCGTGGAGCTGAACATCTCCTGCCCCAACGTCAAGGTGGGCGGCATGGCCTACGGCGTCAAGGCCGAGGCAGCCGGCGAGGTGGTGCGCATGGTGCGCGCGGCCTGCAAAAAGCCCCTGATGGTCAAGCTGAGCCCGCAGGCCGAGAACATCCCCGAGATGTGCAAGGCGGTGGAAGCCGCCGGTGCGGACGCCATCAGCCTGACCAACACCTTTCAGGCCTGCGCCATTGACCTGGAAAAACGCCGCCCGGTGTTCAACAACATCTTTGCGGGTCTGTCCGGCCCGGCGGTGCGCCCCATTGCTCTGCGCATGGTCTGGCAGGCAGTGGGTGCCGTGAACATCCCGGTGGTGGGTCTGGGCGGCATCGCCACAGGCCGTGATGCACTGGAGTTCATCATGGCAGGTGCCGCTGCAGTGCAGGTGGGCGCGGCAAACTTTGCAAATCCCCGCGCGATGGAGACCGTTGCCGACGAGATGGCAGCATGGATGGACAAGAACGGCGTGAAAACGCTGGATGAGATCCGCGGCTGTGCCCGTCATGCAGAATAAAAATGGATATATCCATAAAATAGCTACAATTATGCGCATAAAATAAAATTTAACGCATAAATTTGCAAACAACATAAAAGCGTGGTACAATACCACCCAAAGGAATATACACCACTGAAAAGAGAGGGAGAAGTACAATGAGTGAAGCACTTGAAATTCTGAAGAGCTGTGACGCATTTCTGGAGGGTCATTTCCTGCTGTCCTCCGGCCGCCATTCCAGCGCATACTGCCAGATGGCCTATCTGCAGCAGTACCCCGACCGCTGCGCCGAGGTGATGAAGATCGTGGCAGATAAGGTCAAGGAAATGGATGTGGACGTCATCGTCGGCCCCGCGATGGGCGGCATCGTCTATGCCTACGAGCTGGCTCGCCAGACCGGCAAGCGCGCCATCTTCACCGAGCGCGTGGACAATGTGATGACCCTGAAGCGCTTTGCCATCCACCCGGGTGAGAAGTGCCTCATCGCCGAGGATGTGGTCACCACCGGCATCTCCTCTCTGGAGACCAAGCGGGTCATCGAGGAGAACGGCGGCATCTGCGTGGGCATCACCTGCGTGGTGGACCGCACCAAGCCCGAGGCTCCGTCTCCCATTCCCATCGTGGCAAGCGCCCTCAAGCTGGACCTGCCCAACTACGCACCCGAAGAGTGCCCCATCTGCAAGGAGGGCAAGCTGCCGCTGGTGCATCTGGGCAGCCGCAAGATGAAGCAGGAAGCAAAGCAGACCCTGTAATAGAGCTCGCCCTCTCAGGCCGCTTCGCGTCCAGCTCTCCCAAAGGGAGAGCCTCTGGCGAAACCGTAGACTTTGCGGGGACTGCCAAGGCCTCCCACTTTGGGGGAGGTGGCAGCGCGTCAGCGCTGACGGAGAGGGCGAGGACGCTGAAAATATGACAACATTCTGCGTTGAAACGAGGAAAACTATGAACGCATATCTTCTTTTGGCAAACGGCATGGTCTTTGCCGGGCAGTCCGTGGGCGCGCAGGGCGTGACCGTGGGCGAGGTGGTCTTTGCCACCGGCATGGTGGGCTTTCAGGAGACCCTGACCGACCCCAGCTACTACGGCCAGATCATCACCCAGACCTACCCCCTCATCGGCAACTACGGCATGAATAAGGACGACATGGAGTCCGACCGCATCTGGGCAAAGGGCTACATCGTGCGCGAGGCCTGCACCACCCCCTCCAACTGGCGCTGTGAGGAGACGCTGGACAGCTTTTTGAAAAAGAACAACACCATCGGCATTGAGGGCATCGACACCCGCCACCTGACCCGTATCATCCGGGAGAGCGGCGTGATGAACGGTGCCATCCTGACCACCTTTGACCCCGCTGACCCGGCAAACAAGGCACAGACTGAGGAACTGCTGGCTCAGATCCGCGCCTATGCCGTCACCGATGCGGTGAAGAACGTGACCTGCGCTGCCCCCGAGGTGTTCAACCCGCAGGGCGAGACCCATATCGTGCTGATGCACTACGGCTGCAAGCGCAACATCGTGCGCTGCCTTGTCAAGCGCGGCTGCAAGGTGACGGTCATGCCCGCCTTTGCAACGGCAGAGGAAATCAAAGCTCTGACCCCGGACGGCATCATGCTGTCCAACGGCCCCGGCGACCCCGCCGAGCCGGTGGAGGTCATCGAGAACCTCAAGCAGATCTTTGCACTGAACATCCCCACCTTCGGCATCTGTCTGGGTCACCAGCTGTCCGCACTGGCAGCGGGTGCCAAGACCATGAAGCTGAAGTACGGTCACCGCGGTGCCAACCAGCCTGTGACCGACTTTGAGTCCGGCCGCACCTTCATCACCAGCCAGAACCACGGCTACGCTGTGGTGGGCGACGAGCTGCCCGCCGAGATGGGCGAGGTGGCACAGGTGAACGCCAACGACGGCACCTGTGAGGGCATCAAGTACAAGAAGTGGAACTGCTTCACCGTGCAGTTCCACCCGGAAGCAAACGGCGGCCCCAAGGATACCGAGTTTCTGTTCGACCGCTTCCTGAACAACGTCAAAGCAGCAAAAAAGGAGGCACGCTGAAATGCCGAAGGACCCTAGAATCAAGAAGGTGCTGGTCATTGGCTCCGGCCCCATCATCATTGGTCAGGCTGCGGAGTTCGACTACTCCGGTACGCAGGCCTGCCGCGCCCTGAAGGCAGAGGGCATCGAGACCGTTCTGCTCAACTCCAACCCCGCAACCATCATGACCGACCCGGACGTGGCCGACCATGTGTATATCGAGCCCATGACGCTGGAAGTCGTGGAGCGCATTCTGGACATTGAAAAGCCGGACTCCGTGCTGCCCAACCTCGGCGGCCAGATGGGCCTGAACCTGTCCATGGAGCTGGCCCGCTCCGGCTATCTGGACCGCACCGGCATCCGTCTGCTGGCCTGCAAGCCCGAGACCATCGACCGTGCCGAGGACCGCGAGCTGTTCAAGGAGACCATGGAAAAGCTGCACCAGCCCATCATCCCCTCTGAGGTGGTGGAGACCCTGCAGGACGCACTGGCCTGCGCCGACCGCATCGGCTACCCGGTCATCGTGCGCCCGGCCTTTACCATGGGCGGCACCGGCGGCGGCATCTGCGAGACCCGCGAAAAGCTCATCGAGATCGGCACCAACGGCCTGCGCCTTTCCCCCATCCATCAGATCCTGGTGGAAAAGTGCATCGCCGGCTGGAAAGAGATCGAGTACGAGGTCATGCGCGACCACAAGGGCAACGTGATCACCGTGTGTAACATGGAAAACCTCGACCCCGTGGGCATCCACACCGGCGACTCGGTGGTCGTGGCTCCCTCCCAGACCCTGACCGACCACGAGTACCAGATGCTGCGCACTGCTGCGCTGGATATCATCACCGAGCTGGGCATCGAGGGCGGCTGCAACTGCCAGTTTGCCCTGAAGCCGGACAGCTTTGATTATGCGGTCATCGAGGTCAACCCCCGTGTGTCCCGCTCTTCTGCACTGGCTTCCAAGGCCACCGGCTATCCCATTGCCAAGGTTGCCACCAAGATCGCCATCGGCTACACGCTGGACGAGATCACCAACGACGTCACCGGCAAGACCTGCGCCTGCTTTGAGCCTGCGCTGGACTACATCGTGGTCAAGTACCCGAAGTGGCCCTTTGATAAGTTCGTCTACGCCGACAAGTCTCTGGGCACCCAGATGATGGCTACCGGCGAGGTGATGAGCATCGGCAACAGCTTCGAGGCCGCCATGATGAAGGCCGTTTCCTCCATCGAGCTGGGCATGGACACTTTGACCCACAAGCCCTTTGAGGAGCTGACCGATGACGAGATCGTGGCCCATATGCACATTCAGGATTCCGAGCGTGTGTTCTGTGTCTACGAGGCGCTCAAGCGCGGCATCGACCACGAGACCATTTACAAGATCACCAAGATCGACTGGTGGTTCCTGGACAAGATGCAGCATCTGGCAGATCTGGAAAAGGGTCTGGCACGGTGCAACGGCGTGCTGTCTCTGGAGCAGTACAAGACTGCCAAGAAGTACGGCTTCCAGGACAAGACCATCAAGCGTCTGGCTCAGGTGGACACCCTGCCCGTGGAGAACTACCGCGCCGGCTTCAAGATGGTGGATACCTGCGCTGCCGAGTTCTCGGCGAACACCCCCTATTTCTACTCCACCTACGACGGCGACAACGAGGCTGCAGAGTTCATTGCTGCCAAGGAGGCTGAAACTGCCGCCAAGGGTGAGCCGAAGAAAAAGAAGGTGCTGGTCTTTGGCTCCGGCCCTATCCGCATCGGTCAGGGCATCGAGTTCGACTACTGCTCGGTGCACTGCGTGTGGACCCTGAAAAAGCACGGCTGCGAAGCCATTCTGGTCAACAACAACCCCGAAACCGTCTCCACCGACTTTGATACCGGCGACCGTCTGTACTTCGACCCGCTGAACCCGGAGAGCGTGGACAACATCATTGCCACCGAAAAGCCGGATGCCTGCGTGGTGCAGTTCGGCGGACAGACCGCCATCAAGCTGGCCAAGCACATGGACGAGATCGGTCTGCCCATTCTGGGCACCCCGGCGGACGCCATCGACGAGGCCGAGGACCGCGAGCGCTTTGACGAGCTGCTGGAGCGCTGCGGCATCCCCCGCGCGCCGGGCCGCACCGTGTTCAATCTGGACGAGGCGCTGGCCGCTGCCGACGAGATCGGTCTGCCGGTGCTGATGCGCCCCTCCTACGTTCTGGGCGGTCAGAACATGATCGTGGCCTACACCAAGGCAGACGTCATCGAGTACATGGGCGTCATCACCGAGCATGTGGACATGGACCACCCGGTGCTGCTGGACAAGTACATCATGGGTACCGAGTGTGAGGTGGACGCCATCTGCGACGGCGAAAACTACCTGATCCCCGGCATCATGGAGCAGGTGGAGCGCACCGGCGTGCATTCCGGCGACTCCATCTGCGTCTACCCGGCACAGCATCTGACCAAGGAAGAGATCGACACCATAGTGGACTACACCGGCCGCTTTGCCCGTGAGCTGCATGTCACCGGTCTGGTCAACGTGCAGTACGCGGTGTCCCATGGCAAGGTGTACGTCATCGAGGTGAACCCCCGCTCCTCCCGTACCGTGCCCTACATCTCCAAGGTCACCGGCGTGCCCATGGTGGATCTGGCGGTCCGCTGCTGTCTGGGCGAAAAGCTGACGGATATGGGCTACGGCACCGGTCTGCACCCCAACGCCCCCTATGTGGCGGTCAAGGTGCCGGTGTTCAGCTTTGAAAAGCTGCACGCCGTGGATACCCAGTTCGGCCCCGAGATGAAGTCTACCGGCGAGGTGCTGGGCATTGCCCCCAACTACCACGACGCCCTGCTGAAGGGTCTCATCGGTGCAGGCTACACCTTCAAGACCCCCGGCCCGGCTTCCTGCTGCATCTTCACTGTGAAAGACAGCGATAAGCCCGAGTTCGTGGACATTGCGTGGAAGCTGAAGAGCATGGGCTATAAGCTCTATGGCACCTCCGGCACCTGCGCATGGCTCAACAAGCACATGGTGCCCTGCAACGAGGTGCGCAACATCTCCGGCGAGTCGCCCAACATCGTGGACCTGCTGCAGAGCGGTCTGGTGGACTACGTGTTCTCCACCAGCGCCAAGGGCCGCGACCCCCGGCGCGATTCTGTCCGCCTGCGCCGCAAGGCCGTGGAGCTGAGCATTCCCTGCATCACCGCAGTGGACACCGCCAACGCTCTGGTGGACTGCCTGCGCAGCGAGCACAGCATGGAGAACATCCCGCTGGTGGATATCGCCACCCTGTACCACAACAAATAAGCGCAGAGCTGCATCAAAGACCGCATTGTACAGCGCCCGCCCAAACGGCGGGCGCTGTGTTTGTGCGGCACGCTTCCGGCAATGGAAAGCTCGTGCGCAATAAATGATGTTTCGTGCGCAATCCATCGAAAAGCATACACGAAGTATGTTATACTCAACAACGCAAAATTTGCCAAAAGACGTTACTTTTGGACATTCCAGGAGGATATAGATACATGACCCGTTCCCAGATGATCGAGACTGTGGCACGCAAGACCGGCTTCACTGAAGCACAGGTCGAGACCACGATGGATGCAATGTTTGATCAGATCGCCGACTGCCTGCGCGCAGACGAGAAGGTGACCATCGCCGGCTTTGGCCGCTTTGAGATGCGTCCCCGCAAGCCCAAGGCTTATACCAACCCCAAGACCAAGGTCTCCAGCCGTCTGGAGTCCACCTCCATCCCCGGCTTCAAGGCCAGCGGCCGCTTCAAGCAGAAGCTGGAAGCAGGCAAGAAGAGCGTGGAAGAGACTGCCTGATCTTTGTGCATTGAGGACCGTACCCGTGACCCCGGGTGCGGTTCTTTTTGTTTGGCAAAAACTCCCTCAGTCAAAACCTGACGGTTTTGCCAGCTCCCTCGGAGAGGGAGCCTCGCCGTGCGGAAACGCCTCCCTCCATGAGGGAGGTGGCATCGCGTTAGCGATGACGGAAGGAGTTCGTTAAGAACCTGCTGACAAGCGCGGCATTTCATGCTATACTTGTTGCAACGATAAAAATGCCTCAAAGAACGGAGTTGTCCAAATGCTTTACAGTGAACTGCAGTGCAGTGAAGCCATCCGCAAGGCCGTGGAACGCATGGGCTTTGCCGAGATGACCGAGATCCAGGAAAAGACCATTCCTCTCATGCTGGACGGGCATGATGTCATCGCCAAGGCCCCCACCGGCACCGGCAAGACCTGTGCCTTCGGCATCCCGGTGGCGGAGCATATCCAGCCGGAAAACAAATACCCGCAGGCTGTCATCATGGCCCCCACCCGGGAGCTTGCCCAGCAGATCGCCGAGGAGCTGACCAACCTTACCTACTTTATGCCCGAGGTGCAGGTGGCCTGTGTGTACGGCGGTGCCAACATGGAAAAACAGGCAAAGCGTCTGGCGGAGGGCTGCCAGATCGTGGTAGCTACCCCGGGCCGCCTGATGGACCACTACAAACACCACACCATCGACATCTCCCATGTGACCCAGATCGTGCTGGACGAGGCCGACGAGATGCTGAACATGGGCTTTTACAAGGATGTGCGCCACATCATCGAGATGATGAAGGCACGCAAGGCGCTGTCCATGTTCTCTGCCACCATCAGCCGCGAGGTGATGGACATCGGCTGGCTGTACCAGCACAACGCCGAGGAGATCACCGTGCAGCCCCGGGAGGAGAGCCAGCCCAAGATCACCCAGTATATGCTGGAGACCTCCGGCCGCAACAAGCTGTCGGACCTGGCACAGATCATCATCGGTGAGGGCTACAAGCGGGTGATGGTGTTCTGCGATACCAAGTTCAACACCGCAACGCTGGCAAACCAGCTGGCGCGGCTGGGTTTCTCGGTGGACTGCCTGCACGGCGACCTGTCCCAGAAGGAGCGCAACCAGATCATGCAGGCTTTCCGGGACGGCAAGTTGGCCATTCTGGTGGCTACGGACGTTGCTGCCCGCGGCATTGACGTCTCGGACGTGGACGCCGTCATCAACTACGATGTGCCCAGTGAGAACGAACATTACACCCACCGCATCGGCCGCACCGGACGCGCCAAAAAGGAGGGCGTGAGCTACCTGTTCTATGTGCCGGAGGAGAAAAAGCGCGTTCAGGAGCTGCTGCGTCTGACCCGCAACACCGACCTGTGCACTCCGGTGCATTTTGACTTCAACCACGAGCATATCGTGGTGGAGAAAAAGCAGGACAACGCCGACCGTTTCCAGATCAAGTGCTATTTTTAAAGGAAGAAACTCCCCCAGTCTGCTCCGCAGACAGCCCCCTCAAGGAGGGAGCCTGCCCGTACGGTAAGCCTCCCTCTCTGAGGGAGGTGTCGAGCGAATGCGAGACGAAGGGAGTTCTTTTTGCAAAAGGGCTTGACCTTCCCCTTTGTGGAAGGTGTAGAATAAGCGCATAAGGAGCTGATCGGGACCATGAAGATCAACGAAGTGGAAGCCGCCGTGGGCGTGACCAAAAAGAACATCCGCTTTTACGAGGAGGAGGGGCTTATCCACCCCAGCCGGGAGCCGGGAAACGGCTACCGCAGCTACTCGCAGGCGGATGTGGAGCGCCTGCGCCGCATCAAGCTGCTGCGCAAGCTGGATGTGCCGCTGGCAGAGATCCGGGAAATGCTGGAAGGACAGCGCACGCTGGCCGAGGGCATGAGCCAGCAGCTGCAGCGTCTGTCCGCCCGCCGCAAGGATCTGGAGGAAGCCATCGGTTTCTGCGAAGTGCTGCAAAAGGCTCCCGGCAGTCTGGAACAGCTGGATGTGGGGCAGACGCTTGCGCGCCTTGCCGCACGGGAAGAACAGGGGGTGACTTTTGTGAACATTGAACGTACCGACCAAAAGACCCGCCGCATCCGTGGCGCCTGCATCGGTGCTGCCCTTTTTGTGGCGATGATGGCCTTTGTAATGGCTACCATGGGCTGGGCAGTTTACACCGACCCGCAGGATGCCCCGCCGCTGCCGCTGCTGGTGGTGATGTTCGGCATCCCGGCGGGCTGTATCGTAGGCACCCTGAAGGTGCTGTTGGATCGGATCGAAGAGATCGGAAAGGGAGAAGAAGATGCTTATCGTAACTATTAATGAGATCCCGGGCAAAAAGCTGGAAGCGCTGGGCGTGGTGCGGGGCAGCACGGTGCAGAGCCGCAATCTGGGCCATGACATGATGGCCGGCTTCCGCACACTGGTGGGCGGCGAGGTGACCGACTACGCGGAGATGCTCACCGAGGCGCGGCAGATCGCCACCGGACGCATGGTCAAGGACGCGGAAAGCCTTGGCGCGGATGCTATTGTGGGAATGCGGTACGCCTCTGCCAGCGTCATGCAGGGCGCGGCAGAGGTCATTGCTTACGGAACGGCGGTGAGGTTTGTATGACCACAAAAGAAAAGCAGAGCTTTGGCCTGTACTTCCTGCTCGCCTTTGGCATGGCATGGCTGTGTCAGGTGGGCGGCTGCATGGCACTTTTGCAGCAGAATAACGCCGTGCTGTATCAGCTGGCGCTCATCGCCACCATGTTCTGCCCGCTGCTGGCGGTGCTGCTGGTGCAAAAAGTCTTTCTGCGCCAGCCCACCGGCATCGGCTGGAAGGTGCAGGGCAAGCGGCGGTTCTGGCTGGCGGCATGGTTCGGCCCGGCGGTACTCACCCTGCTGGGCGCGGTGCTGTATTTTGCGGTGTTCCCCTCCCGGCTGGACTTTTCCTGCAGCTGGCTGGTAGCCGCCTACGGCGGCGAGATGGATGCCCAGACCCTGCGCAGTGAGTTGGGGGTCTCCACCCTCAGTTATCTGCTGCAAAATGGGCTGTTTGCGGTGTTCCTTGCTCCGATCATCAATATGTTCCCCGCACTGGGCGAGGAGGTCGGCTGGCGCGGCTACATGATGCCCCGCCTGAAGGAGCGCTTTGGTCTGCTGAACGGCCGTTTGCTTGGCGGCATTGTGTGGGGCATCTGGCATTGGCCGCTGATGCTGCTGGTGGGCTATGAATATGGCACCAACTACTTGGGTGCTCCGCTGCTGGGTCTGGTGGTGTGGTGCGTGGTTTGCTTTGCGCTCAACACCCTGCTGGATATCCTCTACGAGAAAACGGAATGCATCTGGGTGCCCGCCATTGCGCACGGTGCGTTCAATGCCATTGCGGGGCTGCCGCAGGTGCTGGTCACCCCGGCGGATGCCTATTATAATGTGCTGGGGCCCATGCCCATTGGCCTAATCGCCGCGCTGCCGATGCTGGCGGCAGCGGTCTGGCTGACCCTGCGGGAAATGAAGCGGGAAGAAAATTGAAAATAGGATCTCCCGACAGCATGCTGTCGGGAGATCCTATTATATATAGGAAGGAACGGCAAAATGGTACAAACAGCATCCTGTTTGAAGCGGAAAACTGGTTGTTGTACACAAAGAACGAAAAAAGACGAAAAAGATGGAAAAAAGACTTGCCAAACTCTCTTGAATGTGGTACTATATGTGAGCGCCAAGCGCTGAGGCAAAAGAATGACTTCCGAAGCCTCAGCAGGAAGCCTTTGAAAAGAACCAATGAACGTTCAAATGTTCCGGTTAGCACCGAGAAACTGCTGAACGATTTAAGTTCAGAAAAGTTCAAAAGCTTCTCAAAAAAGTGCTTGACAATAAACCACTTCTGTGGTAAAATAATCAAGTCGTCAGCCGCAAGGCTGAGGCGCACAGGACCTTGAAAATTGAACAATATCGAAA
>CAKSWU010000039.1 GCA_934513205.1 uncultured Faecalibacterium sp. | reverse complement strand
GCGCGGCTTTCCCCCAAAAAGAATGCACCAGATTATAAACTTTACGAGCAATTCTCTCACAGCATGATGGATTGGGCATTGGATGCCGTACAGCGTCACCAGCTCATCACCGCAATTTATATTGATGTCTATCAGAACAGAAAGGGTGGCGACACAGATGGCAGGATTGAATGATAATGGCCGCAGCTATGGCGGCGGTGGCTATAACAACAACCGGAGCGGATATAGCAACAGCTACAACGGAAACCGCAGCGGTTCCGGCAGCTATAACAGCCGTAGCAGCTATGGGCAGCAGAAAGAGCTGCCGCCGGAGATCACGCCGAAAAAGGTACCGGAAGATTACGTGGACGAAGCCGAGCGTATTATGCGCAGCCTCATGAGCCAGCCCAAAAAAGTGACCACCAGCAAGATCCGTGGCCTGTTGAGTCTTGTAACAGAGATTTTTAACGTTGAAAATCTCCGCACCGAAGAAGCACTTTTGCCCGAAAGTGTTGTAAAGATTAATCTGATGCGAGTTCGGGTAGCCTATGAATATGGTCGCGATACCGGAGAAAGTGTCGGTAAAGATAAAGCTTATCCCATGAAAGACTTTATTTCGCAATCACATCTGCTGGAATACCTCAAGGGCATTTCCACCGACCGTGCGGACCTGATCCGCTTTGCACATTACATGGAAGCGCTGGTCGCTTTCCACCGCTACTTTGGCGGCAAGGAGGGGTAATCATATGTATGGAAAAATTCTGATCCGGTGCGATCTGGAAGTGCGCACCGGTATGCACATCGGCGGTTCCTCTGCCTTTTCTGCCATTGGTGCTGTGGACAGCCCGGTGGTGCGTGACCCCTATACCGGTTATCCCATCGTACCCGGCAGCAGTCTGAAAGGCAAACTGCGCACCCTGCTGGCCCGCAGCACCTGTCAGGATATCGAACACATGCCTGCTTTCGACAAGGACGACGAGCGCATTCTGCGCCTGTTCGGTTCCTCGGAGCCGGTGCGCCGTTCCCGCCTGCAGTTTGCGGATGCCTTTTTGTCCAATGCAAAAGAGCTTTCCAATGTGGGTGTGACCGAGGTCAAGACCGAGAACGCAATTTCCCGTGCCAACTCTGTGGCCAATCCTCGCCAAATCGAACGTGTGATCGCCGGTGCAAAGTTCGGTGTCAGCATCGTTTACGATGTAACCGACCCGGCACAGGTCGAGGAAGATCTTTCTCTTCTGGCCAAAGGCATGAAGCTGCTGCAGATGGATTATCTGGGCGGCCATGGTTCCCGCGGCAGCGGCCGTGTCAGCCTGAAAAACTTTGCGCTGGAAGGCTATGGCGCACAGGTGGATCTCAGCCACCTGAAATCCCTCTTTGATGAGGTGGATAGTTATGAACTATTTTCTGTTTAAGCTTCAGTTTGACACAGCTGTTCATTTCGGAGGATCCGACTCTGCGTTGTCACTTTATACCTCCGAAGAAACCCTGCGGGCAGATACCCTGTTTTCTGCCCTCTGCCATGAGACCCTCGTCCAGCATGGAGAAGAAGCCCTAGAACAGCTTTGTGCGCAGGTCCGGCAGGGAAAATTCCTGCTCAGCGATACAATGCCCTGGTATGGCGAAACGTTTTACCTGCCAAAGCCCATTGCCGCATCGGAATCCACTGAGGAAGTGGAAACCACCCTGCGTAAAAAGGTAAAAAAGCTAGCATGGGTCCCTGTGTTGGAATTTGACCGCTACGCCAGAAGCCTGCATGAAGGTCATTTTACCCCTGACGAGCAACCGGAAAGCTTTGGCACCCACTATGAGCAGACCAAGGCAGCCATTCCCATGCAGGGGGATACCATGCCGTATCAGGTTGGACTGTTCCGTTTTGCGCCGGACTGCGGACTGTATTTCATCTGCGGATTTACCGAAGATGGTCAGGATGAAGATCTGGAGTATCTGCTGGATTGGCTGGGCGCTACCGGCATCGGCGGCAAAGTCAGCTCTGGTTATGGAAAGTTCCATGTCGTAGACAAGATTTATCTGAACGAACCTTTTGACGAACAGACGGAGTGGATGTATCACGCTCTTTCTGCCGAGCATGCTCCTTATCTGCTGCTGAGCACCAGCCTGCCGCAGGCAGATGAAATGGATCATGCATTAGAGGGTGCCTCCTTTCAGTTGGTGCGCCGCAGCGGCTTCATGGCATCCGATCGTGTGGAAACTCCACTGAAGAAAAAAACGCAGTATGCCCTTTCCGCAGGTTCTGTCCTGCAAAACCGTTATCAGGGTGCTTTGTATGACGTTGGTTTGTCGGATGTACATCCGGCATACCGCTATTCCAAGCCAATCTTTATGGGGGTGACATTATGATTCAGCAGGATCATCTGCAGATCTTTGACCTTACTCTGAATGTATGGGCACCTCTGTTTGTTGGCAATGGTAGCAGCTATACCAAAAAAGAGTACATGTACAACACCCGCAATGGCAAAGTCTCCTTTCTGGACGAGCAGCGTTTTTTCAGCTTTCTGGTTGAACGGGACCTTGTGGACAAATACGGGCAGTTTATGCTCAGCGAACAAACCAATCTCTGGGCATTTCTGACCAAGGACTGCGGCATTTCCGATGCGGAGCTGAAAACGCTGACCCGATATCAGATCGAGGTGGGCGATGCTCTGGACGCCGAGCACTCGCTGAAAGAGATCCATGCTTTCCAGCGTGATGCGCAGGGCCATGCCTACATTCCCGGCAGCAGCATCAAGGGTGCGCTGCGTACCGCATGGCTGCTGAGTGCGGTATTGGCTGACCGCAGTACCGGACACAGCCTTGCACCAAACCGCCGGGCCACCTTTCCGGAAGAGAAATATGTCAACCAGCTGCATCTGCGCACTCTGAAAGATGAAAGCATCGCTTCGGACGCCGTTAACAGCATTTTCCGTGGCATTCAGGTTTCCGACAGCCTCCCCATCCCGGATGCGCAGATGGTCCTTGTCGGAAAATTTGATGCACTTGTGAACGGTTCCTTTGCGAAGGGCAGTAATCGCGGCATCCCCATGTGTCGGGAATGCGCAGCGTCCGGCACTAAGGTACGCTTCAAGCTGACGCTGGATCAGTCGGTGCTGAAGGGGCGCATTACCAAAGAGTCCCTTCTGGAGGCCATTCAGCAGTTTGATACTTATTACGAACAGACGTATAGCAGGCACTTCACTCCGCCGAGCGGTGCAGTCAACCTGCCGCAGCAGCCACACCTGATCCTTGGCGGCGGCTCCGGCTTTTTTGCCAAGTCGCTGGCGTACCCCTATCTGGGTGAAGAAGAGGGGCTGCGCTGGACGGCAGAACAAATGAAACAAATGTTCCGCAACCACAAGCATGAGCGTGATGCCGAAAATGGCATTTCCCCGCACACCATGAAATATGCTCGCTTTCGTGGTCGGCTTTATCCCTATGGATATTGCGGGGTGAGTATCTTATGATCCAGCAGATTCAACTGGTTTTATCTCCGCCCAATGATGTGCGGATTCCCCAGTCGTGGTCCTATCGTCTGTATGGCTGGCTGATGTCACAGATTTCTTCTGAATTTGGAGAGCAGATGCATCTGCAAGGGGAACATCCCATTGCGCATTTTCTATGTTTTTCACCGGAAAAGCAGTCTTTGATCTGGACGGTCAATCTGCTGAATGACGCTGCTCGACAGGTAGTTTCTCCCGTTTTGGAATCTGCAAAGGAAATCCCTCTGCATGAATTGACACTCCCGGTTTCAGAGGTCCGCACCTTTCCGGCAGTCTCCGCTGAAGAACTGATCCGTTCTGGGCGCTCCCGCAGCGAAACCCGTGCCAAAATTGCTTTTCTGTCGCCTTGCGCCTTCAAGCAGTCCGGCCGCTATACTATTTTCCCGCAGGAAACTCTGCTTTTGCAAAGTCTGATTGCGCATTGGAACGCTGCCTTTCCAGAATATGCCCTTATCGATCCTGATGCACTGCAGGCTTTACAGCAGGGGCTTCATATAGTGGATTATAATCTCCATACCACACGTTATCTGCTGAAAGAAACGCGCATTCCAGCCTTTCAAGGCAATGTGACCATCGAGGCGCGCCTTGCGCCGCCGCTTCTGGAACTTTGGAACGCGTTGCTCTCTTTTGCATCCCATGGCGGAGTTGGCATCAAAACCACTCTTGGAATGGGAGGCGCTGCTACGGATTTTTATAAAAAAGCACCCGTTATATAAGCCTCATTGCTATCGAGAGACTGTTGCACTGCATCAGTCTCTTTTTATTGTAGCATCATATAAATGGTTATCACGATCTCTATTATTTTTAATAAAAGCAATGCAGATACAGTATATTTTCTGAGATCAAAAACTTCTTTTTCAATCAGATGCGGTTTATCCTCGATCATTGAATATTCTTCTACCGGGCGCTATAATAAAAGAAAACGGCAAGGAAGTGCACCGATGCTCTACCCCGGACTGTACGAACAGGTCATCAACAACGCGCTGAACCGCGAGCTTGCAGAGATTCCGGAAGCCCGCAAGTCCACTGCGCCCATCGACACGGCGGAGGCTGCCAAAGTGCTGGCGCAGTATTTGACCGATGTGGTGCAGAAGGGTCTTGAGAACGTGCAGGACAACGGCGGCGGCATCGAGGCACAGATCCAGCTGGCAAATCAGATCGTGACCACCATCCAGAGCACCACACAGGAAGCTGACTTTGCCGCGCTCGGTGTTGACCAGCGGGCAGAGCAGCTTCTTGCGCTTTTGCAGCAGAATGACCCGCGCCTTGCTACAGGAAAAAGCGCAAAAGACCTTGACCGCCCGGAAACCTCCATTGCACAAAGCTCCCTGTTTACCGGCGCTATCCATGAGCCGCAGATGTACACGGAGCTGAAAAAGGAGATTGTTTCCGCCGACCGCATTGATATGCTGGTCTCCTTTATCAAGTGGAGCGGCTTGCGCCTCATCATGGACGAGCTGCGGCAGTTTGCACAAAGCGGCGGCGAATTGCGCATCATCACCACCTCTTATATGGGCGCTACGGACGTAAAAGCCATCGAGGAGCTGCGCGCGCTGCCCAATACGAAGATCAAGGTCAGCTACGACACCAAGCGTACCCGCCTGCACGCAAAAACCTATGTGTTTTACCGGGACACCGGCTTTACCACAGCGTATGTTGGTTCCTCCAACCTGTCCAATGCGGCAATTTCCAGCGGTCTGGAATGGAACGTCAAGGTGACCCGAAAGGACCTGCCGGAGACCATTGAAAAGATCGCAGCCACCTTTGAAAGCTACTGGAATTCCAGCGAGTTTGAATATTACGATGAAGGACAGCGGGAACGGCTGACCCGCGCCCTGAAAGCCGAAAAATACAGCGAGACCGACCACAGCGGGATCTACACCCTGGATATTCTGCCCTATTCCTACCAGCAGGAAATTCTGGACCGACTGGATGCCGAGCGCACCGTTCGGGGGTATAATCGCAACTTGGTGGTGGCCGCTACCGGCACCGGCAAAACTGTGATCTCCGCACTGGATTACAAACGCTTCTGCAGACAGCATCCGGGGCAGCCCTGCCGCTTGCTGTTCGTAGCACACCGGGAGGAGATCCTAAAGCAAAGTCTGTACACCTTCCGGGCGGTACTGAAGGATGCCAATTTCGGTGAGCTATTTGTGGGCAGCCACAAGGCTGACAGCATCGACCATCTGTTTGTTTCTATCCAGACCTTCAATTCTCAGGAGCTCGCTGCCAAAACGGCAGCGGATTTTTACGATTACATCGTTGTAGACGAATTCCACCATGCAGCTGCACCCACTTATCAGAAGCTGCTGGAATATTACCAGCCGAAGATCCTGCTTGGATTGACCGCTACCCCGGAACGCATGGATGGCAAAAGCGTTCTGGACTATTTCGGCGGGCGCATTGCCGCCGAGATCCGTCTGCCGGAGGCGATTGACCGGAAACTGCTTTGTCCCTTCCAATATTTCGGTGTGACCGACACGGCAGATTTGAGCAGCCTGAAATGGCGCACGGGCGGATACGACAAAAACGAACTGTCTAATCTGTACACCCTCAGCGGTTTGGTGGCAGAGCGGCGTGCCGACCTTGTAGTGAACTCTATCCTAAGATATGTGACGGACATCAACGAGGTGAAGGGGCTGGGTTTCTGCGTTTCCATTGCTCATGCCCAATTTATGGCGCGCTACTTTAATACCCACGGCATCCCGTCTATGGCACTAACCGGCGATTCTCCCGACGAGGAGCGCAACGCCGCCAAGCAGCGGCTGGTTTCCGGGAAGCTCCGTTTTCTCTTTGTGGTGGACATTTACAACGAGGGCGTGGATATCCCCGAGGTGAACACGGTGCTGTTCCTGCGTCCCACGGAATCGCTGACCGTGTTTTTGCAGCAGCTGGGCCGCGGCCTGCGTCTGGCCGAAAACAAAGAATGCCTGACCGTGCTGGATTTTATCGGTCAGGCAAACAAAAAGTATAATTTTGAGGAGAAGTTTGCAGCACTGCTTTCCAATACCACCCGCAGTGTAAGCCGGGAAATCAAGGAAGGTTTTCTCTCTGCGCCAAAAGGCTGCTACATTCAGCTGGAAAAAATCGCAGCAAAGTATGTGCTGGATAATATCAGTGCATCTTATGACCGCACTTCCGGCCTTGTGGCACGGGCAGCCTCCTTCACAGAAGATACCGGCCTGCCGTTGACACTGGGGAATTTTCTCGATTACTACCATCTCGACCCACGTGCGATTTACAGTAAGAAAATCTGCTTTGCCCGTCTGTGTGTCCGTGCAGGGACGGCTTCCGACTTTACGGAACTACTGGAAGAAACCATGACCAAAGCACTTGCACGCTTTGCGGTCGTGGATTCCCGCAGGTGGATTCAGTTTCTGTTGAACCTTTTGCCCAAGTTGGACGACACTGATTTTGCAGCACTATCGCCGCGAGAACAGCGAATGCTGCAGATGTTCTATGTGACTGTATGGGGCAAAGCTGCAGAACATTGGGATGATGAAGAAGTTCTCGATAACCTATATGTTCTCTCGGACAGCCCGGTTTTGCTGAGTGAATTGCAAACACTTTTGCATTATCAGTATAATCGAATTGACTTTATCGATGAGCCGGTAGATGTTGGTTTTGACTGCCCGCTGGATTTGCACTGCACTTATACTCGTGACCAGCTGCTGGTGGCGCTGGACTTTCTGAAACCTGCTACTGTCCGCGAGGGCGTGAAATGGCTGCCGGACAAGAATCTGGACGTGTTCTTTGTGACCTTGAATAAAGCGGACAAGGATTATTCGCCAACTACCATGTACAAAGATTACTCCATCAACGAGAGCCTGTTCCACTGGCAGAGCCAGAGTACGACCGCAGAAAATTCGGCTACCGGTCAACGATATATTCATCATCGGGAGAAGGGAAGCCGTGTACTGCTATTTGTCCGTGAGTTTAAGTCGGACGCCCGTTTTGGCGGTGCAGGAGCGTATACCTATCTGGGTACGGTGAACTATGTGAAGCATGAGGGTTCCCGCCCCATGAACATCACATGGCGGCTGGACCGCCCGATCCCTGCAAAGTTCCTCAAAAAGACCAACAAATTGATCGTGGGGTAACATACTATGGACGATATGCTGGCTCGCACCATAATTGAAACTCTTGCAAAAGGTATTAATCCTTTAACCGGTTGGATTCTGTCTGAAAATGATAGTTGTGCTCAGGAAGAAATTCAAGAAGCATTAAAAATCGTATTGGAACATTGCTCCATTGAATCTACCGCTGAATATCTGAAGTCTCTTCCTCGAAACAAAAAGGCAGAGCGTTATTCTCGCGCTGGAACAGCATGGTCGCAAAAAGAAGAACGTGAATTATTGCGGCTCCACCAGCAGGGGAACAGCGTCAAACGAATTTCTTTGATTCTAAAACGTTCTACAGGAGCAATCGAATCCAAATTGAGAAAACTGGGTTGTCCGCTCTATTATGAAAAATAATTCAGGAGATTTTCATGAAAATGATTCGCGTTGTTGCAGCCGTGATCTGCGACGATATTCAGACGAAACATAAAATTTATGCCACTGCCCGCGGCTACGGCGAGTACAAGGGCGGATGGGAGTTCCCGGGCGGCAAAATCGAGCCGGGTGAAACCCCGCAGCAGGCACTGAAACGAGAGATCCGGGAAGAGCTGGATACCGAGATCGCGGTAGGCGATTTGATTGGTACCATTGAATACGATTATCCGACCTTCCATCTTTCCATGGACTGTTTCTGGTGCGAGGTGGTCTCCGGCGAACTGGTGCTGAAAGAAGCCGAGGCTGCACGCTGGCTGACTAAAGAGGAGCTTGATTCTGTTCCGTGGCTTCCGGCGGACCGGATCCTTTTGGCGCAAATTCGTCCTGAATTATAATTTTTTATTATAAATTACTATCTTACCGTTACTGCACTGTGCATCATCAGCCTATTGGGTGTTCTGTTTATAAGATCTTTGGGATTCAGAGAGTTCCATCAAGAGAAAATCATCCCTTGGCTCGTTGGTATTGCTATGATTTTCTTCCTGATAGCTCTCATGTTTAACTAGAGCTAAAATTGGCTGAATACGGACTGAAAGGACGCATTGTTGTGGCAAGCAGTGCGTCTGTCTATACAAACGCCTATTTTGCGATGCAAAACGCTTGTTGGGGAACACCCCAAGCCCCTTTGATCTGCATTTTTCCCAATGCAGGCTGCGCATTCCTGCGGGACGCTTTTTACCCAGTGATGTGTTCCGGGTCGTTCAGAACTTGCATGAGGTGAGAAGCAGCTTCTGCTAAAGAAGCATACTTCATCTGTTCAGGAACAGGCGCATTCAGAAGCGAAACACCCCACGCCCGCATACGGTCCGCAAGTTCTTTCTGTGCCTGTAATGCCGCTGCCTTACGCACATCCGGGGTGGTTTCTCTATCCAGAACGTAGGCTGTGGAGTATTTTCCGTTGCGATCTTCCGTCAGCTGCACCATGGAATAGTGGTCATCCCAGAAATGGCAGAACCAGAGCTTGCCCTCGATGTTCTCCATGTCATGGTGCAGTTCTTCTTCATCGCTCCATTGCGGCACTTCGGAAAGAATGCTCTGCAACTGCTCATACGCCTGCTGTTCGGCGGGGGTGGCCTTTTTGCAGTGGTATTCCCGCTGAATGGTGCGCTGCCAGTACAACGCCAGCTTACCCTGCTTTGCGCGCTCGATTGCATCCTGAATGTCGGCTAAAATGCTGTACCGCAGTTCTCTCATCTTGACACCCCAAAATCAATTCTTTAGGAAATAATACATCCTATAAGATGATTATAGCCGAAAGGAATGCAAAAGAAAAGCGTACCGACTAAATACCAGCCGATACGCTTGCAAGGGTTGCAGATTATTCTTCGTTTGTAAGATACGGGAGATTGGCGATATAGGTGTCCAGCAAGTCGAGTGCTGCCTTTTTCTGAATAGGGGTCAAGCCTTCCAGCCGCTTGCAAATCTCTTCATCGGTCACATGGGATGCACTGGGAACCAGATCACACAGCAATGTGTCTGCGGAAATATTCAGAGCATTCAGAAGTTTGACGATAGTGGCAAGACCGGGTTCCTTTAAGCCACGCTCTACCATACCGATATAGTTGGAGGAAAGTTCGGATTTTTCCGCAAGTTGTTCCAGCGTCAACCCATGCTTTATACGCTGCTCACGCAGTCGCTGTCCAAAAAGCTCTTTCATAGTGCAACCTCATCCTATCGTGTTCTTTACACTCCATAGGATACCTGTTGGCTGCATCAACATACACAATCGATAGAGATGAATTGTTCCGTTAAAGATTGAACCGACGAAAAAAGATTGCCGGGAGCCGACCACCCTCGGTCAACTCCCGGCAATCTTTTCTTATCGAGCCTGCTCGTTTTCCTGTGCCGGCTTTTCAACTGCACCTGCTGCACAAAGGACGAAGCGCAACGGCTGTGTGAAGATTGGCTTATAAAACAGGACCGCTGCTACATAAACTAAACGAACACCGAGGGTTCCTTCCACATGGGAAGGGGTTCCTCGGCGTTCTTCATTTCATGCTTTTTGATTGCCCGGTCAACAGTATCACGCGCCTTGCTGCAATGCACAGATCACAGCCACTGTTTCAGCACATCGTTCAGCTTATTCAAATCTAGCGGTTTGGCGATATGCTCGTTCATGCCTGTGTTCTTTGCCAGCTGCACGTCCTCGGCAAAGGCATTCGCCGTCATGGCAATGATGGGCACCTTTCCACGGTTGCCGGCAAGCGCACGGATCGCAGCAGTGGCTTCATAGCCGTTCATGACCGGCATCTGGATATCCATAAAAATGAGATCGTACCACTTTTCCGG
>CAKSWU010000038.1 GCA_934513205.1 uncultured Faecalibacterium sp. | reverse complement strand
GCAGGAACGTGACCTACTCGACCGTCGGGGACTACCAGCTCCCGAACCTGACCCTGAACCAGCCCCGGAAGCCGCTGGGCAAGTACGGCAGGCTGCGCCGGATGTACCTGAAAGACCATCGCCCGATGCTGTACAACACGATGCTCCTGAACGGGAGCCTGTACCCGCACCTGATGGAGGTGGAGCAGACGGCAGAGAGCCGGATGCAGCAGACCATGGCGCAGCTTCTGAAACAGAACCCGGCCCCGGACAAGGAGAGCCGGCAGATGGCGTGGGTGCAGCACATGAACAGCCTGAAAGCGCAGGCAGAGGAACTGGTGCTGACGGAGCTGATCTACAGCTAAGTTTTCTGGATGCCCACATCCCCACCGAAGCCCAGCAAATCGAGAAAATCGACCAAGCGGAGAGCGAAAAAACGCCCTCCGCTTTTATTTTGTCACAGGCCGAGATCGAAAACGAACTGCGTAAGCACGGCTCCGGGTTTGAGGGCGGCAAGCAGCGCATTATGGCTCTGTACCAGATTCAGCCTGACCGCAAACTCCGCGCTAAAGCACTGGCGAAAGAGTACGGCATCGGTGGGCACTCCCACGATTATCTGGATGGCAGCAGAGGGTTCGTCAACCACGACGGGAAAGGGCTGGAATTTGACCATTACCCCGACCACCAGAAAATCACCCTGAAATGGGCACAGGTGGAAAAGTATATCGACCTGATGATCCAGTCCGACCGCTACCTGACAGACCGGGAAAAAGAGCATTACACGCCCCCTGTGCCTGTCAACGCAGAGCCGGATGCCACCCTGACCCATGCCAAAAACCTGATTCGGGATTTCTGTTTAGAGGACTATGATTCCGAGCCGGACTTTTCTGATTTGTCCAAGATCGGCATTGCCTATACCAACGCCACCGATGAGGAGATTCCCATTCAGGTCAACGTAGATTTGGTGGGATACCGTGTGGAGCGGTATCTGGGCGAGGTACTGATAGACGAGCGCCAGTACGAAAGTCTGGAAGATCTGATCGAGAGCGAATTGGAGGCTCTGGATTTTTCGGAATTGGTCAGCGTTACGGACGAGGAACTGGAGCACTACCACAAAAAGGCGGAGGAACGTCCGGCACTGCTGCCGCTGGATGCCGCCGCAGAGTACAACGCCCTGAAAGAGCAGCACCCGGATGCGCTGGTGGGCTATGAGCAGAACGGGCAGTTTGAGTTTTACGCAGATGATGCACAAAAAGTCTGCGAACTTCTGGGCGGCAAACTTCTGGAAAAAGAAACCGCACTGGGCACCGTTCCTGTCACCGGCTTCCCCAGAGACCAGTGGGTGTACCGTGCCAAGCAGCTGTGGCAGTGCGGCGAGAACGTCTACCTTGCTGGACTGAACGAGGACGGCACCCACCACCAGACCAAGTACCTGCGCCGTGAGGACTATCTGCCGCTGGGTGCTACCGTCCACATGGAGGGACGTGCCTTCCGGGTGGATACGGTAAATTTTGATAAGGACAGCGTGACCTTGCAGGATGTAGCACTGGCAGAAATGCGGATGCCAATTTTCCGGGAAGAGCCGCTGGCGGTTGTCCGGGAGTTGTACGAGCAGGATATGATGGAATCCTCCCTGCCCGATTACAAGGTCGGTGACAATGTTATCGTTGACCTTCCTACCCGAACCATCGAAGGGAAAATCGGCTATGTGGGCGAAACAGATGTGCGAATCGACACCAGCGCGCAGGGGCAGTCGTGGGATAACGAAGTTATCAACAAACGACAATTCGATGACAGTCTGCGGCAGGTTGAGACGGAACTTTCCAACGAGGAACTGGATGCGTTGCCCATCTCTGCCGTGCTGGATGGGAAAGTGCAGACCTTCCCGGATGCTGCTGCCTTGGATGAAGCCCTGAATGCTGAACCTGCGCCGGAGCCTGCCGGGAACTTCCACATCACGGATGATGACTTGGGCGTCGGAGGCCCCAAACAGAAATTCGCCCGGAACATCGAAGCCATCCGTACCCTGTTCAAGCTGGAAGAGGAACACCGGGGTGCCACCGCCGAGGAGCAGCAGGTGCTTTCTCAGTATGTGGGCTGGGGTGGTCTGGCAGACGCTTTTGACCCCGGCAAAGATAGTTGGGCAAAGGAATACGCCGAACTGAAAGGACTGCTCTCCGAGGATGAATACGCCGCCGCACGTTCCAGCACCCTGAACGCTCACTACACCAGCCCCACCGTGATCCGTGGCATCTACGATGCCGTGGAGCGCATGGGTTTCCGTAGCGGTAACATTTTGGAACCTAGTATGGGTGTGGGCAACTTCTTCGGAATGCTGCCGGACAGCATGGCAGACAGCCGCTTGTACGGCGTAGAACTGGATTCCATCACCGGGCGTATTGCGAAAAAGCTGTACCCGCAGGCTGACATTACCGTAGCCGGTTTTGAGACCACCGACAGGCGTGATTTCTACGATTTAGCGGTTGGCAATGTTCCCTTCGGCAACTACAAGGTCAACGATAAGGCGTACAACAAGCTGGGATTTAGCATCCACAATTATTTCTTTGTGAAAGCCATCGACCAGATCAGACCGGGCGGCATCGTGGCGTTCGTCACCAGCCGCTACACCATGGACAGCAAGGACAGCACCGCCCGCAAGCATATGGCAGAGCGTGCTGACCTGTTGGGGGCTATCCGTCTGCCGAATAATGCGTTTCGCGCCAATGCTGGCACGGATGTTGTCAGCGACATTATCTTTTTGCAAAAGCGTGACCGCCCCATTGACCATGAGCCGGACTGGGTGCAGTTGGGCAAAACAGAAGATGGTTTTGCCATCAACCAGTATTTCGTAGACCACCCGGAGATGGTGCTGGGCGAGCTGACCACCGAAAGCACCCAGTACGGACGAGAGGAATTGACCGTTGCTCCCATCGAGGGTGCAAACCTTGCAGACCAGCTTGCCGAAGCGGTACGGCACATCGAGGGGCAGTACACCGCCGCCGAGGTGGACACTCCCGACATTGCCGAAGAAGAAGCCACCCGGCGCACTCTGCCTGCCGACCCGGAGGTGAAGAATTTCGCCTACACCGTGGTGGACGGCGAGGTGTTCTACCGGGAAAACTCCGTAATGACGCAGGTGGAATTGTCCGATAACGCCAAGGGGCGTGTCACCGGCATGGTGGAGCTGCGGCAGATCGTCAATGACCTGATCGACCAGCAGTTGAACGACTTCCCGGACGAGGACATCAAGGCAACACAGGAGCGTTTGAACGCCGTCTATGATGCCTTTGCCGCCAAATACGGCTTGCTGAACGACCGCAAAAACGGGCGTCTGTTTGAGCAGGATTCCTCCTATTATCTGCTGTGTTCGCTGGAAAATCTGGACGAGCAGGGGCAGCTTAAATCCAAGGCAGCGATGTTCACCAAGCGCACCATTCGCCCGGAGCGCACCGTCACCAGCGTGGACACCCCCAGCGAAGCGTTGGCGGTATCTATTGGTGAGCATGGCAAAGTGGACTTGCCCTATATGGCAGAACTGCTGGGCACTCCCGGTGAGTATGGGCGCATTACCACCGAACTTTCCGGTGTGATCTTCAAAGACCCTGCCGCCGACCCCACCGACCCGGAAGCAGGCTGGCAGATGGCAGACGAGTACCTTTCCGGCGATGTCCGGGCAAAGCTGCGGATGGCGCAGTTCGCCGCCGAAACGAACCCGGAATTTGCCGTTAATGTGGATGCGCTGACCAAGGCGCAGCCCAGAGAACTGGAAGCGTCTGAAATTGATGTGCGTTTGGGTGCCACATGGCTTTTCCCGGACATTATCCAGAAGTTTATGACCGAGACCTTCCAGATCCCCTACTATCTGCGCCATGCAGTCAAGGTGAGATATTCTCCGTATACTGCCGAATGGCGTGTGGAGGGCAAAACAGCCACGGGACGGGGTGACATTATCTCCTCCGAGACCTACGGCACCAGCCGTGCCAACGCTTACAAGATTTTGGAGGAGACCCTGAACCTGAAAGATGTCCGCATCTATGACACCATCGAGGATGCCGAGGGGAAGCCCAAGCGTGTGCTGAACAAAAGGGAGACCATGCTGGCACAGCAGAAGCAACAGGTCATCAAGGATGCTTTTGCCAACTGGGTCTGGCAGGACCCCCAGCGGCGCATTGCGCTGGTGAAACAATACAACGAGCTGTTCAACTCTACCCGCCCCCGTGAGTATGATGGCTCCCACATTCACTTTGTTGGCATGAACCCGGAGATCACCCTCCGGGAACACCAGCGCAACGCCATCGCTCATGTGCTTTATGGCGGTAATACGCTGCTTGCACACGAAGTTGGTGCCGGAAAAACTTACGAAATGGCAGCATCCGCCATGGAAGCAAAACGCCTTGGTTTGTGCCAGAAAAGCCTTTTTGTGGTGCCCAACCATTTGACGGAGCAGTGGGCTTCGGAGTTCCTGAACCTCTACCCCAATGCCAAGCTGCTGGTGGCACGGCGCAAGGACTTTGAAACTGCCAACCGCAAAAAATTCTGCGCTCGCATCGCCACCGGCGACTACGATGCGGTCATCATCGGGCATAGCCAGTTTGAGCGCATTCCGCTGTCCTTTGAGCGGCAGGAGCGTATCATTCAGGAGCAAATTTATGAAACGCTTGCCGCCATCAATGAGCTGAAAGTCCACGCAGGCGAGAATTTCAGCATCAAGCAGATGGAAAAGACTCGGAAAACGCTGGAAACCAAGCTGGAAAAACTGCGCTCCGATGAGCGCAAGGACGATGTAGTTACCTTCGAGCAGTTGGGTGTTGACCGTCTGTTTGTGGACGAGTCACACGCGTTCAAAAATTTGTTTCTCACGACAAAAATGCGTAATGTCGCAGGATTATCCACCAGCGAAGCACAGAAATCCAGTGATATGTTCGGGAAATGTAGATACTTGGACGAGATCACCGGCGGACGGGGCGTGGTGTTCGCTACCGGCACCCCGGTGAGCAATTCCATGACCGAGCTGTACACGGTCATGCGGTATTTGCAGTACAGTACCCTACAACAGAAAAGGCTGACCCACTTCGACTGCTGGGCATCCACCTTTGGTGAGACCACCACCGCCATCGAACTTGCGCCGGAGGGCACCGGCTATCGTGCGCGCACCCGGTTCGCCAAGTTTTTTAACCTCCCGGAATTGATGTCGATGTTCAAGGAAGTTGCGGACATCAAGACCAGCGACCAGCTCCACTTACCTGTGCCGGATGCAAAATTTGAGACCGTGGTGGCAAAGCCGTCCGAGATTCAAAAGGAGATGGTGCAGGAACTGAGCAAACGTGCCGCAAAAATCCACTCCGGCGCGGTGGATGCGTCCGAGGACAATATGCTGTGCGTCACCAACGATGGCCGAAAGATCGGTCTGGATGTCCGCCTGATGAACCCCATTCTGCCGGATGACCCCAACAGCAAACTGAACACTTGTGTTCGGAATGTGCTGCAAATCTGGGAAGATGGCAAGGAGCAAAAGTTGACACAGCTTTTGTTCTGCGACCTTTCCACCCCGAAAAACGATGGCAATTTTAACGTCTACGAAGATATTCGCAAAAAGCTGGTTGCCGCCGGTGTGCCGGAGAACGAGATCGAGTTTATCCACAACGCCGATACCGAAGCAAAAAAGGCTGCTCTGTTCTCCAAAGTGCGCTCCGGCGATGTGCGAGTTTTGCTCGGAAGTACGGCGAAAATGGGAGCGGGTACCAACGTGCAGTCCCGGCTTGTAGCGGTGCATCACTTGGACGTTGGGTGGAAGCCCAGCGACATGACCCAGCGCAATGGTCGCATCATCCGACAGGGCAATATGAATAAGGAAGTCAAGGTGTTCAATTATGTCACAGAAGGAACATTTGATGCCTATTTATGGCAGACCCTTGAGAATAAACAGCGATTTATCTCGCAGATTATGACCAGTAAATCCCCGGTGCGCTCCTGTGAGGATGTGGACGAACAGGCGCTTTCCTATGCGGAGATCAAGGCGCTGTGCGCCGGGAATCCGCTCATCAAGGAGAAGATGGATTTGGATGTGCAGGTCGCCAAGCTGAAAGTGCTGAAAGCCGACCACCAGAGTCAGAAATTCCGCCTGCAAGACAAGCTGCTGACCAAGTTCCCGGCTGACATTCAGGAAACGAACGCCCACATTGCCGGGCTGAAAGCCGATGCACAGCTTGCCGCCGCCCACCCGCAGGGCAAAGAGGAGTTCTGCGGCATGACCATCAAGGGCGTGACCTACGACGAGAAAAAGACTGCTGGTGAGCGGCTGGTTCTCGCCTGTTCGGAACTGCCCAACGCCGAGGAAAAAGTGATCGGCAGCTACCGGGGTTTTGAACTGTCCCTGCGGTTCGATGCTTTCCGCACGGAGTATCAGGCACTTTTGAAGGGACAGCGAAAGTACACGGTGCCTTTGGGCACTGACCCTCTGGGCAACATCATCCGTCTGGATAATTCTCTGAACAACTTCCCGGAGCGCATCACTGCCGCAGAGAATGAGCTGGCTACCCTGCATCAGCAGCAGGCGGCGGCGCAGATCGAGGTGGAAAAGCCCTTCCCACAGGAGGAAGAACTGGCTGAAAAATCAGCTCGGCTTGCAGAGCTGAACGCCCAGTTGGACGTGGACGAAAAGAGCCACGAGCCGGAACAGGACGAGGAAGAACAGGAGGATGAGCCTCGCCGTCCCTCGGTGCTGGCGGCACTGGAAGAAAAGTCGGACAAGCCGGAGCCGGTGAAGCCTTTCCGCAGTTACTACGACAAGGACGGTGATGCCCGGTGAGGGAAAAGCGGGACGAGATCATCATCTTGAGAACCACAAAGGCGGAGAAGAACCGCATCTATGAAAAGATGCTGGGCATGGGCATCCGCAGCCTGAGCGCCTATATCCGCAAGATGTCACTGGACGGCTACTGCCTGAACCTTGATCTGCCGCAACTGCGGCGCATGGCGTATCTTTTGCAGATGTGCAGCAACAACCTGAACCAGTATGCCAAAGCTGCCAATGAAAATGGCCGGATCTACGCCGCCGACATGGAGGATCTGCGGCAGCGGCTGGATGAACTGATCGACATTGGTCGGCAGATCCTTTCCCGGCTGGCAGAACTCTAAAATTTTTCCCCGCAGTAGGAGGACTGCGGGGCTACATAAGGGACAACACCATTGACAGGCTCATGCTCTATCCATATACTGAAAGCAGAAAGGCGGTGTCAATATGAAATTCGTAGCAAAGGTTCTCCTATTTCCTGTGGTTCTCCTGAGTGCATTTCTGGTGCTGATGCTGAAATGGACGCTGAACCTGTCGGCGTTTGTGCTGGCACTGCCCATGCTGTATATTTTCGGCTGCGGTCTTTATACGCTGTACTGCCGGGAGTGGCTGCAGTTTTTGATCTTGCTGGTGGCAGAGTTTGGCTGCTTTTCGCTGATCTTCATGGGCACTTTGATCGTAGAGGCAGCGGAGCGTTTTAATGGCTGGATTGCCGGATTGTGAGGGATTCGATGGACACGGATGCTATGACCGACTATTATTGGGAAAATCTGAAAGATATTCTGCAACGACAGCTTGCAGACGATGATGAATACCATGCACTGATCCAGAAAAAAATCACCGCAGAGAATGCGCTGAAAGCTCTTATCAGCGAAGAAGCATGGAGCCTCTATCTGGAATTGGATGCAATCAGCAACGAATTGGAAAGTGTTCGGCAGGAAGCCATGTATCTGGCAGGTGCTGCCGATCACGAAAAATTATCCAAATGATCTTGATGCCGCCGATGTGCGGCATTTTCTTTTTGTAAGGGGGTGGTGGCACTGGCAGCAACACGGTTGATCCCCATGCGGAAAAATAAAGGCAAGTCCATCGGGGCTTGTCTGCACAGCCACACCAGCTATATCCAGAACCCGGACAAGACCGAACAGGGCGAGTTGGTCAGCAGCTACCAATGCAGCCCGTTGACCGTAGACGAGGAATTTCTGCTGACGAAACGGCTGTACGAGCAGACCACCGGGCGCAGCCAGAAAAGTGATGTTATCGCCTATCAGGTGCGGCAGTCCTTCAAGCCGGGGGAAGTTACGCCGGAGGAAGCCAATCGCATCGGCTATGAGTTTGCTGAGCGGTTTTTGAAGGGAAAACACGCTTTTATCGTTGCCACCCACACCGACCGGGCGCACATCCATAACCACATTATTTATAATTCCACCGCCTTGGATGGAACCCGCAAATTCAAAAATTTCTGGCTTTCCACCTTTGCGGTACAGCGGTTAAGCGACCTGATTTGTCTGGAACATCAACTCTCTACCATCGAGTACAAGCCCTACCGGGAACGGCAGAAGCGTATTGTTTACCCGCCCAAAGAAAGCAACCGTGACCGCCTGTGCAGTATCATCGACACCATCCTTGCAGAAAAGCCGACGGACTACGAAGCGTTTTTGCAAAAGCTGGAGCAGCAGGGCTATGAGGTGAAGCGCGGCAAACACACGGCGGTGAAGGGCAAGGGTCAGAAACGGTTTATCCGTTTTCGCACTCTGGGCACCGGCTATGGCGAGGACGAGATCAAGGCGGTGCTGGAGGGAAGGGTTGAGCACAAGCCGTACCAGAGGAAGCCATTGCAGGAGCAACCGTTCCAGCTTCTGGTAGACATTCCGCAGAAAATGGCGGCAGGCAAAAGCGTTGGTTACAAAAAGTGGGCAACCAAGTTCAACCTGAAAGAGATGTCCAAGACGTTGCTGTTCTTGCAGGAGCAAAAAATC
This sequence comes from uncultured Faecalibacterium sp., assembly GCA_934513205.1. GTDB lineage: Bacteria > Bacillota > Clostridia > Oscillospirales > Ruminococcaceae > Faecalibacterium. Next base: position 1,712 of record CAKSWU010000038.1, on the reverse strand, counting down.
AACAGCGCAGAGGAGCTGCGGGAGCGTGCAGCGGCGGCAACCGAACGCTATCATGCTATGGGGGATTCCATCAAGGCGGCAGAAGCAAGGCTGACAGAGATTGCTGTCTTGAAAACCCACATCATCAACTATGCCAAGACCCGTGAGGTGTACGCCGCTTATCGGAAAGCTGGGTACAGTAAAAAGTTTTTGGAAGCCCACCGGGAGGAAATCTCCCTGCACAAGGCGGCGAAAGCTGCCTTTGACGAGGCCGGGCTGCAAAAACTGCCGAAGGTCAAGGAGTTGGATGCGGAGTTTGCAGAACTATTGACCCAAAAGAAAGCAGCCTACCCGGACTACCGCAAGGCACGGAACGAGATGCAAGAACTGGTCCGGGCACAGAAAAACGTAGAACGATTTTTTGCAGAGGAAAAGCCAGCACAGGAGAACGAGCAGGCTCGATAAGAACAAATTGCCGGGAACTGACCGTGAGTGGTCGGTTTCCGGCATTTTTTGCGTTTCGCATTTCCTATCGGCAATAATATTGTCTAACGATTGTGTATCAAGTGCGCCGCAACAGGTATTCTATTGAGTGTAATCAACCCTATTGAAACGGAGCGTACTATGAAAGAATTATTCGGGCAGCGTCTGCGGGAGCAGCGGCAGAATCAGGGCTTGACGATGGAACAGCTTGCTGAAAAAGCAAATCTTTCCTCCAATTTTATCGGCGCAATTGAGCGTGGACTGAAAGAGCCTAGTCTTTCTACGCTTATCAGCATTCTGAATGCGCTGGACGTTCCGGCAGATGTTCTGCTCCGTGATTATGTCGGCACAGCATCCCATGTGACCGATGACGAGATTCGTAAACGGCTGGAAGGTTTGACTCCAATCCAGAAAAAGGCGGCACTCGACCTGCTGGACACCTATATCAGCAATCTCCCTTACCTCACAAACGAGGAATGAACCACATACTTTGCAAGCGCATCGGCTGAAATTTAGCCGATGCGCTTTTCTTTTGCATTCCTTTCAGCTATAATGATGCTTATAGAATGTATCATTTCCTAAAGAGTTGATTTGAGGGTGCAGAGATGCGAAAACCACAGTACAGTATTTTAGCCGACATTCAGGATGCGATTGAGCAGGCGAAGCTCGGCAAGCTGGCGTTATTCTGGCAGCGTACCATCCAGCAGGAATATTGCGGCAAGAAAGTCACGCCCGATGAGCAGCAGGCGTATGAGCAGTTGCAGAGCATTCTCTCCGAAGTGCCGCAATGGAGCGGTGAAGAAGATCTCCGCCATAACATGGAGAACATCGGCGGCAGGCTCTGGTTCTGCCATTTCTGGATTGACCACGATTCCATGGTGCAATTGACGGAGGATCGCAACGGCAGATTTCATACTGCCTACGTTCTGGACAGAAACACTTCCCCGGAAATGCGCCGAGAGGCTGCACTGCTGGCGCAGAAAGAACTTGCTGACTGTATGCAGGAGTGGGGCGTTTCGCTTCTGGATGCGCCTGTCCCGGAACAGATGAAGTATGCTTCTCTGGCAGAAGCGGCATCGCACCTTGTGCAAGTTCTCAATGACCCGGAACGTATCATCGGATAAAAAGTGTCCCGCCGGGACGCGCAGCCTGCATTGAAAAATGCAGAACAACGGGGTTTGGGGCACTTCCCCAACAAGCATTTTGCAACGCAAAAAGTGTTTTTGTATAGACGAAAACATTGCTTGCTG
>CAKSWU010000037.1 GCA_934513205.1 uncultured Faecalibacterium sp. | reverse complement strand
AGGAAGGCAAAGTCCGGCTGGGTGAAGCGGGGCATGGTCAGCTCCCATGCGCACAGCGCCTGATACTTCAGCTTCAGCTCCCGGTTGGCGGTGTTGTTGCCGTACTTGCTGTCGCCAAGGATGGGGCAGCCGATGCTGGCCATGTGGGCGCGGATCTGGTGGGTGCGGCCGGTGATCAGCTGCACCTTCAGCAGTGCCAGACGGCCGGAGACGGCAATGGTCTCGTACCGGGTCTCCACCTCCTTGGCGCCGGGCTGTTTGTCCTCCACGATCTTCACGATGCCGCGGTCGGCGTCCTTCAGCAGGTAGCCGCCCAAGGTGGCGTCCGGCGGCAGCGGACGGCCAAAGGTGACGCAGAGGTAGGTCTTTTGCACCTCGCGGTTCTTGATGGCGGCAAGGAACAGCTCCTCGGCTTCCGGGGTCTTGGCAATGATCACAAGACCGCTGGTGCCGGTGTCCAGCCGGTGGCACAGAGCGGGGGTGTACCGATCGTTCTCCTTGTACTCGCCCTGCTTGTTCAGGTACAGCAGTGCACGGTTCAGCAGTGTGTCGTCCTCCGGGCCGTCCACCGCAAGCCCGGCGGGCTTGTTCACGATCAGGATTTGCGGGCAGTCGTACACCACCTGCGCCGGGGTGCGGGCGTTCTTCCATGCGGGGCCTTCCACCCGGCGGTCGGTGTCCAGCACATCGTCCAGAATGAACAGCTTGATCTCATCGCCCGCCATCACGCGGGTGGAAAGCGGCTGCTTTTTGCCGTTCAGCTTGATCTTGTTTTCCCGCAGTGCCTTGTTCAGGCGGCCCGGGGTCAGGGCGGGGAACTGCTGGGTCAGATAGTTGTCCAGCCGGGTAGGGGCGAGACATTTTACTTTTAAAATTTTCACGGAAAAATTCCTCTCTATTGCAATCAGAATGGGCTTTGATTCGTTTTTATTGTAGCGGAACACAAACCGCACGTCAAGCACACGGACCCGGAAAATTGACTTTTCGGCCCGGATGGCGTATGATACGGGCGGGGAACGGAACAGACCTTTCCCACAGAAATAAGAAGAAGGGTACAGATATGAGACTGAATAAAAAAATGCTGGCCGTGACGGCTGTTCTGGCTGCTGGCATCGCATTGACGGCCTGCGGCGGCTCCGGTACCCCCGCCAGCACCCCCGCATCCAGTGTAGTGCCGGCCTCGTCCCATGTGGCAGAAGAAGGCGTTACGGAACCGATCAATCTGCTGACATGGACACTGGATGACCTTGATGACACACAGACCATCACGTTTGTTTCTGCCGCCATTACCTCCGGTGTGCAGGACGGTAAATTGACTGCAAAGGTGTTCAGCTGCGACATTTATAAGAAAGAGGAGATTGAAAAGCTTGCCGTTGGGGATCAGATCACCCTCCACGAAGAGGGGGCTGCATGGAACCAGTTTGTGACCGTTGCAGTGGAGAGTATCGAGAAAAACGATCAGTACCATCTTGTCACCATCAATGGCGGCATGGAGGAGCAGTACGGTCTTGACCTGAAGCTGGAAGATGATGCCTACCGGACGATGACCTTTGACGATTACCCTGTCTACTATGAGATGGGAGAAAAGACGATGCCGCTGGCAGAGGATGTAGTGCTGAAGGACAGTTCTGCCGACCCGCAGGCCGAAGCCGTGGAGACTACGGGCGCGGATGCCGTGGCAGCAGCGATCAATGCAGACCCCGATAACTGGACCACCTATAATACCACGCTGGTGGTGCAGGGCGGCAAGGTGCTGGAGGTGCGCCGCGTCTGGGTGCCGTAAATTTTGTCCAAAACCGTTGACAAACGCTTTACGCATGCTATAATTTAACTGTACGCGAAGGGCGGCGGTGCCGTTCTTTGCGGAATAAGGAATTATGACAGATGGCAATGATGGGGTCAGAGATGCGTACCACCGTCCAGAGAGAACGCCCGCAGGCTGCAAGGCGTTCCGGTCGGGTGCATTTTGCGCCGCCCCGGAGCTTCCGGCGACACAAGTCGGACGCAGCGCAGCGTTAACGCGCCGAAAGCGGCAGGGGACACATTTTATCCTTTGCAATTTGGGTGGTACCACGGAGTTTGAACAGCACAGCCTTCGTCCCTTTTTGGGATGAGGGCTGTTTTTTGTTTTTTGCCGTGCCGCCCCATCTGCCATGGCTCATACATCAGGCGCGCAAAGCGCCAAAGACAATCGAGGAGAGAAAGATCTATGCAATGGACCGGTTTGAACGAACTGCGTGAAAAGTACCTGAGCTTCTTTGAAAGCAAAGGCCATCTGCGTCTGGACAGCTTCCCGCTGGTGCCCAAGAACGACCCCAGCCTGCTGCTGATCAACAGCGGCATGGCCCCCATGAAAAAGTGGTTCCTGGCACAGGAGGAGCCGCCCCGTCATCGTGTGACCACCTGCCAGAAGTGCATCCGCACCCCGGATATCGAGCGCGTGGGCATCACTGCCCGCCACGGCACCTTCTTTGAGATGCTGGGAAACTTCTCCTTTCAGGATTACTTCAAGGACGAGGTCATTCCCTGGGCATGGGAGTTTTTGACCAGCGACGAGTGGATGGCCATCCCCAAGGACAAGCTGCACATCTCGGTCTACGAAGAGGACGATGAGGCCTACGACATCTGGACCAAGAAGGTGGGCATTGCCCCGGATCACATGGTGCGTCTGGGCAAGGAGGACAACTTCTGGGAGCACGGCTCCGGTCCGTGCGGCCCCTGCTCCGAGATCTACTTTGACCGCGGCCCCGAGTACGGCTGCGGCAAGCCGACCTGCGGCGTGGGCTGCGACTGCGACCGCTATATGGAGATCTGGAACCTCGTGTTCAGCCAGTTCGACGCCGACGGCAAGGGCCACTACGAGCGTCTGGCACGCCCCAACATCGACACCGGCATGGGCTTGGAGCGTCTGGCCTGCGTGATGCAGGGCGTGGGCAACCTGTTCGAGGTGGACACCGTGCAGAGCGTGCTGCACCATGTGGAGCACATCGCAAACAAGACCTATGGCGAAAATGCCAAGGACGACATCTCCATCCGCGTTATCACCGACCACATCCGCAGCTGCACCTTTATGGTGTCGGACGGCATCCTGCCTTCCAACGAGGGCCGCGGCTATGTGCTGCGCCGCCTGCTGCGCCGCGCTGCACGTCATGGACGGATGCTGGGCGTTACCCGCCCGTTCCTGGTGGAGCTGGTGGAGACGGTCATCCAGTCCAGCGAGTCCGCCTACCCCGAGCTGCGGGAGCACGATGCCTACATCAAAAAGGTCATCGGCACCGAGGAGGCAAACTTTGCCCGCACCATTGATGCCGGCATGAACATCCTGAACAATATGATCGACGGTCTGGAAAAGGCACACGAGCATCTGCTGAAGGGTCTGGATGTCTTTAAGCTGAACGATACCTTCGGCTTCCCGCTGGACCTGACCAGGGAGATTGCTGCCGAGCAGGGCATCGAGATCGACGAGGACGGTTTCCATGCCGAGATGAAGAAGCAGAAGGAGCGTGCCCGCGCCGAGCGCCTGAAGAAGAACATCTCCGGCTGGAGCGAGGACCTGTTCGGCGCACTGGAGGCCGAGCCCACCGTCTTTACCGGCTACGACACCCTGACCGACAAGGGTACCGTTGTGGCGCTGAGCGACGAGGAGACCCTGACCGATGCCATTGCCACCGACGAGGAGGCAAAGGACGGCGTGCTGGTGGTGCTGGACAAGACCCCCTTCTACGCTGAGATGGGCGGTCAGGCTGCCGACCATGGCGTGCTGAACGGCACCGAGTGCAGCCTGCGTGTGCTGGACGTGAAAAAGACCCCCAAGGGCTACTACGTCCACACCTGCGTGCTGGAGAGCGGCATCGTGAAGGTTGGCGATGTGCTGACCGCACAGGTGGACAAGGACTACCGCATGGCCATTGCCCGCAACCACACCGCTACCCACCTGCTGCAGGCTGCCCTGCGTGAGGTGCTGGGCGACCATGTGCATCAGGCAGGCTCCTATCAGGACGCCGAGATCACCCACTTTGACTTCACCCACTTCAGTGCCGTGACCCCCGAGGAGCTGGCACGGGTGCAGAAGATCGTCAACGACAAGATCTATGACTCCATGAATGTCACCGTGCAGGAGATGCCCATTGAGGACGCCAAGAAGCTGGGTGCAATGGCTCTGTTCGGCGAAAAGTACGGCAAGGTCGTGCGCGTGGTCGACATCGAGGGCTGGTCTACCGAGTTCTGCGGCGGCACTCATGTCAAGAACACCGCCCAGATCGGCGGCTTCAAGATCGTCAGCGAGTCCTCTGTGGCTGCCGGCATCCGCCGCATTGAGGCTGTGACCGGACGCAACCTGCTGATCCGTGCAAACCTGCAGGAGGCCATGCTGCATACCGTGGCAAACACCCTGAAGGCCAACAACGTCACCGCTCTGCCCGTCCGTGCCGAGGCCGTGATGGCTGAGAACAAGGCTCTGGCCAAGGAACTGGAAGAGATCAAGGCACAGGTCGCTGCTTCCAAGGTGACCAGCCTGTTCGACAATGCCGAGGAGATCGGCGGCGTGAAGATTGCTTCCGCGTACTTTACCGGTACTACCGGCGACACCCTGCGCGGTATGTGCGACAGCATCCGCGACAAGGCCGTGAACCCTGTGGTGGCTGTTCTGGTGGGCAAGGCTGAGGATAAGATCACCATGGCCGTTACGGTGAATAAACTGGCACAGGAAAAGGGCCTGAAGGCCGGTGTGCTGGTCAAGGAGCTGTCTGCTATTGCCGGCGGCAAGGGCGGCGGCAAGCCGGACTTTGCAATGGCTGGCCTGAAGGACGAGACCAAGATCGACGAGGCACTGGCTGCGGTGGCATCCGTAGTCCGGAAGGCTTTGGGCGAATAATGTAAGACGGACTCGCTCTCTCAGGTCCCTCCAAAGAGGAGGGGGCGAGGACGTTTATAAAATACCGGAAGGAGTTGTTCCCCATGGAAGATTGTCTGTTCTGCATGATTGCGGAGGGTAAGATCCCCTCCAAAAAGTTGTACGAGGACGAGCAGGTGGTGGCGTTCTACGACATCAACCCGCAGGCAAAGGTGCATTTTCTGGTGGTCCCCCGCAAGCACATCGCTTCTGCCGCTGCGCTGACCGAAGAGGACGGCGCGCTGCTGGGCCATATCTTTGCAGTGATCGCAAAGCTGGCTGCGGAGCAGGGTCTGGAAAACGGCTACCGCGTCATCTCCAATGTGGGCGAGGACGCGGGCCAGACCGTGAAGCACCTGCATTTCCACGTTCTGGGCGGCGAAAAACTGCCTGTCTGATTTTAAGAATAAGGGAGAGCGTTGAATTATGGCTGAAACTTATACCCTGCACGTTGCAGGCCTGACCCGCGAGCTGACCCGCTGCAAGCTGAACGACCACATGGACATTGCAGCCTTTATCATGCTGGGCGACACCGAACTGACCGTGGCCACTGCTGGTGAACTGCTGAAGAAGTGCCCGGAGTTTGACATCCTGCTGACTGCCGAGGCCAAGGGCATCCCTCTGGCACACGAGATGAGCCGTCAGAGCGGCAAGCCCTACGTCTGCGCACGCAAGGGTGAAAAGCTGTACATGACCGACCCGGTCGTGGTGGAGGACCAGTCCATTACCACCGCAGGCAAGCAGAAACTGGTCATCGACCGCAAGGAACTGGACAAGATGAACGGCAAGCGCGTTCTGGTGGTGGACGATGTCATCTCCACCGGCGGTTCGTTGAAGGCACTGGATGCGCTGGCAGAGCAGACCCAGTGTACCATTGTGGGTCAGGCTGCAGTTCTGGCTGAGGGAGATGCCGCCCAGCGCAAGGACATCATCTTCCTGGAGCCGCTGCCCCTGTTCTTCCACTAAGACAGGATGCGACGCCCGCTCTGCGTTTTCTGCGTGGGAATGCTGGGTGTGGAGTTAGTGTGCGCTTTTTTGCCGCAAACGGAACTTTTTGTGCCGTTTGCGGCATTTTTTGTTGCTGCCTGCCTTGTGCTGTGCATCCCGGACCGCACCCGCAAAACGTCCCTCTGCCTTCTGCTGGGTGCAGTGGCGGGCATGGCAGCCACCGCGCGGACCGATGCCCAATGGAGCGCGGTGCAAAAACGCTATGCCGGACGCCCGGTGGTGCTGACTGCCGAGGTGGAGACCGTGTCGCCGTCCTGGATGCCGGATGCGGTGGAGGCAGTGCTTCGAGTGGAGACGGTAAACGGCGCGGCAGCGGATCTCCGGGTGAAGTGTGAGCAGATGCCGGAGTGCAAAGCCGGGCAGCAGGTGCGGGGGAGATTTGTGCTGTCCGCCCCGGCAGAAAATGAGCGGGTGGACTGGTACACCGATGGCATCGCGCTGGCGGCAGTGCAGACGGAGGAAGCCCCGGACTTTGCGGTCCTGGGGCAGAGCGGCAGTTTCCGGGCGCGCACCCACCGGCTGCAGCAACGGCTTAGTGCATCGCTTCGCCGCTGCATGAACGGCGGCACCGGCGGGGTGCTGGCTGCCATGACGGTAGGAGACCGGACCCATCTTTCGGATGCACTTCGGAACGCTTACCGCGGGGCAGGGCTTTCCCATGTGCTGGTGGTCAGCGGGATGCATGTGTCGGTACTTTGCGGCGACATCCTTGGCACGGTCCTGCCCTATGAGTGGGAAATAAGTTACCGCCGCCGGAAACGCCGTGCACTCTCCCGCAGCCTGTTGGCGCTTGTGCTGATGGGGGTCACCGGTTTTACGCCCTCGGTGTGCCGTGCAGCGGTGTCGGTCTGGGTCAGTGCGCTGGGCGTGTGGGTCTACGGTGCACCGGATGCCCTCACCTCGCTGGCAGCGGCAGGCATCCTGATGACTGCCCGCAACAGTTACGCCGTGTGCGACATCGGCTTTGAGCTGTCCTTTGCGGCGGTTCTGGGGCCTTGCGGAAAGTGTCTGCATCTCGTTTTGTGCGTCTGCGGCGGCCTTTCCGGTGCTGGTGCTGCGGGGGCTGAGCGTCAGTGTCTGGGCGGTGGCGTCCGGCGCGGCGGTGCTGTGGATGATCCAGCCCATGCTTTTGCTGGGGCTTGGTGTGGCATTCACGGGCCTTGTCCCGCTGCTTGCGCCGGTCTATCGGGCACTGTCCCGTGCCGCGGTGCTTTTGACAGGACTGCTCAATGCATGGACGGTCTGGATCAGTGCAAAGCCGGGAGCGGGCATCTACTTTGGTACCGCGTACAGCGCATTCGTCTGTCTGGTGCTCATCGGTCTGAGCTGGCTGGCCTTCCGCTGGAGGGTCCGGCTGCGGACGGCGCTGCCCTGCATCCTGCTGACAGCGGCAGTGGCATGCGGTCTGGGCAATGCCCTCAGCCGGGACGTGGTGCACATCGACCTTGTCGGCACTTCCAATGCACCGGCGGTGGTGGTCAGCCAGAACGATACCGCCGTGGTGCTGTTCCGGGGTGGGGCTTCCACGCAGCGCCGGGTGGAGGCCCAGTTGGCGAAGCGGGGTGTGCGGACGGTGGAACTGCTGGTAGACCTGCGCACAAAGCCCGCCGCAGAGTGCACGCTGGAAGCGCTGCGGACGGTCCGGGCACAGACCATGCAGTCAGGCACCAGCCGGGACTGCCGCTGCACTCCGGCACAGGTGGAAGTGCTGCGCACCCGGAGCGGCTGTCTTGTGCGGCTGACGGTGGGACAGAGCCAGCTTTTGACCCTGAGTGGAACCGTGAAACTGGAAAAGCCGGTGCGCGCCGAGTGGCTGCTGGCATCGCCTGCCAGACCGGATGCGGTGCGCTGCCAAAAGACGCTTGCCCTGCGGACCTACGACTGGATGAAGGGGAACGAAACGCTGCCCTCTACCCTCAGTCTGCGCCGGAACAGCGGGGAAAATGCCGGGTGATGCTTTGAAATCCCGCTGGACTGTGGTACAATACAATGGTATCCATCCCAGTGTCAGAAAGGAGGGTGTGCGATGGCGGCAGAAGAAAAACTGCAGAAACTGGCAGCCAAAGGCTGTCCGGTCTACTATTTTTATTCCAGCGAACGGTATCTGGTGCGGCAGACGGTGACTCGGATGGCCCGCATCCTGTCGCAGGACGGCGATGAGGAGGCCACCATTCTGGACGGCGCAGCGCCGGAGATCGAACAGCTCATCATGGCGGCGGGTACCATCTCCTTTTTTGGCACCCGGCGTGTGGTGGTCCTGCCGGAGCTGGAGCCCGGCAGTTACAGCGACAAGGACATTGACGAGCTGAACAGCACCCTTGCCAGTCTGGAAAACGCAGTGGTGGTGCTGGGCAGCGTGTTTGAACTGGAACGCAGCAAGCTCAAAGTGGGCAAGCGGGCGCAAAAGCTGATCGCACAGTGCAAGGCACTGGGCTACACCGAAGAACTGGCAAAGCCCAAGCCCTTTGAACTGAAGGTGATGATGATCGACCGCGCCAGGGAACAGGGTGCCACTCTTCCGGAAGGCGCGGCAACGGCGCTGCTGGAGCGCTGCGGCGAGGACCCGTTCCTTCTGGAAAACGAGGTGGACAAGCTTTGCGCCCTTGCAGGCTACCAGACCATTACCACGGCGATGGTGGCGGAAATGAGCACGGTGAGTCTGGACGCGGATGTGTTTGAGATGATCCGGATGGTCACCGCAAAAAACGCCACCGGAGCGTGTAAAAAACTGCAGACTCTGCTGCGGCTGCAGCAGGAGCCCATCGCCATCACCGCCGCCATGATCGGCAGCTATGTGGACCTGTACCGGGTCAAGCTGGGGGCGGCAAAACGAAAAAATTACAGCACCGTATTCAAGGACTTTGGCTACAAGGGCAGCGACTACCGTCTGAAGCGTTCGGCAGAGACGGCCTCTCACTATACCCTGCGGCAGCTCGAAAACTGTATGCAGGTGCTGCTGGAGCTGGACCTGAGCCTGAAAAGTCAACCGGTGGACAAGCAGACTTTGCTGGAAACAGCGCTGTGCCGGCTGGCACTGGCGGGGAGCGGACGATGAAGGAAAACGAGATGATCCATACCGACCGGGTGCTGGTCGTGGAGGGAAAATACGATGCAGCGCGGCTTTCACACCTGACCGATGCCATGATCCTGCTGACGGACGGCTTTGGAATTTACAGCGACAAACAGCGCCAGCAGCTTTTTAAAGCGCTGGCGCGGAAAAACGGTCTAATCCTGCTGACGGACTCGGATGCAGCGGGGTTCCGCATCCGCAACTACATCACCAATCTGGTGGGGGCGCAGAACGTGGTGCAGGCCTATGTGCCCGCCATCCACGGCAAGGAAAAGCGCAAGGAACAGCCCGGCAAAGAAGGACTTTTGGGCGTGGAAGGCGTGGACGACGCCATCGTGCGGCAGGCGCTGCTGGACGCCTTGGGCGTGGAGGCCGGAGCCGCGCCGGTGCGTCCGGAGGGGCGCCAGATCACCTATACCGACCTCTACGATTGGGGGCTTTCCGGCACGCCCGGCAGCGCCGAGCGCAAGATGCAGCTGCTGGATGCGCTGGGTCTGCCGCCGCGGCTGTCCAAAAAAGAACTGGTGCAGGCGCTGAATCGGCTGTACACCTTTGAACAATTGGACGAATTGCAGTCGAAAATTTTGGGCTGATGGACAGCGCAGGGGCTAGGGCTCCTGCGCTGTTTGCGCGTTCCACTGCCGGCGCAGCAGCTCCAGCGCGTGTGTTTCCAGACGGGAAACGTAGCTGCGGCTGATGCCCAGCAGCTTTGCCGCTTCCAGCTGGGTCAGCGGTGCCTGGCCTGCCAGACCGTACCGCAGCAGTATGACTTGCCGCTCCCGGGCGGGCAGGGTGTCCAGCAGCTGCCGGACCCGGCGAATGTCGTCCTGCGTTTCGCAGTGGTCCTCCATGCAGAAGCTGTCCTGCAGCACATCGGCCAGGGTTAGAGCCGAGTCACCGTCCGCTTCCAGCGTTTCCTGCAGAGAGAGGGTCCCGCCGGTCTTGCGATCCCGCCGGAACTGCATGCGGATCTCGTTTTCGATGCACCGGCTGGCATAGGTGGAGAACCGCGCCTTGCGGGTGGCATCAAAGGTATCTACCGCTTTCATCAGCCCGATGGTGCCGATGGAAACAAGATCCTCCTGATCGCCCGGTAGGGCGTAATATTTTTTGACGATGTGTGCCACCAGACGCAGGTTGTGCCGGATCAGCTTTTCCCGGGCGGCGGTATCCCCGGCGCGCAGGGCACTGAAAGCGGCGGCTTCCTCCCGGGCTGTGAGCGGACGCGGAAAGCAGCCGCTTTCCAGATGGAGCGCCAGAAACAGAAATTTTGTGGCGAAAAATTGCAGTAAGGTCAGCAGCACACGATATCCCTCCCGGTACATAGTTGTTAGATTGTATGAGCCGGGGCGCGGATAGTTGCCGGAGAAGCCTTTTGTGCGCAGCAGCTTTTCTGCGGGGGAAAAGCGTGGTATATTGAGGGGGATAACTCGGAATTTAGAGGTGTAAGATGGAATATAAAGAATATGGATCAAAGAATAATGATATTATAATTTTATTACACGGTGGAGGTCTTTCTTGGTGGAATTATATAGATGAAATATCCTTGCTTGAAAATGAATTTCACATAGTTATTCCTATATTAGATGGACATTCAGGAAGTGATACAAATTTTACTTCTATTGAAGGCAATGCTCTAGAAATAATAAATTTTATAAATAAAAATTATAATGGAAAAGTAAAACTAATTGGAGGGCTATCATTAGGCGGACAAATTTTATTAGAAATATTATCTAAAAATCCTGACATATGTGAATGTGCTATTGTTGAAAGTGCTTTGGTAATGCCAATGGACTTTACCTATAAAATGATAGAGCCAATATTTAATTTATCATATTGTTTGATAAGTAAAAAGTGGTTTTCAAAACTACAATTTAAAAGTTTGAAACTTAAAAAAAGCTTGTTTGCTCTATATTATGAAGATACTTGTAAAATTACAAAAGATAATTTAATTGCTTTTATGAAGTCAAATTCTAATTATGAAGTAAAAAACACTTTATCGCATACTAAAGCAAAGACCCTCGTATTAGTTGGAAGTAAAGAAAGACCTATTATGAAAAAATCAGCAACTAAAATTGTTCATTTAATACCAAATAGTGAACTTGAAGTATTACAAGGATATTATCACGGAGATATTAGCATAAATCATGCAGATGATTATGTTGAAAGAGTAAAGAGGTTAGTTCGTTAAATTCCCATTTATCGAGTGACGAAAACAATACATCCTTCTGCGGACAACCCCAAAACGGTTGTCCGCTTTTTTATACGCTGAAATCTGAAAAAAGACAAAATGCCAAGCAAAACTGAAAAATATCTCATCCTTTCCCGTTACTTTTGGTAGCACAACATGCTTTTAAATATGTACGTTTTTCAATGGATGCAAAGTGAGCAATGATTTCCCACTCTAGTTGACCTGTCCACCGATGCCAAAACGCTGTACGGCATCCTGTTGGACCGCATGGGGCTGTCGGTGAAAAACGGATGGCTGGATGAGCAGGGAAGGGTGTATATCATTTTTCCTGTGCAG
>CAKSWU010000036.1 GCA_934513205.1 uncultured Faecalibacterium sp. | reverse complement strand
TGCCTGAAGCTGGAGGAAAGCAGCCTGCGCAGCGGGGAGTGCATCGCCTGTGAAGCCTGCGTGGGCACCTGCCCCAAACGGAACATCCACCGGTGGGATACGGCCCTGTGCAAGCGCCTGTGGCTGCCGGTGCTGGGTAAAGCGCTGCTCTTCTTCCTGCTGGGCTGCTGGCTGGGCTTTTGCCTATTCATCTGAACTATAGCAGTTTGCGTTTTTATTGCACAAGCAACATCCGCAAACTGCATATCGCAAAGATGCCGTTTTGATTGGCACTATTTTTGAAAATTGCGATAAAAAAGGAGGCTGCCGCACAGCATTTGTGCAGCAGCCTCCTTTTGGCTGGGAGAATCTATCATTTCGGTACGCCGGAGCATCTGCGGACGCTCCGGCGTACCATTTTTACAGGGAAGACTTCTGCTCCAACAGGTCTGTCATGCTGCGCAGGCTGATTCCTCGGTGCTTGTGGCCGCCGAGGCGATTTCAAACTGCCCGGAAAGCCCGGCCTTTTCCACTAAGTCCTTCATCACAAATTCCGCCATAGGGCTGCGGCAGATATTGCCGTGGCAAACAAACAAGATCTTCTTCATCTTACTCTCCCAGCACCTCGCCCAGTGCCAGAACAGCGTTGCGGACGCACTCCGGGCACGGGCACAGCGGCGCGCCGCTCTCTATCCCCTTCAGATCCTTGCAGATGGTAGCACCGCACTTTTCCTGAAAGTTTTGCAGCAATTCCTTGGAAATGCGGGGTGTGCCCTTGCCGTCGGTGACGATGCCCGCCACCATCACAGCGCCGATCAGTGCGCCGCAGGTGCTCTCCATGCAGCCCATGCCGGCGGCATAGCCTGCGCCCAGCTTCATCAGGGTGTCGGCATCCACCGGCAGCTTGTCCTCAAATGCCTTCAGCACCGCCTGTGCACAGTTGCACTGTCCAGTAGCTTTCCATGCGGCAGCCTGTGCCGCCCGTTCTTCGATGTTCATTTTACAGTCCTCTTTCTTTGATGAATCGTAGTTTATTCGACATTATCATAAAATTCCTGTAACACTGTTGCCAATTCCTCCGGAGATTCTATGTTTGCTTCATGACCTGCTTTCAAAAGTTCATGGAAGTGGGAATCGCTCAAATAACTGGCAAGTTCCTTTGAGGCTTTTTTGTTTGCGTTGTCCTTTTCCCCACAAACGATCAATGCCGGACAGGACACCTTACATAATGAATCCCTGAAATCCAATTCCGTCATCGTACCGCACAAGCTGATCACATCAGCTTTTTTGAGGCCAAATTGCTTGAACATTGTATTCGGCATAAAGCGAAACAGCATATTCTGGAACTTCAATAGCTTTTCAGGCATTTTATATTGTGCTGCAATTAGCACCAGTGCCTTTACTTTATTCGGATGGTCTATCGCATAATTAAGTGCCAGAACAGCACCCAAGGAAAGCCCGCACAAGACGATTTCATCATGTTCCTTATCACACTCTCCTGAGAATGCAGCATACAGTTCCCCATAAGTGGCCGCTTTGTCCTCCAGCATCTCTGCCAAACTCAAGCAGACGCTGCTGTCCGAGACCTTCGTTTCTTTTATTACTCTGTCCCAACTGTCTGGTTTTTGTCCCAACCCATGCAAGTATAAAAACTTCATCTAATTTCCGCTCTCCTTCACACGTCCTGCTGCTTCCTTTCCAGCGCTTCAAAGTGATACCGGGGCTTTCCCCTGCTCTTTTTGCCGTACTCGATGGCCTCTTTGGGGCAATAGCAGATACAGGCCATGCAGTGGGTACAGTTTTTGCCCCAGACCGGCTTTCCGTTTTCCAAACGGATGTTGTTCAGGGGGCACAGCTCCACGCACTTACCGCAGCCGATGCAGGCGTCCGTTGCCCGGAAGGCATCGGCTTTTACAAAGAAGCGATAGAACACCGGGTTCACCGGGCCGCTCATAAAACGGTCGTAAAGGTTCTCTCTCGGCGGAGGAAATTCCTGCCCGGCTCTGAGCTGGGTCAGCACCTTTTGAAGTGCAGGCTCTGCCTGCTCCACGATGCTCTTTGCCTGCTCTTTTTGGGGCGCATTGAACATGGCAATGTAGTTTTCCGGCATGATGATCTGGGCAGTCCCCCTATAATGCAGGTGTTTTTGCGCCGCAAGCTGCCGGTTATAGCCTGCTGCATTGCCGATCTCGCTGCCGCAGTCCATCACAAACCAGATACGCTCTGCCCCGGTCAGCGCGGTCTTGCCCAGCCACTCCGACACCACCCGGGGGATACGCCATGCGTAGGTAGGCGTCACCAGCACCACATCCCGCCCGGTCTGCACCGGGGCAGCATTCCCTGCCTTGATGCAGGCGTTCAGGTCGTAAAGCGGCATCTCCAACCCTTCGGCAATGCGCCGTGCCAGATACCGGCTGTTGCCAGTTCCCGAAAAATATAGTACCATGGCTGTTTCCTCATTTTTTGTTTTTCAGATACCTCTGCCCGGCAAACTGGAAGTTACCATTTTCCTTTAGCGATTCGTCCACCGACCAAAATGAAAGAAAAAATAGCGGCGAAAATCAAAAGGGTAATCCAAATCGGGCTGAGTACCCATAGCCATGACCACGAAATCAATCCTGTTACTTTTAGTACAGCGAAAATCAAAACTAAAGCAACAATAGGATCCATCCTAGATCGGTGGGATTTCTTCTCCGTGCGCATAACAGAACCTCCTTGAATTCCGAGTTGTCGCTCTCAGTATACCATGCCTTCTCCCCGCAGAAAAGCATGGCGAAAAACAAAAATGTCCCCGAAGGGCTTGTGCGTATGTTTTTTTCAGCGTTTCCGATCTGAATTTCTCAGAACAGAATGTCCTCCGGCTTGAACTTATCTTTTTCGGTAATGGGGCGGATCACCTTGCAGGGCACTCCTGCAGCGATGACGCCGGCGGGAATGTCATGCGTGACAACGCTTCCCGCCCCGATGACCGAGCCTGCCCCGATGGTAACGCCGCCGCAGACGGTGGAATTTGCACCGATCCAGACGTTTTCCTCCAGCGTAATGGGTGCCGAGGTGCCAATGCCGTGGCTGCGCTGCTCCGGGTCGATGGCATGACCGGAGCAGGCAAGGCATACGCCGGGGGCAATAAAGGCACCTGCTCCGATGTTTACCGGAGAGGTATCCAGAATGACGCAGTTATAATTGATGACCGCCAAGCCGTGGGTATGGATGTTGAAGCCATAGTCACAGTGGAAATCCGGCTCAATCCCTGTCATGGGGCTGCAAGTGCCGAATAACGCTTGAAGAATGGCGTTGCGTTTGTCCTGTTCATTGGGCGCAGTTTGGTTGTACTCCCAGCAAAGCTGCTTTGCATGGGCTTGTGCTGCGGTGGGGGTGTTCTCGTAGCCGTTGGCATAGGCGGCAGGTTTTTTTATTATATCAAGAGGGTTCATAGAATTTTGCTCCTTGCGTTTCAAAGATATGTTTCTAGTATAGTGGTATTTTTTCATAATTGCCAAGAAAAATACTGATATTAAAGAAAAGCCCGCCGAACGGATACCGAAAAGCAATGTGTCGGGGAAAATTCCGAAAGCGGCACTGAAAAGGCGTGGACAGAAGCCGAGGAGAAAAGCCGAGGAGAAAAGCCGGACCAAGCTGCGGGAAAACATCTCCGCACAGGGGATGGTGGCTGATACATTCCATTCTGCAGTAAAGCAAAACACCGATTTTACGATTATACAAACGGGAATTTGTTACTCTAATTCCGTGCGAAGGGTGAATTCATCGGGAAGATCGTAAATCGCTTTTTTCAGGAAAAGCGGATAAAAATATTCATCTTTCAATCTATCAAACTCCAGCCATTCAAAAGTATGGATATGCTTTCCTTCTGTCAGAGTAAAGACGTTTCCTCTTTCCAGTAGAGTTGTCTCTGAAATATCCACCAGAAAATAAATACACAGTTCATGATAATGTAGATTATCCACATCTTCGGTAAAAAAAGCCTGATTGAGCCATAATGGACGTGTAATCTTTGGAGTTACACCAAGTTCTTCCTGAACTTCCCGAACCACTGCTTGCTCAGCAGTTTCACCCATCTTAACTCTTCCACCCGGAAGATAAAAATAGGGTGAACGTTCATCGTGCATCGCTAAAATTTTATTTTCCGCGATTATCATGGCACATACTCTATAATTAAATTTTTGATTTTCACAATTATAGGAAATATCCATTGCATTGCCTCCTCTAAATTCCGAGTTGTCGTTCTCCGTATACCATGATTTCCACACGCAAAAAAGCCCCCTGTGCAAGGTGTGCGCTTACGCCTCGCCCGCAAACTTCATGCCCCAGCTCATGCGGGTGTTGTACATCAGGCGGGTCAGGGCAAGGCTGTCCTGCGGGGTGTAGCGGTCGCTGCCGGTACGCCCCAGCTTCACACAGCGGCTTGCTTCCCGGATCTCATACTCAAAGCCGTTGATGTCCACCGGGCAGCGGATGACCTCCGGCTCTTTGCCCTCCACTTCCAGCGTCAGAGTCTCGGCGTGCTGGAAATCCGGCAGAAAGATTCTACCCTTGGTGCCAACGATGCGGGCGTTACGCTCCAGCTCCTGCCCGATGGTCTGGACAGACTCTGCCTTGCAGCCGCCGGGGTAGGTCAGCACAAGGCGGCTGTAATCGTCGGTGCCGTACTCGTTGATGTGGACCTCTTTGGTCTCCACCTTCTCCGGGTCCTGCCCGGTGAGGATGCGCAGAAAGCCCAGATTGTAGATGCCGATATCCAGCAGCGCACCGCCGCCCAGACCGGAATCAAACTTGCGGTCCTTCCGGGCACCGGAGGCCACAAAGCCGTACTGACAGGTGATCTGCTTCAGCTCCCCGATGGTGCCCGCCGCAAGGATCTGGCGCAGGCGGTCGTACAGCGGCAGCAGCCAGATCCAGAACGCCTCCATGAGAAAGAGGTGCTTTTCCTCTGCCAGACGGTACAGCTGCTGCGCCTGCTCCGGGCTGATGGTAAAGGGCTTTTCGCACAAAACGTGCTTGCCCTGCTCCAAACAGAGCTTGCAGTTTTCGTAATGCAGGGTGTTGGGGGTGGCAACGTAGATCGCCTCCACCTCCGGGTCGGCGGCAAGGGCTTCGTAGGAGTCATAGCAGCGGGGGATGCCGTACTGCTGTGCAAACGCCTGTGCGCTTTCCAGATGCCGTGAGCCCACGGCAACAAGCTGCTCCCCTTCTGCGCCCATCTGTTCCACCGTAGACGCAAACTTTTTGGCAATGGTGCCGGTCGCTAAAATTCCCCACTTCATAACGGTACCTCCCGGTTTATTACTTTGGATTCGTTGCGTTCAGTATACCATGGTTTTCCCCTACGGAAAAGAGAGTGAAAAGCAAAAATGCCCCCGGAGGGCTTGTTCCAACTCTCCGGGGACAGATTCTATGCACCGGTATCTTTCATCTTGTTCCAAACATTCTCATCCATTATAATAGAGATAGAAAGAAGGTGCCAACATGAAACATCGCATTGTGACAGCTGCGCAGATGAAGGAAATTGAACGCGCCGGGGATGCCCACGGTCTGCCCTACCTGCAAATGATGGAAAACGCCGGGCTGGCGGCTTACGCCGAACTGCAAAAGCAGTTTTCACATCCCGGCAGGCTGCTGGTGGTCTGTGGAAAGGGCAACAACGGCGGCGATGGGTTCGTGATTGCCCGTGCCGCGGCAAAAGACGGCTGGAGTGTGACCGTTCTTCTGGCTGAGGGCGAGCCGAAAACTGCGGATGCCATCCTCAATTTTGAGCGTCTGCACTCCCTGCCGGTGCACATCTGCACCGACTGCTCTGTACTGGAAACCCAGCACTTTGATGCTGCTGTGGATGCCCTCTACGGCACCGGGTTCCATGGCGAACTGCGGCCTTCCGGTCTTGCTGCCTGCGGGCTGATACGCCGCCAGCACAAGAGCGGTGCCTTTGTGCTGGCTGTAGACCTGCCCAGCGGCATCAACACGGATACCGGCGAGGTTGCCGAGGGTGCTGCCCATGCGGATTTGACCGTAACCTTCGACAGCTATAAGCCTTTGCATATTGCAGAAGTCTCTGCGCCCCTGTGCGGAAAAATCGTCTGTGCCGACATTGGCATCCGGGACGAATGGCACCCGGAGTTTTGACGAGGCTTGCCGCTGCGGAAAAGCACCTGCACGCAAAAACCCCGGCAGCTTTCAAGGCACGCCGGGGTTCTTTTTGTCATTCTGCTGCAAAATGTCTGCACTTTCTTGGCAGAACGCAGAAAATGCGGAAACCGCTTGATTTAGCTCGGTTTCCGCACTAGAATGGAAACCAGAAAAGCAAGCACAGTTTCCACAAGGAGGACGCTCATGCAGGAAAAGCTCGATGCGCTGGTGCGCACACAGGCGATGCAGTTGTTCCGTCAACAGGGGTTGCATTTCACCATGCAGCAGGTGGCAGAGCCGCTGCACATCAGCAAAAAAACCATCTACACCGTTTACCCCTCCAAAGAGGCCCTTCTGCTGGACATGGTAGACCATGCCTTTGCGGAGATCCACCGCTGCAAGCAGGAAATTCTGGCGGGCGGTGGTACTTTGCAGGAGAAGCTGCGGGCGGTCATCATTGCCATGCCGACAGAATACGCCGCGCTGGACCTGCGGCAGATGAAGGAGCTGGACGAGAAATACCCGGTGGTGGCGGCGCGGGTGCGCAGTCAATTGGAAAACGGGTGGGAACCCACCATGGCGCTGCTGGAACAGGCTGTGGCAGAGGGGGTCATGCGTCCGGTGTCCCTGCCGGTGCTGCGGCAGATGATCACCGCATCCATCGAGAGCTTTCTGGCAGACCGCAGTCTGGCAGAAAGCGGGGTGCAGTATGTGGCTGTACTGGAGGAAATGATCTCGATCTTACTGGAAGGAGTGCTGCCGCGATGAAACACAGTTTTTGCGATGATTGGGAGTTTACCCACCACTGGACCGAAGCCTTTGGCAAGGGGCTGCCGGTGCCAAAACAACAAGCCGTCCGCTTGCCCCATACCTGCCGGGAGGTGCCGCTGCACTATGCCTCTCCGGCCGATTACGAGATGGTCTGCGGCTACCGCAAGCGGTTCCGGGTGCCGCCGGTACAGGCTGCGCCCCGGCTGTTCCTCCGCTTTGACGGAGCTGCTCATCAGGCGGTGGTGCGGGTCAACGGCAGGGTTGCCGGGCAGCACCGGGGCGGCTATACCGGCTTTGCGGTGGAGATCACCGACTTTGTGGACCGGGAAGGGGAAAACCTGCTGACCGTGCAGCTGGACACCAGAGAAGACCCGGCCATTCCACCCTTTGGCTTTGTCATCGACTACCTGACCTACGGTGGGCTGTACCGGGAGGCCTGGCTGGAAGCTACGGCAGAATGCCGCCTGACCGATCTGTTCGTCTACACGCCCACCTTGCAAGAGGCTGTGGTGCAGTGGACGGCAGAGCTTACGCCCGCAGCCGTAGCGGTCCGCATCCGGCTGGAGACCGCAGACGGCACCCTGCTGGCAGAGCAGACCGCACAGGCGGCAGAAACCGGGAAGATGCAGTTTTCCGTCCCGGACGCACAGCCGTGGGATACCGAGCACCCGGTTTTGCATCATGCCGTGGCAGAGCTTTTGAACGCAGCCGGACAACCCATCGACCGAAAACAGGTGACGTTTGGCTTCCGCACCGCAGAGTTCCGGGCGGATGGCTTTTATCTCAACGGCAAAAAGACCTTCCTGCGGGGGCTGAACCGGCACCAAAGCTACCCTTACATCGGCTACGCCGCACCGGAAAGCCTACAGCGGGAGGATGCCCGCATTTTGCGGGAGGAACTGCACTGCACCGCCGTGCGCACCAGCCACTACCCCCAAAGTCCGTATTTTCTGGACGAGTGCGACCGCCGGGGTCTGCTGGTATTCACCGAGCTGCCGGGCTGGCAGCACATCGGGGACGACAACTGGAAGGACGCCGCCTGCGAGATGCTGCGAGAGATGCTCCTGCAAAACCGCAGCCACCCCAGCATCATCCTGTGGGGCGTGCGCATCAACGAGAGTGTGGACGACGATGCCTTTTACACCCGCACCAACAAAATCGCCCATCAGCTGGACCCCAGCCGCGCCACCTCCGGTGTGCGGTATCTGGAAAAGAGCCATCTGCTGGAGGATGTCTATGCCTACAACGATTTTTCCCACAACGGCGTAACGCCCGGCGCTAAGCCCAAAAAGGACGTGACCCCGGATATGGGCAAGGCGCTGCTCATCTCGGAGTGCAACGGCCATATGTACCCCACCAAAGCCTTTGACGACGGCCCGCACCGGCAGGAGCACGCCCTGCGGCACGTCCGGGTACAGAACGCCGCCTATGCCAGCGGGGAGCACGCCGGGTGCTTTGGCTGGTGTATGTTCGACTACCAGACCCACAAGGACTTTGGTTCCGGGGACCGTATCTGCTACCACGGCGTGCTGGACAGCTTCCGTAACCCCAAATTGGCGGCAGCGGTCTATGCCAGTCAGGGGGACGCTGACCCGGTGCTGGCGGTCAGCTCCTCCATGGACATCGGCGACAACCCCGCCGGGCAGTTGGGCACGGCCTACGTCTTCAGCAATGCCCAGCAGGTAAGGCTTTACAAAAACGATGTGTTTGTCACTGCCCTGCGCCAAAGCGAGTGGACGGCGCTGCCTCACCCGCCCTTTGTGATGGACGATCCCATTGGTGAGCTGCTGGAAACGCAGGAGCATTTTTCGCCGTCCAAAGCGGCCGCTGTGCGGGACTGCCTGCTGGCTGCCGGGAAATATGGGCTGCCGGGGCTGCCGCTTGCCTACAAGGTCAAATTCGGCTGGTGTATGCTGCACTACAAAATGAGCTTTGAAGATGGCGTGGCGCTTTACGGCAAATATGTGGGCAACTGGGGCGGCGAAGCTACCCGCTGGCGGTTCGATGCCGTGCAGGACGGCAACGTGGTGCGCAGCGTGACCCTTTGCCCCAGCGCAAAGCTGCACTTGGAAGTCAAGGTCAGCCGGACGACCCTGCGGGAGCAGGACACCTACGATATGGCCGCTGTGCGGGTGCGCATTCTGGACGAGAACGGCACTCCCGCCCCCTACGCACAGTTCCCGGTGCAGTTTGCGGTGGAAGGCAGCGCCGCCCTTGTGGGCCCGCAGACCGCCGTGGCAGAGGGCGGCATGACCGGCACTTATCTGCGCACCGTGGGCACTGCCGGAGAAGCCGTGCTGACCGTTTCTGCACCGCAGACCCAGTCCGCTGTGCTGCGGTTCACCGTTGAAAAGGAGGATGCTGTATGGAACTGACCCTGAAACAGAAAACCGCGTTCGGCATTGGTGCCGTGGGCAAGGATATGGTATATGCCCTGTCGGCTTCTTACGTCATGTATTATTATCAGGATGTGCTGGGGCTTTCGGCCAGCTTTGTGGGCGTCGTGCTCATGGCGGCCCGGTTCTTTGATGCCTTCAACGACCCCTTTATGGGGGTTCTGGTGGCAAAGACCCGCACCCGCTGGGGGCGTTTCCGTCCGTGGATCTTTTCCGGCACGCTGCTCAATGCGCTGGTGCTCTACGCCCTGTTTGCCGCCCCGGTGCTGGACGAAGCAGCGCTGATGGTCTATTTCAGTGTGGTGTACATCCTGTGGGGCGTCACCTATACCATGATGGATATTCCCTACTGGTCCATGATCCCGGCCGTGACCCGCACCCCCAAAGACCGGGAGAACCTCTCCATGGTAGGGCGCACCTGTGCAGGCGTTGGTTCGGCCTTGATTGCCATGTTCACCATGCTGCTGGTGGGCATCCTTGGCGGCAACAGCGAGCGCGCCGGCTTCCGCTGGGTGACATTGATCGTAGCGGCAATTTTTGCAGTGACAGAGCTGGTGTGCTGCATTTCCATGAAAGAAACCACCCCCAGTGAGATGAAGACCGCCACTGTAAAGGAGATGTTCTCCGCCCTGTTCCGCAACGATCAGGCTATGGTCGTGGTGGGCAGCATCGTGCTGATCAACTCGGCGCTGTACCTTACCTCCAACTTCATCATCTATTTCTTCAAGTACGATCTTGGCGGTGCAGGCTGGAAAGCCACCTACACCCTGTTTTCCACCGTGGGCGGTGCGGCGCAGATCCTTGGCATGATGGTGCTTTACCCCTTGCTGCGCAAAAAGTTCAGCAGTACGCAGGTATTTTATCTGAGCCTTTTGCTGGCGCTGTGCGGCTACGGCACGTTGCTGGTGTTCTGCCTGACCGGCCTGTCCCATAGCCTTGCCCTGCTGTGCATTCCGGGCGTGGTGGTGTTTGCCTGCAACGGTATGCTGAGCGTGCTGACCACTCTGTTCCTTTCCAACAGCGTGGATTACGGCGAGCTTAAGACCGGACGCCGGGAGGAGAGCGTTATCTTTTCCATGCAGACCTTTGTGGTCAAGGCAGCCTCCGGCGTGGCGGTATTCCTGACCGGCATCGGGCTGGACCTCATCGGTCTTGTGGGCAACACGGAGGAGACCGGCCCGGTGGCAGTACAAAGCGCCGGAACCCTGCTGGGTCTGCGCCTGATGATGACCGTTCTGCCCATGCTGGTGCTGGCTGGTGCGCTGGTGCTGTTCCGCCGCAAGTTTGTTCTGACCGATGCCCGCGCTGCCGAGATCAGCGCACAGCTCCACGGGGAGGAAACGCACCATGACTGAAACGCTGCACTGGTACGCGGAAACTTCCGGCGGCGTACAGACAGGCAGCTGCACGGTCACGGAGAATGGCGGTGCGCTGCATCTTTCCGCTGACCTGCCCGCTGGGACGCTGAAGACCGTGCGCGCCGAGCTGCCGTGGACGATGGAAGCAGACGAGCGTCTGTTCATGAACGGCTACCAGACATGGACCTACAGCCCAGAGCTTGACCGGAACGGAAAGTTGCGCGGCACCGATCACATTCCCGCCTTTCTGCGCAAAAAATATGCCTTCGACCGCTACGGCGATTATCATTTTGTAACTTACGGGCATCAAAAAGGTCAAAGCCACGGCTTTTCCTACTGCTATTTCCGCAAGGGCAAGCAGTTTCGGCTGGTGGCATCGCTGGACGAGAAGCCGGGCTACACCATCCTCCGCTACGACAGCGGCAAAGCCCTGCTGACGCTGGAGCGTGACTGCGCCGGGGTGGAGCATCCCGGCGGCAGTTTCCCACTCCTTGACCTGTTTTTTGCCGAGGGCGGCGAGACCGAGGTGTTCGACGGCTGGTTTCAGGCTATGGGCATCAAGCCCCGGACTGAAAAGAAGCTGGCAGGCTATTCCAGTTGGTACAACCGCTATCAGGACATCACCGAGGATACCATCCGGGAGGACCTGACCGGATGTCGCAGCCTGCTTTGTCCGGGAGACCTGTTCCAGATCGACGATGGCTGGGAGCCGGAGGTGGGCGACTGGCTGGAAACAGATGCACAGAAATTCCCCCATGGGCTGAAAGGCATGGTGGAGGAGATCCACGCCGCCGGATTTCAGGCTGGGCTATGGCTTGCACCCTTTGTGTGCGAAAAGGACTCGACCCTTTTCCGGCAGCACCCGGACTGGCTGCTGAAGGTGAACGGTGCACCGTGGTGCTGCGGCTGCAACTGGAGTAGTTTCTATGCGCTGGATCTCGACAACCCGGCCGTGCTGGACTATCTGCGCCGGGTGTTCGACCGGGTGCTGAACGACTGGGGCTTCGACCTTGTCAAGCTGGATTTTCT
>CAKSWU010000035.1 GCA_934513205.1 uncultured Faecalibacterium sp. | reverse complement strand
TGGAAAAGACCCACGACTGAGTGCTCGCATATAAAGAAAAAGCGGGGCTGCATACCTTAATAGGTAGTCGCCGACTTAACAAAGAGCTCTGAGATGAAAGTCTCAGGGCTTTTTTGTTGCTCTATATATGCCAAGGGGTTGCAGAACAGGGAAAAAGTTGGTATCCTCAAAGCAGGAAAGGGTGAGAGTATGCGTTCGGACAGAACCCGCAAGGATACAGCAAAGTGTTATATAGCGGTACTGGCGCTTTTACTGTTATGCAGCATCGTATTTTATGTGCAGACACATTATCAGCGCACCACGGCAATCCGGCCGGAGGACGATTATCGGGGCAGGATATCGCAGTTTCATAGCAGCGTAGATCGGGATGATGACGGCGTAGACGATCAGTTGGATATTCTGAACGGAGCACTGGCCTATGTGAGCACACATCCAAAATACAAAAGCCGCTATTATAAGACCGGTTATCCTGACGATGGTTATGGCGTTTGCACCGATGTAGTTGCTTATGCGCTAAAGAATGCGGGATATGATCTGCAGGTGCTTGTGGACGCAGATATCCGGGAGCAGCCACAGGATTATATGGTAGCAGAGCCGGATGTAAGCATAGATTTCCGACGGGTGAGAAATCTGAAGGTGTTTTTTGCACACACAGCAATTGCCCTGACCACAGATGTCTCGAGAATAGAAGAATGGCAGGGCGGCGATATAGTGATCTTTGAAAGACATATCGGCATCGTGTCCGACCGGCGAAATAAAAACGGAGTGCCTTATATCATTCACCACAATGACCCATGGCAGACAGCTTACGAACAGGACATTCTGGAAAAACGAACCGACATCGTGGGGCATTATCGAATTTCAAAATAAAAAGCGTCCCCGCCGCACTGTGCATAACAGTGCGGCGGGGACGCATATTTTATTGGGTGGTGTACCGGTTACGATACAAGCCTCAGCTTAGCCCTTGCCTGCGCAGCCGAACAGCTCGATCTTCTCCTTGCACTTGGCCTCGATGGCCTTTGCGCCGGGAGCCAGCAGCTTGCGGGGGTCGAAGCCCTTGCCCTGCTGATCCTTGCCCTCTTCGATGTACTTACGGGTGGCCTCAGCAAACACCAGCTGGCACTCGGTGTTGATATTGATCTTGGAAACGCCCAGGCTGATGGCCTTTGCGATCATCTCGTCGGGGATGCCGGTGCCGCCGTGCAGGACCAGAGGAATGTTGTTGGTGGCCTTGTGGATGCGGTCCAGAGCCTCGAAGTCCAGACCCTTCCAGTTTGCGGGGTAGACGCCGTGGATGTTGCCGATGCCTGCAGCCAGGAAGTCGATGCCCAGAGCAGTGATCTTTGCGCACTCCTCGGGATCAGCGATCTCGCCAGCGCCTACAACGCCGTCCTCAACGCCGCCGATGGAGCCGACCTCGGCCTCGATGCTCATGCCGTGAGCGTGTGCCAGAGCCACCAGCTCCTTGGTCTTTTCCACGTTCTCCTCAATGGAGTAGTGGCTGCCATCGAACATGATGGAAGAGAAGCCGGCCTCAACACAGGCCTTGCAGCCCTCGTAGGTGCCGTGATCCAGATGCAGAGCAACGGGAACGGTGATGCCCATGGAATCGACCATAGCGCTGACCATAGCGGCAACAGTCTTGAAGCCGGTCATGTACTTACCTGCACCCTCGGAAACACCCAGAATGACGGGGCTCTTCATCTCCTCGCAGGCGGTCAGGACTGCCTTGGTCCACTCCAGGTTATTGATGTTGAACTGAGGCACACCATAGTGGCCATCGCGTGCCTTGAGCAGCATTTCGGTTGCATTTACCAACATTATTCATTACCTCCACATTATCTTTGGGGTTATGGTCGCTCCATGCCTGCTTTGTGCATGGCTTAACGAACCTACGGAATTAGTATACCCCAAACAGCGGCTAAAATCAATGCAAACGAGCGCTTTTCCTGTGCGAAAGGGCCCCTTTTGTCCGGGAGGGACAGGCGCGGCTGCGGTCCGAAAAAGGCGGGGAAAAGAACGGATCGGACAAAATGCGACAAAAATCCAGAAACACAACAACAAAAACAACGCAGACAAAAACAGAACCGCCACGATAGTTTTCAACAATGGTCTGCATTCGTCAAAATGATATTGGTCAAAACTGCAAAAGACGCCAGTTTCCAGTTCAAAAAACCGTCACAATTCCGACTTGAATTTTACAAATTGTACGCAGACGAAGAGGAATCGTCGAAACCGCTTGTGGAAAACTTGGTGGAGAGTGTGGAATTCCACAGGCAAAAGGGGCTTTGAAGCTGAACTTTTTAACTTTCTCCACAGGGTTTTCAACATGTGGAAAAATCAAAGCTCTTTTACGGAGTGTATATGGCATTTTTGTGGAAAGATCCGGGCAATGGCAAAACCGACAGAAATCGACACACCTCGCGGGAAAAAGCGGAAAACCAAATGAGACGATCCTGCAAAAAGCTGCGGCGTCGGCCGGGGCAGCAGCGAGTGAAAAAACTTTGCGGTTGCGGGGGAGAAAAAACGGGATTTCTATGGCAAACAAGGTCTGCTTATGCTATACTTCAAGATGAGTTATCATCAGTGTTCACGGTGCACGCTGCAAGGCGGCGGTGTGCCTTCGGGAGCGGGCAGGCTCCTGTGATACAACGGAAGGAGTACAGCAAACATGGAAGAGAGAAATCAGCCGCATCGTTCGCGCCGCAGCTCGGAGGAACCGCAGAAGAGCGAGAGCCTTGTCTACGGCAAAAACCCGGTGACAGAGCTGCTGAAGAGCGGCTCCGGTGTGGATACGGTGCTTATTGCGGAAGGCATGGCTCCGGCGGTGGCGGCCTATTTTACGGCTCTGGCAAAGGAGGCCGGTGCCACGGTCAAGCGGGTGCACCCCAACAAGCTGCGCATGATGACCGGCACCGAGAGCCATCAGGGTGTGGCGGCTTTTGCCAGCGAGATCGAATATGTATCGGTGGATGATCTGATGACCTTTGCCAGAGAAAAGGGCGAAGCACCTTTTCTGGTGCTGAGCGATGGCATCGAGGATCCGCACAATCTGGGTGCGGTGATGCGCAGTGCGCTGCTGTGCGGTGCCCACGGCATCGTCATCCCCAAGCGTGGCGGTGCATCCGTCACCCCCACTGTCCTCAAGTCCAGCGCCGGTGCGGCAGAACGGCTGCCGGTGGCCCGGGTGGCGAACATCGGCGAGACCATCCGCCGCCTGAAGGAGCAGGGTGTGTTCGTCTACTGCGCCGACATGGACGGCGTCTCGCTGCGCAAGAACAACCTGACCGGCCCTATCGCGCTGGTGCTGGGCAGTGAGGGCAGCGGAGTGTCTCAGCTGGTCAAGAAGCTGTGCGATGGTGTGGTGCGGCTGGACATGGCAGCACAGGGCACCGGCGTGGACAGCTATAATGTGTCGGTGGCTGCCGGCATTATCCTGTACGAGATCCAGTCTCAGCGCGGAGCACAGCAGGCCTGACAGCGGCCGGAACTCCGACCAGAACAACAGGAGGGACAAGAATGCCGAAAAATACGAGAGACCGCCGGGAAATGACGCAGAAAGAGATCGCTGCACAGGAGGAGAAGTTCCGCTCGTTCTTCACCACCACGGCGGTGGACATTCCGGCAGAGATGGCCCGGCGGGACGATGAGGAACCGGAAAAACCGAAGAAAGGGTTCCGTCTGTTCCATCGCGGCAGAGAAAAGCAGGCAGAAGAGCCGGACGAGTGCGGGCTGAAGATCCCCGCAGGAGAGCTGCTCCGGGACGATGACGCGCAGCCGGAGGAGGCCGGGCTGGAACTGGTGCTGGACCCCACCCGGGAGCCGGAACCGCAGCCGGTGCCGCCGGGACCCGCAGAACCGCAGCCTGTGCAGACGCCGCCGGAACCGGAAGCGGCACAGCCGGAGCCGGTGCCGCTCCCTGCTGAGGAGCCGAAGCCGGAGAAAAAGACCGCGCCCCGACAGGAGAAAAAGCCCAAAACAAAGCCCCGGGACCCGAAGAACACGCCCGAGGTCCTGCTGCCGCAGGAAGAAAAAGAACAGCAGGAAATGGCGCAGTTGAAAGCGATGATCGGTCTGGGCAGCGCAAAAAAGACTGCCGGGCCGGCAAAGGCGGAGGAGAAGCCGAAGGCAGAGCCGCTGCCTGCCGCAGTGTTTGCGGCGACCCGGGAAACGGCAGCGGAGCCGGAAAAGGCTGCGCCGGAACAGCCGTCCATCTTTGCGATGTTCGGCACCCCGGAGGATGAAAAAACGCCTGCGGCACCGCAGGCCCCGGCAAAGCGGGACCGCAAAGAGGACACCATGAGCCTGCCGCTGATGCCGCTGGACGAGGAGACCGCCGGGACCCCGTTGCAGACGCCCCCCGCCGAGGGTCCCTGCGAGGAGGAAACGCCGGGATTGACCACCGAGGCCGAGGACGCGCTGCCGCCGCAGGCCGAGACGGAAGAGCAGCCGCTGCCGCCGGAAAACACCGCCGACCGTCTGCGCCGGATGAGCGCAGAGCTGACCCTGCGCTGCGTTCTGGGCGGCATTCTGGCCGCGGTGCTGCTGCATTTTGGCATGGTGTCGGACGGGCTGCTGCCTGCGATAAGCGCACTGGACCCCGATGCCGCTCCGGCGGCGTTCTATGCCGCCAATCTGCTGCTGTTTGCAGCCAGTCTGTGTGTGGGCTATCCCGTTGTGCGGGACGGCCTGCCGGGACTGTGGGGCAAGCCTTCGGCGGAGACGATGCCGGCACTGGCGGCGGCGGCAGCGCTGCTGCAGGCGGTGACTGCCATGCTGAATGCAGTCAGTTACCGCAGCATGCATGGCATCTCACTGCTGACCGGTGTTGCGGCGCTGGGGCTGTTTCTGGCGCTTCTGGGCAGCCGGGTGATGCTGGCTGCGGTCAAGAGCGGCTACGACCTTGCCACCGGGGACGGCAAATGGCAGGAGGCCTACCGCGCCCGCAACAAGGACCTGCTGCGGGCGCTGGCACGGGGCATGGAACAGAAGGACCCGTGGGTGCTGCTGAGCCGTCCGCTGCAAAGCACCGATGGCTTTGTGGAGCAGAGCCTTGGCGAGCGCGCCAGCGAACGCCGCGCCCGCAAGATGTCGCGCATCCTGCTTGGCATCGCGGTGCTGAGCGGTGCGCTGTTCCTGCTGGCAGGCGCAGGCTGGAACAAAGCAGTGGCTGCCATGGCGGCAGTACTGTGCATGGGTGCGCCGCTGTCCTCTACGCTGGTGGCGGGCATTTCGGCGCTGCGGCTGCAGCGTGCAGCGGCTGCGGTGGGGGCTGTGGTGCCCGGCTGGCAGGCCATTGAACAGCTGGGCGGCATCGACACCCTGCAGGTGGATGCCGATGATCTGTTCACGGCAGACAGCGTTGCGCTGGAGGACCTGCGCATCTTCAAGGGTGGGCGCATCGACCGCGCCATCCTGTACGCAGCCAGTGTGCTGAACAACAGCTGTGAGACCCTGAAGGGCATCTTTCAGCAGATCGTGGCGGACCGTACCGAGATCCTGCTGCCGGTCAAGGATCTGGAAGAGCACAGCGGTCTGGGCTATTCGGCATGGTGCGACAACAACCGCATCCTGATCGGCAGTCGGGCTTATCTGGAGCAGGAGGGTGTCCCCCTGCCGGATACGGATTACGAGAGGGAGCATTCCC
This sequence comes from uncultured Faecalibacterium sp., assembly GCA_934513205.1. Taxonomy (GTDB): domain Bacteria; phylum Bacillota; class Clostridia; order Oscillospirales; family Ruminococcaceae; genus Faecalibacterium. The sequence continues at coordinate 6,450 of CAKSWU010000035.1, read as the reverse complement.
GGAACGGGGAGCTGCAGATCCTGTATCTGGCCGTGTCCGGCGCAGTGCACGCCATGTTCGTGCTGCGCTATGTGGGAGGACGCAACACCGCCCACAGTCTGGCGGTGCTGCAGAAGGAGAACATCCGTCTGCTGGTCACATGCCGGGACCCCAGCCTGACCGCAGAACATATCAGCAATGCCTACCACCTGCCGGAAGGCATGGTGACGCTGCTGGACCCGGAACAGCGCAGCGCCATTGCAACAGCCCCGGCAGACCCCGGGGAGATCTGCTGCATGATCCACGCCGGGACCTTTGCCAGCCTGACCGGCGGCCTGCAGGCTGCAGACCGCGCCCAGAATGCCGAGACCAGCGCCACAATGGTGCAGCTGGTGTCGGTGTGGTTCTCCATCGTCATTGCGGTGCTGCTGAACCGTGCGGGCACCATCTGGGAGCTGTCGGTGGCAACGGTGCTGATGTATCAGGCGGCTTGGAGCGCACTGAGCATCGCCGTCTGTGCCCTGAAACAGCACAATTGAACCTTGTTTTGTTCTGCCGCCCCCGGCCTTGTGCCGGGGGCGGCGTTTTGTACAAAAAGAAAAAGCGGATTTTGTGGACAGCCACAAAATCCGGCAGAGAACGCCGGCGCACCCTTGACCCTGAGCGCCGGGACGTGTAAAATAAAACGAATACAGGATGTTTTGCAGGATGTGGCAAAGGAGGCCGGGCAGATGGTCAAAAGGTTCTGGAGATGCAGCTGCGGACTGCTGCTGGCAGTGGTTGTTCTGCTGACGGGGTGGATGCCGCTCCCGGCGGCTCGGGCGGAACAGAGCAGCGGGATGACGCTGGATGTGCCGGAGCTGACGCTGGAAATGACCGAGGATGATCCCCAGCCCATCGCCTATCTGGATGCGCAGGACCCGGAGGGGTATTTCTTTCTGATCTGGACCTCCAGCAACCTTGCTGTGGCATCGGTGGACGGCACCGGCAAGGTGACAGGCCGGTCTGAGGGTACTGCCGTGATCACCGCCCGCAACGAGCGGGGCGAAAAAGCGTCCTGCACCATCACGGTGCAGAAAGGGACGGTGAACCGCCCGGTGCTCAGCGAGACGGCGTTCACCCTGACCATCACGGCAGAACAGCCTCACCCTGCCCGCCAGCTGAACCTGCTGCAGAATCAGGGCAATTTCATCTATGTGCGCCAGTGGGTCAGCAGTGACCCGGCGGTGGTCACCGTCAACGGCGGCACTGTGACGGCGGTCGGCTCCGGCAGAGCGGTGGTCACCGCTCTGACCACAGCGGGACAGACGCTGCGCTGTGCGGTTACCGTGACATCGGAAGTGGGCCGTGTGACCATCAGCAAGAATGCGATGCTGCTGCAGTCTGTGGGCATCAGTCAGCGGCTGACGGCAAAGGTGGCAAAGCAGAAAAAACCGGTGCTGTACTGGGTCAGCAGCAACCCGGAGGTGGCGCAGGTGAGTGAGGACGGCGTTGTCACCGGCGTGGGTGACGGCGAGACAATGATCCAGGCCGTCACGCAGGAAGGCCGGTCCGATGCCTGCTATGTGGCAGTGGGCGCGGCGGCGTGGCGCTACCGCTCGGAGGAAGAGCTGACCGAGGTGCTGACCCTTGCGGGTCAACTGCCCTATTCGGATGGAAAATAGACCGGCATCGTCCCCGGAAAAACGGACGCAAAGGGGCTGCTGCACATTGTGCGGCAGCCCCTTTTGGTACCCTTGCTCCGGCGGTTCAAAAGACAGCCCCGGCAGGCAGAAAGACCATGGTCCCCCGGGCAGACCACACCATCTGCTGCGCCATGCAGCCCGGCAGCAGGGCGGCTGTCAGCAACAGCAGCAGGGCAGCCAGCATCCCCCACAAAAGGACTCTGCCGCGCCGGGAACTGCCGGAAAAGGAACTGTTTTTTTGGTGCCGCATGGGCCGACCCTCCTTTCGGTGTTCCAGCCTATGCAGGGCAGGGGGCGATTGTGCACCGGGGCAGGATGTGGTACAATAAAATATTGAAAAACACACTGTACCGGGGGAGAACGCGTATGCTGACCATTACACTGCTGGGCACAGCGGCTACCATGCCGCTGCCGGACCGCGCCCTGTCGGCGGCCTTTGCGGCCTGCGGCGGACACGGCCTGCTGCTGGACTGCGGCGAGGGAACGCAGGCGGCAGCGCGCCGCGCGGGGGTCAATCTGATGCGGGCGGACGCCGTCTGCCTGACCCACTACCACGGCGACCACATTTTTGGCCTGCCGGGCCTTTTGCAGACTCTGGGGGCGCAGGGGCGCACAAGAACGCTGACTCTGCTGGGGCCGGAGGGGCTTTTGCAGGTCTGGCAGGCGGTGCGGGCACTGACCGGGCCGCTGCCCTACCCGGTGCAGCCCCGGACCCTGACTGCCGGGGTTCCGCTGGCACTGGATGCCCTCTCGGAGGGGTGGTCTGCCGGAGCTGTGCTGCAGCCGTTTGCCACAAAGCACCGGGTGAAAAGTTTGGGCTACCGGCTGGAACTGCCCCGGGCGGGCCGGTTCGACCCGGAAAAGGCGCGGGCACTGGGGGTGCCGGTGCCGCAGTGGAAACTGCTGCAGACAGGACTGACCGTGGAAGCAGATGGCCGCCCGGTGCGCCCGGATGAGGTGCTGGGGCCGGCACGCAAGGGCCTGTGCGTTGTTTTTTCCGGCGACACGGCACCCTGTCCGGGGCTGGAACAGGCGGCGCAGGGGGCAGACCTGCTGCTCTGCGATGCCACCTATGCCCTGCCGGAGCAGCAGGAGCAGGCCGCGCAGTGGGGACACAGCACCTTTGGACAGAGCGCGGCGCTGGCAGCCCGGGCGGGGGCGGCTCGGCTCTGGCTGACCCACTATTCCCCCATGGTTACCGACCCGGAGGAGCATCTTGCACAGGCGCAAAGCATCTTCCCGGCGGCAGAATGCGGCTTTGACGGCAAGCGCATCACCCTGCAATACGAGGAGAACGAGGAATGAAGTTGACACTTGACCCCGGGGCAGCTGCCCTGCTGGACGCCCTGCACGGGGCGGGTTACGCAGCCTATGCCGTGGGCGGCTGCGTGCGGGACAGTCTTTTGGGGCGTGCTGCCCACGACTGGGACCTGTGCACCAGCGCCCTGCCGCAGCAGGTGATGGAGCTGTTTGGACCAGAGCAGTGCATCCCCACCGGTTTGCAGCACGGCACCGTGACCGTGAAACGGGCGGGCAGCCTGTACGAAGTGACCACCTTCCGCACCGAGGGCAGCTATACCGATGGCCGTCACCCGGACGCGGTGCAGTTCGTACCGGACGTGCGGGAGGACCTTGCCCGGCGGGATTTTACCATCAACGCCATGGCGTATAATGAAGCCGAGGGTCTGGTGGACCCCTTTGGCGGGCAAAAAGACCTGCAAAACGGTCTGCTGCGGGCGGTGGGTGAGCCACAGCAGCGCTTCGCTGAGGATGCACTGCGCATTCTGCGGCTGTACCGCTTTGCTGCAAGGTTCGGCTTTGCGCTGGACGCAGCCACCGCCCGGGCGGCGCGGCAGCTGGCACCGCACTTGGACTGCATCTCTGCCGAGCGCATTCAGGAGGAATTGGCAAAGCTGCTGGCTGCCCCGCAGCCGGGGGCGTATCTGGAACCCGCTGTGCTGGCGGTGGTGCTGCCGGAGCTGACCCCGGCGGCGCTTGAAGCCGCAAAGCCGGTGGTGGATGCCTGCCCGGCGGGAGAGGAAAACCTGCCGGTGCGCTGGGCGGCGCTTCTGGTCGCTTTGGGCGAGGCCGACACCCGCCGGGTGCTCAAGCGGCTGCGCTGCTCCAACGCCTGCATTGAGGAGACTGCCGTGCTGGTGCGGGAAACGGCAGGGGAGAGCGTGTGCAGAAGTTTCTCCGAGGAGAAAGCTTCTGTACACCCCGGTGATATCCACATCCGGCGGCTTTTAGGGCGGTACGGACTGTGCACCGTGGAGCGGTTGTGTGCGCTGTGCGCGGCGCTGAACCCGCAGGCTGCCCCGGCCTGCGCCCTTGCGGCGCAGCGGGCGCGGCAGCTGGAGGCCGACGGCGTGTGCTGCCGGATAAGCCAGCTGGCGGTGAACGGACGCGACCTGATGGCGGCGGGCATCCCGGCAGGGCCTGCGCTGCGCCGGGTGCTGGAAACGCTGCTGGACGGCGTCATCCGTGCAGAATTCCCCAACGAAAAAGAAGCGCTGCTGGCTGCGGCGCAGAAAATTTCTGCATCTTGACAAGCGGTATGTGCTGCGGTAGTATTATACTACTATTTTAGTGTGTTGAGCCCATCAAAGGAGAATCTATGACCACTCAGAACTCTGCAAACCGTCCCTGCGCTCTCATCGCCATGAGCGGCGGCGTGGACAGCTCGGTGGCGGCCTGCCTGATGCAGCAGGCGGGCTGCGACTGCACCGGCATCACCATGCGGCTTACCCGCAACGAAACGCTGGGACAGTCCGGCTACCAGACCTGCTGCTCGGAAACGGACATCGAGGACGCCGCCGAGGTGGCCTTTGCGCTGGATATGCCGTATCAGGTGCTGGATTTCACCGCCGATTTCCGGACACAGATCATTGAAAAATTCATCCGCGTCTACGAGGCGGGCGGCACCCCCAACCCTTGCATCGACTGCAATAAATATATGAAGTTCCGTCATCTGCTGGACTGGGCAGAGGAACACGGCATGGAGTATGTGGTCACCGGCCACTACGCCCGGGTGGAGCAGGACGCAGCCACCGGCCGCTGGCTGCTGAAAAAGGGTCTGGACGAGGGCAAGGACCAGAGCTATGTGCTGTACAACCTCACACAGGAGCAGCTGGCGCATATCCGTCTGCCGCTGGGCGGGCTGCACAAGGCCGAGGTGCGAAAGATCGCGCAGGAGCACGGTTTCATCAACGCCAACAAGCAGGACAGTCAGGACATCTGCTTTGTGCCGGACGGCGACTACGCCCGCTTTATGGAGAACTTCACCGGCAAGCACTACCCCGCCGGGGATTTTCTGGACTGTGACGGCAGGGTGGTGGGCACCCACAACGGTGCGGTGCGCTACACCATTGGTCAGCGCAAGGGGCTGGGTCTTGCCATGGGGGCGCCGGTGTATGTCTGCGGCAAGGACATGCAGGCCAATACCGTTACGGTCGGGCCGGAAAGCGTGCTGTTTGACCGCATCGTTTACGCAGAGGATGTGAACTGGATCGCCATCCCCACGCTGACCGAGCCGCTGCGGGTCACCGCCCGCACCCGGTATCATCAGGTGGAACAGGCTGCCACTGTCTATCCCGCAGAGGGCGGCTTCCGGCTGGAATTCGACCAGCCCCAGCGCGCCCCCACCCCGGGACAGGCTGTGGTGCTGTATCAGGGCGATGTGGTGCTGGGCGGCGGCACCATCACCCGCGTAGAAAAGTAAGGAGAACAAAATGCAGGATCAGTATTCCCGCACTCAGCTGCTGCTGGGTGCAGAGGCGATGGAAAAACTGCACCGCGCCCGGGTGGCCGTGTTTGGCATTGGCGGCGTGGGCGGCTACACGGTGGAGGCGCTGGCGCGCAGCGGCGTGGGCGCACTGGATCTGATCGACGACGATACCGTTTGCCTGACCAACCTCAACCGTCAGATCATTGCCACCCGCAGCACGGTGGGGCAGTATAAGGTGGATGTGGCAGAACAGCGCATCCACGATATCGACCCCAACATTAAGGTGACCACCCACCGATGCTTCTTTGGCCCGGAGACGCAGGACGATTTCGATTTTACCCAGTACGACTATGTGGTGGACGCCATCGACACCGTTACCGGCAAGCTGGCGCTGGTGATGAAGTGCAAGGAGGCGGGCACGCCCATCATCTGCTCCATGGGTGCAGGCAACAAGATGGACCCCACCCGCTTTGAGGTGACCGATATCTACAAGACCTCGGTCTGCCCGCTGGCCAAGGTGATGCGCACCGAGTGCCGCAAGCGCAAGATCAAGCACCTGAAGGTGGTCTACTCCACCGAGCCCGCCCTGACCCCCATGGCAGACGGCGCAGCGCAGGGCGATACCTGCCCGGCAGATGCCCAGCGCAAGGGCACGCCCCGCCGCACCGTACCCGGCTCCAACGCCTTTGTGCCCTCGGTGGCGGGGCTGATCATCGGCGGCGAGGTCATCAAGGACCTGGTGGGTTTTGTACCGCTGAAGGGGTAAAACAGGCCGCAGCTTCCCTCTGCGCGGGACGATTTGGAATGCGCTCCGCGTTGCTCTGCGCATGAGCTAAGGAAATAGTATTTTTTATTTCGGGGTTCAGAAACGCCTGCGGGCGTTTCTGAACCCCATTTTCACAGGTGAGGTTGTGGAGAAAAACGGCATTTGCAGCGCCGCTTTCTACGAAAGCGCGGCGCTGCGGGCGGGCGCTCGCTCCCACTTGGGGGAGCTGTCGCGCAGCGACTGAGGGGTTATAGATGGAGAAGCGAAAAAAGCGTTAAAGCGATAGCGCCGAC
>CAKSWU010000034.1 GCA_934513205.1 uncultured Faecalibacterium sp. | reverse complement strand
CAGGCTGCCCTTGCCGTGCACCACCTCATCGTGGCTGATGGGCAGCACAAAGTTCTCGCTGAAGGCGTAGAAGAAGCTGAAGGTGACCTTGTTGTGGTTGCCGGCACGGAACAGCGGGTCGGTCTTCATGTAGCTGAGCATGTCGTTCATCCAGCCCATGTTCCACTTGAAGTTGAAGCCAAGGCCGCCGTCCGAAGCGGGCTTTGTGACCATGGGCCACGCGGTGGACTCTTCGGCGATCATGTACTTGTGGGGGTGACGGCCCAGCACCGTGTCGTTCAGCTTGCGCAGGAAGGCAACGGCCTCCAGATTCTCCTTGCCGCCGTCCTTGTTGGGCTCCCATTCGCCCTGCTTGCGGTTGTAGTCCAGATACAGCATGGAGGCCACGGCATCCACCCGCAGGCCGTCGATGTGGTACTGCTCCAGCCAGTACAGCGCGCTGGAGATGAGGAAGCTCTGCACCTCCTTGCGGCCGAAGTCGAACACCATGGTGCCCCACTCCTTGTGCTCGCCGCGCTTGGGGTTGGGGTCCTCGTAGCAGGCCTCACCGTCAAAGTTGTACAGGCCGAACTGATCCTTGGGGAAGTGGGCGGGCACCCAGTCCATGATGACGCCGATGCCGGCGGCGTGCAGCTTGTCCACAAAGGCCATGAAGTCCTTGGGGGTGCCGTAGCGGCTGGTGGGCGCAAAATAGCCGGTGACCTGATAGCCCCAGCTGCCGTCAAAGGGATATTCCATGACCGGCAGCAGCTCCACATGGGTATAACCCATCTCGGTGATGTACGGGATCAGCTCGTCCGCCAGCTCGGAATAGTTGTAGGGCTTGTCGCCCTCTTTCATCTTCCAGCTGCCGGCGTGCATCTCGTAGATGTTCATCGGGCCGTTGATCACGTCCGCCTTTTTCTGCGCTGCCTGCCATGCCTCATCGTGCCACACAAAGCCGCTGATATCATAGACCTTGCTGCCATTGGACGGGCGGGTCTCGGCGTGGAATGCGTAGGGATCGGCCTTGTAGACCAGATCGCCCGCGCGGGTGGTCACGCAATATTTATAAACATCGTATTCCTTCATGCCGGGGATGAACAATTCCCACACGGAATCGCCATCCACCTTGCGCATCGGGTGACTGCCCGGCTTCCAGCTGTTGAAGTCGCCCACCACGCTGATCGCCACGGCGTGCGGAGCCCACACGCGGAACACAGCGCCGGCTTCTCCGGCGCGCATCTCCATGTGGGCGCCAAAGTAGCGGTACGCTTCACAGTTGTTGCCCTGTTTGAACAGATACACCGGCAGATCCGATGCGTTGCTTTGGATCTTCTCCTCGGTCGGTTTCATAGACTGCTCCTCCCCGTACAGGTCTGCAATTGCGCACCTGTAACTTTTTTACCCTTTTATATTAAAGAATTTTGAACACTTTTGCAAGTGCTTTTCCGGAAAATCTACCATAATCTTTTGAGAGATATTTCTCCATTGTATACATTTGCGCCAATTTTTTACAAGAAATACCGTGATTCTAACCAATGCATCAAAAAAAGCGGAGCCTCCGCTGCCTTCCTTCCGGAAGGTTTGACAGAAGCTCCGCTTTTCGGTTGAAAATTTTCAGTCCCGGTTTTTCCGGTACGGATCAGTCCAGAACGTAGACGTTGACCTGAATGGCGCCGTTGATGACGCTTTCGGCATAGGTCTCATAGAACAGGTCCACCAGGATCTGTCCCTTCTGCACGGCAATGCCGGTATCGGTCGCCACAGCGTAGCCATACACGAACTTGCCATCGGTGGAGGTGATATACAGCTTGGTGCCATAGGGGATCACATCCGGGTCCACCGCCACGGTGCCGTAGCCCAGCCCCAGACCGGAAGAGCCCTTGCCGGTCTTGGAATAGTAGCCGGTGGCCTTGCCGGTGAGTACCTTACTGTAAGTGGCAGGTGCGTTGGTGGTGCCGTCCGGCCCCGTCAGCGGGGAGACCGGTGCACCGGCGCCGTAGGTCTTGATGACATGGCTGGTGGGTTCCACGGTAGTGGTGGCGTCCACCACGATGCTGTTCTCCAGCTCGCCGTCCACATAGCGGTCGCGGGTGGTCACGGTCTGCTGACCCTCGGTGCCGTGCTGCATGGTCGTGGTGCGGCCGGTGTTGCGGAAGTACAGGCTGGTGTAGACATACTCGGTATCATAGGGGATGGTCTGGGTCTCCACGCGGTCCTGATAGTCCACGCGGTGCACCGTGATCTTCGTGCCGGCGGCGACCAGCCGGTCCAGTGCAGGCTCGGTGTAATCGTCCTCGTCCAGCGTGATGCCGGCGCGTTCCAGCGCATCGGCCACGGTGCCAAACACCATCTTGACCGGGTACTCCTGCCCGTCGGCCGTGATGCTGACGGAGAATGCGCGCTCGATGTTCAGCGATGCCAGATTGCCGCTGTATGCGGTGTAGTAGACCCTGTCGCCTTCTTCGGTCCGAATGCCGGAAAGGCTCATGGCCTGTGCGGGGTCCGTCTCGGAGGTGAGGACCACCTGCCGGGAACCATTGGAGTCGGTGACGTAGGTCAGCCGCAGATTCGCAGCGGTCACACTGAGTGCAGCCACAAGGCACACGACCATGACACAAAACGCCAGCACACGGGAAGAGACCGCCTGTTTGCAGGTGGTCCATGCTTTCTTGATTTTTACGGAAGCGATACGAGACAACTCCTCTCTTTTCGTTATGTTGGCAGCCGCCGGAACGGAATGGAAGTTCCCGGCTGCCCGGACTGCAGGCCGCACAGCCAGTGCTGTGCCCCACAATCAAATACGATGCCGTCTTTTGTGGTAAGATCAAGCATCGTATCCAGTTCGGATTCCGTGCAGGATCGCAGTCTGCGGTTCCTTTCTGCGGGCTGCATCTGCCCGCGCCCTGCCGTGCAAAGGACGGCTTTTCACTTCATCCAGATAAATTTTAGACGCTGCAACGTTCGTTGAGCGGGTCTTATTTTACCAGCAACGCACGGATTTGTCAAATGAGCTCTTCTCTGTTTGTTAATTTTCTGACGTTATTTTTTGTGCAGTTTTCACAGTGTTTTCTCCGAATTATTGGTTTTTAGGTTATTTCCTTCTGATTTTTCCCATTTTTCGCAGCCTCTTTTGTTCACGAATTTTTAACATCTCTCTGGTATTCAAGACCTCTCCCATGGCCATTTGTCCCCCTTTTTTGCCGGAACAAGATGCCCCAAATCGCCAGTTTCCCCTGCCGTGCGCTGCCTTTTCCGCAGCTCTTCTGCGCCCGTTTTCCGGCCCCGAAAAAGTCCTGTCATCCGTGCGGAAAATCGACGTCCGGCATTTTGCCGAACCCCAGAAATTATGTACTGAAAAATACACACTGGATAGATTTCCGGCCCCGCCGTACAATCGAGAAAAAAGAAGAAAGGAAGGTTCTTATGAAGATCGAGATCATTCAAAAACCCTGCGGCGGCACCGAATTCATCGCCCGGCCCCACCGGCTGCATCTGGGTGCCCAGAACGCCGTTGGCGTGGACGAGCTGCAGTTTTTGCTGCCGGACGCGTGGGCGGACTGCGCAGTGGCACTGTACCTGCGGCGCAGTGACGGGACCCTGATGGCTCCGGTGTCACTGGACCGCAGCGCCCGGGTCACAGTGGACCGGCGGCTGACCGGCAGCACCGGCGGGCAGTGGATGCTGGCTGCCCTCCGGGGGTCAGAGTACACCGCCTACACCCGCCCCGGCAGCTACGACGCTTACCCGGTGCTGCCCACCGACGGCGGCTCGCAGGAGCTTCCGCCCTCGCAGTACGAGCAGTTCGTGTCCCGTGTGCTGGAAAGCGCCGGTGCCGCGTCCACGGCAGCCCAGCGGGCAGGTGCCAGTGCCGCCAGCTGCACCGCCAGTGCTGCACAGGCACAGGCTGCCGCCCAGAACACCCGCACCGACCGGGCCGCTGTCTCGCAGGCCGCCGCCCGCGCCGAAGCCGCTGCCGCCCGCGCCGAGGCGCTGGCACCGGAGGAGGGCCGGGTGGTCAGCGTCAACGGCAAAGCAGGTCTTGTGCAGTTGACCGCGCAGGATGTGGGGGCGCTGCCCCGTCCCGCACAGCCGGTGTCCGGGCAGCTGCTTCAGGTGCTGAGCGTGGACCCGGAAGATGGTGCGCTGGTGGTCAGCACCACCCCGCCGCCGGACCTGTCGCCCTATGTACGCAGTGCTGTTTTGCCCACCGCCTCCACAGCCGGTGCCGTGAAGGCAGACCCGGCTTACGGTGTCACGGTCCGCAGCGATGGCACCCTGACCACCGCTCCTGCTGACGCCGCTGCACTGGACGCCATGACCGATGCATGGCTGCCGGTGACCCCCGCGCTGCTGCCCCGCGGCGTCAAGAAGGCGTTGACGGACGCGGCAGCCGCTGCCCGGTGGACCGCTGATGAGAAAAAGACTGCCCTGCGCACACTGGGGGCAGACTTGTCCGCTTATTATACAAAGGAGGACATTGACGTCCTGCTGTCTGCGCCCAGCATCAGTGCCTACCCCGTGGGCAGCATCTACCAGAGCACCGATGCCGCAAGCCCCGCCGCCCTGTTTGGCGGCACATGGGAGCAGATCGCCGAAAACCGCGTTTTGATGGGCGCGTCCAGTGCCCACGCAGCCGCCACCACCGCCGAAGCGGGTCTGCCCAACATCACCGGCAGCATGGTCGAGGGCGTTACTGACCAGGGCCCGTTCCGCACGGAGGGATATCTGATTTGTGCGGGTGCATTTCGTGGTGTCAAAAAAAGCAACGCGTATGCCGGGCACGCTCGCCATGCCGGTGAGAACTATGATCTTTACTTTGATGCATCTGCATCCAATGCGGTATACGGTGCATCTGATACCGTCCAGCCGCCCGCCTACTATGTGCACATCTGGCGGCGGGTGGCGTGAGAAAGGAGGTTTTGAACAATGAAGATCCTTGACGAGACCGGGGCGGTCATCACCAGCCCCGACCTGACGGCGGGTCATCTGGTGGACGACACCGAAACCGTGGCACACCCGGCGCAGGCCGCCGTGGAGGAGTTGAGCCACTACGAGACGGTGGCAGAGTACCCCAACGGCGGCAAAGACGTGCGCAAGGTCATCGACCGTGCCGCCGTCCCGGCAGCACCTGCATGGACCGAGCAGCTGCCCATCCAGCGGTACATCCGCTACACGGCGGAAGAGCTGGCGGCGCAGGACGCGGCGCGCAAAAAGCAGGAAGCACAGGACAAGCTGCCGGAGCTTGTGGACAGCCTTGCCCAGCAGGTCACCGACCTGCAGCTGGCTTTGTGCGAACTGTACGAAGGAGGTGACGTATGATGGATAAGGTATATGCCGCGCTGATCCGCAAGGGCCGAAAAGTCCTTGCAGACGTGCCCGAAAAGCTGCGGGATGCCGTGGCAGCGCTGCTGAAGGAGGACCGCCATGCCGATTGAGGTCTATTCGCTTACGCGGGACGGCGGCACCGCCCTCTCGCCGCACTTCCGGGTGCGGGAGTTCCGCTGCCGGGACGGCTCCGACCCCATTTTTGTGGACACACAGCTGGTGGAGCTTCTGGAGCGCATCCGGGAGCACTTCGGCAAGGCGGTGACCATCACCAGCGCCTACCGCACCGCCGCCCACAACGCTGCCGTGGGCGGGGCAAAGTTCAGTCAGCACCTCTACGGCAGAGCGGCGGACATCCGGGTGCAGGGCGTGCGCGTGGAGGACGCGGCCGCTTACGCCGAGAACCTGCTGCCGGACACCGGCGGCGTGGGCCACTACCCGGTCAGGCCGGGCCGCGCCACCGGCTGGGTGCACGTGGACGTGCGCAATGCCAAGGCCCGCTGGACCGGCTGAGAGGGGGTGACGCCAATGGAAAGCATCATCTCAGCGATCCTTGCCGGGGCAATGACTCTGATCGGCGTGCTGATCGCCAACAGCCGCAGTCAGGCCGTCACCGACACCAAGCTGGAGGAGCTGACCCGGGAAGTGCGGGAGCACAACAACTTTGCCCGCCGCGTCCCCATTTTGGAAGAACAGATGAAGGTGGCAAACCACCGCATCGCAGATCTTGAGACCATTGAGAAAGGAAGAGACCGAACATGAAAAACACCGATCACATCTCCGCCGCCACACTGGCACGCACCGCCGTGCTGCTGCTGGCACTGACCAACCAGATGCTCAGCGCTTTCGGCAAGCCGGTGCTGCCCATCGAGAGCGCCACCGTGGAGCAGCTGGTCACCGCAGGCATCACCACCGTTGCCGCGCTGGTCAGCTGGTGGAAGAACAACTCCTTCACCCCCGCCGCCATCGAGGCGGACAGCTATCTGGACCGTCTGAAGTCCGCCAAGTGACTCCCTGCGCGCCCGCAACGCGCGCCTATCCCCGGAAGCAGGTGCCGCCCGCACCTGCTTCTTTTTTGTCCCGTGCGCAGGTTCCGGCAGATTCTGCGGGCCGGTACGCTATCATGGGAGCAGCGGCGCACGCGATCCTGAACCTTTGGAGTTTCTGCTGTCATTTCTCCCACGCAACACCACCGCAACACAAAATTTTCGCTCTGCAACAATGCCGAATCAATAGTGCAACAGGAGTTTTCAGTAGTGCAACAAAATCCCGTCATTTGTATCAATTCGATTGTCCAAAAAATGTTAAGTTCCACGAAATTCAACGATTTTATATCTGTTTATTGACAGCTTCTTCCAAAAATCAGTATACTAATTACAAGAACTTCCGTTTCAAAAAGGGGTCATTTTTTCAAAGTTCCTTCTGCATTTTGTGCTGCTGCCGCAGTTCTTATTTAACCATCCTCATTTCGGTGTTTCTCGCCGAAACAGGCATTCCGGAAAGGAGACCGACCACTATGACGAACAAGAAATTCAAAGTCGCAGCAATGTCCATGGCACTGACTGCATGCGTTGCAGCGCAGCCTCTGATTGCAAACGCCATCGAACCGGAAACGAACGAGGGAAAGGACGAGACCAAGGCCGCCGTCCCGGCTGCAGCACCGGTCGCAGCACCGGCCGCTGCCGCCGAGACCTCCAACACCGAGGTAAAGGCCGAGGACAAGCAGGACATGCTGGCGCCGGACGAGCATCTGGGCGAATACAGCGAACCCAAAACGGACCCCGAGGGCAGCTCCACCTCCAAGGCTGACATCACCAAGGATGCGCCCGATAAGGAGCAGCATCCCGAACCCGATACGGACACCACAAAGCAGCAGCCGGGCACAGAGAGCGGCAGCTCTGACGGCAGCGCCGATGGCGAAACGAAAGAACAGATCCCCATTGGCGAATCTACCCTGACCGAGACCCCGGGGGAGAGCACCACCGTTGTGACCCCCGTCCCCGGTGCCGAGCCGATGCCGGACTCCACCAAGCCCACCGAGGTAAAAACGAACCCGGACGGCTCCACCGATGTGATCACCCCTACCGTGACCCCCGGCACCGAGACCACCACGACCACTTCCAGCGGCGAGGTGAAGGCAGAGTCCTCCACCGAGGAAGAGACCCCGAAAGAAGAGATCGATCTGGACGCGGAACTGGGCGAGACCAAGCCCGACTGGAGCACCCAGAAGGACGCAGAGTTCAACGGCTACAAGGTGGACGAGGTGGAAACCTCTAAGGACGGCAACTCCAAGACCCTCACCCTGACCAAGAAAGAGCACCTTGAAGGTCAGATGGGCTCCGATGAGCTGGCAAAATTTACCGATTCCACCAAGATCGACCACGGTGACGGCACCTACGATCTGGTGCGCACCGAGACCTACACCGATGAGAACGGTCAGCAGCGCACCCGCACCACCACCCTGCATGTGAAGGACAACGAGGTGATCGTGGACACCACCATCACCCTCAGCGTGACCCTTGAAAAGGGCAAGCACGAGAGCGAGCCGGTGGACACATCGAATGTGGTCCTGCCCAGCATCCCCGTGACCGGCTCGGGCGAGTCTTTCACCATTGATCAGGAGAAACTGGCCCGGCTGATGGGCAGCGTCACCCCCACCACCGATGCAAAGGGCAACAACATTTACACCGTCACCGATGGCGATCTGACCTATACCATCACCGAGACCAAGGGCGAAAACAAGGCGGCAGAGCTGACGAACGAAGAGATGTTCGCCCTGCTGGACCCGGAGGTTTTCGCGCTGCGGGACGGCAAGATCTACTACACCGGCAACGGCGAGAACGCTGAGCTGAGTCCGGACCAGACCAAGGCACTGCGCCGCACCCTTTCCTATAAGGTGACCGCGAAAAAGACCGTGTCCAGCGAAGTCAAGACCGATGGAAAAGAGTCCGCAGCAGAAGCCGAAGCAAAGGTGACCGCCACCCGCAATGCGGTGAAGAACGCCCTGATGGAGATGGGGCTCACCGAAGCCGAGGCACTGGAGGCACTGGAGGCCGGCACCTTCAACGCTGACCACACCTTCACTGCCACTTATAAGGGCAAGAGCTATACCCTGAACTACACCGAGCCCACCACCACCGAGTCCTCCGCTCCCACTTCCAACGCACCGGGCAAGACCGACACCAAGGAGCACACCGTCACCGGCACGGCTTATGTCACCTCCGGCACGGTCTCGTGGACGGGCGACCGTGAGTACGCTGGCGGTGCGTATTCCGCAAGCTCCGGTGATTCGTGGACAAAGCCGGACGGTGCTGAGATCGTCAGCACCCAGCAAGACGGCAGCAAGACCATAACGACCTATCGGGTCACTTCTGAGGACGGCAAGACCGTCACCACCTATGTGGTCACCGAGGAAGATGTTCCGCTTGGCGATGCTGAGAAGAACGCGCTTGCAGAGCAGCTTGCCTGGGAGCAGCTGGAACAGAAAACCGGCAAGACCCGCGCAGAGCTGGAAGCAGACGGCTATCAGATCTCCAGCCCGGTCTTTACCGGCAGCACCAGAAAGATCAGCTGGACCGCTACCCAGACCCAGACAACGACCAGCAAAACCGAGGAGTCTGTCAGCGACATCATCTGTGTTGACGGCGACAAGAAGTGGACCATTGACGAAGCGGCCGGTACGATCACCGTTGATGGAAAGCCTTATACGATCACTCATAAGAACGCGGATGGTTCGTACACCTGTGACGTCATTGATGCGAACAACCAAAAGACCACCTATACCTTCACCGAAAAGGACAGCAAAACTCCCCTGACCGACCCTCAGGTCAGAGCACTGCTGGTCGATAAGCTGGCAAGCGATTTCCCGGGCATCACCGCAGAGGACATCCAGCTGAGCGATGACGGCAAGACCGCATCCTATACAAAGGACGGCAAGACCGTTACGATCGATTACAGCAGGCTGAGCAAAGAGTTGGACGTGATGACAGAAGAGCACCACTCCTCCAGCACAGTCGCGACCATCAAAAAGGACGAAAATTACGAAAAGAACTTCCGGAAAGCCTGCGAAAAACTTCTGGAAGAGATCAAAGCCACTCCGCTTGATGAGGGACAGGAGCTCTGGATCGGCAACACCCAGATCACCGCATCTACCACACTGACCGAAGACCTCATAAACTATTTTAAAAAGGCGGTTTCTTTTAAGGACATGAGCAAGGACGAGCTCATCAAGGCTCTTCAGGCTCAGGCCGCCGAAGCCAAGAAAACCGATGTCAAGGTCAACGAAGGCAAAACCGATTCTTATGGCTATTCCTATGAGGAAACGCTCAAGAACTACTACTCCGGCGCGGAGGAGGGCGCTTATTACGTCAAGCCGGACGGTTCTGTTCAGAAACTCCACTATGGCTGGATAACGGGCGAATACTATTACTGGGATTCCACTACCGGACAGTATGTTTATCCCGATTCCAAAGACATCGTCACCTACAAGCACGACGACGACATCGATCATCTTGACCTTGCCTCCGGCTCTCAGCTTGAGCTTCTGCCCGATGAGCAGGGCAAGGTTAAAACCACCGATTGTGTGCTGATCCGTAACGGGCTGAAGCTGGAATGGAACTATGATGCAGATAAACTCGTCAAAAACATCGGGAATACAGAGGTCGGTCTGGATCAGAAGATCAGCTACGATCGGGAAACAGGCAACGATACCGGTCACTATGAATATGATCGCGGAACTCCGAACAAGAATCCCAGCAAGAGCGCTTTCTATAAGCTGACCGGCACAGTCGCCTATGACGCCGTGACAGACAAAGACGGCAACGTTGTGCTCTACGCGGATGACGAATCCGGCATGAAAGCGGCTGTAAATGCTTATCTGAAGGCTGTTGAACGCGGAGACGAGGATTATGATTCTCTCAGCCAGACCGAGCGCGAGCGGATCCTCAACACTTTTATCGTGCATCTCGGTCATACCGATGCAAACAAAACCGGCCCCAAGGGATATCAGGTCTACACCAAAACCTCTCAGCTGGAAGCCTATGGTTATATGACGCGCGATGCCAACACCTGCGTCAATCAGACCTATTATCGTCAGTATGACAGCTTCGACTACTGTGGCGGTTACGACCTGATGATCTCCAAACTGACGCAGGTGCGCGAAGGCATGGTCGTTGGGCAGACCGAGTCCAACATCCAGACCATCACCGCTCCGTGGAGGATCCTCAGCCGTGATCAGAAGGCTGACCAGTGGCTGCAGCTGCTCAAAAAGACCACCGAGACCACCACGGTCACCGAAACCCCCAACTTCGACACCGGTGAGGGCAGCAACACGAACGGCGATTTTTCCTACACCTACACGCAGGATCACACCGAAGCGCTGGAGCGCGAAACGCAGGGCACCGGCAAGGGCCACTACACCAGCTTCCGCGATCTGCTCATCCGCTACTTCACCGGCAGCGGACAGGGTCACGAGGACAGCGGCAGCTTCCAGTACACCTACCGCACCGAGAAGGATGCCGAGCTGACCGCCGACCGCAAGCTGACCGAGGTGGAAAAGACCGCCCACATCACCTACGACCGCACCACCGTGGAAAGCCGGGATGTTCTGATCCCCGGCACCGAGATCGTGCACATTGATCCCGACACCCCGGACGAGGGCGAGGACGAAACGCCGGTCCTGCCCACCGACCCGGAGCTGCCTGCCGTGCAGGACGCAAAGCCGGACGCTCCGGTGCCGCCCGCCGACCCGGTTCTGCCCGCCGTGCAGGACGCCCACGCCCTGCCCAAGACCGGCGTGAACTGGATCACCGCCATGGGCCTTGCCCTCAGCGGCATGACCCTGCTGGCTGCAGGAGCCTTTACCAGCCTGCTGGGCAAAAACGCAAAGCGTTGAATGCCCTTCTTCCTTTCCGTTATCCCTGTTTCTGACCCCGCAAGGCGTCTCCTTTGACCCCTAAGCCGAAAGCCCCCCTCGGAGCGGCAGCTCCGAGGGGGGCTTTCGGCTGTGGGCAGGCGGCTGCGGCAGAGCGCCTCCGGCTCGCCCCTTGCGGGGCAACCGCCGGAGATGCGCAGTCGTGCACTCCTGTTCAGCAGGGAAAATGGCAATAAAAAAGCAGTTCTGCCGAAGCAGAACTGCCAAGTATGCAATACCGGGTAAATCAGCGCTTGCTGAACTGGGGAGCACGACGTGCAGCCTTCAGACCGTACTTCTTACGCTCCTTCATACGAGGATCGCGGGTCAGGAAGCCGGCCTTCTTCAGAACGGGACGGTTCTCATCGCTCTGCTGCAGCAGGGCGCGGCTCAGGCCGTGACGGATCGCACCAGCCTGACCGGAAACACCGCCGCCGGAAACGCGGACGACGACATCGTACTTGCCCTCCAGGCCCAGCAGGACCAGCGGAGAACGGACGATCAGCTTCAGGGTCTCCAGACCAAAGTAGTTGTCGATGTCACGATCGTTGATGGTGATCTTGCCGGTGCCGGTGTAAACGCGAACGCGGGCAACGGAATCCTTACGACGACCAGTGCCGTAGAAATAAGGTTTGGTTTCGTACATGTTCGATTGCCTCCTTCTTAGAACTCGATCTTCTCGGGCTTCTGAGCTGCGTGAGCGTGCTCGGCACCCTGGTAGCAGTGCAGGCGGGTCAGAGCCTTAGCACCGATGGTGTTGGAAGGGATCATGCCCTTGACAGCGTAGGTCATAGCCAGATCGCTGTTCTCAGCCATCAGCTTGCTGTACTGGACCTTCTTCAGGCCGCCGATGTACTTGCTGTGGGTGATGTGGAACTTCTGCTCAGCCTTCTTGCCGGTCAGGACAGCCTGATCGCAGTTGATGACAACGACATAATCGCCGCAGTCCACATTGGGGGTGTAATCGACCTTCTGCTTGCCGCGCAGCAGAACAGCAGCCTCAGCAGCGACGTGGCCCAGGCTCTTGCCGGCAGCGTCGAGCAG
>CAKSWU010000033.1 GCA_934513205.1 uncultured Faecalibacterium sp. | reverse complement strand
AGGATACCCACGTGGAAGGGGTTGACCTGCAGGATCAGGGTGTAGAAGATCGACAGATACATGGCACGGTACTGCTCAGTAAAGCAGCAGCCCAGATCGCCCAGTGTATAGCCGATCTTGTCCTTCATGGAGAAGGGTCGGACGGTCTTTTTCTGGTCCATTGTGTTTTATCCTCCTTAAAAACAGTGAAACCACGAGACTTTTCGCACAAGTCTCTTTTCTACGCTTTGCATTATACGTTAATTTTGCATCAATACATATCCAAAAAATGATTGAAAACTATCGCAAATTGATGTATTATGCAATTATAACAGTTGTACTTTTCTGTTGTGTACAACAAACTGTTGCACATGACAGTTTCACGGAGGCTTTTTTGGTGAACTATACAGTCAAGCGTTATTTTTTTGAGCAGAGCGCCGTCCGGGAGTTTTATTCCGGCGCGTATTACGACCTGTTTCTGGTCATGCGGGGCAGCGGCGTGTTCCGGTGCAGCGAGGTGGTGCTGCCCGCCCAGCAGCAGAACCTCATCATCTTCAAGCCCGGTCAGGGCGGCAGACTGGAATACGCCGGTGCTTACGGCCCACTGGAACTTATTCGGGTGCAGCTGTCCCCCCAGACGCTGGCGCAGCTTTCGGACGCAGACACCGACCTTGAAAAAAGCTTCAACGTGGTGCCCTTCCGGCAGGTGGCGGTCCGGCCGGACAGCCAGATCTATATGCTGCTGAAAAACCTTGCCCGGAAGCTGCTGATGCTCCCGCAGGAGCGCACCCAGTTCGGTGCAGCGGTGTTCGAGCACGGTATTCTGCAAATGTTCGTGGTGCTGGCGCTGCGTGCCTGCATCCATGCCGAGTTCCATACCGCGCCGGTCAGCCGCCATCACCTGATGCTGGACGAGGTGTTCCTGTTCATTCAGGCGCACCTTACCGAGGAATTGACGCTGGAACGTCTGGAAAAAGAATTTTTCGTTTCGCAGGAGCATATTGCCCGGGAATTCAAGCGTCAGACCGGGCAGACCGTGCACCGCTATATCGTGAAGGCGAGGCTGGACCGCTGCCGCACCCTCATCGAGCAGGGTCTGCCCATCACCGAGGTGTACAAAGTGAGTGGCTTTGGCGGCTACAACCACTTTTTCCGCGCCTTCAAAAAGGAGTACGGCATGACCCCAAAGGAGTACTTCAGCACCACAAAGCAGGACGCTCGGGGCTGAATCTGCGAAAAAAAGACCGCCCGCACATTGCAGACACAATGTGCGGGCGGTTCTGTTTTTCAGCTCACGCGGGGCAGTTTAGTGGATGAACACAGGGCCCAGCGGGTTTGCGATGGGGCTGACGTAGCCGCCCAGCAGCTTGGGGATCGCAAGGCTGATGTCGGGGACGTAGGTCAGCAGCAGCAGTGCAATGAACATGCACAGGTAGAACGGCAGGGTAGCCTTGACCACCTTTTCCATGGGACGCTTTGCCACGGCAGAGCCGATGAACAGAACGGAGCCAACGGGAGGAGTCAGCAGGCCGATGCCGCAGTTCAGCACCACGATGATACCAAACTGGATGGGGTCGATGCCGATGGAGGTGGCGATGGGCAGCAGGATGGGGGTAGCGATCAGGATGATGGGAGCCATATCCATGATCATGCCCAGCACCAGCAGGATCAGGTCGATGAGCAGTGCGATAATGTAGGGGTTATCGGTCAGGTCGGTGATGGCGGTTGCTGCCAGATCGGGCACATGCAGCATGGTCAGGCAGTTGCCGAACACTGCAGAGGTGGCGATCAGGATCAGCACGATGGACAGGGTGTTGACGCACTCGTCCAGGGCGTGCCACACGCCCTTCCAGTCCAGACCCTTGTAGACGAACACGGAAACGAGCAGGGAGTAGATAACGGCGATAGCAGCGGACTCGGTAGCGGTAAACACGCCGCCGACAACGCCGAACACCACGATGATAACGGCGGCCAGAGCCCAGATGGAGGTGCCCAGCTGCTTGACAAAGCGCTTGATGCTGAAGGAATCACCCTTGGGGTAGTTGCGCTTCACGGAGATGATGTAGGAGCCAATCATCAGGACGATGGCCAGCAGTGCGCCGGGCAGGTAACCTGCCAGGAACAGGCTGCCCACGGAGATACCACCGGCGGTGGTAGCGTAGATGACCATGTTGTGGCTGGGAGGAACCAGCAGGCCCTCGCAGGAGGAGGTGATGGTAACAGCGGTGGAGAAGTCGGCACCGTAGCCCTGGTCCACCATCATGGGGATCATAATGGAGCCGATGGAGGCGGTATCGGCAGAGGCAGAACCGGAAATGCCGCCAAAGAAGTAGGAAGCCACGATGTTGACCATGGCCATGCCGCCGCGCATCCAGCCCACGCAGGCGTCAGCCAGTGCGATGAGCTTTTCAGAGATGCCGCCGGAGCCCATGAGCACACCCATGGTGATGAAGAAGGGCACAGCCATCAGGCTGAAGGAGGAGATGCCCTTGACCATCAGTCGGCAAACGTCGGTCAGTGCCTGACCCTGCACCAGCATGCACAGCACGCTGGACAGGCCAACGGCGTAGGCGATGGGGAAACGCAGGAAGATCATCACAAAGAAGCTGACAAGAAGGACAATGATCGCCAGTGTCTGAACTGTCATATTACATTTCCTCCTTTACAAAAAAGCTCTTGATGTGGTTGTACAGAGACTCGATCTCAAAGATGATCATGGCAACACCGGCCAGAGGCACCGGGAAGTACATCCAGAAGCGGCTCAGCCAGGGCATGGAAACATAGAAGCCACGGCCGCCCAGGGTGGTGGCGTAGTTCCAGCCCACCACCATCATGACCACGCCAAGGATCATCACGGCAACGTCTGCCAGAATGTCCAGCGCCTTGACCACTTTCTTGGGCAGGTACATATCAAAGGCAGTCATGCGGATATGAGCACCACGGCGGATGGCCAGAGCAGCACTCAGCACTGCCATGTAGCTCATGCAGGTCAGGACGACCTCCTCAGACCAGGAGGGATCCGGGATAAAGGGGACGTAACGGCCAATGACCGACATGGTGGTGATGAGGATATCTGCGATCAGCAGGATCTTGCAGATAAACAGGACCACCTTGTAGGTAATGTCGTACGCCGGCTTGATCTTATCCAGAGTGGTAAAGATTTTCGGCATAGAAATTCCTCCATAATAAAAACCCGGCGGGGCCTGCGGGCGTATTCCCGTGGGCCCCCGCCGGGCAATGTACTACTTATTGAAATGGAAGGGCTGGATTATGCCTTCATGTCCAGGATCTTCTGGTACAGCTCGGCCTGATCGGCGGTGTTCTCGCTGATGACCTTAGCGCAGGCCTCCTGCCAGGGAGCCTTGTCGTCCACGTCCACAACGTTGCAGCCGGAAGAACGCAGCTCGTCCAGAACCTTGTTCTCAGCGTCCTCAGACAGCTCAGCGTTGAACTTCTGGGTGTCGGCAGCAGCAGCCAGAACAGCAGCCTGCTGGTTCTCGGTCAGCTTGCCCCATGCATTGTCGGTGATGACAGCCTGAACAGCACCCAGAGTGTGGCCGTCTAGGATCAGGGTGTTAGCAACCTCGGGGAAGGCGTTGGACTTGTAGTTTGCGATGGGCTGCTCAGCACCATCCACAACGCCGGTCTGCAGTGCGCTGTACAGCTCGCCGAAAGCAACGACGGTGGGGTTGGCACCCAGACCCTCGACCATGCCGTTCATAACGGGGTCGTTGGACACACGCAGCTTCAGACCCTTGAAATCAGCGATGCCGGAAACAGGCTTGACCGTGAAGAAGTGACGGAAGCCCTCCTCGCCGTAGAACAGGCCGCGAACGGGCAGGCCCAGCTCCTGGGGCTCGTTCAGGAACTCAGGTGCCAGATCGCTGTTGGCAAAGTTCCAGAAGTGTGCACGGTTCTCGAAGGTGAAGGGGATGGACAGGAGCTTAGACTTGTTGCAGCCGTAGCTGGTCAGAGCGAAAGCAGAGATACGGCTGATGTCGATGGAGGTAGAGCCGCCCAGGATTGCGTCCAGAACGTCGTTCTCAGAGCCCAGAACGCCGGAAGCCTGCACGTCGATCACGACGGAACCGCCGGTCAGCTCCTCGACCTTCTCCTTGAAGTGAGTGCCGGTCTGGCCAACGATGGTGTCCAGCGGGTTGACTTCGGCGTAGACCAGAGTCACCTTGGGATCGTTGGCAGCAGCGGTAGCATCACCTGCAACAGAAGCTGCTGCGGAAGAAGCGGTGGAGGCAGCGGTGGAGCTGCTGGAGCCACCGCAAGCGGTCAGAGCCAGAGCTGCGGCGGAAACGCCAGCGGCTGCCAGAAAGCTGCGACGAGTGATCTTTTTCATGTGGATTGTCCTCCTAAAATAATGTTCCGGCGCTGCATTTTTCACAGGTTCGCGGCGCCTTCATTGACTGTTCACACTTTAGCAAATTTTTTTAATTTTCTCAAGGGGTTTCAAAAAATGTCCTGTTTTTCGAAAGATTGTCGGGATATCTATTGTGAAAAGTAAACAAAGAAGAATCCAAATCTTTGGACAATGCATCCAGAGACTTGGATTCAAGAATGGATATTTCATGCCTGACGAATGCGCTGGATCACATCGGCCTGCTCCTGAAACTGGTCGTATATGGGCTGAACCGCCAGACGGAACTTTTGCATCTCTTCTTCCGGCAGAGTGGTCACTTCCACGCCCCAGTCCCGCAGTTCTGCCGCGGACTGCGCCTCCCGCTGGGCCCACAGGCGGCGCTCGGTGCGGGCGGAGTCCCGGGCGCAGCTGCGCAGGATCTCCGGAAAATCTTCGTCCAGCGCTGCCAGTTTTTCCAGTGCGGCAATGCTGGCAAGCTGCACCTCCGGCACACGGGTGTGCTCATCCTGTAAAAAGTAGGGGGCGACCTCATAGTGGCCCATGGCTTCGTAACTGGGCCAGTTGTTCTCGGCACCATCAATGCGCCCGTTGTACAGGGCGGCATAGACCTGACTGTACACCACCTGAACGGGGTTGGCACCCAGAACCGAGATCAGCTCGCTCATTATGTCGGACTCCTGCACCCGGAGCGTCAGTCCCTGCAGCCCGGCAAGACCGGTGACCTTTTCCCGGGTATAGAAGCTGCGCACACCGGCATCGAACCAGGAAAGCCCCACCAGATCCATTTCGTCCAGCAGGGACAGAAACTCGTCCCCGATATCGCCTTCCAGCACCCGCCACATCTGGGCGGCATCGGTGTAGAGATAGGGCAGCTGCAGCACGCTCAGGGCGGGGATGCACTCTGCCAGCTGGCTCAGGGACACCCGGGCAAAGTCGATGCCGCCGAACTGCATCTGCTGGATGACGCTCTGCTCGGCCCCCAGCTCGCCGCCGCAGTACACGGCCACCTTCACCCGGCCTGCGGTCCGTTGTTCCAGCAGGTCGGCAAATGCCAGTGCGGCCTGCGTGGTGGGGTAGTCCTCAGGCTGGTTCTCGGCATACCGCAGGATCAGCTCCGGGCCGGCAGAAGCCGGTTCCGATGCAGCTGTCAGGCTGCAGCCGCACAGGCCCAAGGCTGCGCCGCCGGCAGCCAGAAGCATCTGCCGGCGGGAGATGCGGGGGGTCACAGGCTTCCCTCCGGGTGCGGCTCCATGGCGTTTTTGCTCACCCGGCGGCGGTACTGGGTGGGGGTCTCGCCAGTGCGCTTTTTGAAGGCGCGGGCAAAGTAGCTGGAATCCTCGTAGCCCACCATGGACGCTACCTCTGCCGAGGAACGGAAGGGGTCTGCCAGCAGCTCCTTGGCGGCGTTGATGCGAAGCTCGGTCAGACAGTCCAGAAAATTCATCTTCTGGTACTTTTTGAACTGGGCAGACAGGTAGGCAGGGCTGATGTGCAGGATCTCGCTCACGCTGTCCAGCGAGATATCGAACATATAGTTGTCCTCCAGATACCGCCGCACATGGTCCATGACCATGGCGTTGCGGCTGCTGTCCGGTTCCTCCGGCCCGGCGGAGTCCGTGTGGTCCGGCTCCGGTTGGACCGGCGCAAGCATCTCCAGCTTCCGCTCGGTCTCGATCTGGCGGATGGCACGGCGGATGGAGGCTTCCAGCTCATCCGGGGCCACCGGCTTGAGCAGGTAATCGCAGGCCCCCAGATGCACGGCCTCGTGGGCGTACTGGAACAGGCTGTAAGCGGTGACAAAGATCACCCGGCAGGCCGGGCGCTGGGCCAGTATTGCCCGCGCGGCATCCAGACCGCTCATGCCCGGCATCTCAATGTCCATCAGGATCAGATCTGCGCCCCACAGGATAGCGGTATCGGCGGCTTTGCGTCCGTTTTCGGCGGTCTGCAGCACCATTTGGTGCTCATCAAAGCGGCGGGAGACCATCTCGGCCAGGGCGTCCCGCTCCAGCTTCTCATCATCTGCGATCAGCAGGTGTATCATCCTCAAATTCCTCCTCTGCAAGTTCTACAAGGGGCAGATACAGGTTCACAGCAGTACCCAGACCCGGATGCGAGCGGACCACGAACCGGCAACGCTTGTCGCGCAGCTTCAGCCGTGCTGCTACATTATAGATGCCGATGTGCTCCCAGCGCTCTCTGGGGTTGGCAAGACCCTCTTTCAGCTGCGCCAGCTGTTCCGGCGCGATGCCAAGGCCGTTGTCGCACACACTGATGCGCAGCAGACCTTTGTCCCGCAGCGGCGTGATGCGGATGCGCACCACACCGCCTTCCTCCTTGGGGGTGATGCCGTGTTTGAATGAGTTTTCCACGATGGGCTGTAAGATAAAGGAGGGGACCATGGTCTCGGTCAGGTCCAGCGAATCTGAGATGCGCCACCGCATCCGCACCCGGTCCCCGAAGCGGACGTGGTAGATGGAGTAATATTCATCCACGATGCGCACCTCCCGGGCCAGCGGCACCTGCTCGTCGTTGCTCATCAGGCTGTAACGCAGCAGATGGCTCAGTGCGGTGATCAGGGCCTGCGTGCGGTAGGCCTTCTCCTGCCCGGCAGTCTGCAGGATGACGTTCAGGGTGTTGAACAAAAAGTGCGGGTCGATCTGACTGCGCAGCTGCTGCAGGCGGCTGCGCTCCATCCGGTTCTGCAGCTCCAGCGCCGAGGTCTTTTGCAGGTGCAGCTCCCGCTCCATCTCGTTGCGCTCCTGCAGGGTGTTCATCTGCTGGGCCATGGAGTGCTTCATCCGGTTGAAGGCGTCGGTCAGCTGCCCGATCTCGTTGTTGCCTCTGGGCACCGGCACGTCCGGCGCATCGTAGCGGCCGGACACGATCTCGCGGGAGGCAAGGATCATCTGCTGCACCGGGTCCAGCAGGCGGCTGGCCGCCAGCACCGTGAAGCAGCCCATGGCAAGACAGATCGAAGCCATGACCGTCTGTGCCCACTTGATGCGGCTGCTGAGGGTGGAGATCTCAGTGTAGGTTCCCTGCGCGTCCGAGATGGCGGTGTTCAGCAGCTGCTGGGTGTACTGGCTCAGGTAGCTGCCGCAGGGCAGCACCTGATCGTAGTACAGCCGGGAGGCTTCTTCATCGTTGCCCGCCTGAACAAGCGCTTTCAGCTGCTCTGTCAGTCCCACATAGCTTTGATAGGTGGTGCAGATGGCGCTGTACAGCAGGTATTCCTCCTGACTGACGGTGCGGATGTCGGCGTCGATGCGCCACAGCCACGCGTTTGTGACAGAAAAAGCACTGTCCAGCTCGGTGAGGAAGGTGTCGGCGTCGCCAAACTCCCAGCGATAGTCCGCCAGCGTGGTCAGGCTGCGCTCCACACCGCCCTGAAACCGGCTGATGGCGTTGAACTGCCCCATCTGGTCATCCAGTTTCTGCATCACAGCACCGGATTGATAAAAGCTGAGAAAGATCTGGGCGGACAATGCCAGCAGAAATGCAGCCAGCCCCAGCGAGATGCGCTGCTTCAGCGTCATAGAACGGTGCAAAGTGTTTTCCCTCCCCCGCGGAATGCATCGTAATCACCTTATTGTAACACGGTCTGCGTCGGATTGGCAAGAAAGATTCGCCAGAAATGCAGAGCCTGCTTTTCCGGCCATGCTTTTTGATGTATAATGAGGTCAGAACGTCCGCATTGTTTAGAAGGAGGAAGGTTCCCATGATCCAATTCGGTCTGCGTCTCCACGACGCCGAAAAGCTGCCGCTGGAGCAGGTGCTGCCGCTGGTGCGGCAGAAAGGCTTTACCTGTGCCCATCTGGCCCTGAGCAAATCTCTGAAGGAGATCCCCTGCACCCCCGGTGCCCTGACGCCCGGCTACGCCCGGTATCTGCGGCATCAGTTCGAAAAGAACGGCATCGACATCGCGGTGCTGGGCAACTACCTGAACCTGGCCCACCCGGACGAGGATGCACTGCGCGCCATTCAGGAAAAATACTACGCCCACATCCGCTTTGCCAGCCTGCTGGGCTGCGGCATGGTGGGCACCGAGACCGGTGCCCCCAACGCGGACTACAAATTCTGTCCGGAGTGCCGCAGCGAGGAAGCACTGGAGACCTTTATCCGCAACTTCAAGCCGGTGGTGCGCTGCGCCGAGCAGTACGGCGTGACCATCGCCATCGAACCCGTGGTCAAGCACATTGTTTTTGATGCAAAGCGTGCCCGCACCGTGCTGGACGAGATCAGCAGCCCCAATCTGCAGATCCTGTTCGACCCGGTGAACCTGCTGAACATGGAAAACGTGGATCGCCGGGAGGAGGTGTTTGCCGAAGCCATCTCGCTGCTGGGCAAGGACATCGCCATGATCCACTTCAAGGATTTTCTGCGCAAGGATGCAGGCGGTCAGCTGGCAGCCACCGGAGCCGGTCAGGGCGGCATGGGGGACTACCGCACCATTTTGCGGTTTGCAAAGCAGGAAAAGCCCTATGTGTTTGCGACACTGGAAAACACCACCCCGGAAAACGCGGTGGAATGCTTGAACTACCTGAAAAATCAGTATGACGAGTGTTGAAGAAAAAGCGGCTTTCTTTGAAATCTGGTATAAAATCACAGAAAAAATTGGAAAAGATTAAAAATTACAGGAAAATTGAATGATTTTGCATTGCAAAATATTTGCCAATGTGCTATGCTGAAATGCAAAGAAACACCGCCGGAAAGGCGGCTGCAAACAGATTTGGAGGAAAAATTATGGCTGACCGCATCGTTCTGAATACCATTTCCTACCATGGCCACGGCGCCATTGAGAACATCGTTCCCGAGCTGACCGCCCGCGGCTACAAGAAGGCTTTCGTCTGCTCCGACCCCGACCTGATCAAGTTTGGCGTTACCAAGAAGGTCACCGACCTGCTGGATGCTGCAAACTTTGCCTACGCTGTTTACAGCGAGATCAAGCCCAACCCCACCATCGCCAACGTGCAGGACGGCGTGGCTGCCTTCAAGGCTGCCGAGGCTGACTGCATCGTGACCATCGGCGGCGGCTCCTCCATGGATACCGCAAAGGCCATCGGCATCATCATCAACAACCCCGAGTTTGCGGATGTGCGCTCTCTGGAAGGCGTTGCCCCCACCAAGAAGCACGCCGTGTTCACCATCGCCGTGCCCACCACCGCCGGTACTGCTGCCGAGGTCACCATCAACTACGTCATCACCGACGTTGAGAAGAAGCGCAAGTTCGTCTGTGTGGATACCAACGACATTCCCGAAATTGCTGTGGTGGACCCCGATATGATGTCCTCCATGCCCAAGGGCCTGACCGCTGCCACCGGTATGGACGCTCTGACCCACGCCATCGAGGGCTACATCACCAAGGGCCACTGCGTCATCTCCGATATGTTCCATCTGGAAGCCATCAAGCTGATCAGCCAGAGCCTGCGCGGCGCTGTGCAGAACACCCCGGAAGGCCGCGAGGGCATGGCTCTGGGTCAGTACATTGCCGGTATGGGCTTCTCCAACGTGGGTCTGGGCATCGTGCATTCCATGGCACACGGCCTGTCCGCCCTGTATGACACCCCCCACGGTGTGGCCTGCGCCATTCTGCTGCCGGTGGGTCTGGAGTACAACAAGAGCGTTGCCGGCGAGCGTTACCGCGCTGTGGGCAAGGCCATGGGCGTTGTGGGCATCGACGAGATGAACGACGTGGAAGCCGCAGATGCCACCATCGCCGCCGTCAAGCAGTTGAGCGCAGATGTGGGCATCCCCGCAAACCTGCACGGCATCCTGAAGGAAGAGGACATCCAGTTCCTCGCCGAGTCCGCTTTTGCAGACGCCTGCCGTCCCGGCAACCCCCGCGACACCAGCGTGGAGGAGATCGTGGAGCTGTATAAGAGCCAGCTGTAATTCCAACCTGTAACACAAAACGGTGCATTGGCACGCCGTCATCTTTCGGGATGGCGGCGTGTTTTGCTTTTTTTGAGAGGAAAAACAAAAAAATTAACAGGATACGTCTTGTTCCCGGCAGCTGAAACGGGTACAATCAAAAAAACAAGTGCGAATCATAACGCGAAAGGACGGCTGCAATGCTTGATTTTTATACGCTGAGCATAATGTATCTGGTTTATTCCTTTCTGGGCTGGGCGGGCGAGACCGTTGCAGCGACCGTCCGGGGCAAAAGCTTTGCCAACCGCGGCGCGGCAGCCGGACCCTTCTGCTTTGTCTACGGCACCACGGCGGTGCTGCTGGCGGTGGGCTACGCCGACCTGCGCACCCGGCCGGTGTATCTGTTCGTTGCCTGCATGCTCAGTGCCACGGTGGTGGAATGGCTGACCGCAAAGCTGCTGGAACGGCTGCACCACCGCCGCTGGTGGGATTACTCCGGCAAAAAGTTCAACCTGAATGGCTATGTCTGCCTGCAGTATTCGGTGCTGTGGGGCCTGCTGGGCACAGCAAGTGTGCTGTGGAGCAACGATGTGCTGCTGCAGCTGTGCATGCACATCCCAGCGTGGCTGCTGCACCCGCTGGTGTGGGTGTCGCTGGTGGTGGCGGCGCTGGACCAGGTGGGGTCGGCTGTTCTGGTCAACCGCTACGCCGCCCAGCATCCGGTGCTGGAACAGCTGAATCAGAAGCTGGGCGAGCGCTCGGCTACGCTGCGCAGCCGCATCACCCTGTATGTGGAAAAGCGCATCCAGCACGCCTACCCCGCGGCAGCGCAGCCTCAGCGCAGTGTGGTGCTGGAGCGGGCCTTCCGTTTTTCGGACCTGCTGTGGCTGTTTGTCATCGGTTCGTTTCTGGGCGACATGGTGGAGACGGTGTTCTGCCGTCTGACCGCCGGGGTCTGGATGAGCCGGTCCAGTCTGGTGTGGGGACCCTTCAGCGTGGTGTGGGGGCTGGCACTGGTGATGGCAACGGTGCTGCTGCGGCAGGAAAAAGAAAAGAGCGACCGCTACCTGTTTGTGTTCGGCACCATTCTGGGCGGCGCTTACGAGTATCTGTGTAGTGCAGTCACCGAGATGCTGTTCGGCACGGTGTTCTGGGATTACAGCAAGTTCAAATTCAATCTGGGCGGGCGCATCAACCTGCTGTACTGCTTTTTCTGGGGCATTGCGGCAGTGGTGTGGATGCGCTACGGTTACCCGCTTGTGGAAAAGCTGATGAAAAAGGTGCGCAGCCAGATCCGCCCGTGGATGACGGTGCTACTGGCGGTGTTCATGGCGGTGAACATGCTCACCAGTGCACTGGCGCTGGCGCGCTACGATGCCCGCACCAGCGGCGCTGCGCCCACCGGCAGCATCGACCGGCTGCTGGACGAGCATTTTGACGATGCCCGCATGGAGCGGGTCTACCCCAATGCCAAAAAAGTGGAGAAGGCCGGATAAATTTTTACACGTTTCTCTTGCACTTTCGTGGAAAAACCGGTATAATGGCTCTCGGATAAAAGGGAGTAAGGGGCGCGCCGCCCGGCGGCGGTGCGCTGTGCCGCAGCGACATTCCCGGCAGAAATGCCCGATGCGGCACCATAAGCTTGAGACTTTTATTACACTTTCCCGGTTTCGGGCAGGATGTAATAGGGGTCTCTTTTTTTGTTGCAGCTCTGCCGAACGTCATCAAAAGGAGAAAAACTATGCTCATTCCTGTTCTGTTATTCATCGTGGGTCTGCTGTGCCTCATCAAGGGCGGCGACTGGTTCGTGGACGGTGCCACCGGCATTGCCCGCCGCTTCCATGTGCCGGAGCTGCTCATCGGTGCCACGGTGGTGTCCATTGGCACCACCCTGCCAGAGGTCATGGTGTCCACCACCTCGGCGCTTACCGGTCACGGCGAGATCGCCTACGGCAACGCCATCGGCTCGGTCATCTGCAATTCTGCGCTGATCGCGGCCATCACCATTGCGGTGAAGCCGGGCAAGGTGGACCCTAAGAGTCTGCGCACGCCGGTGCTGTTCTTCTTTGTGGCAGCCGCCTTCTATGCAGGAGTCGCCTACACCACCGGCTATTTTTCCCGCCCGGTGGGCCTGATCCTGCTGGTCATGTTCGTGGCGTACATCGTCTGCAATGTGCTGGCAATGAAGAACGCCCCCGCCCCGGAAGAAGAGGAGCAGGGGGAAGAGGCGCCTTTTGCCAAGGAACTGGGTCTGCTGGTTGTGGGCGCGGTGCTCATCGCCGTGGGCGCGGACCTTCTGGTGGACAATGGCACCCTCATCGCACAGGCACTGGGTGTTCCGGAGTCGGTCATCGCCCTGACCTTTGTGGCACTGGGCACCTCGCTGCCGGAGCTGGTCACTGCCATCACCTCGCTGGCAAAGGGCCACGGAGCACTGTCGCTGGGCAACGTCATCGGTGCCAACGTGTTCAATCTGGTGCTGGTCAGCGGCGTGTCCGTGACACTGGCTCCCTTCGCCATCCCCCAGAACTCCACCATCGCAGGCATGAACGCCTCGCTGGTCATGGATATCCCGGTGATGTTTGCCGTCATGCTGCTGCTGACCCTGCCCGCCCTCATCAAGGGCAGGCTGAGCCGCCCGCAGGGCATTGCGCTGCTGTGCATCTATGCAGCCTTCTGCGTGGTGCAGTTCACCATCTGAGAATAACAAAAAAGCCGGTGCATCCAACGATGCACCGGCTTTTTTATTGCAATTCGTTTACTGCTGGGCGAAGATCTTCACTTCGTCTTTGTCCATAAAGGCGGCACCGGCAAAGCCGGCAGCCTCCAGCTGACCCAGCTGCTTGCCCAGTTTCTTGCCCTGCGGCAGCACGGTTACGTTATAGCCCTCGCGCAGCGCGGCAGCCTTTGCCAGCACTGCGGGGAAATCGGCGTCTTTGCCGTACAGCAGGGCGATCTTCTGCTTGGCACCGGGGATCTGGTAGCCCTGCTCCAGCAGGATGCCGCACACCCGCTCGAAGCCGATGGAAAAGCCCACGGCGGGCACCTGCACGCCAAGGAACTTGCCCACCATGTTGTCGTAGCGGCCGCCGCCTGCCACGGCACCGCTGAACTGCGGGCAGGTGATCTCGAACACCATGCCAGTGTAGTAGCCCTGACCGCGCACCAGACTGGGGCAGTAGGCCACCTGATAGCGGCCGTCTGCCATGGCACCGGCTGCAGCCAGAACATACTTCAGGTCGTCGGCAATGGCAGGGTCGGCGCAGCGGGCAGCCACAGCGTCCAGCGTCACATCCCCGGCGGCAATGAAATCTGCCAGCGCGTTGATGGCGGTTTCCGGCAGCTGCTTCTCGGTCAGCTCGGCCTTGACGCCCTCGGCACCGATCTTGTCCATCTTGTCAAAGGTGATGCAGACGGAATCCAGCGTATCAGCGGCAAAACCCATGCTCTGCAGCATCCCGCGCAGGATGCGGCGGTCGTTGATGTTGACGGTGAAGCCGGTAAAGCCGATGTTCAGCAGTGCGCGGGTGGTCACGTCGATCAGTTCGATCTCGGCGTTGGGAGAAGAATCGCCCAGAATGTCAATATCGCACTGCACGAACTCGCGCAGACGTCCCTTTTGCGGACGTTCGGCGCGGAACACCCGGTCGGTCTGGATGACCTTGAAGGGGCTGGGCAGCTTGTCCTTGTTGGCGGCGTAGTAGCGGCTCAGCGGCAGGGTGAGGTCGTAGCGCAGACCCATGTCGGACAGCTGCTTGGGGTCGCCGGTGTTCAGGGCGGCGGTCAGCTTGTCGCCGCGCTTGAGCACCTTGAAGATCAGGTTCAGGTTGTCGCCGCCGTCGGATTTGTCCAGATTCTCCATATCCTCCAGCATGGGGGTGGAGATGCGCTCAAAACCGGATGCCCGGTAGGTCTCCAGAATTTTGCCCTGAATATAGTCCCGCAGGGTCTGCTCAGCGGGCAGCAGGTCCCGCATACCTTTTAAAGCCTGTGTTTTCATAATTGCATTCCTCTCTATGGCCTGCTCGCCCTCTCAGGCCGCTTCGCGTCCGGCTTGTTCCCCCTTTTGACTTTGCCATCTTCCCCGGCGCGGGGAAAGCCGTCAAAGGGAGAGCCTCCGGCATCGCGCAGCGAGGATGGAGAGGGTGAGGCTGAGTTTGATCATTACTTTACCCATTATAAAGGAAACTGTCGGTTTGTCAATCGGAATGGGCACACTGTAAGGGAAAAACCATCGGGAGGGCAGACCATGAAGCAGCAGTTTGCAGCAAAACACCCTTGGACCATTCTGGCGGCAGGGGCCGCTGTTCAGGCATTGACAGGCATCCCGGCAGCGTGGGGCGTGTTCCAGCAGCCGGTGATGGAGGAATACGGCCTGAGCGAGCAGGGGGCAGGCTACGCCTTCGGCATCCTCATTGCCGCCTTTGGCGTGGGGTGCGTGCTGGGCGGCTTTTTGCAGGACCGGCGGGGGCCGCGCTGCGCCGGACTGTGGGGCACGGCGCTGCTCTGCGGCGGGCTTTTTGCGGCAGCAGAACTGCCGGGCGGCAGCGCAGGCAGCTTCTTCTGCGGGTTCAGCATCCCGGCAGGGCTGGGTACGGCGTTTTTGTACCCCTCCATCCAGTCCTGCGCACAAAAGTGGTATGCAGGCCGCAAGGGCCTTGCCACCGGGGTCATCGGCGGGGCGGTGGGGCTGTCCGGCGCATTCCTGACCCTGTTCGTGCGCCGGGTGGTGAAAGGGGTCTGGGTCGTTCAGGGCATCCGGGGCGCGTTCTGGGCACTGGGTGCCGTCACCCTGCCCATCTGCCTTGCGGGAAGCCTGCTGCTGCAGGATCCGCCTCAGGAAAAAATGCAAAAACAACAGAAGGCTGAAGAAAACGGCGTGGACCTTTCGCCGTGGCAGATGCTGCGCACCCGGCAGTACTGGCTGTGCGCCGGGGCAGTGTGCTTTTCCACCCCGGCGGTGCTGCTGTTCAGCCCCATCATCCTGAAGATGGGCATGGAACGGGGGCTGGACGAAAAGGCTGCCTTGTGGAGCGTGGTGCTGGGCAGCATGGGCAGCGCGGCGGGACGGCTGCTGATGCCCATGCTCAGCGACCGCATCGGACGCCGCCCCACCGACCTGCTGCTGTTCGGGGCGTCGCTGGGGCTGTCGGTGGGCTTTGCCTTTGTCCGGGGGTGGCTGGTGGTGGCGGTGTATGCCGGGCTCACCTTTTGCTACTCCGGGCTGGCGGCGGTGCTGCCGTCCCTTTCCACCGACCTGTTCGGCCTGCCTCATGCCGGGGTCAACTACGGCTTTCTGGCGCTGGGACAGAGCGTGGGAAGCCTGGCGTTCCCCCTTGCGGCAAACCTGTGGGGAATGGAAGCCGGGCGGCATGTGCTGGCTGCCGCAGGAGCTGCAGCAGGCTTCGCCGCCATCTGTGCGCTGAAGCCGGTGCAGCAGGGTCCGGAGCGTTGAACGCAGGCGGCGGGAGCTGGTGGTCTGACAAAGTTGACAAAAACTTGACGAGTGGTCCATGGAAAGCATCGGAATTGACAGTTAGGAGCCGATAACATCAAAGAGATTTGCGGAATTTTGCAGGAAATGTCTTGCAAAATCCGCCAGCATTCTCTATAATAAAACTATGCGTGGTAGTACTGTGCTTTGCCGCAAAAAGGCGGGTGCAGTCGATGCAGAACGGAGCAGAGTCTACCGTGCCGGCAGGGCGCGGCGGGATGCGCTCCGCAAAGCGACATTTGTCAAAAGGAGAGTATGATTATGACCTATTCGCAGCAAGTACAGAATATGTGCCCGATCACCA
>CAKSWU010000032.1 GCA_934513205.1 uncultured Faecalibacterium sp. | reverse complement strand
CACCGAGGAGTTATCGAACAGACAGGAGGTACAATGACCAAAACGAATGTTCAACCGACCCCAAGCAATTCCCAGCATCACGACACGCCGAACAACAAAACGCACGTCATCAAGTTCCGTGTGACAGCGGAGGAAAAAGCGTCACTGGAACTCACTTGCAAACTCCTGAATCTCTCCCTCTCCACCTTCATCCGCCGCGCCATCCACAACGTCAAGATCGAGAAAACGGTCATCGTTGCAGGCGGCGGCGAAGAGACCCTGACTGCCGTTTCCACCTTGCTTGCCCAGTGCAGCAAGGTGGGCACCAACCTCAACCAGCTTGCAAGGCACTTCAATTCTGGCGGTGCGGACACTGAGCAGATACGGGCGAAAATCCTTGACGAACTTGCAGACCTGACTGCATTTCG
This sequence comes from uncultured Faecalibacterium sp., assembly GCA_934513205.1. Lineage (GTDB taxonomy): Bacteria > Bacillota > Clostridia > Oscillospirales > Ruminococcaceae > Faecalibacterium. The sequence goes on along the minus strand of CAKSWU010000032.1, from coordinate 18,462 downwards.
GCTCAACGCCGAGAAAGTTCTGGGTGAACTGTATGGCAACGCTCAAGCATATCGCCTCTAAGAACTCGGACTACACCGCCATCGAAGCGTACCTCATTTACCAGCACGATACGTTCACCGGAAAGCAACTTCTGGATGAACAGGGCAAGCCGAAGCTGCGGGAATCCTACCTGCTCGACACCCTTGAGTGTGGCGATTTCTCGTTTGCAACGGCCTGTCTGCTGGCGAACCGCAAGTATGGCAAGAACACCCAGCGCGATGATATTAAGAGCCATCAATATATCATCAGCTTTGACCCACGCGATGCAGCCGACAACGGCTTGACCATGGAAAAAGCACAGGCACTTGGCCTGAAGTTTTGTTCTGAAAATTTCCCCGGTCATCCTGCCATCGTCTGCACTCACCCGGATGGGCACAACCATTCTGGAAACATCCACGTCCACATCGTGATCGGCAGCATCCGAACACGAGAGGTGGAGCGTAAGCCTTATATGCAGAAGCCCCGCGACTGGCGGGAGGGCATGAAGCACTCCAGCACCGCCCAGACCATGCGGCACTTGCGTGTCGAGGTCATGGAGCTGTGCGAAAGTGCCGGACTGTACCAGATCGACCTGCTCAACGGCTCGATAGAGCGTGTCAGCGAAGCTGAGTATTGGGCGCGCAGGCGCGGCCAGTTGAAACTTGACCGTGAGAACGCAGCCCTCACCGCAGCCGGACAACCGCCCCGGCAGAAGAAGTTTGAAACCGTAAAGGATATCTTGCGGAAACAGATTTCGTCTGTATTGTACCGTGCCACCAGCTTTGAGGATTTTTCCGACAAACTCATGCAACAGTATGGTATTGCTGTCAAAGAAAGCCGTGGGCAGCTCAGCTATCTGCCTGCCGGCAGAACGAAGTTCATCCGGGCGAAACATCTCGGTGACAACTATGACAGAGATGCCGTACTCACCACCCTGACCGCAAATGCCGAACGCAAACCCAAGGTTCAGTTCAAGCAGGATACCATCGGGAAACTGATCGACATCCAGTCGAGGATGACCGAGGGCAAAGGCATCGGCTATAAGCGTTGGCTCACGAAACACAATCTCAAAATTATGGCACAGACCGTGAATCTTCTGCAGGAAAAGGGCTTGACCGACGAGGATGCCTTGAACCAGCGCATCGCTGAACTGGAAACCAAGTATCACGACGCACTGGCGGTGGTGAAAGACCTTGAAGGTCGCATGAAATCCAACAAAGAGTTGCGCTATCATGTCGCAGCCTACACCAGTACCAAGAGCATCGCCCAGCAGTTAAAGACTGCCAATCGACCCGCAGCCTTTGAGGAGCAGCATCGTGCAGAGCTGACAGCGTACCGGGCGGCAGCAGCCTATTTTAAGGCAAACAGCATCACCAAGCTGCCCAGCCCGAAAAAGTTGGAAGCCGAGTATGCGCAGCTGGCATCCGAAAAGGCAAAGTTCTATGAGCAGTACAAGGAAGCCAAAGAGGAACTGCTCAAGCTGAAAACCGCAAAGCAGAATGTTGCGTCCTTTTTCCGGGAGGAAGAACAGACGCAGCAGGAGAGATAAAGGAGTGTGCGTATGATCAATCTGAAAATCGACCCGGAGTTCCAGTCTCAAATTCCTCCTCTGACCGATGATGAATACAATCAGCTTGAAGAAAACATCTTGAAAGAGGGCAAGCTGATTTCTCCTTTGATTGTGTGGAACAACACCCTTGTTGATGGTCACAACCGTTATGCAATTCTTCAGAAGCACCCCGAAATCTACTTTTCTACCATGCCGCTCCGCTTTGCAAATCGAGAGGAAGCCCTCGCTTGGATTTGCAAGAACCAGCTGGGGCGGCGCAATCTTTCCCCCGAACAGAAACGTTACCTGCTGGGTAAGCAGTACGAATCCGAAAAGAAAGCCGAGAAAATCTTTCACGGCAACCAGTACACTTTAGCAAAGAAAAGTGGTAGGTCTCACGATGATACCCACCACTCCGGCAAGAAAACCTGCGACCGTATCGCGGAGGAAAACGGTGTCAGCCGTGCATCGGTTCTTCGCGCACGGCACTACACCAAGGGCGTTGATATCGCTGATACTCTTTCTCCCGGCATCAAGAAAAAAGTCTTTTCCGGTGAGGTAAAATTCACCAACGATGAAATGACCAAGCTTGTGCAGAGCAGTCCCGACAAGCGGCAGGACGTGTTCGCCGAGATCATGCACCCGGAGATCGCGAAAGCGATGGAAGCTGCTGACGCAGAACCCAACGCCGACAGTCCGGTTCCGATGCCCACAGCCGACCCGGAACAGTTCAAGACTTATCAAGTCCCGGACGAGTTCATGCGGGTCTACAAAACCTTGAGCACAGCCACTGAAATGATGAAGAACACATGGAAGCGGGTGCTCAAGAACAATCAGAGCTATCTCTCCGACCCCGAAAAGCAGAAAGTTCTCCGTTTTGCGATGCAGCGTCCTGCCCTCTATCTGAATGAGCTGGAAGCCTGCATGGAACAGATTCTCGCTGAAACCCTTGAAGAAGCTGAAAAGACCGCATAACGACAGGCACTTGTAAGCCATCAACGAGCCACCAGCCGCAAGTGCAGGGCGGAAAACATCCGCGCCCTTGCGCCTGATAAAAATTGGAACTTTGATTTTCTCGCCCGGCTTTGCCACGGTGGGACGATCAAAGGAGCGTGCGTTTGAACAAAAAGAAAAAGTCCACAAACACTTCCCCTTATCCCGATGAAGTCATCGACCGTCTGGCACGGGCATTCTACCCGGCCATCCTTGCCTGCTGGAACAGCGAGGAAGGCCAGAGGGAGTTTGCCGCGTGGCAGGCGGAACAGGCTCATCATGCAAACAAAAAAGAAATCCAGGAAGTTCCCACTGGGGAACTCCCTGGTGTACATATCGCTATCGTATGTGGATTTTGGCAGGGTGCGTCCGGGTGGACGCACCCTGTTTTTTGTTTTGTCTTTGATCTTCTGACCCATGGCTCCCGGTTACGTTTTTCAAATATTCCTTCGGGTCGCCATTCAGAATCAAGTCCGCATAGCTCAGTGGGTTCTTGTAGACAAGGTATCCCGTTCTACAGCAGACCCTTGGAGCACGCACAGATGGTGCTGAGAGGGGATGGAGTGGCACCTGTCGCTTGGGTGTGACCACGGCAGGTTAGTGGATAGTTCAAAACAAAAAAGCCAGTCAACCATGCCCCAGATGGGTAACATTTTGACCGACCTCGTGATAGCACAGAATTTTCGTACGGTCAATGTTCCGGTTCAACAAAAATAGTCAAAGATTCTTCACACTTTACACAAAACACGGGTGCGGATTTTTGAAGCCAAGGAAGGGAATTTCACTCTATCAGGAATCAGGTGTTCTTTTGTTATTCAGGCAAGACAAGATAAATGATGCCTCTTGGATTCTTTCTGTTATCTGCTCAGAGCATCGTTTTCTCCATTTCCCCCCCCCCGGAGAAAAGCGCAGGGAAAGGATATCTAATCCGCCTTCTGTTACCGTCAGCTGCAGCGCAGCATGGGTGCAGCTGACGGGGATCACCAAAGCCGCTTCTGTCCATTTTTCGGAGCGGAAGGACAGCGTACCGATACATTCATCATTGAGTGAGACCTGCATCGTTCCAGTGCCTCGTGCCGTCACGCACAGCTTTGTATGGTTCTGAATTGAAAAATACTTGTATGCAGCCAGCGTTCCCTTTGCTGCATTGCCAACGTACCATTCCCCACCGGAGTGGGTAACGCAGGGAATGTCTTTGCGGATCTGGTTGGCGATATGCGGCATTTTCCCGTTGGTCAGGTTGCAGCAGACCGCTGCCGGATATGCGCCTTTGCCGGGCAGATCACCGCCGTTCAGACCGCAGGAGGTCATCTCGGCTTGTGCGATCGAGCCGTCCGGCCGGACGATCAGCGGCTCAGCGCACATCTGACGGGAATAATCGCTGCCATGGGTCAGTCGATGATAAAAGACATACCACCGTCCCCCAATACACTCCATGCTGCCGTGGGTGGTGCCTGTGGCATTGCAGCGTTCATGCTCCTTCCTTCCGCAGCAGCCCACATCGCCGTTACTTACCAGCGTGCCCCCGTAGCGAAACTCTCTGTCCGGGTAGCTTGATGTGGCGTAGCACAGCTCGTGGTTTTTCTGGGAGGAATAGATAAAATAATACCTATCCCCTATCTTTCGGATACTGCTGCCCTCGAAAAAGGCATGGCCTTTAAAATCCGGGGTATCAGCAATGCGCTTGGGCGGTGCTTTCAGCGTCAGCATGTCATCGCAGAGCACGGCAGCGTTTGCCCCCAGCGGCCCGGGCTTTTGCAAAAATGCTTTGGCCGGCTTTCCAAACACCCCGGAATAGACCCGGGATAGCACAAATGCGTTCCACGGCTTTACCGCCATGCCACGGAACGGACCGGTGCCGAAATACAGGCGGATCACACCGCCATCGTTCATGACCGCCGGGTCAAAGCACACAAAGCCCTGATAGGGCGTGCCGTCCGGGTCTTGCACGACGCCGTAGTATTCATATTTCCCGTCCGGTGTGTCGCAGACTGCCACACTGATGGGGTGGGAATAGCCTCTCTCTCCCTTCCAGCCTGCCAGACAGTAATAGAGATAGTACCGCCCGTCATTTCCCTGCACCACATCCGGTGCGTAGAGATAGCGGGCGTTTTCGCCGTACAGGGGGTCCTGCTTAGCGGAGTAATTTGTCCCTCTGCTCGTCCAGTGGGACAGATCATGCAGCGGAGCGGAGAAGAACTCGTAGCCCTCCAGACAGAAACTCGCGCCGCCGGGGGTATCATGGGAGCCGAAAAGATAGACCCTGTCGCCAAACACATGGGGCTCTCCATCTGCCATACAGACGGAAACAGGCAAAACGGGATTCCATGCAGTATGCTTCATGATGCGACTTCCTTAAGAAAGCGGTAGATTTCCTTCGCAGCCAGCACCTTGTACTTTCCCATGAAAACATGGGGCTGCCCCTCGTAAAGAATCAGTTCTGCGTGGTCATCCCGGAGGGTATTGTAATGGGCGGTCAGGTCTTGAGACATCTCCATGGGCACGATCACATCCTTCGTGCCCTGCAGGATCAACACCGGTCCGGTGTAGCCGTTAACATCTAAGGGCGCGCCGCTTACCATGGCGTCCGGGTTGAGATTGATCGCAGGATACTGCAGCACAATGCCGCGAATATCATCGCTGTGGGTCACAGCGGCAGTCGCAACGGTCGCACCGCCCATGGAGCTGCCTACAAGGTAAAGCCGAGATGTATCCACGAAATCCCAGCCCTTTGCCGCCTCGATGACGGCGTTCAGATCCTCCACCTGCTGCAAGACCTTTTTCTCATAGGAGTCGTCAACGCCTCTAGGGACATCATGGAACCAATGCACACCCTGCGGCCCGGTACTGCGGTCTGTCCAGCCGTAAAAATCGAAGGTGTAGCAGGCAACGCCGCTCATGGCAAGGCTTTTCAGCGTGGTCATATCCGCTTTGTAATCGCTCTCTGCACCGTGGGCATAGAGGACGGTGGAAAACGGTCCGTCTCCATCCGGGATCAGCGCCTTTCCGTACAGACTGATGCCGTCATATTCCACACAGAGCTTCTCTGTCCGGTAGCCGGTCTTTTCCTCACCGGCAGGCTTGGGAAAGCCTACATAGTGGCCGATGCCGATGACTGCCGCAATTCCGGCAACCACCGCAAACGCCCCTGCGCCAACGAGAACTGCTTTGATCCATTTCTTCATACCCATTCCTCCAATGTGTGAAAAACTACATCCAGTGACTGCCGTGCCTCCGGCATAGCTGTGAATACCTGAAAGGCGTGACAGGCACCGTGCCGAATATCCAGCGTCGTTCGATGTCCCTGCTTTTTCAGCTTTTCATACAGTGCCTTGGAATCATCCAGCAGCACCTCTGTGTCGGAGGCAGAAAAGATCACCGGCGGCAGCCCGCTGAAATCACCGTACAGCGGCGAAATGGTCGGTTGACGCAGATACTCCAAATCATTGGCTCGACTGCCGAATACCACTTTGATCTTCCCCTCCGCTACGGCCGTGCGGAGCATATAGTCCGTTGCCGCATTCTGGGTGTAGGAGGGGAACTGGTCCACCTGCGTCACACAGGGAGAGAGAGCCACCAACGCTTTCGGCTGGGGAAGCCCTTTTTCCTTCAGCAACAACGCTAAGGATAGCACCAGTGTTCCCCCTGCACTTTCTCCCATAAAGACGATTTCTTTCGGCGAAATACCGGTCTTTAAAAGCGCAGTATAGGCGGTCAGGCAGTCTTCCAGCGGGACGGGCCACAGATTTTCCGGGGCAAGGCGGTAGTTGAAAGTGACACAGTTGTAGCCATAGTTTGCGGTAATGTACTGGCAGATTGCCCGACGCTCCCGGGCAGAGCCGACGGTAAATCCGCCGCCGTGAATGTAGAAGATCGTTCCCTTCTGATTGCCGTTTTTCTGAATAAACTCTGCCGGCAGTCCGTCCAATTCCCCAAGTCGGACGGTAACGCCCTTGGGCGGTCTTGGGGGCTTTCTGTCATTGCGTTTTCGCTCTGCCACATAGTCGTGGGGCTGCCCCGGCTTATCCTGCGGCATACAGCGGAACACCAGATTCATCATGTGGGCATATAAACTTGGCATATTTCTTTACCCCTTTATCATTTTCCAGATTCCCCGGAAGAAATGGCCGTTAGCCATTTCCAGCATCCCGGGCAGCACGCCGCCCTTCATGCCGCCGGAGATCTGCATACTGCGTAAAGGTGCCCCCGCCGAGGCATTCATCATCATCCGGAAATCCGGGTTCTCATAGTCCTTTTTGCCGCCAAAGCCCTTGGCAACGGTGGATTCCACCGCCTTGAGCATGATCTTCATCACAAGGCTGTAATCCTTCATCTCCATCACGGTGTTATCCATGGTGAAGCTGCCTTTTTTCAGAACCGGCGGCGTGTAGCTGTGCCCCAGCATCTTTTCCCAATCTGCCGGATTGGGCTTACCAGTGCAGCGCTCGTACCAGCTGCCCTTCTGCCATGCGGGAATGGACAGGTCGTCCCCGCTCTTTTCGATTTCTGCGGTCAGACCGCCAATACAGACGGTGTAGGTTCCGCCGGGAACTTTCCAGCCATCCTGCCAGAGGGCAAAGCTGCGGTCAGTGAGGGTAAACCGCACCGTTTCGCTTTCCCCCGGCTGCAGATGCACCTTTTGGAAGCCTTTCAGCTCCCGCACCGGACGGTGAAGCCCCTCCTGCGGCGCAGCAAGGTACAGCTGCACCACCTCTGCACCGGAACACTTGCCGACATTCCGGACCGTAACAGATGCGGTATCCCCCTCCACCGTCAGGTCCGAGTAGGCAAATTCGGTGTAGCTTAAACCATAGCCAAAGGGCCAGCGGACAGGAACCCCCGCCTTATCGTAATAGCGGTAGCCCACATAGACGCCCTCCTGATACAGGGCATCCGTCGTTTTGCCGTAAATGCCGGAGGAGGGCACGTCCTCGTAGCGGTAGGGCCAGCTTTCTGCCAGCTTGCCGCCGGGGTTTGCGCGGCCATAGAGCAGGTCGGCAATGACCTCGCCGCCTGCCTGCCCGGGCAGACCCATATAAAGGATGGCTTTAACCTTTTCTGCCCACGGACACTCCACCACGCTGCCGCAGAGCAGCACCACCACGATGTTGGGGTTGGCTTGGGCGGCGGTCTCGATCATTTTCCGGTGTCCTTCCGGCATTTTCAGGTTATCCCGGTCAAAGCCTTCGGATTCGCACTGCGCCGGGAGCCCTGCAAACACCACCACGGTCTCGGCTTTCCGGGCGGCGTTCTGCACTTCCTGCAGCAGCGCATCGGTGGTGCTGCCCTTTTCATCGCAGCCGAGGGCATAAACTGCACCGGGCAGCAATTCCAGCGGCTGCGGCAGCTTTGTGGGGTTGATGTGGCTGGAACCGGCTCCCTGATAGCGCAGTTCCTTTGCCATTGCACCAATTACGGCGATTTTTGCACCCGGCTGCAGCGGCAAGATGCTGCTTTCATTTTTCAGCAGCACTGCCCCCTCTGCTGCTGCACGCTTGGCAAGGGCATGGTGGGCGTCGTAATCACAGGCCGCTTTCTTGCTCAGCGTTTCCGCTGCCCGGAACACCAGTTTCAGCACCCGGCGGGCACTGTCGTCTACGCAGCGTTCCGGCAACGTGCCATCCTTCACCGCCTGCAAGACCTCTTTTTCCATGTAGTCACTGCCGCCGGGCATATTCAGGTCACAGCCTGCCCGGAAGCCTTCGATGCGGTCATTCATAGCGCCCCAATCGGTGACCACCATGCCGTCAAAGCCCCATTCTGTGCGGAGGATATCCGTCAGCAGCTCCTTATGGTCGGAGCAATGGGTGCCGTTCAGCTTGGGGTAGGCGCACATGACCGTGGAGGGTTTGCCCTCCTTGACCGCAATTTCAAAGGCCGTCAAATAAAGCTCCCGCAGGGTGCGGCCATCCATCACGCTGTCGGAGGTAAAACGGCTCAGCTCCTGCGAGTTAGCGGCAAAATGCTTCAGGCTGGTGCCCACACCTTGGGCTTCGGCACCCCGGATGAAGCCCGCTGCCAGTTTGCCTGCAAGATAGGGGTCCTCGCTGAAATACTCAAAGTTGCGCCCGCAGAGGGGGTTGCGCTTGAGGTTGGCACCGGGGCCGAGAACAAGGCCAACGCCCTGCTCCTTGGCTTCTTCCCCGATGGCTGCGCCGATCTCCGTGAGCAATTCCGGGTTCCAGCTCCCGGCAGAGGTCACCTCCGCCGGAAAGCAGGTGGCCGGGCGGGACTTGTTGACACCCAGCATATCCGCTGCATCCTCCTGCTTGCGCAGACCGTGAGGACCATCGCACATAAAAAGAGACGGAATGCCGTATTTCTTGTATTTTTTTGTCTGCCAGAAGTTTGCACCGGAGCAAAGGGCAATTTTGTCCTCCAGGGTCATCTGGCTCAAGATCTTTTCAATCTCCATAATCTCACCTCAAAAGGAATAGGTTCCGCTTTCCAGCGTAACAGTTTCTTTTCCGGGCAGGCACAGGGTCGCGGTACAGTTGGCAGGAATGGTAACAGCGTATCTCCACCCCTCCGGCGTTTTCTCCCAGCCGCTTTCCACCCTGCCGTAGACGCTGTTGTAACACGCTTTTGCGTGGGTGAAATGCCCGCCGGGGTGGGGCACAAGGGCAAAATGATTTTCGCCCTCTACCCGGATGCCGCACATGGTATCAAACAGCCATGCCACCACAGCACCCTTGGAGTAATGGTTCAGAGAGCCGATGCCGCCGTGTTGGCTGTTGGGGCCTTCCCACGCCTCCCAGATGGTAGTAGCTCCGTTTTTGGGCATGGACAGCCAGCCGGGCAGTTCCTCGTTTTCCAGCAGCCGGTAGGCTGATTCCAAGTCGATGTCCGTCAGCACATCCAAAATCAGCGGCGTGGACAAAAAGCCGGTGCCCACCCGCCAGCCAGCGTGTACCAGCGCTGCCAGCAGCCGCTTTTGGGCGTAGGCCGTCTGCCGCACATCCAGCAGCTTAAAGGCCAGCGGACGCACCAGCTGCGCCTGCCGGTCGGTATCCAGCGGGTAGGCTGCAGTGCGGCGCAGGGCCTGATAGCTTTTGCGGCAGCCGGCAGCAAAGCTGCGGTAGCCTTCGGCTTCTTTGGGGTTGCCCAGTGCCGCTTCGATCTCTGCCATGCAGTCCATCACATGAGCGGTGTAGGCGGTGGCCACCTCCGGGTGGGGCACGGCGCAGTCCTTCCATGTCATGTGGTGGACGCTTTCCGGCTCTGCCCACTCGCCGTAGGCCTGCCCATAGTTGGAAAGGTACTTTTTATCCTCGCCCTGCAGCCCCGTCCGCTTGGCGGTAGGGTACCATTTGCCGCAGCGGTTCTGCATGAACTTGGCGTAACGCCGCATTCCGGGCAGATATTTTTTCAAAACAGCGGTGTCGCCATACTGTTTCCACAGGACGTAGGGCATCAGCACACCGGCGTCCGCCCAGCCCACGGAACCGTTCATGGCACCCATATAGAAATCCGTGCCGCCCTCCGGTGCGATCTGCGGCAGGCAGCCGTTTTTCGTCTGCCAGTCGTAGAGGTCGTTGAGATACTTCTCCGCAAAGGGCAGATAATCAAAGAGATAGCTTGCCGTGGGGCAGAAGATCTGTGCATCGCCGCTCCAGCCGTGACGCTCCCGGGTGGGGCAGTCGGTGGGCAGGTCGGCGTGGTTGTTCTTGGCGCTCCACACCGTATTTTCCACAAACTTGTCCAGCAATGGATTGGAGCTTTCAAAAAAGCCTGTGCGCTCCATGTCGGAGTATACCGCAATAGCGGTAAAGTCCTCTGGCCGGAAGGGCACCTCTGTTTCCACCAGAATGTACTGGAAGCCGAAGATGGCGAAGGTGGTCTTGTAGTGGTTATCCCCCTCCTTGCAGGTGTAGACCACCTGCTGCAGGGGCGTGGTGATGTTCTTATTGGAACACTGGATATTCTTCTGGGTAAACTCCCCTTCTGTGTCCAGCAGCTCGCCGAACCGCAGCTTGAGGGTTTGCCCGGCATGAGCGGTCACGGTAAATTCCGCATAGCCTGCCAGGTTCTGCCCAAAGTCCAGCACCGTTTTGCCGGAGGGCGTGGTGATGCAGACAGGCTTCATGCGCTCGTGTTCTGTGACCGGAACGTTGTTGGATGCAGAGGGCGTGACGGGATAGCTTGTGACCTTTGCCTTGCTGGAATAGGACGGCGCTTTCTGGGCGTTGACCACCTCGCCGTCCTTATTGTCGGCAAAACGGATGGGGCCGTCATTGCTCCAATCCCAGCTTTCATCGGTAACGATGGTCTGCACACTGCCATCGGCATGGGTCAGCTCCAGCTGTGCCAGCAGCTTTGTTTCGGTGCCGTACTGGTTCTTCAGCCCCCATGCGCCGCAGCTGCCCCGGTACCAGCCGTCGGCAAGCTGCACGGTCAGGGTGTTTTCGCCGTTTTGCAACAGCGGGGTCACATCGTATGTCTGGTACTGCAGCCGCTTGCGGTAATCCGTGATGCCGGGAGCGCGGACAAAATCGCCCACACGCTGCCCGTTGAGTCTGGCTTCATACAGGCCGCAGGCGGTGATATACAGCCGGGCTTTCTTTACGTCCGAGAGCGTAAAAACCTTGCGGAAGCAGTCCACGGGGTAGCGCTCTTTTTTGTTGACCTTGTAATCACCGGTGATCCACTTGGCACTCCATGCACCGATGCCGGTCTCAAAGGATACTTCGCTCCAATCGCCTGCTGCGTTCTCTTCATCCCAGAGCCGCACCTGCCAAAAGACCTTCGTTTTCGGCGGCACGGGGGCACCGCCCCATTTTACGCACATGGCAGCACTTTCCACCCTACCGCTGTCCCAGAGAATGCTGCCGCCATCATCGGCTGCAACGATCTGATAGGCAGTCTGCTTTTTGCCGCCATTACAGTTCCAATAAAGCCGGGGCGCAGTAAAATTCACACCCATGGGGTCAAACAAATGCTCCGTTTTCAGTCGAATGGCCTGCATACTCAGTCCTCCTTTTGCACCTGTGTCAGGTCAAATTCAGCAACCAGTGCTTCGATCATGGGGCGGATGTAGTCACGCATCCACAGAAGCTGCCCTTCGTGGTTCAGGTGAATGCCGTCCTTGATGAACAGTTCCTCTGCATAGTGCTGTCCGTCCCATGTCATCGCTGATGCATCCACGAACCAGAGGTAGTCCGTTTCTGCGCAGAGTGTCTCCAGCGCCTTATTGATCTCCTCGGTAAGCTCCCGGTACTCGCTGCGCCCCGGCAGAAGAAGGCCGCTCATGACCACCAGCTTTGCGTCCGGAAGCTGCCGGTGAATTTCCGCAAACATCTGCTTCTTATAGTCCATACAGACGGCAACTTTTTCCTCGTCCGTTCCCTTCAGGGAAACGTAGTCATTGGACCCTGTCTGGAAGAACACAATGTCGGGATGGTAGGGATAAAGCAGCTTATCTGCGTAATGTACCAAATCCTGATCTGTGCAGCCGCCGAAGCCGTGGTTCTGTACCCGATATTCCGGCAGATCCTGCTCCATCTCCGTCCACATACGGAAATTGGATGCGCCGTAGAAGATAATTCCGTTCTGGTTCTCCTCGGCGGGATAGGCTTGCTGGATCTTCTCCACATCCGCATCCCATGTGTGCAGGAAGGAGAATGGCCCCCAACCGATCTTCCATCCCGTGATCGCCAACCCCGCCAAAGAAGCCACACCCAGTGCGGCGAGTGCAATCGTTACGATTTTCAGAGGCTTATTCATCTCTCACTTTGCCTCCCTTGCCTTGATCTCTGCCTGCTTCTTTTCAATGCCTTTTTCCACATTGAGGAACACCAGCAGTACCGCCAAGATCACACCGGTAAACACTTCCAGCCCCACAAAGCCGAAGGTGATAACGCCCTTGACCGTCTCGGACTGGGCGGCAGCCACGGTGACGCCGTTCACGATCTCCGGTGCGATATAGCCTGCATGGCCCAGAAAGCCGTTGAATACGCCGGTGCAGATGCCTACCATGGCAACGGCGATGATGTTATACATACTCATGGCCACGCCATCCGAGCGGAAGCCGGTCTTCCACTCCAGATGGTCCAGCACATCGGCAAACAGTGCCATGAACACATAGGCACAGGGCAGACCACCGATGTTCTTGATGAACTGCCCCACCAGCATGATGGTCATGTTTGTGGAGAACGCCCAGCAGATGGCACCGCCGATGGCGTAAAGGACAAAGCCTGCCAGCGTCACGTTCCGCTTGCCGAATTTCTTTGCCAGAGGCCAAACGGCAAAGATCCCGATGCCCATGGGGATGCCGCCGATGACGGAAAGCATGGTCTGGGTAATGCCGTCATTATAGGTGCCCAGCACATAATTGCAAAAGTACACCAGACTGATATTTTTGATGGATGACCCGGCAGTGTAGATGAGGAAGTAGGCATAGATGAGCAGCATATATTTGTCAGTAAAGATGGCTTTGAGCTGCTTGGGGAAGGACACCGTCTTTTCAATGCCTGCGCTGTGCTCTTCCAGCGTGACACGCTCCTTGGTGAAGTAGTATTCCAGCAGCGTCAGCGGAAGTGCCAGAATGGAAAGAGCACTCATCAGGGTGATCCATTTGCCCTGATCCACGCCGATCATGGGCATGATGACCATGGGAAACACCAGCGCCACCAGAATGCCGCTCATCATGATGGTGGCGATCTGGTTGAACACCGACAAACCGCCCCGCTGGGTGGTGTCACGGGTAGACAGCGGCACCATCAGGTTATGGCTCATATTGAAGATGGTGTACGCAAAGGAGTAGAACAGATTGTAGCTGACCATGACCCAGACCACCTGCACGGTCTCGCTGCCGCTGGGCACGGTAAACAGCAGAATGCCCGTGACCGCCAGCAGCGGCGCAGAAAGCAGCAGCCACGGCCGGGCCTTGCCTGCCGGGGTGTGGGTGCGGTCGATGACGTATCCCATGACCACGTTGGTGATGGCATCAATGATCTTGGAAACGATGGGGAAGATCACCAGAAACGCCCCGCCCCAGACATGGGTCAGCTTCAGAACATCCGTGTAGTAGACGTTGAGGTAAGTGGCCAGCACGGCGTTGAGCAGCAGCGCTCCCGCCGGACCCAAGAGATAGCCCAGCCACTTTTCTTTGGGGCTGACATTGACCGAGTTGACCCTGCTTTGGAACAGCGGGCGCGCGAGCAGCGAAGCCGTTTTCATGACAAGTTCCTCCTGATTGTGGTTTTTTACGAAAGTTTTCGCATTTCGGTATTTTATAATGGAAGTATAGCACATCAGAAAGCGCCTTTTCTTGCACTTTTGTAACCGTTATAGTATAATGGTATCCAAACGGAGGAATCTATATGGAATCCATTGATCTGCGCTATCTTTGCACCACCATCGGCAACCTTTCCGGCATCCCCATCCGCATCTTTGAAGGCCGGCAGTTGACCTTTTACTATTCTCAGATCCGGCTGCCCCGGGACCCTATGATGGTGTACCAGAACGAGATTTTTGCCATGCAGTCCCATGTGGGCTATGTGACCACCCGGCACTTCCACTACTACGGCATCGTCAATTCCGGCAGCACACGCATCGTCATCGGCCCCACCCGGCAGACCGAGGAAAGCGAGCAGGAGCTGCGGGAGCTGGCCTTCCGGGCAGACGTGCTGCCGGACGATCTGAAGGACTTTGTCACCGGCATGAAAAGCATCATCCGTATGCCTGTGGAAAGCGTTTTGCAGATGCTGTGCACCCTCAACCATGTGCTGAACGGTGAAAAGCTCTCCCTTAAGGATATTGCCATCTATAATGCCGAACAGGAGCAGATGATCCGGCTGCAGGAACAGCAGCAGGCAGCACAAAAGCTGTCCCCTCCAACGGAGGGCACCCAAAGCCTCCACAACACCTACGATCTGGAACAGGAGATGCTGCGCATGGTGCGCAAAGGTGATACCGCCGCCCTCCGGGAGTGGATCGCCCATGCACCTGCCATCCGGGGTGGCATTCTGGCCGATGAGCAGCTGCGGCAGCGGAAGAACATCTTTGTGGTGTCCGTCACCCTCATTTCCCGGGCAGCCATTCAGGGTGGCATGGAAGCAGAGGAAGCCTTTTCCCTCAGCGACTCCTACATCCAGCAGTGCGAGCTGCTGACCACCTTAGAAACCATCACGAACCTCCAATACCGCATGGTTTCGGATTATACCGAGCGGGTGCAGCAGCTTCAAAGGGGAAGCTGCACCTCCAAGCTGATGATCGACGTGGTGAACTACATCCGGCACCATATTTCAGAACCCATCACCGTGGAAAACATGGCGGAAGCACTGTTCATGAGCCGCCCCTATCTCTCCCGGAAATTCAAAGAGGAAACCGGCGAAAGCCTGACAGATTTTATCCTCTACGAAAAAACGGAGGAAGCCAAACGCCTCCTCCGCTATTCTGATAAGCCCATCACGGCCATCAGTTCTTATCTTGGTTTTTCTTCTCCCAGCCACTTTTCCCGGGTGTTCAAGGCTCGTGTGTGCCTTACGCCGGGCGAATACCGGGAAAAGCACCAGTGACCGCTTCAACACCGGTTCGCAGTTATGCGTGTACGGGAGGATCCAAATCATATTATAAATATTGGATCAGCAGCGTCATTTTTGCCGTTTCCTGCCCCGCATTGACATAGCGGTGCGGAACCGACGCATCGAAATAGAGTGCGTCCCCGTTTTCCAATACATATTCCGTTTCGTTGATCATCATGGTAATTTCCCCTGCGGTCATCAGAATATACTCGTAGCTATTGGAAGAGTGGCCGATGGAGGGATGGTCACAGCCGCCCTCCATCTCGATGCGGTATACCTCAAAATTGCGGTCCGCATTTTTCGGGTAGTAAGTAAAAATATGATACTTGTCCTCTACCAGCTCCGGGACGTCTGCCCCATGGATGTACTCCGTTTTGACGGCTTCCGGTTCCAGCAGACTGGTATAGGGCAGCCCCAGTGCGCCGGTCAGTTTCCAGATGGTGTTGATGGTAGGGTTGGAATCGCCTTTTTCGATCTGCGAGATAATGACCTTGCTGACCCCTGCCATCTCAGCAAGCTGCCCCTGACTCAGGTTCCGTTCTTCCCGCAGCCGTTTCAGATTGTGCGCAATGATCTTTCCGATCTCCATACTGTTCCGCCTCACAAAATATAATTTCCGCTTGTAAACTTTAACAAACAGTGCTATAATCCGTCTGTAAGATTCATTTTACAATATGTTCATCATAATATCAATAGAAAGCAGGCGGATTTTGTGAAACGCAAGGCATTCAAAGCGGCCTTTCCCTATACGATCCCGATTTTTGCCGGGTTCTGGTTTCTGGGGCTTGCCTATGGCATCTACATGAACGCATCCGGGTTTTCCTTTGTTTACCCCATGCTGATGAGCCTACTGATCTTCGGCGGTTCGCTGGAATTTGTGGCAGTGGAAATGCTGCTCAGCCCTTTTGCGCCGTTGCAGGTGCTTATTATGACGCTGCTCATTCAGGCACGGCATATGTTTTACGGCATTTCCATGCTGGACAAGTACAAGGGCATGGGCTGGAAAAAGTTCTATCTGATTTTCGGGATGTGCGACGAAACCTTTTCCATCAACTACACCGCCAAGATCCCGCCGGATGTTGACCGGGGGTGGTTCATGTTCTTTGTCACACTTCTGAACCATTTTTACTGGTTTTCCGGGGCGACCATCGGCGGTCTGGTAGGCTCTCTGCTCAAGTTTGACACCACTGGTATCAGCTTTGTAATGACCGCCATGTTCGTGGTGATCTTTCTGGAACAGTGGCTCAAGGAGAAAGACCATACCTCCGCATTCATCGGGCTGTTTGCCGCAGCTGTTTGTCTGGTGTGCTTTGGCGCGGATTCCTTTATGGTCCCGGCGATGGCCGCCATCCTTCTGCTGCTGACGGTCTTCCGCAAAAAACTGGACAAAAAGTCTGACGGCAAGGAGGTGCTGTAACATGACACTTTCTCAGCAGATCATCACCATCGGTTTATGCATCGCAGGCACTATGCTGACCCGGTTTCTTCCCTTTCTTGTGTTCCATGAAGACCGCAAAACGCCGGACTTTGTGCAGTACATTGGCAGGCTTCTGCCTGCCGCTGTCTTTGGGATGCTGGTCGTTTACTGTGTGCGGAATGTAGATTTTCTGCACGGCAGCCACGGCTTGCCGGAACTCGTCTCGATCCTCGCCACCGGCGGCATCCACCTTTGGAAGCGGCAAATGCTGCTGTCCATTGCAGGGGGCACGCTCTGCTATATGCTGCTGATCCACCTTGTTTAACGATCTCACATAAAAATAAAGGAGAATACGCTATGGAACATCTTTATGAAAAAGCACTGGAAAGTGCAGAGTACATCAAGGCACACACCACCAAACGCCCAAAGGTAGCGGTGGTGCTGGGGTCCGGGCTGGGAAACCTGACCGCAGACTTTACCGACACGGAGGAGCTGCCCTACAAGGACATTCCCAACTTCCCGGTGTCCACAGTAGCAGGGCACAAAGGCGCTTTGCTGGCAGGCAGACTGGGCGAAAAAGAAGTCTACGCCTTAGAAGGCCGCTTCCACTTTTATGAGGGCTACAGCATGAAGGAGGTCTGCTATCCCTTCTATGTCCTCAAGCTGCTGGGCGTGGAACAGGTGGTGCTGACTAATGCCTGCGGCGGCATCAACCGGGACTTTGCTCCGGGCACCCTGATGCTCATCACCGACTTTATCAACATGATGGGCACGAACCCCCTCATCGGACCCAACGATGAACGGTTTGGTCCTCGGTTCCCGGACATGACCGAGCCCTACAATCTGGAACTGCGGGAACTGGCCAAGCACACCGCTGAGGAAATGGGCGTTGCCTACAAGGAAGGTGTCTATCTGGGATTCATGGGCCCCTGCTACGAAACTGCTGCGGAGATCCGTGCCTTTGCAGGCATGGGTGCCGATGCCGTGGGCATGAGCACCGTACCGGAAACCATGGTCTGCAACTATATGGGAATGAAGGTGCTTGCGGTCAGCTGCATCACCAATATGGCCACCGGTATCCAGACCGTGAAGCACAGCCATGCTCGTGTGCTGGAAATTGCCAATCAGGCGGGAGATACCATGTGCCGCTGGCTTGGTGCCGTCATCCAGAAGATGTAAAAACAAGCAGAATAAACACAAAAATACCCCTGCGCGCATGGAACGTCCGCAGGGGTATTTTTGTGTGCAAAAGGGCGCGGCTTCCTATCGGCGTTGCATAGCATCAATAGAAAGCCGCGTTTCTCAATCCTCTAACCCATGGCTTCCAGCTACATTCTTCAAATATTCCTTCGGGTCGCCGTTCAGAATCAAATCCGCATAACCCAGTGGGTCGTTGTAGATGAGGTAATCCAGTTCTGACCTCTGCGCCACGGTCACATCCAGTGCATCCTCGACCCCGGTGCAGTCGATGGAAATTTTTCTCTCATCCCGGAGCAGCAGCTCCACGCAGCCGGTGTCCACGTTGAATTTGCAGGTTCTTTCATCGTACTTCATACTCGTGTCCTTTCTGCCTTTACGGCACTCTCACAGTGGTCTGTCGTGCTTTCTTATGATAAGGTCTAGGACGCTTTTCGATGGAAGCAAGGGATTCGTTCTGTTTTCCAAAGAATACAAAAAATCCGAACCCTTCTCCTATCGGAAAAAAGTTCGGATTTTGTTGATGTGGTGCACCTCCAGGGACTCGAACCCTGGGCCCACTGATTAAGAGTCAGTTGCTCTACCAACTGAGCTAGAGGTGCATATGGTGACCCGTACCGGAATCGAACCGATGTTAAAGGCGTGAGAGGCCTCTGTCTTAACCGCTTGACCAACGGGCCATACAAAAGTCGGCGACTACCTATTTTCACAAGCCGTTTCCAGCTAACTATCTTGGGCACGAGTGAGCTTAACTACTGTGTTC
>CAKSWU010000031.1 GCA_934513205.1 uncultured Faecalibacterium sp. | reverse complement strand
GACAACCTCCCGCATCAACGCATATCGCTGGCCTGCACGACTTGTATCGCACAAGCCTTTTGCAGCCGAGAGATATTCTATCACATTCTCGTTCATTTGGCAAGTGTTTTTCAGAAAAAAGAACGAATTTTCTTTTTTATTTTCTCCGTTTTGCCAAAGGCCCCATTTTCTGTGCAAGATGCACAATCCCAGCACTTTTTGCCGGTGGAAAACTCCGCCCGCGTCCGCTGTGCAGTGTTTAGTATGGGCCGCTCTGTCACTTTTATACATATATAATAAAAAGCAGCGCCGCCGCTCCCGCAGGAAGCAGGCGCTGCAAATGCCGTTCGCCTTTACGACCCCACCCGTGAAAAAGCCAATCGGGAAAATCCGCAGATTTTCCCGATTGGCAAATTTAAAATAATTCTTCCGCTGAAGATGCGCAGAGCAACGCGGCGCGCAGTTTAAATCATTTCTTCTTCAGCTGCTCGTCCAGCCCCTCCCGCGGGGTGATGTAGACGGTGGTGTACACCTCGTAGAGCACCATGCCGGGCTTTGCACCGTTGGCCTTCCAGATGTTCTTCACCTCGGTGGTGTCCACTGCCACCTTGGCACCGGTGCCCGCCTTGTAGGCGCTGGAATGGATGACCGCCAGCTCCGCCGCCTCCTGCCTGGTGGTGTCCGGGATATCCTCGCCGTGGCTCATGACGACCACATGGCTGCCGGGGGCTTTCTGCACATGGAACCACAGGTCCTTGCCCCGGGCGGTGTGCAGGGTGAGCTTGTCGTTCTGGGCGTTGTTGCGGCCTACCAAGATCTCAAAGCCATCGCTGGAAGTATAGCGCAGAAAGTCCGCAGGCTTCTGCTTTTTGTCCCGCTGCTTGTAGTATTTCAGGTAGCCCTGATTTTTCAGCTCCATGCGGATCTCGTTCAGCGCAGCTTCGCCGGAGGCACTTTCCACCTCGTAGAGCACCGTTTCCAGATAAGCGATCTCCTTTTCGCCCTCTGCCAGCAGGTCCACCAGCATCCGGGCGGCGGTCTGCTTCTTTTTGTAGTTCTTAAAGAAGTTCTGGGCGTTCTGGCTGGGGCTGAACCGCAGATCCAGCGGGATGGTCACCTCTTTGCCCTCGTCGTACCAGTTGGGCACGGTCAGGCTCTTCATGCCTTTTTGCGCCAGATAGAGGTTGGCAGACAGCAGCTCGCCGTACAGGCGCAGCTTTTCGCTTTTGCCGCTGGCGGCAAGCTCCTCCTGCCGTGCCGCCTGCTTGCGCAGGGCGCGGTCGTACATATTGTGCACCGCCTTGTGCAGCTCCTTGCTCTTGGTGCGCAGCCGCTCGGCCCGGTCTTTCTCGGCGTAGTAGCCCTCCAGCATCCCGTTGAAGGACGGCCACTCCCGGATGGTGTACTGTTCGCCGTACTGCTGCGGGCGGAAGAAGGTGTACTCCACCGGTTTGCCGTCCGGCGCGGTGACGCTGCAGGGACAGCCGCCCTGTGCGTGCAGCTCCTTCAGCTCGTCGATCGCTGCCATCAGGCTGCGCTTCTGGGCATCGGTCAGCTCGTTGGCGGGCAGGTGCTCGCCGTCAAAGGCGCGCCATGCGGCCTCCCGGCAGACCACCGGCCCGACGCCGGCCACCGTCTTGTTCAGGGCATCCGCCACCGGCAGCTCCCGCTGACAGGCGGCTGCCACGATGGATGCGCTGCTCACCAGCAGAAAATCCGGGCGGGCAGGCTTGGGGGGCGTGGTGTAGGGCAGGCCCGGCAGCAGCTGCCGGACATCGCTGTCCTCAAAATCCACCCGCTTGAGGGCGTCAATAATTTTGCCGCTCTGCACCAGCACAAGGTTGGAGTAGCGCCCCATCAGCTCAGCGCACAGGGTGTTGCGCACAAGGTCGCCCATCTCGTTGGTGCACTGAAAATCAAAGTAGACGATGCGGTCGCCCGGCTCCATGTGCACGTCCAGCAGTCTGCCGCCGGTCAGGTGCTTGCGCATGAGCATACAGAAGGAGGGCGGCGTTTCGGGGTTTTCAAAGATCTCCTCGGTCAGGCACACCCGGGCAGAGCCGCTGCGGGCAGACAGCAGCAGCGCATAGGTATCGGTGCGGGTGCGCAGGGTGATGACCAGCTCATCCCGGGTAGGTTCAAAAATTTTTGCGATCTTGGCATCGGTCAGGGTGGCTTTCAGCTCCGCTGCTGTCAGTGCCAGTGTCGCGGCATCCAGTGCCATAAATGTTACCTCGCTATTACGAAAAATTGCAGATGTATATTTTAGCGGGCTCGCCCTCTCCGTCATTGCTTACGCAATGCCACCTCTCCAAAAGTGAGAGGCTTTGGCAGTACGGCAAAGTTTCCGGTTTTGCCAAGGGCTCCCACTTTGGGGGAGCTGTCGAGCGTATGCGAGACTGAGAGGGCGAGGCCGTTCATCTTATTTATGCAGCTTCTTTTATAAATAAGTATACGGGTCCCGGTCCTCGGCGCTGACCAGCACCTCCAGCTCCGGCAGGGCGGCGCGCAGAGCGGCAGCCACGGCGGCAGTCACCGGGAACTCGGTGGCGTAGTGGCCCAGCGCAATGAGCGACAATCCCAGCCGCTTGGCGTCCAGCGCATGGTGGTGGTTGGCTTCGCCGGTCAGCAGACAGTCCGCACCCTCCGCGATAGCCTCGGCAAACAGGCTGCCGCCTGCGCCGCTGATGACCGCCAGCCGGTGCACCGGCTTTCCGGTGTCGGCAAACTTTGCCTGCACCGCCGGGCCGGTGTCCGGCGCGTTACACAGGGCAGCCAGCTTGCGCTGCGCCAGTACGGCCAGCTCCGGTACGGTGATGGGGTTGATGTCCCCCACCCGGCCGCAGCCGTCTGCAAAGGCAGTGCGCTGCCGGATGCCGAAAATATCCGCCAGCACATCGTTCACCCCGCCCTCGGCGGCATCCAGATTGGTGTGCATACAGATGGCGGAAATGCCCGCCTGCACCAGCTGATAAGGCACATCGGCGGGGCACAGCTTTTTCAGCGGGTCAAAGATGACCGGGTGGTGCGCCACGATGACCGTGCACTGCTTTGCCGCAGCCTCTGCCACCACCTCCGGGGTGATGTCCAGCGTCACCAGCACCCGGCGCACATCGCCGCCGCAGTCCACCAGCAGACCGGGGTTGTCCCAGTGCTCTGCCAGCTCCGGCGGGGCAAGCCGCTGCATCACTTCGTATACCTGCTGTACCGTGGTCATTTCAGTTTCCCTCTTTCAGAATGGCGTCGATCTCGGCGGCAAGTGCGCTGCCGTCCGGCACGCCCAGCCGCATCCGGGGCAGCTTGGCTTTCTGCCATGCGGCGTAGCCCGCGCCCTCGGGCCACTCTCCCGTCCCGCCGAACAGACATTCGGCAAAGGTGGGCGTGCGGGTCTGGCCGGTGTACTCTGCCGCCATCACCGCATACCAGCGGCCCCCCGCCTGCACCGGGCGGTCTGCCGCAAAGGCAAAGCCGTTTTCCCATAGCCAGCGGCGCAGTGCATCGTGGCGGGTAGCGGGGATCAGAACGATCCGGGGCCCGCCTTTGCGGAACACCCACGGTGCTTTTTCCAGGATCTCCCACGCGGTCTGTGCCGACACCCCCGCCAGCACGATGCTGCCCACCTCATTCTCTGACAACACAGAAAGACCGTCGCCAAGCCGAAGCTCAGCGCGGTCTTGACAACCTGCATGTTCCAGCGTCTGCCTTGCCTTCGCCAATGGGCCGGGGCGCAGGTCGGCACCGATGACCTTAGGGTACTGCCCCGAAGCTGCCAGCACCGCCGTCAGCTTGCCGTGGTCGCAGCCGATGTCCGCCACCGGCTGCCCGGGGCGCACCAGCTGGGCGGCTGCGGTCAGACGCGCATCCAGTGTGGGCAGCATTTATGCCTTCTTTGCCGCCAGATGGGTGTTCAGCTTCTCGATGAGCTCATCGCAGTCCACACCGTGAACGGCACAGGCTTCCTCGATGCTCTCCCCGCGGGAAGCCGGGCAGCCCAGACAATGCATGCCGATCTCCATAAAGTAGGGCGCGGTGGACTGGTCCATGTCCAGAATATCCCCAATGATGGTATCGCGGGTCACCTGCTTGGGTGCGGTGTGGTCCTCTTTTTTGAGCATATTGAAAATATCAAACATGATAGCGGTTCCTTTCTGTTCTGAGTGAAATGCAGTATAACCTACTGTTCGTCTATACTATACCCCAAACCGGGGCAGTTTTGCAAGAGCCTTGGGGAAAATCCGCCTTCCGTAAAACCCTCTCAGGCTCACTCCGTTCACCAGCTTCCCTTTGGGGGAGCTGGTACGCCGTCCGGCGTGATTGAGAGGGTTTTGACCAATCGCCACGTTTACTTCTCTGCCTGATAGTCTCTTTCCAGTGAGAAGCCGCGTCCGCTGACCTCGGTCACATGGCTGACGATCATAAAGCAGGCCGGGTCGATGAGCTTTGCCAGCTTTTCCAGCCGGGGCAGCTGCCGATTGGTGATGACGCTCAGCAGCACCTGCTCCTGCTCGCGGCTGTAACCGCCCTCGCCGTGCAGCACCGTAACACCGCGGTCCAGCTGCGAAAGGATGGCGTCCCGGATCTCGTCAGCGTAGCGGCTGATGATCTTCACCTCGGTGCGGGTGGTGCCGAAGATGAGCACCTTGTCCAGCACGATGGTGTACACAATGACCATCACGATGCCGTACAGACACTGCCGCAGCGGGGTGAAGGTCGCCTGCACACAGAGGATGATTATGTCAAACACCATCATGCTGGCGGACACCGGGATGTGGAGGTATTTGTTCAGCACCAGCGGGGGGATGTCCATACCGCCGGTGGAAGCACCGGAGCGGATGGTGATGCCCAGCGCAATGCCCACGCCAAAACCGGCAAAGATGGTGTTGAGCACAATATCATCCGTCAGCACAAAGCCGTGGAATACCCGCTCCCACAGGGCCAGGAACATGGGGCTGAGCACGGTGCTGGCAATGGTGGTGATGGCAAAGCGCCGCCCCAGCAGCACCCAGCCCACCGCAAGCATGGTCATGTTGATGACGAACAGCACCCCGGACGCCGGCAGTCCCAACGCACGGTTGACGCCCAGCGCGATGCCGGTGGCACCGCCGGTGATCAGGCCGGAGGGCATCAGAAACAGTACCACGGTCAATGCGTACAGGCAGTTGCCTGCAAGGATGGACAGCGAGTTGAAGGCGATCTGCTGTTTGTATGAAAGTTGAATCATTTCTTACATCCTTTTCTTGAATCTCTTTCTTCTATGATAGCGAAAAGATCCGCATTTATCAAGCCTTCAGCGATAAACACGGATCTTTTGTCCCTATTTTTCAGCGGATCACAGGGCAGCTTCCGCCTGAAGCTCATCTTCCTCCATCAGGCGCAGGCCGGCTGTGTCCGTCACCGGCAGCGAGAACACGATGGCACCCGCCTTGGGACCGGCTCCCTCCATGATGGCCTTCATCATAGCGTTTTTCTGCGGCGTGCGGCTGACGATGAGCACCAGCTCCTTTTCGTTGACCAGCTCCATCCCCAGAAAGGGCGCTGCCCCCTCCATGCCGGTGCCCTTTGCGTGGATCACGGTGCCGCCGCCTGCCCCGGCAGAGCGGGCAGCGTCCATGATGGGGCCGGTGCAGCCCTGATTTGCCACCACCAGCAGCAGTTCGTAGCGGGTATCCTTCAAGGTGCTCTCCTCCTTCCATGTAAGGGGCTGATGCTCGGTGAGGAACATCAGTGCCCGTTTGCCGCCGATGCTGCTCAGCGGCACGATAAACGCGATGCCGGTGCCCGGCACGTCGATCTGCATTTTGCGGCGCAGGTCCTTCTGGATCTTCTGCCAGCTTTCTGCGGTCACCACAGCCAGCAGCACCGCCTTCTCGGTCTTTTCCAGCCCAAGGGTGGAAAGGGTCTCCTGCACCGCCGTGCCGGAACCCACAGTGCGCATGCTGACCGTCACGCCGTGGCTTTTGTACAGCTGCAAAAATCCATCGGTAGAGCGGCGGTCGGTGATGGTGATCATCAAAAACAAACTGCTCACGTTCTGCCTCCTTTACAGCTCAATGATGGCGTCATCCGGCAGATCCGCAAACACGGTAGCAAACACCGCAGCGGGCTGCGCCGTCCGTGCCTTGCGGGTGCGCAGCTGTGCCACAAGACCCATCAGCTGCACCGTGATGAGCGGGGTCATGGCGACCATCGCCACCACGCCGAAGGCATCGGTGACGATGTTGCCGCCCACCGCCACGCAGGCACCCTGCGCCAGCGGCAGCAGGAAGGTGGCGGTCATGGGGCCGGAGGCCACGCCGCCCGCGTCGAATGCGATGGCGGTGAACAGCTTGGGCACCACAAAGGAGATGCTGATGGCGAACACATAGCCCGGGATCAAAAACCACAGGATGGAAATGCCGGTGAGCACCCGCACCATGGCAAGCCCCACCGAGATGGACACGCCTGCGGAAAGCGCCATGCCCATGGCCTGCGCCGGGATGGCACCGTCGGTCACCTCTTCCACCTGCTTGTTCAGCACGTAGACCGCAGGCTCGGCCTTGACGATGAAGTAGCCGATGAGCATCCCGATGGGAATGATCACCCACGGCATCCCGCAGCCGGCAAGCATCTGTCCCAGATAATTACCGGCAGGCATAAATCCAACGTTTGCTCCCGTGAGGAAAAGTACCAGACCCACATAGGTATAGCCAAGACCCACACCGATGCGGCCCAGTGTGCGGCGGTCCAGCCGCAGGGCAATGAACTGGAAGGCTGTGAACATCAGCACGATGGGCAGCAGCGAGCGGGCGATCTCGCCCAGATAGGTGGGCAGCCCTTTCCGGAACAGCTGCCACAGCTCCACCGAGTCTGCCACCTCCGGCAGGACGGGCGGGATGTAGGTGCTGTCTGCCGCGCGGAACACGATGCCCAGCGTCAGCACCGCCAGAATGGGGCCGATGGAGCACATAGCCACCAGACCAAAGCTGTCGTCTGCGGCGTGGCGGTCGCTTCGGATGGCGGAAACGCCCACGCCCAGCGCCATGATAAAGGGCACGGTCATGGGGCCGGTGGTCACGCCGCCGGAGTCGAACGCCACGGCAAGGAACTCCTTGGGCACAAAGGCCGCCAGCAGAAAGATGAGCCCATAGAACAGCACCAGCAGCTTGGGCAGCGCAACGCCGATGAGCATGCGCAGGAAGGCAAAGACCAGAAACAGGCCTACGCCCGCCGCCACCGAGAGGATCAGCGTTCTGCTGGGGATGGAGGGCACCTGATCTGCCAGAACCTGCAGGTCCGGCTCCGAGATGGTGATGAGGAACCCCAGCAAAAAGCCCAGCACAAGGATAAGAGGCAGCTTGCGGCTGCGGGTGATGACTGCGCCCACCCGCTCGCCCATGGGGGTCATGCTCATTTCAGCCCCCAGCGTAAAAAACATGATGCCCACCACGATCATGGTGGCACCCAGCAGAAAACACAGCAGGATGCTGGGCGAGACCGGTGCTATGGAAAAACACAGCACCAGCACAATGGCTACTATGGGCAGCACTGCCTGCAGCGCCTCCAGCAGCTTTTCCCGCAGCTTGGGGAGCGATTGTTTGAGAATGATGTCCACCGCCTTTCGTCTGTATCCCATTGGTACACTTTCGTATAAGATATATTTACAGTATACAAAACAAATGCCGCTCCGTCAACCAACGAAGCGGCAAAAATCAGCAAAGACCCTGAATTGTAAAAAGTCCGCCGGGGTCAGATCTCCTGCTTGCCCAGCACATCGCTGGTGGGGGTCCGGAACACCGGGATATCGGCGTAGGGGTCTGCCGCCGTGTCGGCGGGCAGGCTCTTCATATATTCATCCATGGCTGCCGCCACCTTTTTGGCGACCGCCACGGCTTCCACCACGGTGCGGGCACCCATGACGGCGTCGCCGCCGGCAAACACGCCCTCGCGGGTGGTGCTGCCGTCCTCACCCACAGTCAGCAGACCCTTCTGGTTGGTCTCGATGCCGGTGGTGGTCTTGACCAGATTGCTTTCAGAACCCTGACTGACCGACACGATGACGCCGGTGTGCGGGTACAGCTTCTCGCTGCCCTCCACCTGCGTAAACTTGCCGTCCTCACCCTTGACCGTGTCGCGGCAGATCAGACCGTCCTCGCGGATCTCCACCGGAGCCTTGCAGAACCGGAAGCCCACGCCTTCCAGCTTGGCGTAGCTGACCTCGTACTCGGAGGCGCTGATGCAGCTCTCGTCCCGGCGGGCATAACAGGTGACGTGGCGGGCACCGTTGCGGATGGCGGTGCGGGCGCAGTCCATGGCAGAGTTGCCCACGCCGATGACCGCGATGTCCTCGCCCAGACGGAAGGCCTTGGAGTTTGCCAGATAGTCGATGCCAAAAGCCACATTGCCAAGGCTTTCGCCCTTGATGTGCATGGCGTTGGCCTTCCACAGACCGGCACCGATGAACACGCTCTTATAGCCGTCCCGGAACAAATCGTCGATGGTGATGGTCTTGCCGATGGTGGTGTTGGGGCGCACCTTGATGCCCTTCAGCTCCAGATGACGGTACTGGAAGTCGTCCAGCACGCTGTCCGGCAGGCGGTAGTTGGGGATGCCGTAGCGCATGACGCCGCCGATCTTGTCCCGGGCGTCAAAGATGGTCACATCGTAGCCCCAGCGTGCCAGCAGCACCGCAACGGTCAGGCCCGCCGGGCCGGAGCCTACCACCGCCGCCTTCATGCCGTTTTTGGGGGCGGGACCGGCGGTCATCTTGTTGGCGTAGGTGGTGGAGATGTAGTCCTCGATGATGGAAAAATGCACCGGGTCGTGGCTGGGCATCCGATTGCGGACGCAGTGACCCTCGCACTGGTTCTCGTGGTTGCACACCAGTGCACAGACGGTGGTCAGCGGGTTGTTCTCAAACAGCATCCGTCCGGCAGCGTCCATCTGGTTTTCCTTCAGCAGACGGATGACCTCCGGGATATTGGTGTGGATGGGGCAGCCCTGCTGACACAAGGGCTTTTTGCAGCCAAGGCAGCGGTTAGCTTCGTCCAGAACATGAAGTGCCATGAAATTCCTCCTGATCGCGGATGCGGATCACTCTCGGTTTGATTCGTGCGGGCTCGTTGTATCCAACATTGCATTGGTTTTATGATACACCACAACCGCTCCCGTTACAAGGGGTTCTGCATAAATTTTTTTCGATTATTTTTTGTCAATTCGTCAAAAAGATAATTTTTTGACGATATACCTCCCCCATGGGAGCCGGCATTTTCCGGCACAGTGCGCCAAAGTCCGCTGCCTTTGCCTGTGCCTGCACCATCCGGGCACAGGCATCGTCCTGCCGTTCCAGCCTTGCCAGCGAATGCGACGCCGGCAGTGCCGTGTCCTTCAACAAGCCAAGCGCTTCCCGCCGCGCACCCAGCAGGTGCAGATAGGGCGGCAGGGCGGGCACCGCCTGCACCGTGAAGCCCAGTGCCGCGTCCATGGCAAGACGGCGCATTCGGGCGCGGGGGTAGCGCACAGTGGTCAGCTCGTCCAGCAGCTGCGGCAGTGTGGTGCAGCGGCGCACCGCGTTTTCCAGCCGGTGCTCCAGCCCCTCGGAGACCCCGCGGACCTGCGCAAATGGCTGCGGCCCGGCACAGGCTGCCCGCAGCAGGGTCAGCTCGCAGCGGCCCATGGCCGCAAAATCTGTATACATCTCGTCATATTCTGCCTGTTTATACAGTTCAAGTGCCTTTTCCGGCACATAAGGTGCCAACGCCGCCGCGCCGCCCTCTGCCCAGAGGGTCCGCAGGGCGCTGGCGCTGGCAAACTGTGCGTGGCCGCTTTCGGTCAGCGCCTGTCCATGGTGTGCCCCCTGCCGGGGCAGCGGCACCGGAGTCAGCGGGGCGTCCTGTTCCAGAATGGCCTTGCAGTATTCCACCGCCAGATTGTTGTTGGGCTTGTCCAGCAGCGCCGCCAGCGCGGTGCCCGGGCGCACAGCCTCCACTGCCGCCTGCCGGGCCGCGGCAAAGCTGCGGGCGCCGCAGGCCAGCTGCTGCTGCAAGGCCCCACGGTAGTCCGCGCTGCACAGCACCCGGGCCGTCTCCATCAGCAGGGCCGCGTCCGGTGTCTCTGCTCCAAACACCAGTGCATCGCACCCGGCGGCGGCAAGAATGCGCACCCCCGCCCGGGCAAAGGCCTCCGCCCCCGCGCAGGCACAGGGGGCGGGCAGGGCAAACACAAGGTCTGCCCCGCAGCGCAGCGCCGCCGCCGTGCGCACCGGCTCCGGAAGCAGCGGCAGCGCCCCCCGCTGGGTCAGCCCGCAGCTCATGGCGACCGCCACATGCTGCGCCCCCAGCGCCCGCGCCTGCGCCAGCTGCCACGCATGACCGTTGTGGAAGGGGTCGTATTCTGCAATGATACCTGCAAACTTCATGGGCTGCTCCTTTATTTGCCAAGAGATTGTTAAATTTATATCGGATACACAGAAAACCTGCTGCATTTCCGGGATTTGTGGGCAGGATGTACAAAAACCTTGTACACAAGTTTTACCGCTTTGCCCGGGTTGTGGCTTGAAAAGCCATTTTACCTATTATATAATAAATACAGGAATCTGTAAAATTCTGTCCGCGGTCCCAATGCGGGCAGAGCAACAACATACAGGAGGCAACACAGATGAAAGTTCTGGTTATTAACTGCGGTTCTTCTTCTCTGAAGTATCAGCTCATCGACATGGACGGCGAGAAGGTGCTGTGCAAGGGCCTGTGCGAGCGCATCGGCATGGAAAGCAGCATGATCACCCATGAGGCAAACGGCCACAAGGCCACCACCCCCGCCATCTTCCCCACCCACACCGAGGCATTTGCCGAGGTCGTGAAGAAGATGACCACCGGCGAAGGCAAGTGCATCAACGACGTCAGCGAGATCGATGCCATCGGTCACCGCGTGGTCCACGGCGGCGAGAAGTTTAAGGAGAGCTGCCTGATCACCGACGAGGTCATCGAGACCATCCGCGAGCTGAGCCCTCTGGCTCCCCTGCACAACCCCGCCGGCATTCTGGGCATCGAGGCCGCACGCAAGGTGTTCGGCAACATCCCCATGGTGGCTGTGTTCGACACCGCGTTCCACAGCACCATGCCCCCGAAGGCTTACATGTACGCCATCCCCTACGAGTACTACGAGAAGTACGGCGTGCGCCGCTACGGCTTCCACGGCACCAGCCACAAGTACGTTGCCCACAAGGCTGCCGAGTATCTGGAAGAGCCCATTGAGCGCCTGAAGCTCATCACCTGCCATCTGGGCAACGGCTCCTCCATTGCTGCCGTGGATCAGGGCAAGGTCGTGGACACCTCCATGGGCATGACTCCGCTGGCCGGCCTGATGATGGGCACCCGCTGCGGCGATCTGGATCCTTCTGTGGTCAACTACCTGAAGTACACCCTGAACATCACCGGCCACGAGCTGGACGAGATCCTGAACAAGAAGTCCGGCCTGCTGGGCATCTCCGGTGTTTCCAGCGACAAGCGTGACGTGGAAGAGGCTGCCGAGGCCGGCAACAAGCGCGCACAGCTGGCTTCCGATATGCTGAACTACCAGATCAAAAAGACCATCGGCAGCTACATTGCAGCCATGGGCGGCGTGGACGCCATCGTCTTTACCGGCGGCATCGGCGAGCACGATGCCATTGCCCGTGCAAAGATCTGCCACCACATGGATTGGCTGGGCATCCGCATCGACACCGAGAAGAACAAGCACCCCGTGGGCGATGTGTGCGAGATCACCGCTTGGGGCGCAAAGGTGCGCACTCTGGTCATTGCTACCGACGAGGAGCTGATGATCGCCCGCGACACCAAGGAAGTCATCGAGAAGTAATCGTTTCCCAAAGGGCTTTGCAGGGGCTGCTGCACGGAATGTGCGGCAGCCCCTTTGCTATTTCAGAAAATCGGCAGATTTTTATTGAAAATGCTTCTACTCCAGCATCCTCGCCCTCTCCGTCACCTGCGGTGACACCTCTCCCAAAGGGAGAGGCCTTGGCAAAGAGATGAAGTTTGTGTGGATTGCCAAAGGCTCTCCCTTTGGGAGAGCTGGCAATGCCGATAGGCATTGACTGAGAGGGCTAGGAAGCTGACCCTGTGCGGCAGCTCTTTTTCATCTTCCGGCGGTGATTTTACCCAAATAAATCCGGTCGGATTGTGCTATCTACACAAATAAGAAGGCGAACGGTTGTTTTTTGGTTGACAAATTTCAAAAAGAACGGTACAATAAGAAAGTCCTCAATCCGAGGGCGTTTATCTATTCAAGCCCCTGGTAAGCTTACTGATCAGCGCGATGGTCCCAAAACCAAAGGTATGGTTACAATCCTTCCGCGGGCAAGAACTAACAAAAGAGGAGATACTACTATGTTTGAAGACAAGACTCTGGTCTGCAAGGACTGCGGTAAGGAATTCGTTTGGACTGCTGGTGAGCAGGAGTTCTACGCATCTCGCGGCTTCGAGAACCAGCCCCAGCGCTGCAAGCCCTGCCGTGATGCCCGCAAGAACGGCGGCGCACGCAGCAACAGCGGTGAGCGTCAGATGTTCGATGCTGTCTGCGCAGCTTGCGGCAAGGCCTGCAAGGTTCCCTTCCAGCCCCGTGAGGACCGTCCGGTCTACTGCTCCGACTGCTTCGCTCGCATGAAGCAGAACTAAGCGCTGATTTTACCTTATAAATGAATCGCTTGCCCCGCAGCTTCGGCTGCGGGGTTTTGTTTTGCGCAAAAAAGACCGCCGGGAAGGCGGTCTTTTGAACAGTCTCGGAAAAATCGCAGATTCAGATCAGCGGCGCAATGAACTTGAGCAGCAGACCCGCAAGGTACAAAAACCGCTTACCCTGCCAGATGCTCTGGCGGGTGGGTTCCACCGTGCGGCACTGCGCCAGCGTATCCTGAAAATCTGCTTCAATGCGGGGCAGGCAGTCCACGCCGCGCATCCATACTGCATCTTCAAAGTGGTGGTACAGGCTGCGGTAATCCAGATTGATGGTGCCCACAACCGCCTCCTGCCCGTCCATGATCATCACCTTGGCGTGGGTGAAGCCGGGCGTCCACTCGCTGATCTTCACCCCGGAGGACAGCAGCGGCTTGTAGTGGGTCTTTGCCAGCGCATAGGCGAACCACTTGTCCGGCTTGCCGGGCAGGATCAGGTGCACATCCACCCCGCGTTCTGCCGCAAAGCGCAGGGCCGTTTCCAGCTCGCCGTCCAGGATCAGATAGGGCGTGATGATGTGCACCGAGCGGCGGGCGCGGTTGACCATGTCCATGTAGACCATCTCGCCCACCCGCTCACCGTCCAGCGGGCAGTCGCCGTAAGGGATCACAAAGCCCTTTGCCTGCCGGGGCGGGATGGCTTCGGTGAGGAACTGCTCGAACTCCGGCTGCTGCAGGATGCTCCACATCTGCAAGAACAACGCGGTCATAGTGCGCACACCTTCCCCCTGCAGCATGACGGCGGCGTCCTTCCAGCGTCCGTATTTTTCCACATGGTTGATGTACTCATCTGCCAGATTCACACCGCCGGTAAAGCCCACCCTGCCGTCAATGACCAAAATCTTGCGGTGGTCCCGGTAGTTGTAATGGGTGGACACAAAGGGGGTGACGGCGGCAAACACCTTACAGCGGATGCCAAGAGCTTCCAGCCGTTTGGGGTAGTCCCGGGGCAGGGTGGAAAACTCGCAGGTGCCATCGTACATCACCCGCACATCCACGCCCTGCGCGGCCTTGCGGGCCAGCACTTCCAGAATGCGGCCCCACATCAGGCCCTCGTCAATGATGAAATATTCCAGAAAAATGTACCGCTCTGCCGTTTCCAGCTGGCGCAGCAGCTCCTCGAATTTTGCCTCCCCGCTGGGGAAGTAGGTGACTGCGGTGTTCTGGTACACCGGAAAGCCGCCGCCCTTGCCCCGCAGATACCGTGCCAGCGATGCCGCACCGGGGTCCTCGGCTTCCAGCTGCTGCATGGCAAGCTCGTTCTGCGGCAGCTGTGCGCCGGTCTGCCCCTCCAGCTCCAGCAGCCGCGCCTTGAGCATCCCGTGACCGATGTCCTTCCGGGTGTACCAGAACAGGGGCACCCCCAGCACCGGCACCAGCGCCGTGACCACCAGCCATGTGATGCGCACACTGTTGTCCATGTCCTGATTGAGCAGATAGACCATCATGGCTGCCGTGACCAGCGCGGTGCCGCCCAGATAGTGCGGCACCAGCTCGCCAAACCAGCGCAGGATGCTGAACAGACCGCCGAACTGCAGCACCAGCAGCACAAGCACCAGACCAAACCGGCTGAAAATGGCGTGCACAAGGCCCTTCTGCCCCTTTTTGAGCAGTCGGATGCCGCCATCCTCGAACACCCGGACCTTGTCCTTCATATTTTGCTGAAACTGTTTTTTCTGCATGGCATTTTCCCTCATCTCACACATTTGCAGCTCCGGGGCTGTAAAAATGTGCCGGTTTGTGTTATGATGTACAGGAACAAAGGGCCCAAAGGCCGGTTTCCATCGCTCTTATTATAATCCATTTCTACCGGTTTTTCTACCCAAAGCGACAGAATCATTCAGGAGGAATATCCCTATGAACAATCTGATCATCGGCATCGCAGGCGGTTCCGGCAGCGGCAAGACCACCCTTGCCCTGCGGCTGAAGGAGCGGTTCGGCGAGGACGAGGTTCGTCTGATTTCCCACGACAGCTACTACAAGCGCCACGACGAACTGCCTTTTGAAGAGCGCTGCAAGCTGAACTACGACCACCCGGACGCCTTTGACAACGCCCTGCTGATCTACCACCTGCAGGAGCTGCGGGCAGGCCGCGCCATCGACTGCCCGGTGTACGACTATGTGGACCACAACCGCAGCGACAAGGTGCAGCACATCGAGCCCGCCCCGGTGCTGATCGTGGAGGGCATCCTGCCCTTTGTGGAGCCGGAGCTGTGCGCCATGTTCGACTACAAGATCTTTGTGGACACCGATGCAGACGAGCGCATCCTGCGGCGGCTTGTGCGGGACGTGAAGGAGCGGGGCCGCAGTCTGGACAGCGTCATTGAGCAGTACCTGACCACCGTCAAGCCCATGCACGAGGCTTTTGTGGAGCCCAGCAAGCGCAACGCGGACATCATCGTCCCCAACGGCGGCGAGAACACCGCTGCGGTGGAGATGCTGGCGCATCACATCCGCAATCTGATCGAGAAAGCAAATATGCGGTGATTTTTCCGTACAAAAAGGGGCTGCCGATTCCACATCGGCAGCCCCTTCTGCATTCATACGAAAAACCGGAGTTCCGTTTGGAACTCCGGTTTTTGCATCTCAGCAGATCAGTGGACGGAGGTGCGCACCAGTGCACGCTTCAGGCGCGCCTGTGCCAGCTCGTACTCACGGTCGTTCAGGTTCTTGCGAGCAAGGATCTCCTCCGCGCGCTTCTTGGAAGCTTCCGCACGCGCCTGATCGATGTCCTCGGCCCACTCCCAAGTGGTTGCCACCAGACGTACCTCGCCGTCCAGCACGCTCAGCAGGCCGCCCATGCAGGCCGCCCGGCGGCTTTTACCCTCGGCATCCACGATATGCGCTTCGCCCATGCCCAGCGCGGTGCAGTAGTCCCCGTGTCGGGCAAGGATGGCGATATCGCCGTCGATGGCGCGGCAGACGATGCGCTCGGCCTGACCTTCAAAGGCACAGCCGTCCGGCGTGACCACCGTCAGATGAAAGGTCGTCATGGCTTACCCCTTCTTCGCTTTTGCGAACACGTCGTCGATGGTGCCCGCGAACAGGAATGCGCTCTCGGGCAGCTCGTCGCACTCGCCGTTCAGGATCATCTTAAAGCCCCGCAGAGTCTCCTTCAGCGGCACATACTGGCCGGGCATACCGGTGAACTGCTCTGCCACATGGAAGCTCTGGCTCAGGAAGCGCTGCACCTTGCGGGCGCGGCTGACGGTACGCTTGTCCTCCTCGCTCAGCTCGTCCATGCCCATGATGGCAATGATGTCCTGCAGCTCCTTGTAGCGCTGCAGCACCTTCTGGACGGCACGGGCGATCTCGTAGTGCTCCTGACCCACGACCTCCGGGCTGAGGATGCGGCTGGTGGAATCCAGCGGGTCCACAGCGGGGTAGATGCCCTGCGATGCAATGTCACGGCTCAGGACCGTGGTGGCATCCAGATGGGTAAAGGTGGTGGCAGGGGCGGGGTCGGTCAGGTCATCGGCGGGCACGTAGACGGCCTGCACCGAGGTGATAGAGCCCTTGCGGGTGGAGGTGATGCGCTCCTGCAGGGCGCCCATCTCGGTTGCCAGCGTGGGCTGGTAGCCGACGGCGGAGGGCATACGGCCCAGCAGTGCGGACACCTCAGAGCCTGCCTGCGTGAAACGGAAGATGTTATCAATGAACAGCAGCACGTCCTGATTCTTCACATCGCGGAAGTACTCTGCCATGGTCAGGCCGGACAGCGCCACGCGCATACGGGCTCCCGGGGGTTCGTTCATCTGACCGTAGACCAGCGCGGTCTTGTTGATGACGCCGCTCTCGGTCATTTCGCCGTACAGGTCGTTGCCCTCGCGGGTGCGCTCGCCAACGCCGGTGAACACCGAGTAACCGTTGTGCTCGGTGGCGATGTTATAGATCAGTTCCTGGATCAGAACGGTCTTGCCGACACCGGCGCCGCCGAACAGGCCGATCTTGCCGCCCTTGGCGTAGGGGCAGATCAGGTCCACGACCTTGATGCCGGTCTCCAGGATCTCGGTGGTGGACTGCTGCTCCTCGTAGCTGGGAGCAGGACGGTGGATGGGCCAGTAGGCATCCGGGGTGGGGGCGGGCTTGTTATCCACAGGCTCGCCCAGCAGGTTGAACACGCGCCCCAGACACTGGTCGCCTACGGGCACCTTGATGGACTCGCCGGTGTCCACGGCATCTGTGCCGCGCACCAGACCATCGGTGCTGCTCATGGCAATGCAGCGCGCCACATTGTCGCCGGTGAGCTGTGCGACCTCCACCACCAGCTTCTGGCCGTGGTTGTCGATCTCAATGGCGTTGAGCAGCTCCGGCAGCTCGCCATCCTTGAACTGGATGTCCAGCACCGGGCCAATGACCTGGATCACCTTGCCGATATGTTTTTCGGACATAGGCTACAACTCCTTCTTGATAGTCTTAGTTCTCCGCGCCGGCCACGATCTCGGTGATCTCCTGCGTGATGGCAGCCTGACGGGCACGGTTATAATACAGGTTCAAATGATCAATCATCTCACCGGCATTCTTGGTGGCGGCATCCATGGCGGTGCGGCGGGCTGCCAGCTCACTGGCTACGCTCTCGCACACAGCACCGTAGACGATGCCTGCCACATACTCCGGGATGATCGCGCTGAATACTTCCTCGCTGCTGGGTTTGTACAGGATCTGGCTGCGGCGGGCTTCCGCCTTCTGCTGCTCGGTGGGCTCGATGGACAGCGGCAGCACCTCCATGGTGGCTGCGGTCTGGGTCATCATGGAATCGAACCGGGTGTAGCAGATCTTGACGGCGTCGTACTCGCCCTTGCGGTACCCTTCGGTGATCTGGCGGGACAGCTGGAAGCACTGTCCCACCGAAACATCGGCAGCCAGCAGCACCTCCTGCGTGAACAGGTCGGCATCGTGGTGGGCAAAATACTCTGCCGACCGCTTGCCGATGGGCAGCACCACCACCTCGCCCTGCTCTGCCTGCGCCTGCTTGAGCACATTGGAGTTGTACCCGCCGGCAAGGCCGCGGTCGCCTGCAATGACGATCAGCAGGGTGCGTTTGACCTCGCTGCGGCGCAGATAGGGGCTGCGTGCCCGGGGATCCGCTGCCGCGATCTCGGTCAGGGTGTTGTGCAGCGTTTCAAAATAGGGCCGACTGTGTTCGACCCGCTCCTTGGCACGGCGCATTTTGGAGGAAGCCACCAGCTCCATGGCCTTGGTGATCTGCATGGTGCTCTCTACGCTTTTGATGCGCAGCTTGATGTCCTTCATGGAACCAGCCATGCGTTACGCCTCCTTCCTTCAGTGCGCCTTGACGAAGCTTTCGGTGTACCGGGTCAGCACGGTCTTGAGCTGCTCCTCGGTGTCCTTGTCCAGATTGCCGGTGGTGCGGATGGTGTCCATCACGGCAGCTCCGGCGGCATCGTTGTCCAGATACTCGTACAGGCTCTTCTCGTACTCTGCCACATCCGGCACCTTGACGTTGACAAGGTAGTCGTGGATGGTGGCGTACAGGATGGCGACCTGCTTTTCCACAGGTACGGGTGCGGAGCGGTTCTGCTTGAGCACCTCCACGATGCGCTCGCCCTGTGCCAGACGTGCCTTGGTGTCGGCGTCCAGATCGGAGCCGAACTGTGCAAAGGACTGCAGCTCGCGGTACTGGGAGTAGATCAGCTTCAGGGTACCGGCCACCTTCTTCATGGCCTTGATCTGGGCGTTGCCGCCGACGCGGGACACCGAGATACCGGGGTTGACTGCCGGCATGACGCCGGAGTGGAACAGCTCGGTCTCCAGGAAGATCTGGCCATCGGTGATGGAGATGACGTTGGTGGGGATGTAGGCGGAAACATCGCCCGCCTGCGTCTCGATGATGGGCAGTGCCGTCAGGCTGCCGCCACCCAGCTCATTGGAGAGCTTGGCTGCGCGTTCCAGCAGACGGGAATGCAGGTAAAAGACATCGCCGGGGTAAGCCTCACGTCCCGGAGGACGGCGGATCAGCAGCGACAGGGCACGGTATGCCACGGCGTGCTTGGACAGGTCATCGTAGATGATGAGGACGTGCTTGCCCTGCTGCATGAAGTATTCGCCCATGGCGCAGCCGGAGTAGGGGGCGATATACTGCAGGGGGGACAGCTCGGAGGCGGTAGCGGACACCACGATGGTGTAGCCCATGGCACCGGCCTCGGTCAGGCTCTGCACAAGGTTTGCCACGGTAGAGCGCTTCTGACCGATGGCAACGTAAATGCAGATGACGTCCTTGCCCTTCTGGTTGATGATGGTATCGGAGGCGATGGTGGTCTTGCCGGTCTGGCGGTCACCGATGATCAGCTCGCGCTGACCGCGTCCGATGGGGATCATGGAGTCGATGGCCTTGATACCGGTCTGCAGCGGCTCCTTGACGGGCTGGCGGTCAATGATGCCGGGGGCGCGGCTCTCGATGGCGCGGTACTCAGTGGTCTCGATGGGGCCTGCGCCGTCAATGGGCTGGCCCAGTGCGTTGACCACGCGGCCGATCATGGCATCGCCCACCGGCACGGATACCACCTTGCCGGTGCGCTTGACGGTGCTGCCTTCTTTGATGCCGACGTCGGAGCCCAGCAGAACGATGGAGACGGTGTTCTCCTCAAGGTTCTGCGCCATGCCGTATTCGCCGTTATCAAACTGGAGCAGCTCACCTGCCATGCACTTTTCCAGACCACTGGCCCGGGCGATGCCGTCGCCCACCATAATGACCGTGCCGGTCTCGCTCTGCTCGATGGCATTTTCGTAATGCTTGATCTGCGCACGGATGATCTTGGAGATCTCTTCAGGTTTCAGTTGCATCTTTGTTTGTTCACCACTCAATTC
>CAKSWU010000030.1 GCA_934513205.1 uncultured Faecalibacterium sp. | reverse complement strand
AGCACATCCTGATAATAATACATGACGTAAGAAGCCGACAGGGCATATACCATATCCTTGCCCACGGCACCAATACCGAATGCGGTTTTCTGTTTCAGGGTCAGTTCCATACAGCATCCTCCTTTTCAATGGTGAACCGCACCGTAACGGGCTGAGTCTGCGGTGCAGAAACGGTCAGCAGGGCTTCTCCGGCAGTGCCCACGGTGCGCAGATAAGTACCGGTCATGCCGCCTTCTGCCACGGCGGTCTGCGGGCCCACAAGGGCGGCGTTGCCTTCTACCGCAAACTGCACCGGGAACTGTGCGTAGGGGGCAGGGGTGTCGTTCTCGTCCAGAATCCGCACCCGGACAGCCGCCATATCGTAAGTATCTTTTTCCAGAAGAGCCGTCCGGCTGACCTTGACCTCCACGTGCAGCTTTGCGCTGGGGCAAAGGGTCACGCTGCGCACCACGTTGCCGTCCTGCACGGCGTCGAACCGCCAGCGGGTGGCTTCGCCGCCCCAGCTGCCCACATATTTGCCGTAAAGCGCCACGCCGTCTGCAAAGCTCATTTTGTAGCGCAGCATACACCAGCCGAATTTGACCTTGTAGGCCAGCGGCAGCCCCGGCAGTCCATATTTCCCGGCGGCCAGCAGGCAGTCCCGCACAGCGGCAGCCTTGGCGGGGGAAAAGTGCTCCTGCGTTTCCAGCAGCTCGCCAATGGTATCGTCCATCACAAAGGGCGGGTGGGGCAGCGCTGTCCACTCGCTGCGGCGCAGGGCAGTGACGAACACATCGTTTTTGTACAGCTTTACCTGCTGGGCATTGCTGAAAACATAGGCTGTGCCCAGCTGCCCGGCAGGGTTGTCACCGATGTCCATGGAGGAGCTGACCGCCAGCACCGGATCAGCATCCCCCTGACTGGCATAGACTGCCGCCGCCAATTTGGGGTTGCGGAAGCTGTCCAGCACACCGTGGTAGCAAATACGGTCGCCAGAGCCGAAGTTCTTGTGGGTCTGGTAGTCGAACATACACCAGCCGAAGCACCCGGCGTGCTCTCCGCTGGCATAGGCGGCGTTCTGTACCCGGACATGCCGCAGGGCGTGTTCCTGCCGGTGCGGGCCGTCGTCAAAGGCTTTGGTGGGGTACATGTGGCCGTTGCACTCCGAGATGAGCAGCGCCTTGCCCATATCCGGGGTCACGTCTTTTTTGGGCTTTGCACCGGGGGTGATGCCGTTGTGAGAAAAATCGTTGTAGGCATAGACATCCTCCAGCAGATGGCTTTTTTCCAGATACCGCACGCCGGAGGTGGCGCGGCTTGGGTCCAGCTGATGGGCAATTTGATTGGTGCGGGTGTAAAAGGCATCGTCGTCCACGCTCTCGTTGATGCGCACACCCCACAGGATGATGCTGGGGTGATTGCGGTTCTGCAAGATCATCTCCCGCAGCATTTCACAGGCGGCATCCTTCCAGTTGTCGTCCCCGATGTGCTGCCAGCCCGGCAGTTCGGTGAACACCAGCAGACCCCGGCGGTCGCATTCGTCCAGAAAATATTGGCTCTGCGGATAATGGCTGGTGCGCACGGCGGTGCAGTGCAGCTCCTCCTGCAAAATGCGGGCATCCTCCCGCTGCAGACTTTCCGGGGCGGCATAGCCGATGTAAGGATAACTCTGGTGTCGGTTCAAGCCCCGCAGAAAGGTCTTTTTGCCGTTGAGGTAGAAGCCATCCGCCCGGAATTTTGCCGTGCGGAAACCAAAGGTCACCTGCCGGCGGTCGATGGGCTGTCCGGCTGCGTTCAAAAGCTCTGCCACGGCATGATGCAAAACCGGGTGCTCTGTATCCCACGGTTGTGCGTCCGGGACAGAAAGCTGCACTTTCCCGGTTTCTGCCGCCTGTGCGGTCTGCTCTGCCAGCAGGGCGCCGTCTGCGGTCTCCAGCCGGATGCGGACCGCCACGGCTGCGGGTGTAAGCTCTGCTGTCCACTGCACCACAGCCTCCTGCAGGGTGGGCGTGTAGACGAACAGGTCGGTCAGGCGGCTTTCGGCGGTGGCTTCCAGCCAGACCTCCCGGTACAGACCGCCGTAGGTCAGGTAGTCGATGACAAAGCCAAAGGGCGGGATGGCCGGGTCTTCACGGGTGTCCAGCTGCACGGTCAGCAGGTTTTCGCCCTCCCGGTCCACAAGGTCGGTGATCTCCACCGCAAAGCCGGTATAGCCGCCCCGGTGCTGTCCGGCAACCCTGCCGTTGACCCGCACCACCGCCTGATGGGCGGCTCCATCAAAGCGGACAAACAGCCGGGGCGCAGCCTGTACCGGCGGCACCCGGAACCGCTTGCGGTAGCCGCAGACCATCTCGTAATCGGCAGGCGAGGCATAGTGCAGCGGCACCTCCCGGCAGGTATGGGGCAGGCGGACGGCTTGCTGTTTTGGTACAGGCAGCCCCTTGCCAAAAGCTTCCGTCCAGTGTCGTGTAAACTCCCAATCCTCGCAAAAGCTGTGTCTCATCGCGGCAGCACTCCTTCCAGTAAAATCGAGATCATTTCTTCCAGTACAGCCACATACTGCACCCCGCTTTCTGCCAGACTGCGGTCTGCCAGAAAGCTCTCGATGGATGCGGTGATCATCTGCCGCAGCACCGGCAGGGACACCGGACGCATGACCCCCTCTGCCACAGCCTGTTCCAGCAGCGCCATGGTGGGTTCCCACCCGTTTTCCAATTGACTGCGCACCCGTGCCGCTACCACCGGGTATTTCTCGTCCAGTTCCTTCATCTGCCGCAGGTCCAGCGCGGCGTATTCCGTCGGCATGGCAATGATGACTGCCCGCAGCTTTTCCTGCAAAGTACCGCCGCCCGCCAGAATTTCCTGCTTGCAGCGGTGGATGTCCGCAAAGGCATGGTCTACCATGTCCAGCAGAAGCGCCTCCTTGGAGGGGTAAACGGTGTAGATGGTCTTTTTGCTGATGTGCAGCGGCTCTGCCACCTGCTGCATAGTGAAATGCAGCCCCTGTTGACGGAACAGCTGCATGGCCTGTGTGCGCACCAGCGCATCGAGCTTTTCCTGCATGAGCGTCCTCCTTGTGGAAACTGTATTTGTCTTTCTGGTTTCCATTCTAGTGCGGAAACCGAGCTAAATCAAGCGGTTTCCGCATTTTCTGCGTTCTGCTGAGAAAGTGCAGATGTTTTGCAGCAGAATGACAAAAAAGAACCCCGGCGTGGCTTGCGTGCCCGCCGGGGGATATTTATTAAACGGTACCCTTTGTCAGGGACGACCGCAAAGCTATGGGCCTGTTTATTTGAATCGTTCCTTTTTTGCTGTCACTCTGCCTGTATCTCTTCCACCAGCGGCAGATAGTCGGCACAGTATTTCCGGTACAGCGGCTGCACCAGCTGCCGGAAGTTCTGCATTTCTTCTTCGGGCAGCGGCAGCTCAAAGCAGCCGCCTGCAAGGGCTGCTTTGCGGGCAGCTGTTTCCTCCTGTGCCCAGAGCTGGCGCTCGTACTGCGCCGATGCCCGGGCGCACGCCTGCAGGGTCTGCCGGTATTCCTCCGGCAGTGCATCCCATGTGCGGCCGGAAGCCAGCTGTACCTCCGGTACGCGGCTGTGCTCATCGGCCATGTAGTACCGCGCCACCTTGTAGTGCTCCATGGAATAGTAGGCCGGCCAGTTGTTTTCGGCGGCATCGACCTGCCCGGTCTCAAGCGCCGAGTACACGTCGCTGTACGCCGTGGTTTCCGGCACTGCACCCAGCAGGCGGATCATGTCGATCACGATCTGCGAATCCTGCACGCGGATGATCTTGCCCTGTAAATCGTTCAGGCTGCGCACCGGCTGACGGGCATAAAACGAGCGGGCACCCGCATCGTACCAGCTGAGGCCTACCCGTCCCTGTGCGGTAAAGTCCTGCAAAAACTCTGCCCCGATGCTGCCGTCCAGCACGCGCCACATGTGGTCGGCATCCCGGTAGAGATACGGCAGCAGCAGCACGTTGAGCCGGGGCAGATCGTCCGTAGCCACCGAGAGCGACACACGCGCAAAATCTACGCCGCCAATGGCAAGCTGTTCCCACACCTGCTGTTCCGAGCCGTACTCGCCGTTCGCCTTGACCTGAATGACCACCTTGCCCTCGGTCTGCTGCTGCACAAGGTCCGCAAAATACTGTGCGCCCTGCGTGGTGGGGTACCCGGCGGGCTGGTTGTCGGCATAGGTCAGCACATAGTCCGGTGTGGTCTGCGGCTTTGCGGCACAGCCTGCCAGCTGCAAGGCTGCAAAGCCCAGCCCGGCTAAAAAAGTCCGTCTGCGCATGATGTCGCCCTCCCTTTGCAGATAGTATAGCGCACAAGACTGCCTTTGTGCAAGAGACAGGAAAAGGCGGTGCCCGCCGCAAAGCAGGTACCGCCTTTTTAGGAGAAGAAGAAGGGAATGTTTCAGTTACATCAGGCCCATTGCCTGCGGCAGTGCGGTAGACACTGCCGGGATAAAGGTGACCAGCAGCAGACCGGCGATGATGGCCACATAGTACATAAGCATGTACGGCATGACCTTGGAAAGCGAGGTGCGCCCCACCTTGATACCCACGAACAGGGCGTTGCCCACGGGCGGGGTGATATTGCCGATGCACAGGTTGTACACGAGGATCAGACCGAACTGGATGGTACTCATGCCAAAGCTCTGGCAGATGGGTAAAAACAGCGGGGTGAAGATGAGGATGGCCGGGGTCACATCCATGAAGGTGCCGGACACCAGCAGGATCACGTTCATGATGAGCAGGATGATGTACTTATTGCTGGTCAGGCTCAGCAGGGCTGCCGCCACGGCATCCGGGATCTGCAAAAAGGCCATGACCCAGCCCAGAATGTTGGAAACACCCACAAGGAACACCACCATGCCGGACATCTTGGCAGAATCCACGATGATCTTCCACAGGCTCTTCAGGTTGATGGAGCGATAGCAGAAAGCCAGCACCAGCGCATAGACGACCGCAATGGCAGAGCCTTCGGTGGCAGAGAACACACCGCCGATGATGCCGCCGATGACTACGATGATCAGGGAAAGAGAAGGCAGAGCGCGCAGGGTGCATACGCCGAGGTTTTTCCAGTCAAATTTTCCGGGTGTGCCCTTGTACCCCAGCTTGACAGCCAGCAGCACGCCCACCACGCAGCAGCACAGCGCCCAGATGATGCCGGGAATGTAACCCGCCATGAACAGCGCAGCCACAGAGGTGCCGCCGGACGCCAGTGAGTAGGTGATCAGCGCGTTGGACGGCGGGATCAGCAAACCGGAGCAGGAGGAAGCGGCGTTGGTGGCAGCAGTCACGGCAGGGTCGTAGCCCTGCTCGTCGGCACCGTCGCGGATCATGGAGCCAACGGCAGCAGCCGCAGCGGATGCAGAGCCGGAGATTGCACCGAACAGAGCGTTGGTGCCGATGTTGGTCACCAGCAGTGCGCCGGGCATCTTGCCCAGAATGGCCATGACGAAATCCACCAGACGCTTGGCGATGCCGCCCTGATTCATGATGTTGCCCGCCAGAATAAAGAACGGGATGGCGGTCAGGCTGAACTTGCTCATGCCCACAAAGGTGCGCTGGGCAGCGGTCAGCACGGCAACATTCAGATCAATGGAAGAAAGAATGGCAGTCAGAGAAGAGACTGCAATGGCGTACGAGATAGGCACGCCGAGGAACAGCAGCACCAGCAGCACTGCCAGAATTACGAGTAACGCTTGAATTGCCACAGCTTAGTCCTCCTTGTTTTCCTTGTCGGCATCGGCAGCCATTTCGGCTTCCACCTTTGCAAAGTCTGCATCCTCCGGGGTATCCAGACAGATGGAGCCGTTGGCGATACCGATAATGTTCAGCACGGAATACACCAGAATGATCACGCCGCAGATGGGCATGACCCAGTAGAACACGCCCACGGCAACGCCCAGCGAGGAGGTCTGCTGCCCCATGGCCAGCTTGGACACCTGAAAACCGCCGAACACCAGAATGGTCGCGGAGAAGAGGAAGGCGATGACCTCGGCAAAGATGTGGAACGCCTTGCGCATGGTGGGGTTGAACCGATCCACCAGCACGGGGATGTTCATGTGGCCGCGCTCGCCGGAAACGATGGTGGCGCCCAGCATGGTGCTCCAGCCGAACAGATAGCCCACCAGTTCTTCCGACCATGTGGAGGGAGAATTGAAGATGTAACGCACGATGACCTGATAGGTGGTCAGCACCACCATGACCGTCATGCTCAGACCTGCCAGCAGGTTGAGCACCTTGTTCAGGGTATTTCTCAGTTTTTCCATGATGCTCCTCCTCAGTCCGCAGTATGGGCAGCGTTGTGCTGCTGGATCAGGTCATAAATGGGCTGCAGCTCCGGGTTTGCTGCCAGCACGGAATCGTGCAGGGGGGCCATAGCCTCCTGAAACGGTGCAGTGTCCGGGTAAATAAAGTTGACGTGCTGCTCGTTCTCGGCCTTATCCTTGGCCTCGGTCACGGCATCCTCCCAAGCGTCCTGCTCGGTGCTTTTCACAATCTGGAAGCCCTCTTCAAAGATCGCGCGCTCCTCACCGCTGAGTTCGTTCAGGAAAGCGTAGTTTGCCACCAGCAGATCCGGCACCATCTGGTGCATATCGTAGGAGTAATACTTGCAGATATCGCCGTGACCGTTATCGGTCAGTGCCAGCTCGTTGTTCTCGGCACCATCCAGAATACCGGCCTGCAGCGCGGTGTATACATCTCCGAAGCCCATGGGGGTAGCGGTACCGCCCAGCAGACGCATCATTTCCACGTTGGTGGGCGACTGCTGCACGCGGATTTTCAGACCCTTCAGGTCGGAGGGCTGGTTGATGGGGGTCTTGATGGTGTAGAAGTTGCGGGTACCGGCATCCAGCCACGCCACTGTTTCCAGACCGGCCTTGGAGGTGGTTTTGAAAATGGGGTCTGTCACCTCGGGGTCGTCCAT
The DNA here is from genome assembly GCA_934513205.1 of uncultured Faecalibacterium sp. Taxonomy (GTDB): domain Bacteria; phylum Bacillota; class Clostridia; order Oscillospirales; family Ruminococcaceae; genus Faecalibacterium. The sequence goes on along the minus strand of CAKSWU010000030.1, from coordinate 12,879 downwards.
GGCCTCGTGGTAAGCTTCCACGCTGGAGAACAGATAAGGCAGGTTGAAGATCTGGTATTTGGCGCTGAAGGTCTCCATAATGGCATTGGACGCCACCACAAAGTCGATAGCACCGGTCTGGGTCAGCTGTACCATTTCGGTCTGGGAGCCCAGCAGCTCGCTGGGGTACACCTCCACGCGGTACTTGTCGCCCAACTTCTCGTTGATGTAGTTGGCGAAGGCTTCCAGTCCCAGATGATCCGGGTGGGTCTGGGACTGCACATGGCCGATGCGCACGATCTTGCGGTCGTCGTCCGAGCCTGCGCCGCAGCCGGTAAGCATCATGCTGCTGGTCAGTGCCGCCGCGCCCATCAGCGACAGAAACGTTCTTCTCTTCATGAATGGCATCCTCTCTTTTCGCGTTTTTTCTGTGATTTTATTTTAACAACTCGTTCATTTTTGCGAAACCGGATTATTTTGTGAAACGCAGCACGATTTTGTCTTTGTTGTATCCAAGTGCAATTTTTGTGTTTTGTGGACGAAAGAAACTGGCAAAAACAAAAAAGCGCCCGTTTCTCTCCCGCTGACGGGCGGGAAAGAACGAGCGCTTTTTGTATCCGATTTATCCTTGTACCGCTTTTTCCGCTGCGGCTGCGCGGTATTCCGAAGGGGTCTGGCCGGTCAGGCGCTTGAACACCCTTGTAAAATAGTTGGCGTCGCTGTAACCCACAGCAGCGCCGATATCCTTCAGGCTCAGGCGCGGGTCCAAAATCAGCTGGCGCGCCCTGTTCACCCGGTATTCGTTCAGGTAGGCCGAAAAGTTCACCTTAAAGCACTGCTTGAACAGCTTGCAGAAGTAAGCGTCGGAGTAGCGCAGCGCAGCGGCGGCATCCTGCATGGAGATATCCTCCCCATAGTGGGCATCGATGAAGCGGCTGATCTCCGCCCGGATGATGGCGGTGCGCATATCCTCGTCCTCTTCCCGGCGGAGGGGCTCTGCAGGCGCAGGGGGCTGTGCCGGGCGGGCAGGCAGCTGCACCGATACCTGCCGGATGGCATCCTCCACCGCGAATACCAGTTCCTGCTCGTTGTAGGGCTTGAGCAGATAGTCCAGCGCCCGCACAGAGATCGCCTGCCGCGCATAGTCGAACTTATCAAAGCCGGTCAGGAACAGGATGGCACAGTTTTTGTCTGTTTCGCGGATCTTGCGCGCCACCTCCAGCCCGGTGACGCCGGGCATCTCAATGTCCAGCACCGCCACCTGCGGCGCTTCGCGGGCAAAAATTTCCAGAGCCTCTCTGCCATTTTTGGCTTCGTACAGGCAAATCAGGTCTCCCAGATACTTCTGCAAGGTCCGGCACAGCACCTTGCGCTCGATCAATTCATCCTCTGCCACCAGTAATTTGCACTTCACGAAAGCGTCTCCTCCTTTTCTTCCGGCTGCTGCGTTTGCGGGAGCTCAAACCGCACCACAGTGCCATGACCTGCGCGGCTGTACACCTGCATTTTACCGCCCGGATACAGCATCCCGATGCGGCGGGAAATGTTGCCAAGACCGATGTTACGGCCGGTCTGCTCGCTCTGGGTGATTTTAGTTTGCACGGCGTCCAGCTCCTCTGGGGTCATCCCCTTGCCGTTGTCCGCGACCGTGAGCACCAGCACCTTGCCCTGCATCCATGCCCGCAGCAGGATGCGTCCGCCATCCTCGCGGGACTTGAGCCCGTGCGAGTAAGCATTTTCCACCACCGGCTGCAGCATAAAGGACGGCACGAAAACCGCCGCAGGCTGCACCTGAATGCTTTTTTCTACGGTAATGCGTCCGTCGAACCGCATTTGCTGCAAATAAATGTAGTCCTCCAGCCCGTCCAGTTCCTCTTCCAGCGTGATCTGCTGGCGCTTAGTGCGCAGATTGTGCCGGAACAAACTGCCCAGATGCACGATCATCTGGTCGGTGGTGGAAGCATCCTCCAGCCGTGCCATGCAGGAGATCATGTTCAGGGTGTTGAACAGAAAATGCGGGTTCACCTGACTTTTGAGCACCTCCAGCCGGGTGTGCTCCAGATCTTTTTCCAGTGCAAGGTTCCGCACCTCTTCCCGGTGCAAAGCCTGCTGGGTGGTCAGCTGCTGCGCCATGGCGTGCTTCATCCGGTTGAAGGTGTCCGTCAGCCGCCCCACCTCGTCGCCGCTTTTCACCGGAAGATCCGGGCTGGAAAGATCCCCCTCAGCAATGCTGCGGGAAGCTTGCGCTAACCGCAGCAGCGGACGCACCACCGCACGGCTCAGCACCCGGATGAGCAGCAGCACCAGAACGGCTGCCGTCAGGAACAGCCCCAGATACAGCCACGGCAGATGCCGGAGGCGGGTCTCTGTGCTGCTGTAAAGGGCGTTTTCCTGTTCCAGCGTGGCCTGTGTCAGACGTAGCGCATACGCGGCAAGGTAGTCCTGCAGTGCCATCACATGGTACATCTGTTCAATATAGGTATCTGCCGAGGGCGCAAGCTGCAAAAAAGCATCCCGCTCCTGCCGGTAACCCGCGTACCCCTGCAAAAGGTTCCATGTACGGGCATAGCGCTCCTCGCCGATACGGGCGTAATCGAAGGGCAGGGCCGCAAGGCTCTGCTCGGAAGCGGTGCAGGCGGCGGTATAGGCATGTTTGGTTTCAGAAGTAGGCTGGCGCACATAGCGTGCAAAGGCCTGTGCTTCGTCCTTGAGGGCGTTTTGCACCGTGTAGCAGACGGCGTTGTCGGCCAGCAGCGTATCAAAGGAATGCACCGTCCACTGCCCCGCCATGGTAGCGATGCCGGTGGAAAGCATGGTGACCAGCAAAATTGCGGCAAGCCATGCCGTGACTCTGCTGCGCAGGGAGATACCGCCCTGCGCGGTTTTGTTCCGTGCCATACGCTTTCCCTCCTGTCCTTGCAGCACCCGGCCTTTTTTATAAGTATAATAATCTCCCGGGAAAAGTGCAACTGCAAGCACCGGTTTCCGCAAAGAAGCCGGTGCTTGCAGTCAGTGGGTCAACCATTCAAAGGACTGCCGCTTGGTGACCGGCACCCCTTCCTTAAAAAAGTGCTCTTTACGAGAAAAAGTCTTGAAACGCTTTTATTATAATGTTACAATTGTGTTATATAGTGGTATATATATTCAAAAAAGCTGCGGACAGCAGAACGAGATATTGCAAGCATCTTCCTGAATCCGGTAGGATGAAAACGAAACCGGAATAAGACCGTCTGGGGCGGAGAAAGATTGGAAAATAATGAAAAACTCTGGAATGAGCGAAACCATGCAGACGCTTATGCGGAAAATCGTCTGTGCGGTGCTGAGCCTGCTGCTGTTGCTGTCAGCTGTGCTCCCTGTGAAAGCTGCCGCAGAATCCGCCCCTGTAAAGGTCGTCCGTGTCGGCTCGTTTGAGGACACTTTCAACTATGTCAACGAGAAGGGCGCAAGAAAAGGCTACGGCTACGAATTGCTGGCGACCTTATCCGGCTACACAGGCTGGCAGTTCGAGTATGTGACCTGCGACTGGTCAGACTGCTTTGAAAAGCTCAAAAACGGCGAGATCGACATTATGGGCGATATTTCCTATACGGAGGACCGCGCCGAGGAGATGCTGTTTTCGGACGAGCCGATGGGGGAGGAAAAATATTACCTCTATGCCGACCTTTCGCGCGCAGATATCTCCGCCTCTGACTTCAAAACACTGGACGGCAAAAAGATCGGCGTTCTGATGGGAACGGAGCCGGAAGTGATGCTGACCGAGTGGGAAGAAAAATACGGCTTAAAAACGGAACACGTCAACGTCTCCAACAACGAGGATGTGAAGCAAAAGCTGGCAAACCACGAGATCGACTGTTTTGTTTCGCTGGAAGAATCCTTCTGGGCAGAGCGTGGCATCTCGACCATAACCCGCGTGGGAGAATCCGGCATCTACTATGCGATCAACAAAGACCGTCCTGATCTCAAGGAAGAACTGGACAGTGCCATGCGCGCATTGGACGAAGCCAATCCTTTTTATACGGCAGATCTGTATAAGAGATATTTCTCGCTGGATTATATGCCCCTCCTTACGGGGGAGGAAAAGGCGTGGCTCAAGGAGCGCGGTGCGATCAGGATGGGCTTTCTGACGAGCGACAGCGGCGTCAGCACCTACGACCCTGCCACCGGGGAGCTTGCCGGGGCGATCACGGACTATATTCAGTTTGCCGTAGGCTGTCTGGGCAATCAGGAGCTGGAATTCCAGCTGGTCGGCTATGACAGCAAGGAAGCGGAACTGGATGCGCTGAAATCCGGCGAGATCGACATGATCTTCCATTTCGACCAGAATCCGAATCTGGCGGAAGAGTATCATGTTGCCTGTACCAGCACAACGTGGACCACCAACCTGATGGCGGTCACGAACAAACAGCACTTTAACGAGAGCAAGGCAAACCGCATTGCCGTACCCCAAAACAGTCTCTCCCTGAAAAAGTACCTTGCGTTTTATTATCCGCAGTGGGAGATCGTGGACTGCGATACACAGGAGGATGCGGTAAAACTGATTGAAAGCGGACGGGCAGATTGCTTTATCACAGGGATCAGCAGTGAGGAAAATTATAGCAAGAAATACAGCTTTTACAGCGTTCCGCTGTTGAACCCTGTAAAATCCTGTTTTGCGGTCAATGGCGGAAACAGCAGCCTGCTGTCCATCCTGAACAAAACGATCAAGGCAATGCCGGTCAATATGCTTGTCGGCTCTATTGCTATGTATAAGAGCTCCGCGCGGAAGGTTACCCTGAGCGAATTTATAAGGGATAACTTCTTCATGGTTCTGCTGCTCAGCAGCATTGCTGTTGCAGCTGTTCTGCTCACGATTTTAAAGCTGCTCCAGAAGGCGCGCAAAGCCGAAGCTGCCGCAAGGAAAGCCGCAAACGATACGCAGGAACTGAATGCAAAATTGCAGGTCGCCGTGGAAAAAGCGGAGAGCGCGAACCGCGCCAAATCCACCTTCCTGTTCAATATGTCGCACGATATCCGCACCCCCATGAACGCCATTATCGGTTACGCAGACCTTGCCTCCCGGCATCTGGATGACCCGGCAAAGCTGGAAAAATACATGGAGAACATTCAGGTGTGCGGACAGAACCTGCTGATGCTGCTGAACAATGTTCTGGATCTTGCCCGCATTGAGAACGACAAGACGGAGATCGAATATTCCGTTTCGGATATCGAAAAGGATTTCCGTAACTGCATTGCGATGTTCCAGAATCAGGCAGACGGCAAGGGGCAGACGCTTACGGTGACAACACATCTGCTGTATCCGTATGTCTATGCGGATATCCCGCACCTGACCGAGGTCTGTACAAACCTCGTCAGCAACGCGGTCAAATACACCGGTGCCGGCGGCACGATCCACTGCGATATCACGCAGAACCCCGGCGAAAAAGAGGGCTGGTGCAATGCGGTGATCACGGTTGCCGATAACGGCATCGGAATGTCGCAGGAGTTCCAAAAGCATATCTTTGAGCCGTTTGAACGGGAGCGCACCTCCACCGTCAGCAAGGTGGAAGGCAGCGGCATCGGAATGGGCATCGTGAAAAAGCTGGTCGGGCTGATGGGCGGCACTGTGGAAGTGGAAAGTAAAATCGGTGTTGGCTCCACGTTTACCGTGACCATTCCCTGCCGCATTGCCTCGCAGGAAGAAACACAGGCGAAACGGGAGACTGCCCCCGCGGACGAAAAGAGCCTGTGCGGTGTAAAAATTCTGCTGACCGAGGACAACGACCTGAATGCAGAGATCGCCACCGAGCTGCTGCAGGAAGAGGGCTGTACGGTAGACCGCGCAAAAGATGGCGTGGAATGCGTGGATATACTGGAAAAGGCTGCGAACGGAACTTACCGGCTGATCCTTATGGATATCCAGATGCCGGTGATGAACGGCTACGATGCGGCAAAAAAGATACGGCGGATGGACGACCCCCAAAAGGCGGGCATCCCCATCATTGCCATGACGGCAAACGCCTTCTCCGAAGATAGGCAGGCGGCACTGGATGCCGGGATGAACGACCATGTTTCAAAGCCGATCAATATGAGTATCCTTGTGCCGACCATCCAGAAATACCTTTGATGCAGAGTTGTTTTTTTGCAAAAATTTTTGTCCCTGCCAAACACTGCATACGATACCCGCAAAGGGAGCTTTGGCCCGGACATTTGTTCGTGACCTGCCTTTTGCAAAAAAAGCGCATCCGCTGCCGCAAAGAAATCGGATGCGCGTAGTTTTTGTGAATAAATATGTGAAAATTGATTGAAAATTCTTCCTGATAATGGTAAAATATTTCTATGTCTCTCTTGCGCTGTGCCTTTCGCGGTAAAGGGGCAGTGCAAAACAGAAAGCACGCAAAAATTGCGGCATCATTTCCGTGGGCGGGTTTTACAGCGCACACTCATGCGGGCGGTGATGTACGACAGGTGAGTCATAGCAGCTTTGCTGCAAAGCGGCAGCTGCCCAAGAGTTGTGAGGAAAACGAATTTGACGAACAAAAAAACATTGCACCGCCTTATTTCCGTGCTTGCGGTACTGGCGCTGGGGCTGTCCCTGCTGACCGGCTGCGGCACAAAAAGCGCAGAGGAAGTGGAAAAACAGGAGGACGCCCAGACCATTCAGGTGTATCTGTGGACGAATAGCCTGTACGAAACCTATGCACCTTATGTCCAGTCCCAGCTGCCGGACGTGAATATTGAGTTCATCGTAGGCAACAACGATCTGGATTTTTACAAGTTTTTGCAGCAGAACGGCGGTCTGCCGGATATCATCACCTGCTGCCGCTTCTCGCTGCACGATGCCGCCCCGCTGAAGGACAGCCTGATGAACCTTGCCCTGACCAACGAGGCGGGCGCTGTGTACAACACCTACCTCAACAGCTTTAAAAACGAGGATGGCAGCGTGAACTGGCTGCCGGTCTGCGCGGATGCCCACGGCTTTGTGGTCAACCGCAGCCTTTTTGCGCAGTACGATATCCCACTGCCCACCGATTACGCAAGCTTTGTTTCCGCCTGTCAGGCGTTTGAAGCGGTAGGCATCCGCGGCTTTACCGCCGATTATGCCTACGACTACACCTGCATGGAGACTCTGCAGGGACTTTCCGCTGCCGAGCTTACCACTACGGAAGGGCGCAAGTGGCGCACCGCTTACAGCGACCCTGCCAGCACCGTGCGGGTAGGGCTGGACGATACCGTGTGGCCGGGCGCTTTTGAGCGGATGGAGCAGTTCATTCAGGATACCCGCCTTACGGCAGACGACCTTGCGCATACTTACGATGACGTGATGAACCTGTTCCGGAACGGGGAAGTGGCCATGTACTTTGGCAGCTCTGCCGGGGTCAAGGTGTTTCAGGATGAGGGTATCGACACCACCTTTTTGCCCTTCTTCAGCCAGAACGGCGAAAAGTGGATCATGACCACCCCGTATTTCCAAGTTGCCCTGAACCGGGACCTCGAGCAGGACACCGCGCGCCGGGAAAAAGCCATGAAGGTGCTGAACGTCATGCTCTCGGAGGATGCGCAGAACCGCATCGTTGCCGATGGACAGGACGTGCTGAGTTACAGCCAGAACGTCCCCCTGCGCCTGACAGAGTACATGAAGGACGTGCGCGATGTGGTGGAAGAAAACCACATGTATATCCGCATTGCCTCCAACGATTTCTTTGCCGTTTCCAAGGATGTTGTCTCCAAAATGATCGCGGGCGAGTACACGGCAAAACAGGCGTATCAGGCGTTCAATGCGCAGCTTCTCGCCGAGGAAGCATCCGCTGCGGACGAGACCGTGTTGACCAGCGGGCAGGGCTATTCCAACGTGTTCCATGCAGACGGCGGCAACGCCGCCTTCTCCGTTATGGCAAACACGCTGCGCGGCGTTTACGGCACGGATGTGCTGCTTGCCACCGCAAACAGCTTTACCGGCAGTGTGCTGAAAGCGGATTATAACCAGAAAATGGCGGCTTCCATGATCATGCCCAACGTTCTGATGTCCCGCCAGCGCACCATGACCGGCGCCCAGCTGAAAGAGCTCGTCCGCGCTTATGTGGAAGGCTGCGAGGGCGGCTTTGTGCCCTTCAACCGCGGCTCTCTGCCGGTGGTCAGCGGCATTGCCGTGGAGGTAAAAGAGGCAAGCGGCAGCTATACCCTGACCGGCATCACCCGGAACGGACAGCCGCTGGGGGATGCCGACACCGTTACCGTGACCTGCCTTGCAACGTCAAAGCAGATGGAAGCACTGCTTGCGAGCGAGAGCGGCGCGTCTGCGGGCGAAGATACATGGGTAAAAGACACATGGCGCGATTATGTTTCCGGCGGCGGCGCAGCGCTTGCAGAGCCTGAAAACTACATGACACTGAGGTGAGCAGAATGGCAGACGAAAAGCAAAGATCCAAACGCAGCTGCCATCCCCGGCAGAAATGGCTCCCTGCCGTTTGTGCCATCCTTCTGCTGGTCGGGCTGATCACCGGCTTCTGCGTCCGGTACATCTCGTTTGTGTCGCAGACTATCTATCAGGAAAGTACCACGCATCTGGATGAGGTACTGCATAAATCCAACAATATGCTCACCGAGATGGTGCGCAAAAACGTGACCTATCTGCATCTGTACAACGGCTTTCTGGAAAATACCTCGGAGGAAGCAGAGATTCAGGCATATATCGAGGATGCGCAGCAGAACACCGGATTTGCCGGTTTCTACTTCCTTTCCTACGACGGCAACTACATGACCGTGACCGGGGAGACCGGCTACCTTGGCTTACAGTCGAATCTGGACGAAAAGCTCTCCGAGGGCAAGGACATCGTTATGAATGCGGCGATGCCCGGCAAACCCCAGATGCTCGTGTTCATCTGTCCCGAAACGCAGGGCAGCTACCGTGGCTTTGCCTACGATGCCATTGCCATTGCCTATTACAATGATGCAGTGCTGAGATTGCTGGACAACTCTGCCTTTCAGGGCAACGCCAGCAACTATGTCATCTACCCGGATGGGCGGGTGATCATCGACAATTCCGTAAACCGTACGGAGACCGTTTACAACTTCATTGCGATGCTGCGCGATCATTCCGACCTTACCGAGGAACAGGTCACGGAGCTGTCCAACGCCTTTGTGCAGAACAGCAGCGGAAACCTGAAGGTAAAGCTGGGTGACACCCGCTATTATCTGGTCTACGAGGGCACAGCGGTCCAGAACTGGACGATGGTGGGGCTTGTGCCGGTCAGCATCGTCAATGCCAGTCTGGATAAGCTGTGGCTCCATACGGTGCAGATCGTGACGGGCATCGCCGCCGGTCTTGCGCTGCTGGTCATTCTGCTCATCGTGCGGAGGAGCCATGTCACCCTGCGCCGGAAGAATACCGAGATCATGTACCGGGACGAGTTGTTCCAAAAGCTTTCGCTGAACGTGGACGATGTTTTCCTGATGCTGGACGCAAAGACCACCAAGGCGGATTACGTCAGCCCGAACATTGAGCGGCTGCTGGGCATCCCATGGAGAGAAGTCCGGCAGGATGCCCGCGTTCTGGCAGCGCTGCACCCGAAGGGTTCCCCGGAGAGCGACAAAAAATATCTGGAAGGGCTTCTCAGCGGGCAGCAGCGCGAGTGGGATCATGAGTATGTGCATCTGGAGACCAAGGAGCGCCGCTGGTTCCACATCATCGCCATAGGCAGCGAGGTGGAGGGCAGAACCAAGTATATCCTTGTCATGTCCGACCGCACTGCCGACAGGCAGGTGAATCAGGCGCTTTCCGACGCTGTTGCTGCCGCCGAGACCGCCAACCGCGCCAAGAGCACCTTCCTTTCCAATATGTCCCACGATATCCGCACCCCCATGAACGCCATCATCGGCTTTACCACGCTGGCGCTCAGCAATATCGACGATACAGAGCGGGTGAAGGATTATCTTGCCAAGACCCTTGCGTCCAGCAACCATCTGCTCTCCCTCATCAACGATGTGCTGGATATGAGCCGCATTGAAAGCGGAAAAATTCATCTGGAAGAGGTGGAAGTCAACCTTTCGGATGTGCTGCACGATTTGAAAACCATCGTCAGCGGGCAGATTTTTGCAAAGCAGCTGGAGCTTTATATGGACGTCATGGACGTGACCGACGAGGACGTCTACTGCGACAAGACCCGGCTGAACCAGATCTTGCTGAACCTGCTGTCCAACGCCATCAAGTTTACCCCGGCGGGCGGCACGGTCTCGGTGCGGGTGCGGCAGCTTGCCGGTAAGGTGCGCGGCTGCGGACAGTACGAGTTCCGCATCAAGGATAACGGCATCGGCATGAGCCCGGAGTTTGCCCGAAAGATCTTTGAGCCCTTCGAGCGGGAGCGCACCTCCACGGTAAGCAGAATTCAGGGCACCGGCCTTGGTATGGCAATTACCAAAAACATCGTGGATATGATGGGCGGCACCATCGAGGTGCAGACAGCGCAGGGCAAGGGCACCGAGTTTACCGTCTGCGTGCCCATGCGCGCACAGACCGAGCAGCGCCCTGTGGAAAAGATCACCGAGCTGGAAGGCTTGAAAGCACTGGTGGTGGATGACGACTTCAACACCTGCGACAGCGTGACAAAGATGCTGGTCAAGGTGGGTATGCGCGCCGAGTGGACCCTTTCCGGCAAGGAAGCGGTGCTGCGTGCGCGGCAGTCCATCGAGATGAGCGATGCCTACCACGCCTATATCATCGACTGGCGTCTGCCGGATATGAACGGCATCGAGGTTACACGCCAGATCCGCAGCCTGAACGATGATACGCCTATTATCATCCTGACTGCCTACGACTGGTCTGATATTGAGGTGGAGGCAAAGGCTGCCGGTGTGACCGCCTTCTGCTCCAAACCCATGTTCATGTCCGACCTGCGCGAGACCCTGATGAGCGCCCTCGGGCAGAAGCAGACGGATGCGGCGCAGGGGCTTTTGCCGTATAAGAATGCCGACTTCAAAGGCAAGAACATCCTGCTGGTGGAGGATAACGAGCTGAACCGCGAGATCGCGCAGGAAATTTTGCGCGAGTACGGCTTCCGGGTCGATACGGCCGAAAACGGCGCCGTTGCGGTGGAAAAGGTGAGCACTGCTGCGCCGGGCAGCTATGATCTGGTGCTGATGGATGTGCAGATGCCGATCATGGATGGCTATACCGCCACCCGGCAGATCCGCGCACTGGACGACCCTGCCCGGGCAAAGCTGCCGATCCTTGCCATGACCGCCAACGCCTTTGACGAGGACCGCCGCAACGCACTGGAAAGCGGCATGAACGGCTTTTTGTCCAAGCCCATCGTGATCGGCGACCTTGTGCAGGAACTGCACAAAATTTTGTGAACCAACCGCCGGTCAGGTGAATAAAAAAGAATGCACCCGCAGCATTTGCGCCCGGAGCCCAAAACCTCTGAAAAGCCTGCTGCGGGTGCTTTTTTTGTTTCCAGTGTCTTTAAAAAACGCTTGACAACGGAAACATTTTTGATTATAGTAGAGCTAACAAACGTTAGTTAGCAAAGGGCGAAGAAAAATGGAAGACACCAAGCAGCGCATTTTGGAAAAGTCTCTGGAACTGTTTTCGACCAAAGGATACGATGCCGTCAGTGTGGGTGAAATTGCAAAGGCGGTCGGCATCAAGGCACCCTCGCTGTACAACCATTTCCCCAGCAAGCAGGCGATTTTTGATGCAATTTTAGAGACGACTTCGGCGCATTACCAAAAAGATACCGCTGAGATTTCAGTCCATGTACAGGATTCCCAAAAGGATATCCCGGTTTTCTCCCACATCTCGGAGGAGCTGCTGGTTGAAAAAGTCCGGCAGATTTTCCTTTATTCACTGCACGATAAAACCATCAGCCAGTTCCGCCGGATGATGACACTGGAGCAGTTCCGTTCCCCCAAATTTGCCGAACTGCTTTCCAAACGTTATGTGGATTGGATGATCTCCTACCATGCAGGCATCTTCCGTGCGCTGGTTGCAAACGGCGAACTGCAAAACGAAGACCCTGATACGCTGGCGTGGATGTATGTTTCACCGATCATCGTCCTACTGAGCGTCTGCGACCGCCAGCCGGAACGGGAAGCCGAAAGTCTTGCAAAGCTGGACGCCCATGTAAGGCTGTTCTTCCGTACTTTTAACATCGAGGGAGGTGAAAAATAAAGGAATTTTTGAATTTTATATTGAAGTAGAAAAAACGCCATAAATGCTATGATCAAAGGAGAGCTTTTTGAAACACAACAACTTTGCACTGGAGCTTGTGGGCTGACCGGGAGGTCTGGCAAATACCACAAGCCACTCCTCCCGAGGACGAACAGACACAAATCTTCAGGAGGACGATACCATGAATCGTGAAAATAAACGCAAGACCTTTGAAAAAGGTTACTATAAGACCCACGCCTGCAACGATACCTTTACCTGCAAAGTCTGCGGACGGGTCTGCACCCCGCAAAATGCCGGGAGCGACCACCGCAACCATTGCCCCAACTGCCTGTCCAGCCTTCATGTGGACGAAGAACCCGGCGACCGTGCCTCCGACTGCGGCGGCATCATGGAGCCGGTGGCCGTCTGGGTACGCAAGGGCGGCGAGTGGGCCATCATCCACCGCTGCAAACGCTGCGGAAAACTCAGCTCCAACCGGGTGGCGGCAGACGACAACCCCATGAAACTCATGAGCATTGCCATGAAGCCGCTGTGCTCGCCGCCGTTCCCGCTGGATTATATTGAGGAAATGACCGCCTTGATGGGTGGCGATGGACGGATGCGGTAAGCCGCAGGAGGAATCACAAGATGGACTATATCAGAGTTACCAAAGAAAACATCGACAGGGAACACATCTGCTGTGCCATGTCCGGCAAACAGAGCCTTGCCAAGAAGGAATGGCTCAAGCAGCGCTTTGAGGAGGGGCTTGTTTTTTA
>CAKSWU010000029.1 GCA_934513205.1 uncultured Faecalibacterium sp. | reverse complement strand
CATAAAGGTTCCTTACAAGTTTTTCGATATTGTTCAATTTTCAAGGTCCTGTGCGCCTCAGCCTTGCGGCTGACGACCTGTTTATTATACCACCGAAGTGGTTTTTTGTCAAGCTCTTTTTTCGGAATCTTTTGAACTTTCTGAACGTGGATCGCTTCCAACTTCTCAGCGTCAGCTGTTGTTTTCGGCGTCTATTGGTTCTTTTCAAAGGCTTCCTGCTGAGGCTTCGGAAGTCATTCTTTTGCCTCAGCACTTGGCGCTCAAGTATAATACCACACCCCGCCGCCCTTGTCAACACTTTTTGACATCTTTTTTCCAATTTTTTTGCGGAGGCGCTCCCCGCAGGATTTTTGCTGTGATGTTTTTCTCCTCTTTATAATGTAATAAAAAGCATTCCCGTATAATAGCGGATGATATTACACCTCGGAAACGCATCATTCTTGTCAAGAGGGCGCAGCCCCGATTTTCTCCCGAAAAAAAGGTTTGAATTTTGGCTAAAGTTCCAAAACGCAAAATATAGTGGTATTTTGCTTGACTTGCCACTAGATAATGATAAAATAGAGCTACATTCAGTTTGTTGGATATCGTGTGCACAAACGGGTATCTCTTATGACAAGAGATGCCCGTTCACACTGTTTTTTGTTTGAAGGAGGAGAGACGATGAAGATCATCAAACGCAATGGTGCGGAAGTTCCCTTTGACATCACCAAGATCATCACCGCTGTCACCAAGGCCAGCGATTCCGTGAGCGGTCAGAACCGCCTGACCAAGGATCAGATCACCCAGATCGCTTCCGACGTCACCGACCAGTGTCAGGCACTGAACCGTGCCGTCAGCGTGGAAGAGGTGCAGGACATGGTGGAGAATCAACTCATGGACATCAAGGCCCATGACATTGCCCGCCACTATATCACCTACCGTTACGTCCAGAGCCTGAAGCGCCAGACCAACACCACCGACGAGCGTATCCTGAGCCTGATCGAGTGCCAGAACGAGGAGGTCAAGCAGGAGAACGCCAACAAAAACCCCACCGTCAACAGCGTGCAGCGCGACTATATGGCAGGCGAGATCTCCAAGGATCTGACCTCCCGTCTGCTGCTGGACCCGGAGATCGTGAAGGCGCATCAGGAAGGTCTGATCCACTTCCACGATTCCGACTACTTTGCCCAGCACATGCACAACTGCGATCTGGTGAATCTGGAGGACATGCTGCAGAACGGCACCGTCATCTCCGGCACCTATATCGAGAAGCCCCACAGCTTCTCCACCGCCTGCAACATCGCCACCCAGATCATCGCGCAGGTGGCCTCCAACCAGTACGGCGGTCAGAGCATCAGTCTGACCCATCTGGCCCCCTTTGTGGACGTCTCCCGCAAGAAGATCGCCGCCGAAGTGGAGCTGGAGATGGAGGGTCTGGACGTTTCTGCCGAGCGCAAGAAGGAGATCGTGGAGCGCCGTCTGCGCAGTGAGATCAACCGCGGCGTGCAGACCATCCAGTATCAGGTGGTGACCCTGATGACCACCAACGGTCAGGCTCCCTTCATCACCGTGTTCATGTATCTGGGCGAGGCCCGGAACCCGCAGGAAAAGGCTGACCTTGCCATCATCATCGAGGAGACCATCCGCCAGCGCTATCAGGGCGTGAAGAACGAGGCCGGCGTGTGGATCACCCCCGCCTTCCCCAAGCTGATCTATGTGCTGGAGGAGGACAACATCCGCCCCGGCGCTCCTTACTATTACCTGACCGAACTGGCCGCCAAGTGCACTGCTAAGCGCATGGTGCCGGACTATATCTCGGAAAAGAAGATGCTGGAACTGAAGGTGGACAAAAACGGCGAGGGTCACTGCTACACCTGCATGGGCTGCCGCAGCTTCCTGACCCCCTATGTGGACCCCGAGACCGGAAAGCCCAAGTACTATGGCCGCTTCAATCAGGGTGTGGTCACCATCAATCTGGTGGACGTGGCGCTCTCCTCCAAGGGCAACTTTGAAAAGTTCTGGAAGATCTTTGACGACCGTCTGGACCTGTGCCACCGTGCTTTGCAGGCACGGCACAAGCGTCTGCTGGGCACCCCCAGCGATGCCGCCCCCATCCTGTGGCAGTACGGCGCGCTGGCCCGTCTGAAGAAGGGTGAAAAGATCGACAAGCTGCTGTTCGGCGGCTATTCCACCATCAGTCTGGGCTATGCCGGCCTGTACGAGTGTGTGAAGTATATGACCGGCAAGAGCCACACCGATGCCGGTGCCAAGCCCTTTGCCCTGAGCGTGATGCAGCACATGAACGACAAGTGCAACGCGTGGAAGAAGGCCGAGAACATGGACTACTCCCTGTACGGCACCCCGCTGGAATCCACCACCTACAAGTTCTCCAAGTGCCTGCAGAAGCGGTTTGGCATCATCCCCGGCATCACCGACAAGAACTATATCACCAACAGCTACCATGTCCATGTGACAGAGCCCATCGACGCCTTTACCAAACTGAAATTCGAGGCCGAGTTCCAGAAGCTGTCTCCGGGCGGTGCCATCAGCTATGTGGAAGTGCCCAACATGCAGGACAATCTGGAAGCCGTGATGAGCGTGCTGCAGTTCATCTACGACAACATCATGTACGCCGAGTTGAACACCAAGTCTGATTACTGCCAGTGCTGCGGCTACGACGGCGAGATCAAGATCGTGGAGGATGACGGCAAGCTGGTGTGGGAGTGCCCCAAGTGCGGCAACCGCGACCAGAACAAGCTGAACGTTGCCCGCCGCACCTGCGGCTATATCGGCACCCAGTTCTGGAATCAGGGCCGCACGCAGGAGATCAAGGACCGCGTGCTGCATCTGTAATTACGATTCAAATGCCCTCCGCTTCGCTCTGGGCATAACAGCGGAAAATTTTTTCTATTTCACGTTTGGAGCGGCCTGCGGGCCGCTCCAAACGTATTTTCACCGGAAGGGCCGCAACGGCAGGCTTCCATTTCTTTGTAAAGTACAGGAATCATATTATGAACTACGCAAACATCAAATATTACGATATCGCCAACGGCCCCGGGGTGCGCACCAGCGTTTTTGTATCCGGCTGCCGCCACCACTGCCCCGGCTGCTTCAACGCCGTGGCATGGGATTTTGACTACGGTCAGCCCTTTGATAAGACCGTGCGCAACGAGGTATTCGCCTCCTGTCAGCCGGACTATATCGCCGGGCTCTCCCTGCTGGGCGGCGAGCCCTTTGAGCCGGAGAACCAGCGGGAGCTGCTGCCCTTTGTGCGCAACTTCAAGGCGCTGTACCCTGCCAAGACCATCTGGTGCTACTCCGGCTACACCTGGGAGCAGCTGACCGGCAAAGAGTTCAGCCCCGCACGGTGTGAGGTGACCGACGAACTGCTGGCACTGCTGGATGTGCTGGTGGACGGCAGATTCGTGCAGGCGGAGCACGACATCTCTCTGCGCTTCCGCGGCAGCCGCAACCAGCGCCTGCTGGATGTACCAAAGTCCCTTGCCGCCGGGCAGCCTGTGTGGTGGGAGGACGAAAAGGTGTTCGCCACCCATACCATGGAACGGTAAGCGGTGCTGAACTCCTTCTCGTGAAAATGCGTTTGTCGCGGCCCGCAGGCCGCGACAAACGCTCTATTAAAAATAATTCTTCCGCTGAATATGGCCAAAGCAACGCGGAGGCCATTCGAAATCGTCCCACATGAAAAGAAGCCGCTGCACAGTCTGTGCAACGGCTTCTTTCTTTTCTCACTCCCGGCTGCCCACGGCATCCTCGATGATGCGCAGAAAGGCACTGCCATAGCGGGCGGCCTTCTTTTCGCCCACGCCGCTGATGTTCAGCAGCTCGTCCAGACTCAGCGGCTTTTTCTCTGCCATCTCCCGCAGGGTGGCGTCGTTGAACACCATAAAGGCGGGCAGGTTCTGCTTGCCCGCCAGCCGCTTGCGCAGGGCATAGAGGGCACTCAGCAGCTTTTCGTCAAACTCGCTGAGAGCTCCGCCGGCGGTCTTTGTCCGGCGGGGCTTTTCCAGCCGGTCGGCGCTCTGGGCTGCACGGCGGCGGGAATATTCCAGCTGCAGCTGTGCTTCCTGCTCCTCGGCCAGACAGCAGGAACAGTTGCCGCACTTTTTGGGTGCTGCCTCCCCGAAGTATTGCAGCAGAAAGCCCCGCAGGCAGTTGTGGGTGGTGGAATAGAAGGTCATGTACTTGAGCCGCTCCTCTGCCTTGCGGGCAGCTTCAGCCTTTACATCGGCAGGCAGACCGTTGTCCGCCTCCATTTCCTTGTCGATGAAAAAGCGGATGGTGCGCACATCCGTGCCGGAATACAGCAGGGTGCACCGGGCAGGCTGCCCGTCACGCCCGGCACGGCCTGCCTCCTGATAATAGCTTTCCAGGTCCTTGGGCATGTTATAATGGATGACGAACCGCACATTGGGTTTGTCGATGCCCATGCCAAAGGCGTTGGTGGCCACCATCACCTGTACCCGGTCGTAGAGGAAGTCATCCTGATTCTGCCGCCGGGTGTCCGCGTCCAGCTTGGCGTGGTAAGCCGCCGCCCGGATGCTGCGGCTTTGCAGCAGCTGCACCGTCTCGTCCACCTGCCGGGTGGTGCTGCAATACACGATGCCCGCGTTGCTGCCCTCCTTGAGCACCAGCTCCAGCAGCTCCTTGGGCTTCTGGCTGGGCAGCGCCCGCCGGGTCTCAAAATAGAGGTTGGGCCGGTCGAAGCTGGTGGTCACCTCGTAGGGGTCCCGCAGCGCCAGATGGGTGCGGATGTCGTCCCGCACATGGGCCGTGGCTGTGGCGGTGAAGGCACCGACCACCGGGCGATGGGGCAGGCTGTCCACAAAATCCCGGATGCGCAGGTAGCTGGGGCGAAAATCCTGCCCCCACTGGCTGATGCAGTGTGCCTCGTCCACTGTCACCATGCTGATCTCCCGCTCCTGCACCAGCCGCTGAAAGCCCGGCATCTCCAGCCGCTCCGGCGCCACATAGATGATCTTGTACCAACCCTCCCGGGCGCGGTGCAGCATCAGAGCTTTCTGGTTGTCGGTCAGGCTGTTGTTCAAAAACGCCGCCGCCACGCCTGCCTGCACCAGCGCACCCACCTGGTCCTTCATCAGGCTGACCAGCGGCGACACCACGATGGTGATGCCCGGCAAAAGCAGCGCCGGCACCTGATAGCAGATGGATTTGCCCGCGCCGGTGGGCATCACCGCCAGCACATCCTGCCCGGCCAGCAGGCGGTTGACGATCTGCTCCTGCCCGGGGCGGAAGCTGTCGTAGCCAAAAACTTTTTTCAGGATGCTGTGCGGGTTTTCCATGCGTTCCTCCGTTATATAGATCAGTGTTCCGCTGCAACTGCCGTTCCAAACTGTACCAGTATACCACAGACCTGCCCTTCTGTGCAAAGAAACCCTGCCTTTTGGCAGCTTCCATGAAATGTCATCAGCGATTTTTCGCAAACGATAGCTTTTCAGGCGCGAAAATGCTATAATAAGGGCACATATCTCCATCCAAAGAATCTTAGCCGCGGCGCTGCCCCGGTTTGCAACAAAACAAGGAGTGCTTTATGCAAAAACTGATCACCTTTGCAGTCCCCTGCTATAATTCCGCAGCCTACATGCGTCACTGCATCGAGACCCTGCTTTCCGCCGGAGAACAGGCCGAGATCATCCTTGTGGACGACGGTTCCACCAAGGACGACACCCCTGCCATCTGCGACGAGTACGCCGCAAAGTATCCCACCATCGTCAAGGCCATCCATCAGGAGAACGGCGGCCACGGCGAGGGCGTCAATCAGGGCATTCGCAACGCCACCGGCCTGTACTACAAGGTGGTGGACAGCGATGACTGGCTGGACACCGATGCGCTGCAGAAGGTGCTGGACCGTCTGGCCTCCCTGGTGGCCCGCGGCACCGCACCGGACATGATGATCTGCAACTATGTGTACGAGCATGTGGAGGACGGCACCACCCACACGGTGCGCTACACCAACGTGTTCCCGCAGGATCGTCTGTTCAACTGGGTCCATGTGCGGCACTTCCGCCCGGACCAGAACATTCTGATGCACTCGGTGATGTACCGCACCGAGGTGCTGCGCCAGTGCGGCATGGTGCTGCCCAAGCACACCTTCTATGTGGACAACATCTTCGTCTACCAGCCCCTGCCCTACGTCAAGAGCATGTACTACATGGATCTGGACCTGTACCGCTACTTCATCGGCCGCGCCGACCAGAGTGTCAACGAGAGCGTCATGGTCAAGCGTGTAGACCAGCAGCTGCGGGTCACCAAGCACATGATCGACTGTCAGGATCTGGACGCGCTGAAGGACCGCAAGCGTCTGCGCGCCTACATGGTGCACTACCTGTCGGTGATGATGGCGGTCAGCGGCATCTTCCTGCTGTTGGACGGCAGCCCGGAAGCCCACGAAAAGCGCACCGCGCTGTGGCAGTACCTGAAGGAGCACACCAGCGCCGATGTGTATCGCGCTGTGCGCTACAATCTGGGCGGTCTGACCGACATGAAGTTCCCCGGCGGCGACAAGATCACGCTGGGTGCCTATCGTCAGCTGCGCAAGATCTTCAAGTTTAACTAAGGCTAAAACCCTCTCCGTCACGCCTGACGGCGTGCCAGCTCCTCCGAAAGGGGGAGCTTTTTTGCATCTTACGGTCAGGTCGGCACAAAAGCCTTCCCCCAGTCGGGGGAAGGTGGCGCGCAGCGCCGGATGAGGGTGCGGGCAAGCAACCGTCTCTGGGCAAAACGATTTTGAATGCCCTCCGCGTTGCTCTGGGCATCCTTCAAGGAATCATTATTTAATATTTCGGGATAGCGGAACGCCTGCGGGCGCTCCGCTATCCCTTTTTCACGGCTGGGGTCGTAAAGGGAAACGGCAGCCGAACTGCTTGTATTCCGTCCTTTCTCGTCCTGTTTCTGTCTTTTCGTCTCAAAAGATGTATGAAACGCGCAGGATGGTTGCTTTTCCTCCGTTGTTCCGGTATACTGGATTTGTATGCCCGCTTTTGCCCTGCTGCCCGTTTTGCACAGGACTTCGACACTTTTTTGACAAGGAGGAACCGGGACCTACAGCCCCCTGCTGCGCACCCAATACAATCTACATGATGGAACAAATGTTGATCTGCCTGTCCCTTGCCCTGATCGTCGGCCTGCTGATGTCGCGTGCCGCCAAAGCCATCCGTCTGCCCGCCGTCACATCCTATCTGGTAGCCGGTCTGCTGCTGGGGCCCTTTTTTCTGGGGCGTCTTGGCCTGAGCCGCTTTGGCTTCGGCTTTGCCAGCCTTGCCGTGGTGGAAAGCTACGGCATCATCACAAAGGTGGCGCTGGGCTTCATCGCCTTTGTCATCGGCAACGAATTCCGCCTCAGCGCCCTGAAGCACATGGGCCGCCGCGCGGTGACCGTGGGGATCGTGCAGGCGGTCATCACCACCGCGCTGGTGGACATTGCCCTTGTTGCCCTGCATTTTATCCGCCCGGACATCATCTCGCTGGCTTCCGCCATCACGCTAGGCTCCATTGCCGCCGCCACCGCACCTGCCGCCACCCTGATGGTGGTCAAGCAGTACAAGGCCGACGGCCCGCTGACCAAGCTGCTGCTGATGGTGGTTGCCATCGACGATGCCGTAGGTCTGGTGCTGTTCTCGGCCTCCTACGGCGTGGCGAATGCTCTGGAGCAGGGCCGCATGGACCCGGTAAGCATCGTTCTGGATCCGCTTTTGGAGATCGTGCTCTCACTTGCGTTGGGTGCTGCCGCAGGCTACCTGCTGAACCTGCTGGAGGTGTACTTCCACTCCCGCTCCAAGCGCATGAGCCTGTCGGTGGCCTTTGTGCTGCTGACCGTGGGTCTGTCCATGACCGAATTCGAGCTGGGCGGCACCCGCTGCGGTTTCTCGCTGCTGCTGGTGTGCATGATGACCGGCACTGTGTTCTGCAATGTGTGTCCTACCTCGGAGGAGCTGATGGACCGTCTGGACCGCTGGGTGTCCCCCATCAACATCCTGTTCTTCGTGCTGTCCGGCGCAGAGCTGGACCTGACCATCCTGTCCAACCCGCTGGTGCTGCTCATCGGCGTGGTGTACATTGTGGCACGCTCTGCCGGTAAGATCAGCGGCTCGTACCTGAGCTGCCGCGCCACCCGCTGCAGCCCGTCCATCCAGAAGTATCTGGGCATCACCCTGCTGCCGCAGGCCGGTGTGGCGCTGGGCATGGCTGCCACCGCCGCCGAGCTTTCGGACGGGCACATGGTGCGCAACGTGGTGCTGTTCTCGGTGCTGGTCTACGAGCTGGTCGGCCCCACCCTGACCAAGATCTCGCTGACTGCCGCCGGGGAGATCCGTCCCGAAGGCCGCACCAGCGCCCGCATGGAGAACCAGCCCGAGGCCCCTGTGGAGCTGGGGTAAGACGGTTGGAATTGCGCGCCGTCGGCGTGCAAATGCTGTGCCTCTGACGCGGCAATGACGGGGCGGACGATCGGGAACGGCTTCCGTTTCCGGGTTGCGCCCCAGCCATATTCAGAGGAAAAATGATTTGAACAGGGCAATGCCGGGCAGTCTGCGGACCGCCCGGCATTGCATTTTCACAGAAAGGGCTCGGCCTGCAAACGGCAGAGCACCCGGCAGGTCCATTTCCCCGGAGGGGCTTTGGATGGAGAGCCGAGAAAAAATCGTTGAGCGAAGCGGCTAGATTTTTTCCGGCTCGACTTCCTCTTTGGGGTCACCAGGGGCGAGCAGCCCCTAGTTCGTGGATCCAGCGCGTCGAAATCGCTGGTTGTTTTCTGGTTCTCTTTTGCAACCAAAAGAGAACAAACCACGGCGGCATTGCATTTTGCAAAAGGCATCATGCCTGCCCCACGCGACTACGCTCTGCGCGGAAAGCCGTGACCCGCCCAGCGGAGCGTCTTTGCCCGCTTGCGGCAAGCAGGAACCCGTGTCTTTTTCTCCCTTGCGCAGGAAGTCGTTTTTTGTCGAATTGCCCCGCAATCATTGACGAATCATGCGTTTTTTTGTATAATCAGTTTGGTGACATTGGCACAATTTTCCTATTGTGTCAGTGGTTGGTTAAGAAGGATAGAAATTAAGGAGAAACGACTATTATGAAAAGCACTGGCATTGTCCGCGGCATCGACGCGCTGGGCCGCATCGTTCTGCCCAAGGAGCTGCGCACCAATCTGCATCTGGACACCGACACCAAACTGGAGATCTTTGTGGATGGGGACGCCATCGTCCTCAAAAAGCACCGTCCCGCCGGAAGCTGCGACTTCTGCGGCGATGTAAGCGAACAGGCCGTGCAGTTTGCAGGCTACTGCATCTGCCCGGCCTGTCGCCGCAAAATCAGCGCACTCTAAAAAATACCATCCAAAGGAGGCTCTCCTCACATGAGCCAAATGCTCGACTTTACCCTTTCTTCCACGGTTCCGGGCCGGACCCTGCACGGGTTCCGCTGCGTGCCGGACGGTGAGGTGCGGGCCATTCTGCAGCTGTCTCACGGCATGGTGGAGTTCATCGACCGCTACAAGCCGCTGGCAGAATTTCTTGCCGACCGGGGCATTCTGGTCACCGGGCACGACCATCTGGGCCACGGCGCATCCATCCGCACCAAGGACGACTACGGCTTTTTTGCCCAGCCGGACGGCAACCGCGCCGTGCTGGACGACCTGCACGCCATGACCGGCCTCACAAAGCAGCTGTACCCCGGCGTGCCCTACTTTTTGCTGGGACACAGCATGGGTTCCTTCTACGCCCGCCAGTATCTGTGCGAATACGGCGGGGAGCTGGACGGTGCCATCCTCATGGGCACCGGCTTCCAGCCCAAGGCGCTGGTGCAGTTTGCCAAAAACCTGTGCCGGGTGCTGGCGGTCTTTCATGGCTGGCACTACCGCAGCAATTTTGTGGCGCACACCTCGTTTCTGGGCTACAACAAGGGTCTGGAAGGCCGCACCACCCACGACTGGCTCAACCGCGACCAGGCCGAGGTGGACAAATATCTGGCGGACGAGCGCTGCACCTTCACTTTTACCCTGAACGCCTATTACAGCATGTTCAGCGGCATCCTGCGGCTGCACGACCCGGCATTTCTGGCGCAGATGCCCAAGGACCTGCCGGTGCTGTTCCTGTCCGGCGATGCCGACCCGGTGGGCGAGCAGGGCAAGGGCGTGCGCCGCGCCATCCAGAGCCTTGCGGATGCCGGTGTGAAGAACATTGAAAGCAAGTTCTACCCCGGTGCCCGCCACGAGCTTCTGCTGGAGACGAACCATCTGGAAGTGTTTGCCGACATTGCCGACTGGCTGGACAAACAGCTTGCCTGACCCCGCATCTCACACCCGCTGCACAGCATTTTGTGCGGCGGGTCTTTTTTTGTTGGCAGAGATGCGGCGGGGTAAACGTTCTCGTTCTGCAGGTTTTTAAAAAGTCATTCTTTCACAAAACTTTCACATTTCGGCTTTTGAAGCCCTTGCAACAAAGCCGCCACAATACCATCACAGCATTGTCTCAGTACCGTTTCAAAAGCGTTTCAGCGAGCTCTGTTTTTATTCCCATATTTTTCCTTTTTCTTGTTGTCTTGTTGGATATGCAAGATTTCTTTGCCGCATTTTTGGTTGTTTTGTCTGATTTTTGGAGAGTTTTTGCCGTTCCTGCCCCTTGTTGACAGGTCCCAAAAAGTATGGTATACCCGAATTGCAAGCATAGATCCGGGCACCGGCCAACGAGGGCCGGTACGGTTTATGTCTCTTTTATAACATGTGCGGATCTGGAAGGAGAGGGTAAACATGACGAACAAGAAGTTTAAGTTGGCAGCAATGTCTCTGGCACTGACCGCCTGTGTTGCGGCAAGTCCTCTGGCAGCAAACGCCGATACTGCGGACGCTGCAACAGAAGGCACCGCTCCTGCGGTTGGGACTCCTGCTCCTACGGCGGAGACCCCTGCCCCGGCGGCAGAAAATCCTGCCCCTGCGGCAGAGAATCCTGCTCCGGCGGCGGAAGCTCCTGCCCCTGCGGCAGAAACTCCTGCTCCGGCAGCGGAGACCCCCGCTCCTGCGGCAGAGACCCCCGCTCCGGCGGCAGAGACCCCCGCTCCTGCGGCGGAGACCCCTGCTCCTGCGGCAGAGACCCCTGCCCCTGCGGCAGAGACCCCCGCTCCTGCAGCAGAGACCCCCGCTCCTGCGGCAGAGCCCCCGGTACTGATGGTCATGGCACCCGCCCCTGCGGCACCGGCTGCTTCTACCGCGGCGGCTCAGATCGGTGAGACCAGCTATGATACGCTGGAGGACGCCATTGCCGCCGCAAACGCCAGCACCAAAACCGAGGAAGTCGTCCTGCAGAAGGACCACACCGGTGTGGTGGAGCTGGTGCGTTCCATCATCCTGAATCTGAACGGCAACAAGATCATCAACCCGGAAGGCAGCGGCAAGGCTGCCATCACCGTCAAGCCGGACGAGACCACCGGCGAGACACTGGACGTCACCATCAAGAACGGCACCGTCACCGGCGGTGAGGACAGCGGCATCCGGGTCGAAGGCTCCGATGCGGTCAGCCCGACGGTCAAACTGGAAGACCTGACCATCACCGACAACACCGGCACCTTTGGCGGCGGCGTTCACATCGAGGACGGCGATGTCACCATCGACGGCTGCACCATCACCGAAAACGAGTCCAAAAAGGCAGGCGGCGGTGTGTTCGTGGGCACGACCAGCCGATTTGGCAGCGCCGCTGCTGCCGAGGACGCCTCGCTGACCGTGAGCGACAGTACCATCTCGGACAACACTGCCGGTGGCGGCGGTGGCGGGATCTACTTCAAGTCGAAGGAAGGCTCGCTGACCGTTTCGGACGAAAGCGAGATCTGCGGCAACGATGCCGGAGACGTTGGCGGCGGCATTTACAGCTTCACCGAGGGCGTTGGCGATGTGTCCATCACCGACAGCACCATCTCGGGCAATACATCCAAAGCCAGCGGCGGCGGTCTCTACCTGTTCAGCAGACTCCTTGGGCTGGACTCGGATCGGGAGCAGGGTTCCACCACCATCTCCGGCAACACCATTGATGGCAACACCGCCGGAAGAGACGGCGGCGGCATTCAGGATGAAGCCGTGGATGCGGTCATCGCGGACAACAACATCACCAACAACACCGCCGGCAAGTACGGCAACGGCGGCGGCGTCAACCTTGCCAATGTCAGCGCAACGCTGAAGGGCAACCTGATCGATCACAACGACGCCGGAAATTCAGGCGGCGGCATCCGTGCCAATGCAAGCAACAGCGGTCCCTCCACCACCTGCACGCTGCGCGGCAATACCATTTCCAACAACAGTGCTTCGACCGGCGGCGGCATCAGCTCCGGTTCGTCCAGCATGATTTACAGCAATAAGCTTACCGGCCACACCTGCACCATCCTCATGGAGAGCGGCGAGATCACCCGGAACACTTCCCGATTCGCCCTGTCCGGCTACAACTATGGCGGCGGCGGTGTTTATCTGGTCGGCAACGGTTCGCGCTTCATCATGCAGGGCGGCTCCATCTCGGAGAACGAGGCTGCCTGCTGCGGCGGCGGCATCAACAGCCAGAACTACCGCGGCGTCACCATCACGGGCGGCACCATCCAGAACAACAAGGCAGCCGTGGACGGCGGCGCAGTCTACATCCGGAATGCTGCCCCCAGCCGTACATTCAACCTGGATGACGGCAAAACGCTGACGAACACTGTGGCAGAGGAGCTTTTGGACATCAGCGAGTCGGTCGTCATCTCCGGCAACCACGCCGGCAGACGGGGCGGCGGCATCTACGCCGAAAACGGCGTCACCGTAAAGGTGCTTGGCTTTGTGCTGAACAACCGTGCCGAGGATGCAGGCGACGACCTGTACCTGACCGCCGGGACCGAGGGCAGCAAGAACCAGAACGTCCTGATCCTGCGCAAGGTGGACGATGGCTGGACTCTGGTGCAGTGTGACCACCCCATTGACGGCTGGTATTTCGACAAGGAGAACGAGCGCTGGAACGCGGACGAGACCGATCCGGAAGCGCCCAGATACGTCACCAATTTCAATACCCTGCTGGAAAGCGGCAACCTTGTTCTGAACGACGACGGCACCTACACCCTCACCGTCACGGACGAGCCTCTGGCGCTGAAGGCCGCTCACGATGTGCTGCCGGAGCCGGAACCGGAGCCCGACATCCCGACTCCCGACACCCCGGACCCGGTCCTTCCCGAGGACCCCGTCAACCCGCCGGTGCAGGACGCAAAGCCGGACGACGGCCCGGCAGACGCTCCGGTACTGCCCGCCGATGTGGAGAACCCGCCCGTGCAGGACGCAAAGCCCGGTACCGCACTGCCCAAGACCGGCACTGCCAACCCCTTTGCCGCGCTGGCAATGGCCCTTGGCGGCATGGCCCTGACCCTTGGCGGCGCGTGGACCAGCCTGCTGGGCAAGAACAGCAAGCATTGAGCCGCAGGCTCTTTGTGATCCAGCTTATCCCCTTCTGTATCCCACATTTATAAAAGGCGAAAGGCCCCGGGGCGCTGCGCTCCGGGGCCTTTCGTCGGCTCATTTACTTTTTCAGCCAGCCATCCACAACCGACACCAGCGCCTTGCCGCGGCGGCCCAGCAGGCGGGGCAGCAGCATCCGCGCCATCACCCACACCCCGGCAAAGTTGTACAGGATGACCACAGCGGTGATGATGCCGGTCCACAGCCCGTACAGGGACGTTTCTGCCAGCAGCACAAAGGCTTCTGCCAGCAGCAGGGCCGCGTTGACCGCCACCCGCTTGGGGTGCACGTGCATCCCGATCATCCGATGGGCGTCCACGGCGCGCAGGGTGAACACCAGCGCAAGTCCAAGGAAGGATGCATAGGTCGCGCCCACGGGGCCCCACTGCTTGATGAAGAAGTAGTTCATCAGGCAGTTGCTGACCGCGCCCGCCATCATGGTGATCATGCTGCGGGTGGACTTTTTGTTCACCACATAGACGCTGTTCATAAACTGGTTGAAGCAGCTGCAGGTGGACGCCAGCACCAGAAACGGCACAAAATGCCATGCGTAGTAGTAGTTGGACTTCATAATGTGCATCACCGGACGGCACAGCCAGATGATGCCCGCCGCGCAGCAGAACAGCACGCTGGAATAGGTGCGGAAGATCTTGGTGAAGAACTTTGCCCGCTCCTCCTCCTCGGTGACGGCGGAAAGCTGCCATGCATCGTAGAAGATCAGGCCCAGCGTGGTCAGGATGGTGGGCAGGAAGTAGCCGGTGGACAGCAGGCCGCTCCATGCGTTGCCGGTGCGTCCGTCCAGCCCTTCGCACATCTCACGCACAAAGAACAGGTCCGATGCGTTGATGATCCAAAAGCTGATCTGCGCCGGGATCATGGGCAGCGAAAAACGCAGCATCTGCTTCCACAGGTCCCGGTTGATGCCCGAAAACTCGATGTAGTTCCACAGTTTGCCGGTGAACAGCAAAAACAGCACGCTGACAAGGTCGCCGCTGATGATCGCCAGCAGATAGCCGTTGGCACCCCACCGGAAACCCACCAGATACAGCACATAAAACGCCATGGTCGCCACGGTGCACAGCACGCCGTCCACTGCCACCAGCTTGTTCCACTGGCGGCTGCGCACGAACTGAGTGCACAGGGTGCGCAGGCAGCTCATGAGCACATAGATGTAAATGAGCAGGCCGTACTGCGCCATATCGGGCAGGAACTGCGCAACGGGCCAGCACAGCACCAGAATGCCAAAGCCGCCCAGAATGGTCAGCAGGCCGTTGGTGAACACCTGTTTTTCGCTGTTGCCCTTGTCCAGACCAAAGCGGATGATGGCGTTGGACATGCCCATGGACACAAACGGGATGAGCAGGTTGGCATACTGGCTCAGGATCTTGGACAGGCCCAGATCCGAGATCTCCGCCATGGCATAGGTCAGAAAAGGCTGAACGATCAGGGTCAGCAGCTTGGACGAAAAGCTGGAAATGGCAAAGATCAGGGTGTTGCCCGCCAGCTTTGCGTATTTGTCACCGGACTTTTTTTCGTTTTCCAAGGGACGTTCCCTCCTGTTGTACAGTTTTGATGCGGACGACCCGCAAGCCGCCCGCATCCATGCTTTTTATTTCAGCAGTTCCCGCCGGGCCTTCCAGTCCGGCAGCAGCTTTTCCACCTCGGCCCAGAACGCCGGGCTGTGGTTGGGCTGCAAAAAATGGCAGTATTCGTGCACCACCACATAGATCTGCGCCGCCGGGGGCATATTGTACAGCTGCAGCGCAAAGGTGATCTGCCGCTTGCGCATGGCGCACACGCCCCACCGGCTGGTCATGCTGCGCACCCGGATGGCGGGCTTTTGCCCGCCCAGCACCCCGGCAAAGGCCGGGTAGACCTTATCGCTCATGGCGGTAAAATGAGCCAGCGCTGTCTCTTTATCCGGCAGCGGCTGCGCGTCCCGCACCTCCCGCTGCCGGGCACGGTCCAGAGCCTGCCGCACCCACTGGGCACGCTCTGCCACAAAGCGGTCTGCCGCCTCGGGGCAGGAGCGCAGCGGGATGCTCACCGCCACGGTTCCGTCCTGCCGCACCCGGATGTTCAGGTTCTTCACCCGCTTGCGGGTCAGCTCATAAACGATGCCCGCCGCGCAGCGCAGCTGGACCTCCGGCTGTTGTTTTGCCATGGGTCACGAGGTCTTGCAGCGGCGGCACAGCTGCTCCAGCGGCAGCTGCGCCAGCACTACCGCGGCAAAGATCAGCACGCAGCCAAAGCCTTCCCGCGCAGAAAGGCTCTGGTGCAGCAGCAGCCAGCCGCCCAGCGCGCTGAACACACTTTCCAGACACATGATCAGGCTTGCAATGGCGGGGTTCAGGTCCTTCTGGCCCAGGATCTGCAGGGTGTAGCCCACTCCGCTGGACAGCACGCCGCAATACAGGATGGGCGCCGCGTTGGCGGCAAACTCCGCCACGGTGGGCGTCTCGAACAACAGCGCTGCCGCCGTGCTTTCCACCGACACCACCAGAAACTCGGCAAGGCTCAGCCGGACGCCGTCCATCTGCGGCGAAAAGTGGTCCACCGACATGATCTGGAAACTGAACAGCACCGCACAGGCCAGCAGCAGCCAGTCGCTCGTCTCGATGCTGCCAAAGCCGTTTTTCATGCACAGCAGGTACAGGCCCATCACTGCGATGATCATGCTGGTCCACAGCTGTACGCTGCCCTTCCGGCCCAGAAACAGGCCGAACACCGGAACCAGCACCACATACATGGCGGTCAGGAACCCAGCCTTTGCGGTGGACGGATTGATGGTGATGCCGATCTGCTGGGCAGAGGATGCCACAAACAGGAAGGTGCCGCACACAAGGCCCGCCTTCCAGATCTTTTTTCTCTCGGCAGCGGTCTTGGGCTTTGCATCCACGCCGCTTTTGGCGCGGATGGCGTCAAAGGCTTTCACCGTTGGCAGCAGCACCAGCACCGCCAGCCAGCTGCGTCCCGCCAAAAAGCTGTACGCCCCCATGCCGGACGCCGCGCTCTGTGCCACAAAGGCTGTGCCCCAGATCAGGGAGCACAGCAGAAGCATCAACGAATTCCTGGTCTGGCTGTTCATCCGGCAATGCCCTCCGCTTTCAGCAGGCCGTACAGATAGTAGCGGCTGGAGTCATAGGAAATGGTCACCCGGTACTGCGCCGCCGGGTCCAGCCCGGAAAGAGTGCAGCGGTAGTTGGTGCCGTCAGTCTTGACGTAATAGGTGCTGTCCGGCACATACTCTGCACCGCCGTCCACCTTTTTCCACAGCGCCACCTTGAACTTCTGGGTGCCCTCGGCGGTGCCGCAGGCCATGATGCTCAGGCTGCCGGACGGCACGGTGAAATAACCGGTGTTGCGGCTCCAGATACCGTTGAACACTGCGTACAGGCAGCCGTCCGTCGTGGCAGTGGCAAACTTTGCCGAGGCGTCCGCGATGCCCTGA
The DNA here is from genome assembly GCA_934513205.1 of uncultured Faecalibacterium sp. Lineage (GTDB taxonomy): Bacteria > Bacillota > Clostridia > Oscillospirales > Ruminococcaceae > Faecalibacterium. The sequence goes on along the minus strand of CAKSWU010000029.1, from coordinate 2,972 downwards.
ATGATCAGCGGGTCGCTCGTCTGCTCGGCCCAGCGGGTCGTATCCTCCTCCTGCACCTCATCCGAGGCGCCTGTCACCTTGTGCACCACGGTCTTGAGGGCGTCCTTGCAGCCGGTCAGGCTCATTGCAAGCACCAGTGCCATCACCAGCGCAGCGATCCTTTTTTTCATCTTCATACGTTTCCTCACGAAGCAGATGCTTCCTTTTGTTTTTCGTCCCTTACGCCCCGGCGCATTCCGGAGCAGATTCAGGTATAGTATACCGCATTTTGCCGCACTGCACAAGACACGCACCGTGTTTTTGTGCGGTTTGCCGCCTTATTCTACGGTTTCCGGCCCGGTCAGGCGGCGCAGGGCCTGACATTCCGCCGGGGCACCGTCTGCAGCCCCGGGACCGAACAGGCTGCCGTACCGGTACAGCGCAAAGCCCCCCGCCTTCTGACTGCGCAGGTCCTGCACCTGTGCCGCCAGCGCGCTGCCGGTGCTCCAGACGGCCGTGCTGTCGGCGTTCGCCCCGCCGTCCCCGGTCCCGATACGGTACGCCCCCAGCCCGAAATACAGCGCCACCTCTCCCGCCCGGGGGAATGCCAGCCACGCCGGCACGATGTTCTCGAACGCAAACCGGGTGCTGCCGCTGCGCAGGGTGTAGCCGTAACCCCAGTACACCTGCGGACAAAGGTAGTCGATGAGGGCGTTTTCCCCCTCTGCCGCCAACCACGCGGTCACATCGCTATACTGTTCGTTGAGATCGTTGTCGGGATTCCCCTGCGGACTGATGCCGAACCGCAGCGTGGGGTCTGCCGCCTTCACGGTGCGGTGCACCGCCGTCACCAGCGCGGTGACGTTCTTCCGCCGCCACGCGGCAAGGTCGGTCTCGCCGCTTGCGGCAAACTGCACCGCGTCCACGGCAGGGTCGGTGGAGGGGTAGAAATAGTCGTCAAAGTGGATGCCGTCCACCGGATAGTTCTGCAAAAGCTCCGCCACGCCCTGCACCACATAGTCGGCGGCGGCAGGCACGGCGGGGTTCAGATACAGTCCTTCTCCCACGGTGCAGACCCACTCCGGGTGGGTGTTGACAAGGTTATTCTCCGCAAGACTGGGCGGCATGGCGGCAGAGGACCGCAGCCGGTAGGGGTTGAGCCACGCTTCCACTGAAAGCCCCCGCCCGTGGGCCTCCTGCAAAAAGATGTCCAGCGGGTCAAAGCCCGGGTCCTGCCCCTGCACCCCGGTGCACAGATGGCTCCATGGGAACAGGCTGCTGCGGTACAGCGCATCCCCAAAGGGCCGCACCTGCGCCAGCACCGTGTTCAGCCCCAGCCCGGCGCAGTTGTCCAGCAGCTGCGCTGCCCCGGCACGGAAGGTGTCCGCCGTGGAAAAATCCAGCAGCGCCCAGTCCAGATAGCTCACCCACACCGCCCGCCACTCCCCGGCGGGCAGGGCGGGGTTCTCTGCTGCAGGGGCAGCGGGGGCAGGGTCTGGTTTTCTGCCGCTGCGCAGCCACGCCGCAGCCCCGGCGCACGCTGCCGCGCCCGCCCCCAGCAGAAAGCTGCGCCGTCCCAGACGCAGCCGTTTTTCTTCCTGTTTTTTGGACCTGCACCGCTGGGTCACAGGGTCTCCTCCTGCGTCTTGTACAGCGTCAGACCTGCCCAGCCCCGGGCGCAGGTCAGCAGCACGAACATCAGGTTGGTCCAGAAGGCAAGGCCGCTCATGCCGGCGTACTTCGTCAGCAGCCAGAACATCAGCCGCAGCGCCTCGGCGGCGCTTACCAGCTGCAGCTGTCTCTGGATGGGTCTGCCGCGTTCCTGCTCGGTGGCCAGCAAAGCGGGCCACACCAGCGCCGAGCAGATATCGCCCGCCCAGCCCCCGGCTGCCAGCTTGCTGAGCATCAGCAGCACGAACACACCGGTGTAGCTGCGCTTTTCCCTTGCCGGTGCGCCCTTCTGCGCCGCCAGAAACAGCACCGCAATGCCGGTGATGCAGAACACGATCAGTTCCAGCCCGGAAAAATCCATGCCGCCCAGCACGGCAAAGCCCCCCAGCATGGACATTGCCGCCGCAGCCAGCAAAAAGAAGTACCATGTCTTGCGTGTGAATTTGAGCTTCATAGGTTCCTCCCGCCTGCCGTGGCGGCAGGCTTTTCGTTCAAAAGTTCGAAATTTTCAAAGATTCAAAAATATTATAGCACAAAACCCCGCAGGTTGTGTTACAATAAGAAAAACTCTTCCGGAGGTGCTCCATGAACTCTGTTGTTTCCATCCTGCTGCTTGCCGCCGTTCTGGGCGTCATCGTTTTTCTGCTCTCCCGGCGGGATTCGGGCCGCCGCAGCCAGTACGGCCCGTCCGGCCTGTCCGAGTTCCGCACCGACCTTGCGCTGGACGAATGCTTTGACCGGCTGGACGAGCACAGCGACACCGATGAGTTTGTCTACGACTGCCGCCGGGAAAAGGACGGCGGTTTTCTGCTGCACCTGACGCTGCACCAGCCCACCCAGCAGCCGCTGGACACCCTTTATACCCTGCGGCTGGACCCGGGCCGGCAGACCGTTGTGACCTTGATCTTCATCCGGGAGGCGTTTGGCTACAAGGAGCCGCTGTTCCCGCAGGAGATGCTGGACACCTTCCTGCTGCAAAAGCTGGATGCGCACCGCACCAAATAAAGTTTTTGGCAAAAAGCTTTTCATTTTGCGCTGAGTTTGGTATACTGATAGATGCCGCAGCGCATTGCGGGCTAGTAGCTCAGTTGGTCAGAGCTGGCGGCTCATAACCGCTTGGTCCCGGGTTCAAGTCCTGGCTGGCCCACCAAAAAAGCACGAAGGTTTCGGCCTTCGTGCTTCTTTTTTGCTCATTCGTACAGTTCCTTGCTCATCTGGTTGCGAATCTCTTTGCGCCGCTTGTCATAGACCTGCGTGTAGATTGCAAGGGTTGTACTGGGCTGTGCGTACTTGGAGCCTTTCTTCTCCAAATTCTTCTGCCA
>CAKSWU010000028.1 GCA_934513205.1 uncultured Faecalibacterium sp. | reverse complement strand
GATTTCGCAATCTCCTCCATTCGGATACAGCAAGAAGCATGGACGCTCTCCTTTTCGGGGGCGTCCATGCTTCTTTTCACAGCTTATCCCTACTGCGCCATGACCTCACACTTTCCGTGAGCGAGCCAGACAACGCCGCTGCGCAAACAGGGGCAGGAACTTCGTTCGGGTCAAACGGCGACCCCATTACATGAGCAGAATCACCTCTACTTATTGTTTGCGTCTTAACAATTCGGAAACAATTACCCAGAAACGGTTTTGAGCGCAGCGGTAGAGGGCAAGAACCGTCCCGTGGCCACAAATTTTCAATTCTTGAAAATGTTCTGTCCATCCGGGACTTCACTTCTCAAACTCTTGCGAGTTTTCTAAGTGATCTTGTTGGAGTAGCGCTTGTCGGGGCAAAGCCCCTCCATCTGCTAACGCAGACCATTCCGTCGCTTAAAAGCCCCACTGGGGCTTTCATTGCTTCGCAAACGCTAATTTTCCGAAGAAAACAAATAATCCGAACCCATCTCCTATCGGAAACAAGTTCGGATTATTTTTGTTTGGTCCGAGTGGCGAGAATCGAACTCACGGCCTCTTGAACCCCATTGTGCTCCACTCGTGGACATGTTGGTCAAAACGGCACACAATATACGCTATATCACTAATTTCAGAATCCGTTTTTTCATTCTATTTCGTTTGATGTCAAGACGTTTCATTCCTTTTGTGGTCAAATTGTGGTCAAACGACCCCGACAAATGACTTTTCTCCCCCGGCTAAGTTACATCGCGCAATTTCGATTTTCATCAATCGAAGTTGCGCTTTTTGTTTGCACGAATTATCTATAAGGAGGATTTGTCAACCATGTCAATGAACCATCGTTGTTTTTTCATCCTTAACAGAATTGTATGACCCTTGACTACTTTTACGGACAGGCCGGAGAACTCTTTTCGTTCTTCCGCATTCCAAAGGCTCTTTTTCAGGAGCAGCGGTTTCAAGATCTGTCAACCGATGCCAAAACTCTGTACGGCATCCTGCTTGACCGCATGAGCCTTTCTGTTAAAAATGAATGGTTTGACAAAAAAGGTCGAGTGTTCATCATCTTCACGATTGAGGATGTCAAGAGGACTTTGTGTTGCGCAGACAACAAAGCGATGAAGCTGTTCCGGGAACTTGAAAAATTTGGTTTGGTTGAACGAAAACGCAGAGGATTGGGCAAGCCAAGTTTGGTATATGTGAAAAACTTTTCGTCAGACCTTTCAAATGAGCGTGTCCAGAATCGTGAAAATCACGAATCTGGGGCTTTCAAAAAAGAATGTCAAGACCCACCCAAATCACGATGTAATAAGAATAAAAAGAATAAGACAGAGCGGAATAATACGAATCCTATCCTTTCCGATGAATCGAAGATGATGAAGAATCGTGAACTACTCGAAGAATATTTTTCACATTCTTTGGAGATAGACCTTCTTCTCCGGCTTTACCCGGATGATGAAGATACAATCTATCAGATCGTGAATTTGCTGGTGGATACCTGTGACAGCAAGCGCAAGCTCATAAGAATTGCTGGCGATGATAAGCCCGCCGAAGTAGTGTGCAGCAGGCTGAAAAAACTGAATGCAGACCACATTCGGTTTGTTTTGAACTGCCTTGCAGAAAACACTTCACCGATACGGAACATGAAGCAGTATCTTCTGGCCGCGCTGTTCAACGCCCCAACCACAATGCAGCTCTACTATCAGAACAAAGTCAACCACGATTTAGCAGCTCGGAGGTGATGAAAATTTCCAAAAAGGCAACAACAATAGCCGTTATCAACCAGAAAGGTGGCACAGGCAAAACCACCACCTGTGAAAATTTGGGCGTAGGACTTGCAATGGAGGGCAAGAAAGTTCTACTTGTGGACGCTGACCCACAGGGTTCGCTCACTGTCAGTATGGGCTGGCAAGACCCGGATACCCTGCCCATCACACTCTCCGCTCTAATGCAGAAAGCCATGAACGACCAGTGTATCCCACCCGGCGAAGGGATTCTGCACCATGCGGAGGGCGTTGACCTTATCCCGGCCAACATCGAACTGGCCGGGCTGGAAGTGGCTTTGGTGAATACCATGAGCCGGGAAAAAGTGATGAAACAGGTGTTGGAAAACGCAAAACGCGAGTACGACTATATCCTGATCGACTGTACCCCCTCTCTCGGTATGCTGACAGTCAATGCACTGGCGGCGGCAGATTCCGCTCTGATTCCGGTGCAAGCGCAGTATCTTTCTGCGAAAGGTTTGGAGCAACTGCTTCAAACTGTGCAGAAAGTAAGGCGGCAGATAAATCCAAAGCTGAAAATTGAGGGCATCCTGCTCACCATGACGGACAGCCGCACAATCTATGGGCAGCAGATCAGCAATCTGATTCGGCAAGCCTACGGAAAGCATCTGAAGGTGTTCGACCAGACCATTCCTCGCTCTGTCCGTGCCGCCGAAACCAGCACGACCGGAAAAAGTATCTTCCAGTATGACCCCAAAGGCAAAGTAGCAGAAGCCTATCATTCCATCGCAAAGGGGGTGTTGGCCGATGCCGAAAAACGGATTAAACGTCAGTCTGAACAGCTACGATGATATTTTTTCCACCGAAGAAGCCCGGCAGGAAGAACAGCGCGAACAGGTGCAGCAAATTTCCATCGAGGAACTGCATCCGTTCAAAGACCATCCTTTTAAGGTTCTGGACGATGAAGCTATGCAGCATACAGTGGAAAGCATAAAGCTGTTGGGTGTCACAAATCCCCTGATTGCCCGTCCACGCCCGGAAGGTGGCTATGAAATTATTTCCGGCCATCGCCGCCAGCACGCTGCACAGCTTGCCGGATTGAAAGCCCTGCCTGTCATTGTCCGTCAAATGGATGATGATGCCGCCGTCCTGCTCATGGTCGATTCCAACCTTCAGCGCGAACAGATTTTGCCGAGTGAGCGGGCATTTGCCTACAAGATGAAGCTAGATGCACTAAAAAGACAAGGTGCTAGGTCAGATTTAACTTCTACGCAAGTTGCGCAGAAGTTATCTGTTGAAAAAGTCGGTGAAGATGCTGGTGTAAGTAAAGACACAATTCGCCGCTTTATCCGCTTAACCAACCTTATCCCGGAACTTCTGGACATGGTAGACGAAAAGAAAATCTCATTTAACCCTGCGGTGGAACTCTCTTATCTTGATGAAAACCAGCAGCGAGATTTTCTTGAAGCTATGTTCGACACACAGAACGCTCCATCACTATCACAGGCGCAACGGCTCAAAAAGCTGGCTCAGGAAGGTCATTTCTCGTATGACGTTGCCTTTGCCGTGATGGGAGAGCCGAAAAAGGACGAATTGGACAAGGTGGTTATCAAAAACGATACTCTGCGGAAATACTTTCCCGAAAGCTCTACTCCGAGAGAAATGGAAGAAAAAATCATCGGACTTTTGGAGGAGAGTAAAGCAGAAAAAATTGTATTCAGAAGTGATGCCCTAAAAAAATATTTTCCGAGCAGCTATTCGTCAAAGCAAATCGAAGATTCCATCATTAAGCTGCTGGATCAGCGTTTGAAGAAGCGCAAACATGAAGCCGAACGCTGAACGTCGTTTGAAATGTAAGACCCGATGGGGTCTTTTTCTTTTGCAAAAATGGAGGAAAAACGCCTATGAACAATACCGCTTCTCGTATTATCCGTTCCGAGGAAATTACTATTGATATGCGCATCTGCACCATTCTGGCAGGTGGCAAGAAGCCCGGTGAAGTCTACTTTGCAGCCATTGCGCCGGATATGGAACTGACGGTTATCACGCTGGATGAAGTTCCTGACATTCTGCCCTGCTTCGATGAAAGCGATGTCAGCATCAATCTCCCTGACACCTCGCTGCTGCTCACCTACAATCCGGCACAGGTGTTAAAGCTGGCGGGCAAACGTTACCTGACTGGCCCGGTCATTCTGGTGCGCACCAACATGGACAGCGATTTTATTTCGCTCACCATCGACGATGTGTACCGTTTCCAGAAGTTTCTGGCAAGCCACAGCGTCACGCTCATGGCAGACAATCACAAGCTGCCCTGCATCTGTATGGATTGAGGCGCGCCTATGCTTAATTTTTTCATCGGTTTCGCATTTTTTGAGTTCGGCGCACTCTGCGGCTTTTTCGTGGCTGCGCTAATGCAGGCGGCAAGGGATGGTGATGAATGTGCAGGAAGAAGTCGAGCAGAAAACATTCAATATTGTGGTGTCCACCACGAAGCTGACCGCCCGGACGGTTCTGAACGCTGGACGGACAGCACTCCAGCAGTATCAGTCAAAATTACTGGCCGATAAATCCAGCGGCAAGCAGAGTGTCCGAATGCTCCTGCGGCAAAATCGCGGCGTGTCCAGCGTAGAAATCAACAAAACGGGTATCCGCGATTTTGAGCGGTACGCCAAAAAGTACGGCATCGACTATGCCATCCGCAAGGACAGTTCCGAAGTGCCGCCCCGGTATCTGGTCTTTTTCAAAGCCCCGGATGTGGAAGCGTTCAATGCCGCTTTCAAAGAATATTCGGCATCCCTGCTGAGCAAAACCATGCGTCCCTCTGTGCTGGAAAAGCTGCACGAACTGGTGCAGGCCGCAGCAGAACTTCCCGGCAAGGTGCGCCGCAAGGAACAGGAGCGTGGACTGTGACCACGAAAAAGCTGACAAAACTGCTTGCGCTGTATCTGCCGTATATCCTGCTGGGACTGGTGGCAACGAACCTTGGTGAAGTATGGCGGCTTGCCGAGGGAAAAGAGTTGGGCGATAAAATCATGGCGATGATGGGAACTTTCCCGGTGGCATTTGCGAACCCTCTGCCCAGTCTGCATCCGCTGGATTTGCTTATTGGCTTTTCCTGCGGCGCAGGACTACGGCTTGCCGTATATTTGCGGAGCAAAAATGCAAAGAAGTACAGGCACGGCATGGAGTACGGCTCTGCCCGATGGGGCAATGCCAAGGACATTGAACCGTTCATGTCTCCCAAGTTTGCCGACAACATCATTTTAACCAAAACAGAACGGTTGATGATGAGCAATTGTCCACCCGACCCCAAGAATGCCCGAAACAAAAACGTGCTGGTGGTCGGCGGCTCCGGCAGCGGTAAGACGCGCTTCTGGCTAAAACCAAATCTTTTACAGTGCCACTCCTCCTATGTCGTAACTGATCCGAAAGGTACAATCGTGCTTGAATGTGGGCAGGCCATGCTGAAAAACGGCTATAAGGTGAAAATCCTGAACACCATCAACTTCAAGAAGTCGATGCGCTACAATCCGTTCAGCTACGTCCACAGCGAAAAGGATATTCTCAAGTTGGTCACGACCCTTATGACCAACACGAAAGGTGAAGGCAGCGGCGGCGATCCATTCTGGGAGAAAAGCGAACGACTTTTGCTCACTGCGCTTATCGCATATCTGCATTATGAAGCTCCTGTCGAAGAACAAAACTTTGCGACCTTGCTCGAAATGCTGAACACCATGCAAGTGTTGGAGGACGATGAAGAATACCAAAACCCGGTTGACCTGCTCTTTGAGGATTTAGGCAAGAAAAAGCCCAATTCCTTTGCCGTGCGCCAGTACAAGCTCTATAAATTAGCTGCTGGTAAGACAGCAAAGAGCATCCTCATTTCCTGCGGCGCACGGCTCGCACCTTTTGATATTCAAGAACTGCGCGATTTAACGATGTATGACGAACTGCAACTGGACACACTGGGCGACAAGAAAACGGTTCTGTTTCTCATCATGTCGGACACGGACAGCACTTTTAACTTCCTCATTAGCATGGTCTACACCCAGCTTTTTAACCTCTTGTGCGACAAAGCGGACGATGTGTACGGCGGCAAGCTGCCTATTCATGTGCGCTGTCTGATTGACGAGTGCGCCAACATCGGACAGATTCCCAATCTGGAAAAACTGGTGGCGACCATCCGCAGCCGTGAGATTTCGGCTTGCCTTGTTTTACAGGCAAAAAGCCAGCTAAAGGCTATCTACAAGGACAATGCCGATACCATCATCGGCAATATGGACAGTCAGATTTTCCTCGGCGGTTCGGAACCCGGTACGTTGAAAGACCTGTCTGAAATGCTGGGCAAAGAAACGATTGATGCGTTCAACACATCGGACACGCGCGGAAACTCACCATCTTACGGCACAAATTACTCCAAATTGGGTCACGAATTATTAAGTCGAGATGAGATTGCTGTGCTGGATGGTGGCAAGTGCATTTTGCAGCTGCGCGGTGTGCGGCCTTTTCTTTCGGACAAGTACGACCTGACCCAGCATCCGAACTACAAGCTGACCTCTGATTACAACCCCAAGAACACGTTTGATATTGAAAAATATCTGAACCGAAAAACAAAAATCCACCCCGGTGATGAGTTCATCGTGGTGGACGCTGATTCACTTCCGCCTATCTGATTGGGTAGGTGGCTATTTTTACCATCGGTCTGACAGGTACACCAGAAAATCAACTCTGCTGCGGCTATGCGGCATAAAATGATGGGATTTCAGGTGTGTACAAATGACCAAAAACGCTTTATAATAAAGGAGAAAAGACTATGGAATTCTTCAACAGTGCTATCGAAGTTCTTCAGACTCTGGTTGTCGCTCTGGGTGCCGGTCTCGGCGTTTGGGGTGCCATCAACCTGCTGGAAGGTTATGGTAACGATAACCCCGGCAGCAAGAGTCAGGGCATGAAGCAGCTCATGGCTGGCGGCGGCGTGGCGTTGGTCGGCATTACCCTCATTCCTCTGCTGAGCGGCCTGTTCGGTTAAGAACAGCGGGCGGCGGTTGCCGCCCGGTACATATTATAATAAGAAGCACCATAGTCACCATCTTATCTATAGAAGGTGAAGCAGATGCGCGAGATTTTACTGTATCACGGTAGCAAAGAGGAAGTTGTCTATCCTGAAATCCGTATCACACGGTATACAAAAGACTTTTCATGGGGATTCTATTGCACGAACAATTATCAGCAAGCCTACCGCTGGGCAGACCGCCGCTCCGCATATGGTATTGTGAACATTTACCGCTATGTAGAGAATCCTGAGCTGAAGATTCTGCGCTTCCCGGAAATGTCGGATGAATGGCTGGATTTTATTGCAAAATGTCGTGCAGGCGAAACCCATCCCTACGATATTGTAGAGGGGCCAATGTCTGACGATACGATTTGGGATTACGTCAACGGCTTTACTTCTGGTCAAATCAGCCGCGAAGCATTTTGGGCATTGGCAAAATTCAAACACCCGACACATCAGATCAGTTTTCATACAGCCAATGCTCTGCGCTGTTTAACATTCGAGAGGAGTGAACACATCCATGACGGAAAAACAGATGAATGATATTTTTTATGTATGCAGCCTGATCGAATACATTGCCCGCAAAACAAAGAACCATCGGCAGGATGTGATTCGTTGCTTTTCCAAAAAGGACATTGAGCGTCAAATTTATGATGCCGAGGTAAACCACTGCCTTTCCTTTGAACAGGTTTCGGAAGAACTGATTGATTGGTTTAACATCCCGGACGGTAATTTTGATACCGTAGCCGAGTGCCGCTACGAAGTTCCTTCCGCAACTTCCATCGGGATGCTGTATCAGGGATTGGTGCTGTCCACCATGAAGAACGATGATGCAGCACAGGCGATCATTGATGTTTTCTCTTCGTTCATCACAGATGAGATTTCCGACTTCAATTCCAATGTCTATTATACCAACCCCGATTATCTGCGCTGCTCCTATCTGGAGGGCAAGATGCTTGCTTAACTGAATTATTTTTCTATGCCGATTGCCAAAAGCAGTCGGCTTTTTTGTTTCCATAGCACGATTTTTCACCACGCCAACCTGCTGCGGTTTGCAGTTTTTTGAACAGTGTCTGCCAAAATCGTGCTTTTGTTTTATCCACCCATCAACGAAAGGCGGTGCTATTATGCAGCTTCTGACCCACATTATTTTTGTTCTGAACCTTCTCAAGACCCTTATCAATCACTTCACCTAAAGGACGGTGACTGCTGAATGGAAACCGTTCTCAAAGCCATAGCCGACTGGATAAAGGGCATCCTAACGGCGGGCATCATGTCAAATTTGTCCGGGCTGTTTGATGCCGTAAATGAACAGGTCGGTGACATTGCACAGCAGGTCGGCACACGCCCATCGGCCTTTGAACCGCGTGTTTTTGCGATGATCGAATCGCTTTCCCGGAATGTGGTTCTGCCTATCGCGGGCATCATCCTGACCTTTATCGCCTGTTACGAGCTGATCGAGATGATAACCCAGCACAATAACATGGCGCAGTTCGAGCCTGCGCTCATTATGCGCTGGATCTTCAAAACAGCAGTGTCGGTTTGGTTCATCTCCAACACATTCGATATTGTGATGGCGGTGTTCGACCTGACGCAGAAAGTCGTGTCCGATTCCAGCGGCATCATTGCAGGAAATACCCGTGTCAACGAGATTGGCCTGTCCATGCTGGAAGCCAGTCTGATGCAAATGGATGTCGGCCCGCTGTTCGGGCTTTTCCTGCAATCGTTCTTCATTGGCATCACCATGAGGATACTTTCAATCGTCATTTTTGTTATCGTGTACGGGCGCATAATCGAGATCTACTGCATGGTGAGCCTTGCGCCGATTCCCATGGCCACATGGGGAAACCATGAACAATCGCACATGGGACAGAACTATCTGAAATGCCTGTTCGCGCTGGGATTTCAGGGATTCCTGATTTTGATTTGTGTTGCCATCTATGCCGTGCTGATACAGAACGTGGCGATTTCCGGCGATGCCATCGGCTCCATCTGGAGCATTGTCGGCTATACCGTCCTGCTCTGCTTCAGCTTGTTCAAAACCAGCTCGGTCACAAAAAGTGTGCTGGGCGCACATTAAAAGGGGGTGTGAATTTTGGCCGCATATATTTCCGTTCCCCGCGACTTGACCAAGGTGAAGTCAAAAGTAGCTTTCAACCTGACAAAGCGACAGCTCATCTGCTTCGGAACGGCGGCACTGATTGGAGTGCCGCTGTTTTTCGTTCTCCGGGATTCTGGTGGCAATACTGCCGCCACCCTCGGCATGATGGCTGTTATGCTCCCGGCGTTCTTTCTCGGTATGTACGAGAAAAACGGACAGCCTTTGGAAAAGGTGCTGTCGCACTATGTTCAGGCGCGATTTCTGCGTCCGAAGATTCGACCGTATCAGACCAACAACTACTATGCACTGCTCATGAAAGGAGGCGTGACACATGCCGTTTTGGAAAAAGACCGATAAGGGCGGCAAGAAAAAGCCGCCGAAGCCCGCTGTTCCCCGGACAGCGCAGCAGTCCATCCCCATGCAGCGGATGTTCGAGGATGGCACCTGCCGGGTGAAACCGAACTACTACACCCGTACCATCCAGTATCAGGACATCAATTACCAGCTTGCCCAGCAGGAGGACAAGACTGCGATTTTCGAGGAATGGTGCAGTTTTCTGAACTTCTTCGATTCCAGCATCAAGTTTGAACTGTCCTTTGTGAACATGGCAACGGACAGCACAGAGTTTGAGAAGAGCATCCGCATCCCTTACCAGCGGGATGGCTTTGATGATGTTCGCGCCGAGTATTCTCAAATGCTGCGCCAGCAGCTTGCCAAGGGCAATAATGGTCTGACCAAGACCAAATTTATCACCTTTGGCGTTGAGGGTGAGAGTATGCGGCAGGTCAAGGCACGGCTCGACCACATCCAGAACGACCTTTTGAACAACTTTCACAGGCTGGGTGTGCAGGCCAAGCCGCTGAACGGTGCCGAGCGGCTCAAACTCATGCACGATATGTTCAACATGGACGGTTCCAGCAAATTTCATTTTGACTGGAAAGACCTTGTGAAAAGCGGCCTTTCCGTCAAAGATGCCATTGCACCCACGGTTTTTGCGTTTAAGAACAGCCGCACTTTCCAAATGGGTGGCATCTACTGCGCCGCCAGCTTCCTGAGTATCACGGCCTCTGACATCAGCGACCAACTTCTGAAAGATTTTCTGGACATGGATTCCAGCCAGATTGTCACCATGCACATCCAGTCGGTAGACCAGAACCGTGCCATTAAAACAGTCAAGCGCACGATCACCGAACTTGACCGCAGCACCATTGAGGAACAGAAAAAGGCCATCCGTTCCGGGTATGATATTGACATTCTTCCGTCAGATTTGAAAACTTACGGCAGGGATGCCAAAGCCTTGTTAAAGGAATTGCAGTCGCAGAACGAGCGAATGTTTTTGGTGACATTCCTCGTTCTGAACACCGGGCGCACGGAGCAGGAACTGGAAAACAACATCTTTCAGGCCAGTTCTATTGCGCAAAAGCATAACTGCAATCTGTGCAGACTGGACTACCAGCAGGAGCAGGGTCTTATGTCTTCTCTGCCGCTGGCTGACTGCCAGATCGAGATTCAGCGCGGCCTGACTACCAGCAGCACGGCCATTTTCATTCCGTTCACCACACAGGAGCTTTATCAGTCTAGCAAGGAAAGCCTGTATTACGGCCTGAACGCGCTTTCCAACAACCTCATCATGGTGGACAGAAAAAAGCTAAAAAATCCGAATGGCCTTATCCTCGGCACTCCCGGCTCCGGCAAAAGTTTCTCGGCAAAACGTGAAATCGCCAACGCATTTCTCGTGACAGACGATGATATTATTGTGAACGACCCCGAAGGCGAATACTCCCCGCTGGTGAATCGGCTGAAAGGTCAGGTTATCAAAATCTCGCCCAACAGCACCCAGTTCATCAACCCGATGGACATTAACGCCAACTATTCAGAGGAAGATAACCCGCTGTCCCTGAAAGCAGACTTTATTCTTTCCTTGTGTGAACTGGTGGTCGGCGGCAAGGAAGGTCTGCTCCCGGTGGAAAAGACGGTCATTGACCGTTGTGTCCATTTGATCTACCGCAAATATTTCGCTGATCCCTGCCCGGAGAATATGCCGATCCTTGAGGATTTGTACAATGCCCTGCTCCAGCAGGATGAAAAAGAAGCCCATCATGTTGCCACGGCTCTGGAAATCTACGTCAAGGGCAGTCTGAACCTGTTCAACCACCGCACCAACGTGAACGTCAATAACCGAATTGTCTGCTATGACATCAAGGAACTGGGCAAGCAGATGAAGAAGCTCGGTATGCTCATCGTGCAGGATCAGGTCTGGGGGCGTGTCACTGCCAACCGCAGCAGCGGAAAGTCCACCCGATATTATATGGATGAGATGCACCTCCTCTTAAAAGAAGAACAGACTGCGGCTTATTCCGTGGAGATTTGGAAGCGTTTTCGCAAGTGGGGCGGCATCCCGACTGGATTAACGCAGAATGTCAAAGACCTGCTTTCTTCGCGTGAAGTCGAGAATATTTTTGAAAACTCGGACATGATTATCATGCTCAATCAGGCCGCTGGCGACCGTCAGATTTTGGCAAAGCAGTTGAACATCTCGCCCCATCAGCTTTCCTATGTGACCCACTCCGGCGAGGGCGAAGGGTTGCTGTTCTTCGGCAATGTCATTCTGCCCTTTGTTGACCGTTTCCCGACTGACCTTGAACTCTACCGCATTATGACCACCAAATTGGGTGAAGTGTCGGAGGGTGCGCAGAAATGAGCAATCCAAAGCTGAACTTCAAAGATGATTCTTCTGCAAAGAAAACCCGTTCTCCCCCGAAGAAAGCGAGGGTCGAACAGTCCACGCCCAAAAAGAAAAAACTGAAACTTGATGCAGACAAGGCCGCAGAGAAAGCCCAGCACTTGCGTTTTGGCAAAGCAGAACTGACCCCGGACGAACTGAGCCGTTTGAGCAAGGCGCAGAAACGCGAGATGTTCACTGCTCATGCCGCCCGGTCTGCGGCGCATCGGGAAATCGACCAGTACGAGGGAGATAATGTCGGTGTGCAGGCTCTAAGCGAGGGCGAAAAAACTGCCGGGAATGTCAGGGACATTTCCAAAAGCCGCTATGCCCGGAAGCTGAAAAAGAAAGCCAAGATGCAGGGCAAGAAGAAAACTTGCACCACAAAATCTGCCGCACAGGAAGCAACTGCGGCACAAAATGCAGGTGCATCCGGCACCAGCGAGGGGGCTTCCAACTGGCTCTCCCGATGGAAACAGCGGCAGGAAATCCACAAGAACTACTATGCTGCTGCCCGGTCAGGCGGCACAGCGGCGCAGACTGCTGGCGGCAAAAAGGCTGCATCCAGCAGTGCATCTGCGGCACGGTCTGGCGTAGAGCAAGTGGTGGACAAGGGCAAAAGTGTAGTCAGCACGGCAGTAAACGGCCTTATGACTGCGGCGAAAAGCAACGCGCACGTTCTGGTGATCGTGGGCGTTTTTGTTTTGCTCATTCTTATGGTCATGTCGGGCTTTTCCTCCTGCGGCATCCTCTTTTCGGGCGGCACACAGGTGTCCGGGCAGACCATCTACACCGCCGAGGACAGAGATATTCGCGGTGCAGAGCAGGACTACAAGAAGCTGGAAAAGGAACTGGACAAGAAAATCAAGCGCACTCCGCAAGACCATCCGGGCTACAACGAGTATCAATACCATCTTGACCCCATCGAGCATGACCCATGGCAGCTCACATCTTTCCTGACTACCCTGTATGATGATTACACCCGGTCAGAGGTGCAGGGCAAGCTGAAGGAAATCTTCAAAAAGCAATATAAGCTAACGACATGGGTGGAGGTGCAGATACGGTACAAAACCGTGTGGGTCATCAGTCCGGCTGGAATCCCGGTTCCTACGCAAGTGCCGTATGAATACAAGATTTTTCACACCAAGCTGGAAAACAAAGGTCTGGAGGTCGTTATCCGCGAAGAACTGACCGAAGATCAGTGGAAGCGGTACGAGATTTTTCAGGATACGCTGGGTGGTCGGCCATACCTGTTCAACGGTGGATTGCCGCCCGGTGGCTCAGATGGCTCCGGCACACCCGGCATCGACTATACCGTTCCTGCGGAAGCACTGACTGACAGCGAGTTTGCGGCCATCTACGAGGAAGCAAAGAAATACGTTGGCACACCCTACGTTTGGGGCGGCTCCACCCCGGAAACGGGCTTTGACTGCTCCGGCTACGTCTGCTGGGTCTACAATCAGAACGGCTACGATGTTGGCCGTACCACTGCCAACGGCCTATGGAACAAGTATCAGCACATTTCCGAAGCAGAAGCGAAACCCGGTGATCTGGTTTTCTTCAAGGGAACGTATGACACCCCCGGCATGAGCCATACCGGGATTTATCTCGGCAACGGCATGATGGTGTCCGCTGGCGACCCCATCAAATACGCAAATATCCACTCGTCCTACTGGGAGAAGCATCTCGCAGGATTTGGACGGCTTTCAAAATGAAATGGAGGGTTTACTATGAGCGAAAAACTGGAAAAACTGCGCGCAATGCTCGAAAAAGAGAAAAATCGGCGCATCAAGCTGAACAACCGCATCGAGATTCTGGAACGGAGGATTCAGGAGGCCGAAGCCGCCGAAGTGAACGAGATGGTGCGCACCGCCAAGGTCACACCGGAGCAGCTGGCTGCACTGTTACGGCAGTCCGCCACTTCCACCCCGAACCCGGCTGCTTTGGCCGCTGTGGGCGCAACTTTCGACAAGGAGGATGATTCGGATGAAGTTTAAGAGATTTGGCGCACTGCTGGTGTCGGCGGTGCTGTGCATCGGCATGGCAGCTCCCGCTTTCGCCTTTGAGGGCGATTCCACCCCGGTGGAACAGCCTGTTCTGCCGGAAATCGTGGAGGAAGATACTGTTACCATCACGGATGAGGAATCCGGCGCACTGACCCCGGAGGGCAATCTGACGCTGGTGGACGACTACTACACCAATTATTCGGACGGTTCCGGCCAGCAGTTCATTACGCTTGTCAGCAAGTCGGGTGCGACTTTTTATCTGGTCATTGACCGAAACAGCAAAGGGGCGCAGACCGTCCACTTTATGAATCTGGTGGACGAAGCAGACCTTTTGGCTCTGATGGAAGAAGATGCTGCCGATGCTTATACCGCTGAAAAAGAAGCTGCGGCAAAAGCTGAACAGGACAAGCTGAAAGCCGAGGAAGAAGCCAAGAAAGCCGCAGAAGAAGCAGAGAAAGCGGCGAACGCACCCAAAGAAAACAAGGTCACAAAGTATGCTGCGGCGTTTCTCGGTGTCATTGCCCTGATCGCACTGGCGGCTGGCGGCGGTTTCTATTTCTTCATCCAGCAGAAGAACAAGAAGCAGGCTGAAAAAGAAGCCATTGACCCGGATGCAGACTATACAGAGGATAAGGGCAGCTTTGAGATTCCCCCGGAGGATGATTCCGATGAAAACACTTCTGAGGAACAGGACGTGACACCCATCTGATTTTAAGGCGGCGTTCTGCCGCCTACATATCGAATCCGAAACAGATTGGAGGGATTGTTTATCGCAAAATTGATCGTGACCGAAAAACCATCCGTTGCCATATCTTACGCCAAAATTTTAGGTGTGCATGGGCGGCAGGATGGCTACCTTGAGGGCAACGGCTATCTTGTAAGTTGGTGTGTCGGGCATCTGGTGGAACTTGCGCCGCCCAGTGCCTACGGGGAGCAGTATGTAAAGTGGAACATTGCAGACTTGCCCATCCTGCCGGAGAAATGGCAGTATCTGGTGTCTGCCAGCACCAAAAAACAGTTTGGCATCCTGAAAAAACTCATGCATCGGGCAGACGTTAATACTGTGGTGAACAGTTGTGACGCAGGACGTGAGGGCGAACTGATCTTCCGGCTGGTGTATGAGCAGGCCGGATGCAAAAAGCCTGTTTCCCGGCTGTGGCTGTCCAGCATGGAGGATTCCGCTGTCCGGGCGGGCTTTGCAAATCTGAAACCGTCAACAGAATATGATGCGCTATATCAGGCTGCACTCTGCCGGGAACGTGCCGATTGGATGGTCGGCATCAACTGTTCCCGGCTTTTTTCCTGCCTGTATGGTCGGCCTTTGGCGGTGGGCAGAGTAATGACCCCGACACTCGCCATGACGGTGGAGCGCGAAGCCGCCATTGCCGCCTTTGTGCCGAAAAAATTCTACACGGTGGCTCTGGAACTGACCAGCGGTTTTGTGGCATCCAGCCGCCGCATTTCTGAAAAAGCGGCAGCTGAAAAGCTGCTTGCGGGGTGCAGAGAGGAGATGGTGTCCACGATCCAGAAAATCACGCGCAAGGAAAAGGCCGAAAATCCGCCGCCGCTTTATGACCTCACCACGCTCCAGCGCGATGCCAACCGCCTGTTGGGATACAGTGCGCAGCAGACGTTGGACTATGTGCAGTCGCTTTATGAAAAACAGCTCACCACCTATCCGCGCACCGATAGCTGCTATATTGCTGACGAGGATGAGGAAATGCTGGAAGAGCTGGCCGAGGAATTGGAAGATTTTCTCGGCTTTGTCAGCGAGGATGCCGACGATGATGTTCCCCGGACGCGGCGCACCGTCAATCGGCAGAAAGTCACCGACCACCACGCTATCCTGCCTACTCGTAGTATGCTGCAAGCCGATTTGGATGCTCTGCCCAAGGGCGAACGGAACATTTTGAAGCTGATTATCGCCAGAACCTTGATGGCAGTCAGCAAACCTTTCCGGTATCTGGAAACTCTGCTCACCACCGAATGTGCAGGCGAAGAATTTACAGCCAAGGGCAAAGAGATTCTGGAAGAAGGCTGGAAAGCGGTGGAGCGCAAGGTTCTGGCCGATATTCTGAACCGCAAAAGGGAGTTCACTGCTCTGCCGCAGGTGGAGGAAAGTGAGTGCGGCATTCTCAATGCAGAACTGAAAGAGGGACAAACGTCCCCTCCGAAGCATTTTACCGAAGATACGCTCCTGCACTCGATGGAAACTGCCAGTGCGGACAGTATGCCGGAAGGCGTGGAGCGTCAGGGCATCGGCACTCCGGCCACTCGTGCCGCCACCATCGAAAAGCTGGTACAGAAAGGCTTTCTGGAGCGCAAGGGCAACAAGAAAACAAAGGTGCTGCTGCCCACCGACAAAGGCAAAGCCCTTATCACGGTGATGCCCGAAGAAATCCAGTCCGCTGATATGACCGCCGACTGGGAAACAAAACTGCTGCGCGTAGAGCGCGGCGAAATGGAGCCGGAAACATTTATGACTGAAATCAACGATATGATCTCCTCGCTGGTAAACACCACCGAGGCCGTGAAAGGAGCGAGTGCGCTTATGAAAAACAAAGTGATTGGTGTCTGCCCGAACTGTGGCAATTCCGTTGTGGAGCGTGAAAAGGGGTATTTCTGTGAGAACCGCGAGTGCCGTTTCGTGCTGTGGAAAGATAACGCTTTCTTTAAGCGGCTGGGCAAGCGGATGGACGCTCATGTAGCGGACAGGCTGCTGCGGGATGGCCGAGTGCGCCTGAAAGACTGTAAGAGTTCCAAGGGCAAGACCTACAATGCTACTGTCCTGCTGTCCACCGAAGCCGATGGCCGCAGCAAGTTTTCGCTGGAATTTGAGGGTGGCCGCTGATGGAGCAGAAGAAGGAAGCAATCTACCTCATCAATGATGAACGCTATCTGCACCTCCGGGAGAACGGCGCAGGTGTCGGCTTTGCTACCTATAATAAGGTGACGGGCGAACCTCTGGAAAGCGGGCAGATCTCCGAAAAAAATCTGCCGCCGGATGGCAGGAACATGATGTCTGCTGCCCGGAACTGGTATCTGTTTGAACTTTCGGACGATGACCGTAAGGCCATCCAACTTGAAAGCGTAAAAATCCTTGAAACCATCCCGCAGGCTGGCATCGGCAGGCGGCGTATCTGGGAACCCGAAACGATACCGCCCGATATTCGGCTCATCAACAGCTATTACGACGATCTTCACCGCGTTCCTGATGGTGGTGTGATTCAGGTGGACTACCCGGATGGCCGTAGTTTTACGTCACGGCTGGAATATCTGGACGATTACCATTTTGACATGGGTGGTCTGGGCAATGTGTTCCACATCTGCCAGTTTGCTGAGGTGATGGAACGCAATGGAGCCGACTATTACCCAGAGATTCAGACACAGGATGAACAGGGCGCATGGGAATTGGGCGGCAAGGGTTATCTTGCCATCCAATCTACCGATGAGGGCTGGAACTACACCATTTACCACAGCGACTTCTCCGTGATGGATGGCGGTCAGGTCGATGCCCCGGAACTGACGATTCAGGAAGTCCGGGAGCAGATTCTGGAAGCGCACCACATGGAAAAAGGTCGGCGGCTGTTGCAGGATTATGATTTTGTGATGGACAGAGCCGCAGAAGCTGAAAAATTGGGGCTGAACCAGCGGCACTCTACGCTGGAAAAGCTGGCTGCTCTTGCTGGCACAAAAGAAAAATGCGATGCCCCGGAGTGCAGCCCTATCGGGTGCAGGAAAGCGAGGGATGCTCATGAACTTTAATGGTGAAGAACTGATGCTGATGATCCTCTACAATCCCGGCACCCGGCTGGGGCTGATGCAGGAGCTGCGGCTCATGCAGTGCTACCTGATGCCCGATGAAACCGCCCTGCGAGAATTGTCCGAGCAGGTCATTGAAAAGCTGAAACTTATGACCGATACTGAATTTGCCGAGTTGGAATTTCCGATCGACTAAATTTTTGCCGCCGCTTGGCGGCATACATATCCTCTTTTGTAATGGCAAACAATATGGTATAATTCAAATGATATAGCTATTTCATAGCCAATCTATATGGAGGATACTATGACTGACGAAGAACGCGAATCCAAACAAGGCTCTATTGATATCAGAAAATTGCCTGGATATGAAGTCAATATTCGTTTGACTTCATTTATAGATGCCATTTTAGTGTGTAATGCCAATGCCGTAAGTTTCCGAAAATGGCACGATAAGATAAACACCCCTGCTCTTGTGGTGATGCTTAAGGAACCAGCAAATTATTCCCTACGCCATGAAACCAATCTCGAACTTCAGCGACAATTTTCAAATTTCTTGATGTCAGCATTTGCAGTAAGAGATCACTGGTATGCACTCAGAAATGAATATTACATCGGCACAGCAGTGAATGAAAAAATAAACGCGTTCACAAGTGAAACGTTTGGAAAAAATGAGTTGGCATCTTTTATGCACGATTTCAGAAATTATATTACCCATAAAGGCTATCCACTAGTCAGTCAAACATTTTCTGAAAAAGATCATCGCCTTATTAACGATGTCCGTTTTGAAAAAGAGCAATTATTAGAGTACAAAAAGTGGTCTACACTTTCAAAACAATATATAAACCGTATCGAGAATAGCATTAGCCTTATTAGTTGTGTTTCGGAATATTCGGAAATTCTCAGGCTCTATTATTATACTCTCGTTAAAATGCTCGAAGAGTGGCATAAAGAAGATCTTTCATTACTCAAACACTATAAAGATTCATACGGCTTAAAAATCAACATCGTTCAAACAAAACTCCCTCAATAAAATATATTCGTATGCGAGTGGTATCGACCACTCGTTTTTTATTTTTACAAAAAATGAAAGGAGGAACGCCATGCCAAATAAAACGCAAGAATACCTCAACCTTGCCCAGCAAACGGCAAAAGAGCTGACTCGGTATTGGGAAAACTGGACGGACTACCTGACCACTGCATCCCGGCTGTACAAGTACAACTATGCAGACCAGCTCATGATTTACGCCCAGCGGCCTGATGCCACCGCCTGCGCCAGCTTCGACCTCTGGAATGATCGCATGAATCGCTATGTCCGGCGCGGCTCCAAAGGCATCGCCTTGTTAGACCAGTCCAGCAGTGTGCCGCGTCTGCACTATGTTTTTGATGTGAGCGATACCGGGGTGCGCCGCAATTCTCGTGACCCGGAGGTGTGGCAGCTCGGCCCCGATCTGATGCAGCCTGTGTCGGAAATGCTTGCCAGAGAATACGGTGTCCATCACGAAAACCTCGGCCAGCAGATCGCGGATGTTTGCGGCAAGCTGGTGGATTCCTATTGGGATAACAACAGCGGTGACATTCTCGACATCGTTGACGGTTCTCTCCTGATGGATTATGATGAAGCCGGACAGGAGTTCCAGTTCAAAAGTGCCGCCGCAATCAGTATCACCTACACTGTTCTCGAACGCTGCGGCTTTGAGCCAGCGGGACATTTTGACCGGGACGATTTTCAGGCCATCTTCTCCTTTTCAACTCCTGCCGCCGTGTATGCGCTGGGCACCGCAGTCAGCGAATGTAGCCGGGACGTGCTACGCAACATTGAAAGAACCGTAAAAACAACAATCCGCCGCCGCAATGTAGAAAGGAGCCAGTATGAATATGAGCAGCCGGAACGTGACCTACTCGACCATCGGGGACTACCAGCTCCCGAACCTGACCCTGCCCCAGCAGGAGAAAGCACTGGGCAAGTACGGACGACTGCGCCGGACTTACCTGATGAAGCATCGCCCGGTGCTGTACAACTCGATGCTCCTGTCGGGGACTCTGCATCCGCACCTGCTGGAAGTGGAGCAGACCGCAGAGAACCGGATGCACCAGACCATGCAGGAACTGCTGAAACAGAACCCGGCTCCGAACAAGGAACAGCATCAGATGGAGTGGGTGCAGCACATGAACAGCCTGAAAGCACAGGCCGAGGAGCTGGTGATGAACGAGCTGATCTACAGTTAAGTTTCTTCGATGCCCACATTCCCACCGAAGCCGAACAAATTGAATCCATCGACCAAGCGGAGAGCGAAAAATCGCCCTCCGCTTTCTCTTTGTCACAGGCCGAGATCGAAAATGCGCTGCGGAGAGGTTCTAACTTTGAAAACAGCAAACTTCGCATCTGGAAAATTTATCAGCTCCAGCCTGACCGAAAACTCCGGGCAAAAGCTCTTGCGAAAGAATATGCCCCAAACGGACCCGGCGGCTCCTCGCACACCTATCTGGACGGAAGCAGCGGTTGGCTCGATCATGACAGCAAGGGGCTGACATTTGAACACTATCCCGACCATCAGAAAACGCTCCTCCGCTGGAATCAGGTTGAAAAGTATATCGACCTGATGATTCAGTCTGACCGCTACCTGTCGGACAAAGAGAAAAGAACCATTGAGTTTCCCCTTGAGCTGAACGCCGCCAGTGCTGCCGAATACACGGCATTAAAGGAACAGTACCCGGACACTCTTGTTGGATTTGAAGCCGGCGGCAATTTTATGTTCTATGGAGAAGATGCCGTAAAGGTTTCCAAAATCATCAATGGTATCTTGCTCACTGAAAAGACTGCACTAGGTGAAGTTAAGGTTTCCGGCTTTTCACCTAGCTTATGGGCGAGAAAATCAAAAGAATTGTGGTCTGCGGGCAACAACGTCTACCTTGCCGGGTTAAACGAGGATGGCACTCACCACCAGACCAAGTACCTGCGCAAAGAGGATTATCTTCCCATCGGCTCCGTTATCAATATGGATGGCCGGGAATTTCGGGTTGACGGGGTGGATTTTGACAAGGGCAAAGTTTCCTTGCAGGATATGGCTCTGGCCGATGTACGGATGCCGATTTTCCGAGAAGAATCGCTGTCTCTTGTCCGGGAATTGTACGAGCAGCAGGATGAAGCCCTTGATGCTGCTCCCGAAAAGGCAGTTGATTACAAGGTTGGCGATTCCGTTGTTGTAGACCTTCCCACCAAAACCATCGAAGGTACAATCGGCTATGTTGGCGAAACCGATGTGCGCATCGACACCAGTGCGCAGGGCTATTCGTGGAGCAACGAGGTGCTGAACAAGCAGCAGTTCGAGGACGGTTTGCGGCAGGATGAGCCTACGCCTGATGAAAAACTGGACAAGTTGCCTATCTCTGTGGAGATCAACGGCGAATGGCAGACATTCCCGGATGCAGCCGCCGCAGACGAAGCCTTGAACGTTGAACCTGTGCCGGAAGCTGCCGGAAACTTCCACATCACGGACGATCATCTGGGCGAGGGCGGCGCAAAACAGAAGTACGCCCGGAATATTGCAGCTATCCGTACGTTGTTCCAGTTGGAGCAGGAGCAGCGTGGAGCCACTGCCGAGGAACAGGAAGTGCTCGCACAGTATGTCGGCTGGGGTGGTCTGCCGGATGCGTTTGACCCGGACAAGAGCAACTGGACAAAGGAATACACGGAACTGAAAGGTCTGCTCTCCGAGGATGAATATGCCGCTGCCCGTAGCTCTGTTCTAAACGCCCACTACACCAACCCTACCGTGATTCATGCCATCTACGATGCAGTGGAGCGCATGGGTTTCCGCAGCGGTAACATTCTGGAGCCGAGCATGGGCGTGGGCAACTTCTTCGGGATGCTGCCAGACACCATGCAGGACAGCCGCTTGTATGGTGTGGAACTGGACAGCATCACAGGCCGCATTGCGCAAAAGCTCTACCCGGAAGCCAGCATTAAAGTTGCCGGATTTGAAACTACTGACCGCCGCGACTTCTATGATCTTGCTGTGGGTAATGTTCCCTTTGGCCAGTACCGGGTAAACGACAAGGCTTATAACAAACTTGGTTTCAGCATCCACAACTACTTTTTCGCTAAGACCATCGACCAAGTGCGTCCGGGCGGCATCGTGGCATTCGTCACCAGTCGCTACACGCTGGACAGCAAAGATTCTTCTGCCCGCAAGCACATTGCCGAACGTGCTGATCTGCTGGGTGCTATCCGTCTGCCGAACACTGCGTTCAAAGCAAACGCAGGAACAGAAGTCGTCAGCGACATTATTTTCCTCCAAAAACGTGACCGCCCTATCGACCATGAGCCGGACTGGGTGCAGCTTGGCAAAACGGAAGATGGTTTTGCCATCAACCAGTATTTCGTAGACCACCCGGAGATGGTGCTGGGTGAACTGACTTCCGAAAGCACCCAGTATGGCCGGGAGGAATGCACTGTGCGTCCCATCAAGGGCGCAGTGCTGGTGGACCAGCTTGCAGAAGCCATCCAGCATATTGAGGGGCAGTTCACGGAAGTCAAGGTCGAAACACCAGATATTGCGGATGCTGAAAATGAGCGGCACATTCTCCCGGCTGACCCAGATGTGAAGAATTTCTCTTACACGGTGGTTGATGGTGAGGTGTATTATCGGGAAAATTCCGTCATGACACAGGTGGAGCTGTCCGACACCGCCAAAGGCCGTGTGACCGGGATGGTGGAGCTGCGGCAAATCGTCAATGAGTTGATCGACCAGCAGCTGAACGACTACCCGGATGCCGACATTAAAGCAACGCAGGAAAAGCTGAACACTGCCTACGATGCTTTTTCCGCCAAATATGGCTTGTTGAATGACCGCAAAAACGGCAGATTATTTGAGCAGGATTCTTCTTACTATCTGCTGTGTTCTCTGGAAAATTTGGACGAGCAAGGGCAGCTTAAATCCAAGGCGGCGATGTTCACCAAGCGCACGATTCGCCCGGAACGCAACGTCACCAGTGTGGATACCCCTAGCGAAGCGTTGGCGGTGTCCATCGGAGAGCGTGGCCGGGTGGATTTACCCTATATGGCAGAGTTGCTCGGTACTCCCGGCGAGTATGGGCGCATCACCAGCGAACTGTCCGGTGTGATTTTCAAAGACCCCGGCGCAGACCCCACCGACCCGGAAGCGGGCTGGCAGATGGCTGACGAATACCTGTCCGGCAACGTCCGGGCAAAGCTGCGCATGGCACAGCTTGCCGCCGAAACCAACCCGGAGTTTGCGGTCAATGTCACCGCACTGGAAAAGGCACAACCGAAAGACCTTGAAGCGTCCGAAATTGATGTACGGCTGGGTGCAACATGGCTTCCGCCCGAAATTATTCAGAAGTTCATGGCAGAAACGTTCCAGATTCCCTACTATCTGCGCCATGCAGTCAAGGTGAGATATTCTCCCTATACCGCAGAATGGCGCGTTGAGGGCAAGTCGGCTATGGGCAGAGGTGACATTATCTCCTCCGAAACCTACGGCACATCCCGCGCCAACGCCTACAAGATTCTGGAAGACACACTCAACCTGAAAGATGTACGCATCTATGACACCATCGAAGATGAAGAAGGCAGACTGAAGCGCATACTGAACAAAAAGGACACCATGCTGGCACAGCAGAAACAGCAGGTCATCAAAGATGCTTTCGCCAACTGGATTTGGCAAGACCCTCAGCGGCGCATTTCGCTGGTGCGGCAGTACAACGAGTTGTTCAACAGCAGCAGACCGCGAGAGTACGATGGTTCCCATATCCACTTTGTCGGTATGAACCCGGAGATCACCCTCCGGGAACACCAGCGCAATGCCATTGCTCATGTGCTTTATGGCGGTAATACGCTACTTGCACACGAAGTGGGAGCGGGCAAAACATTTGAAATGGC
>CAKSWU010000027.1 GCA_934513205.1 uncultured Faecalibacterium sp. | reverse complement strand
GGTAAGGACGTTACCGTTGAGTCCATCAACGCTGCCATGAAGGCTGCTACTTCTGAGTCCTTCGGCTACAACGAGGACCCGATCGTTTCTTCCGACGTCATCGGCATGCGTTATGGCTCTCTGTTCGACGCTACCCAGACCATGGTCGCTAAGATCGACGACGATACCTATCAGGTTCAGGTCGTGTCTTGGTACGACAACGAGAACTCCTACACCTCTCAGATGGTCCGTACCATTAAGTACTTCGCTGAGAACTGCTGATCGCGTTCTTACGCTCAAAAGTGCTTGAGGTGTCGTGCGGACCACAGTTCACCCTGACTTTGCTGACAGGAACAAGCTTGTGATCCGTGTGACAACAGGATATTGAGTTCTGCGCCCTTTCTTTTGCGGCCCGCCGCAAAAGAAAGGGCGTTTTTGCATGGATCGGGGTGGAAGAATGCTGCGAGCCTGCGCTTATGACAGAGATGGATCCGGGAGAAAAAACGACCGACGCGGGGATTTTTACGCGCCGCACGGTCCGCTTCGGGCAAACTATACACAATTCTCTGCAACAACCGCAAATGTTTGTTAAACAATTATCTATCGTATCTCCTTGCAATGCACACGGTTTTTGTTTATAATAGTAACTGTACGGGGGCAAAGCCCCGATTGCGAGCAAGACTCTGGTTCAGAATTATAACTTGAGAGGAGTTTTTACCATGGGTTTAGGTAAGAAGACGATCGACGATCAGAACTACTGCGGCAAGAAGGTGCTTGTCCGCTGCGATTTCAACGTCCCGATGAAGGACGGTGTCATCACCAACGAGAACCGCATCAACGCAGCCCTGCCCACCATCCAGAAGCTGGTCAACGATGGCGCTAAGGTCATCCTGTGCAGCCATCTGGGCAAGCCCAAGAACGGCCCCGAGGCTAAGTTCAGCCTGGCTCCCGTTGCTGTGGCTCTGAGCGCAAAGCTGGGCAAGACCGTTGTGTTTGCTGACGACGACAACGTTGTGGGCGAGAACGCAAAGGCTGCTGTGGCTGCCATGAACAATGGTGACGTCGTCCTGCTGCAGAACACCCGTTTCCGCAAGGAAGAGACCAAGAACATGCCCGAGTTCAGTCAGGATCTGGCTTCTCTGGCTGATGCTTATGTGGACGATGCCTTCGGCAGCTGCCACCGTGCACACTGCTCCACCGCAGGTGTCACCGACTACATCAAGGATACCGCTGTGGGTTACCTGATGGAGAAGGAGATCAAGTATCTGGGCAACGCCGTCAACGACCCTGTCCGTCCCTTCACCGCTATTCTGGGCGGCGCTAAGGTCGCTGACAAGCTGAACGTCATCTCCAACCTGCTGGAGAAGGTGGACACCCTGATCATCGGCGGCGGCATGGCTTACACCTTCGTCAAGGCTCAGGGCTACGAAGTGGGCAAGAGCCTGTGCGACGACACCAAGCTGGACTACTGCAAGGAAATGATGGCTAAGGCCAAGGAGAAGGGCGTCAAGCTGCTGCTGCCTGTGGACGCTGCCTGCATCAAGGACTTCCCCGATCCCATCGACGCTCCTGTGGACGTGACCGTGGTGCCTGTCACCGCCATCCCCGCTGACATGGAGGGCTGCGACATCGGCCCCGAGACCATGAAGCTGTTTGCTGACGCTGTCAAGGCTTCCAAGACCGTGGTGTGGAACGGCCCCATGGGCGTGTTCGAGAACCCCACTCTGGCAGCCGGCACTCTGGCAGTTGCCAAGGCTATGGCTGAGAGCGATGCTACCACCGTCATCGGCGGCGGCGACAGCGCAGCAGCTGTGCAGCAGATGGGTCTGGGCGACAAGATGACCCACATCTCCACCGGCGGCGGCGCTTCTCTGGAGTATCTGGAAGGCAAGGAGCTGCCCGGCATCGCCGTCATCCAGAACGCATAATTTTTCCGGCATCACAATGGGTGCGGCGGCATTTGCGCCGCCGCGCCTTTTTCATTGAAGAAGGTAAATGTAAAGGAGATAGACATCATGGATAAGGCAAAGCGCAAGGCTATTATCGCTGGCAACTGGAAGATGAACAAGACCGCCTCCGAGGCTGCGGTTCTGGTGGACGAGCTGATCCCCGCTGTGAAGGATGCTACCTGCGAGGTGGTCATTTGCACCCCGTTTACCGATCTGACCACCGCTGTGGCAAAGACCAAGGGCACCAACATCCATGTGGGCGCCGAGAACGTCCACTTTGAAAAGTCCGGTGCATTCACCGGTGAGATCAGCGCCGACATGCTGGTGGATCTGGGCGTGGAGTACGTCATCGTTGGCCACTCTGAGCGCCGTCAGTACTTTGCAGAGACCGACCAGACCGTCAACAAGCGTGCTCTGGCTGCCCTGAATGCTGGTCTGAAGGTCATCATCTGCGTGGGCGAGAGCCTGCAGCAGCGCGAGGAGGGCGTCACCGAGGAGCTGGTCCGTATGCAGACCAAGATCGCTCTGCGTGATGTGACCGCCGAGCAGATGGCAAATGTCGTCATCGCTTACGAGCCCATCTGGGCTATCGGCACCGGCAAGACCGCTACCTCCGATCAGGCAGAGGAGGTCTGCGCACAGATCCGCAAGGTGGTGGGCGAGCTGTACGGCGAGGCCGTGGCCGAGGCTACCACCGTGCAGTACGGCGGCAGCATGAACGCCAAGAACTGCGAGGAGCTGCTGAGCAAGAAGGACGTGGACGGCGGCCTGATCGGCGGCGCATCCCTGAAGGCTCCCGACTTTGCAGTCATCGTCAATGCAGCCACCAAGGGCTGAGCAACTGCCTTTTCTTAACTAAGCTGTTTCAGCGCCCGGCTGCGCCGTTTTTTCAGCGCTGAGCCGGGCGCTGATCTATTTTTACAGCAGCCGCTCGGGTGTTATGCACCCGCTGGCTGCACCTCCGCAGGCGGGGCTCTGGCCTTGCCTGCAACGCGTGATAAATTCAAAGGAGATTCAATTTTATGGCAAAGAAACCTGTTCTTCTGTGCATCATGGATGGCTTCGGCTGGGTGCCGAACGAGACCTTCGGCAACGCTGTTGTGGCTGCCAAGACCCCCCATTTGGATGCTCTGATGGCAAATTACCCCATGACCACCATTGACGCTTCCGGCATGGCTGTCGGTCTGCCCGACGGTCAGATGGGCAACTCTGAGGTGGGCCACACCAACATGGGCGCAGGCCGTATCGTGTACCAGCAGCTGACCCTCATCACCAAGTCCATCCACGATGGTGAGATGCTCAAGAACCCTGTGCTGGTCAAGAACATGAAGGCTGCCATCGAGGCTGGAAAGGCCATCCACCTGATGGGTCTGGTGGGCACCGGCGGCGTGCACAGCCATGCTGACCACTGGTTCGGTGTGCTGGAGATGGCAAAGCACATGGGTGCCAAGGAAGTCTACCTGCACTGCATCACCGATGGCCGCGACACCGACCCCCACTCCGGCAAGGGTTTCCTTGCGGATCTGCAGGCCAAGCTGGATGAGCTGGGCGTGGGCAAGATCGCCAGCGTTTCCGGCCGTTACTACGCCATGGACCGCGACAACAACTGGGACCGCGAGGAGAAGGCCTACGCTGCCTTCGTCTACGGTGAGGGCAACCACGCTGCCAACGCTGCCGAGGCCATCGAGGCTTCCTACGCAGCCGACACCACCGACGAGTTTGTTCTGCCCTGCGTCACCTGCGAGGGTGGCCGTGTGCAGGATGGCGACACCGTCATCTTTATGAACTTCCGCCCCGACCGTGCCCGCCAGATGACCCGCATCTTCTGCGACGATGCCTTTACCGGCTTCGAGCGCCGCGGCGGCCGCAAGCAGGTGAACTACGTCTGCATGGCTGAGTACGATGCCACCATGCCCAACTGCGAGGTGGCTTATCCCCCGGTGGAGCTGAAGAACGTTCTGGGCGAGTATCTGTCTGCCCACGGCAAGACCCAGCTGCGCATTGCCGAGACCGAGAAGTACGCCCACGTCACCTTCTTCTTCAACGGCGGCGTGGAAGCTCCCTATGAGGGCGAGGATCGCTGTGTCATCCCCAGCCCCAAGGTTGCCACCTACGACCTGCAGCCCGAGATGAGCGCCCCTGAGGTGGCTGCTGAGTGCGTCAAGCGCATCGAGAGCGGCAAGTACGATGTGGTCATCCTGAACTTCGCAAACTGCGATATGGTCGGCCACACCGGCGTGTTCGAAGCTGCTGTCAAGGCTGTTGAGGCTGTGGATACCTGCGTGGATCAGGTGGTCACCGCTGTGCTGAACGCCGGCGGCTGCGCCTTCATCACCGCCGACCACGGCAACGCCGAGAAGATGATGAACCCGGACGGCACCCCCTTCACCGCCCACACCACCAACGTTGTGCCCTTTATGGCAGTTGGCTGCGGCGATGTGAAGCTGCGCGAGGGCGGCTGCCTGGCCGATATCGCTCCCACCATGCTGCCCTATATCGGTCTGCCGGTTCCCGCCGAGATGACCGGCAAGAGCCTGATCGAGGGTTGAGAAACCGCTTGTTGACTCTCTGAAAACCGCAGCAGCGCACGTTCCTATCACAGGAGGGTGCGCTGCTTTTTTGTCATAATTTTTTTACACTCGGCGGCGTTTACACAAAATGCAAAGGGGTGTATAATAAAAATTGTATCTGTGCGGCGCGCTGCGCTGCAAATCACCAAAAAAGGAGCCTCAACGCGCCATGGAACAAAACAACCGATCCGCGCCACTCCGCCCAAGATCCCGCATGACCCGGGCACAGTACAAACGCCGCAAACGGCTGCGGCTGGCGCGCAACTGGGCCATCCTGATCCTGATCTGCGCGGCGATCGTAGCGCTGATGACCAGAGGCATCCTCTGGCTGCTGCCAAAGGTCAATGCACTGCTGTCCGGACCAAAGCGGTTCGAAGCGGCATCCTATCAAGACGCCGGCTATGTCTTTGACCCGGAGGATGTGCGCCTGACGCTGGTCAATGCCAACCTGCCGTATGCGCAGGAGCCGGCCCCGGAGCTGGAATCTGCCGATGAAAACGGCACCATCCAGCTGGAGACCGAGACAGCGCAGGCGTGGCGCAGGATGGCGGCTGCCGCGAAAGAGGACGGCATCCAGCTGGTGCTGAACGCCGGATATCTGGACGACGCCGGGCGCAGCGCAGTTTATGACGCCCAGAAGCAGACCTATCTGGAACAGGGCAAAACCGAGCAGCAGGCTGCCAGTCTTGCCCAGGACGTCCGGCTCACGGCGGAGTGCAGCGAGCACGGAACCGGCTACGCGGCGGACATCCTCAGCAGTGACTACACCACGCTGGACACCGGCTTTGCCGAGACCCGTGCCTACGAATGGCTTTCCGCCTACGGGGCGGAATACGGCTTTATCCTGCGCTATCCGCGGGACCGGCAGGCCGCTACCGGCGTGGTGTTCGAGCCGTGGCACTGGCGCTATGTCGGGGTGGAAAATGCCCTTGCCATCCGTGCCAGCGGTTTGAGTCTGGAAGAATTTCTTGCGATGCAGATGGCATCCTGACAAAATACTCCCTGTGCAGACAGGGTGGAGGAACACAATTGGAACGTACTCTCATTGCGCCGGGCGTGCATCTTTCTTATGACCCGGCTGAAAAATTCAACCGCTGCCGCATCAGCATCCACTTTGCTTTCCCGGCAAAGCGGGAGACTGCCACAGCTCATGCGCTGCTGCCGCTGGTGCTGGAGCGGGGTTACGCGGATTGCCCGGACATGACCCGCCTGACCAAAAAACTGGCCCGCCTTTATGGCGCGGACCTGACGGTGGATGCCCGCCCCATGGGCTGCAGCCACAATCTGTGTGTCAGCGTCACCGGCATCAAGGACCGGTTTGCACTGGAAGGCGAGGCGCTGACCCGGGAATACACCGCCATTGCGCTGGGGGCGGCCTTCCACCCCTATTTTGTGGACGGCGTGTTCGACCCGGAAGCGGTCGACATCGAAAAACAGATGCTGAAAAAGTCGCTGGAAGATGAGATCAACGATAAGCGCATCTATTGCATGCATCAGGCAAACCGGGAGTTCTTTGGGGACAGTCCGGCGGGGGTGCGGCAGGAGGGCTATCTGGAGGAAGTGGACGGCCTGACGCCCGCCCTGCTTACCGAAGCCTACCGGGAAATGCTGCGCACTGCCAACATCGAGCTGATCGTGCTGGGCTGCGATGCGGCGCAGACAGAGGCCATCCGGGACGCACTTCTGACAGAGCTGTCCTGCATCGACCGGGCACCGGTGCCGCTGAGCGAGAACATTGCCATGCCCCGCCGGGAGCCGCTGCACAAGACCGAGAGCTATGACATGGTGCAGGCAAAGCTGTGCATGCTGTTCACGCTGGGACAGCCCATGGCGACCGAACAGCTGGCAGCGGTGCGCCTTGCCATGGCACTGTACGGCGGCAGTGTGACCAGCCGCCTGTTTTTGAACGTGCGTGAGCGGGATCACCTGTGCTACTATTGCTCCTCTTCCTTCCAGAGCTTTACCGGCAGCATGGCGGTGAACAGCGGCGTGGAGCACGCCGATGCCGCCCGTGCCGAGCAGGCCATTTTGAAGGAGCTTGCCGACCTGTGCGATGGA
Organism: uncultured Faecalibacterium sp.; assembly: GCA_934513205.1. GTDB lineage: Bacteria > Bacillota > Clostridia > Oscillospirales > Ruminococcaceae > Faecalibacterium. The sequence goes on along the minus strand of CAKSWU010000027.1, from coordinate 16,987 downwards.
CCCATCACCGAGGAAGAGCTTGAGGACTGCCGCCGGGGCCTTCTCAGCGGCATGACTGGGGTGGAGGACACCCTGGGCGGCATCGAAAGCTGGTACTACATTGAAGTGCTGCGCAGCGGCGGCGACCCTGCCCGGGTGCAGACCCCGGCGCAGGCGCGGGCTGCGCTGCAGGCTGTGACGCAGGAGGATGTCCGCGCCATCCTGCGCAGTCTGACCCTCTCGGTCAGCTATCTGCTTACAAAGGAGGATGCTGCTCATGCCGCAGAATAACCGGACCCTGCTGGAACAGACGGTGGCGGACCAGTGGCAGACCCTGCCTTCCGGTCTGACCGTTCTGGTGCGCCCCATGCCGGGCTATTCCGGCACCCATGTGATCTTTGCCACCCGCTTCGGCTCCATTGACCGGGACTTCCGGCTGGACGGCAAAGAGGTGCATCTGCCCGCCGGAGTGGCGCATTTTCTGGAGCACAAGATGTTCGAGGATCAGGACGGCGATGCCTTTGCCAAGTATGCAAAGACCGGTGCCAACGCCAACGCCTTTACCAGCTTTGACCGCACCTGCTATCTGTTCACCGCTACCCAGCAGCTGGACGAGAGTCTGGATGTACTGCTGGGCATGGTGACCCACCCGTATTTTACCCGCGAGACCATTGCCAAGGAGCAGGGCATCATCGGGCAGGAGATCAAAATGTACGATGACAGCCCGGACTGGCGGCTGATCACCGGCCTGTTCGAGTGCCTGTACCACAGTCATCCCATCCGCAGCGACATTGCGGGCACGGTGGAGAGCATTGCCCAGATCACCCCGGAGATGCTGTACGACAGCTGCAAGGCGTTTTACGCCCCGGGCAATATGGTGTTGGCTGCGGCAGGCAACATCACCATGGAGCAGATGCTGGACGCCTGTGCCCGCCATGGGCTGATGGAGCCCCGCAGCGCTGAAACGGTGCAGCGGCTGTTTGCCCCGGAGCCGATGACGCTGGCAGCGACCCGCAAGAGCCTGACCATGCCGGTGTCCAAGCCCTGTTTTGGCGTGGGCTTCAAGGAAGAGCCGCTTCCCTTTGGCGACCTGCGCACCGAAGCGCTGTATGATCTGATCCTCAGCTGCATCGTGGGCGGCATGTCGCCTTTGTACCGCCGCCTGTACGATGAAGGTCTTGTGAACCCAGGCTTTGGCGGCGAGGTGCTGCGGGTGGAGGGGTGCTGCTGCATCCTGTTTACCGGTGAGAGCGATGCTCCCGATACCGTGCGGCAGATGCTTCTGGAGGAGATCGCCCGCATTCGCGCCGAGGGCGTGGACCGCGAGATCTTTACCCTGTGCAAGAACGAAAAATATGGGCAGCTGATCGAAAATCTGGAAAACGTGGAGGATTCCGCCAGTCAGATGGCAGACTTTGCACTGTCCGGTCAGACGGTGGCCCAGCAGATCACCATGCTGGCAGGCCTGACGGCAGAGGACGCGGATATCGCTTTGCAGCACATCCTGTGCGCCGACCGCATGGCGGTGATGGATATCCTGCCGGACGGCACGGCGCCGCTGGAGGAAGAGGAGGAAGCAGAATGACAAATCTGGTGCAATTCCCGGGTCTTGGCCTGAGCTTTCAGTTGAACCGCGTGGCATTTTCCATTGGAGGGTTCAACGTCTACTGGTACGGCGTGTGTATCGCCTTCGGCATCTGCCTTGCGCTGATCTTTGCCTTCCGGCACAGCATGGAGTTTGGTGTGGACGGGGACAGCATGGTGGATGTGATCCTCATTGGCATCGTGATGGGCATCATCAGCGCCCGGGCGTACTATGTTGCCATGGCTCCGTTTGAATATGGCAGTATCTGGGAGATGATCTCCATCCGGGACGGTGGTCTTGCCATCTACGGCGGCATCATCGGCGGCTTTCTGTTTGGCGGCCTGGCCTGCAAATGGCGGGGTGTGCCGGTGCTGCCCATGTTCGATCTGACTGCCATGGGCTTTTTGATCGGGCAGTGCTGCGGACGCTGGGGCAACTTTTTCAATCAGGAAGCCTTTGGCTGCAACACCACTCTGCCGTGGGGCATGTACAGCGAAGCCACCCGTGCCTACCTGATGGGCAGCACGGTGACGGCAAAAAACGGCATCGTCATCGACCCCAACCTGCCGGTGCACCCCACTTTTCTGTATGAGAGCATCTGGTGTCTGGTGGGCTTCCTCCTGCTGTTCCGCTACATCAAAAAGCGCAGGTTCAACGGGGATATCGCCCTGCGGTATATGATCTGGTATGGCGCAGGCCGGTTCTGGATCGAAGCGCTGCGCACCGACAGTCTGATGCTGGTGCCCTCCATCGGGCTGCGGGTGTCGCAGCTGGTGGCAGGCATCGCCGTGGTGGCGGGTCTTGCAGCAGAGGTGTACTTTACCCGCAAGTTCAAGGGCAAGCCCCTGATGGTGCCGCTGGCGCTGACAGCGGAAAACAAGGCGGCGGTCAATAAGCTGCGCAGGGAAAAAGGCGCGGTCGGCCTTGTACTGGACGCAGACGCCCAGCTGCTGGCCTCCAGCCCGCGCAAGCTGTTTTTGGAAAAGACCGAGGCCTATAATGCCGAGGTGAAAGCCGCTCTTTCGCAGGACGGAAAGACCGGGTGCTGAAAAATCTTCGAAAAGAGGAAAAAATCCTCTTGCAATCTGAGCTGTTTTTTGCTATAATATTCTAGCCGCATGGTGTAGGCGCCTGAAATGGCCCGCTGTAAGGGCCTGCCTTTACGACCAGCGAGTACAACGAAAAGGAATGAACAAAATGTACGCAATCATTGTTACCGGCGGTAAGCAGTACCGCGTGGAGCAGGGCGACATCGTCTACATCGAAAAGCTGGACGTTGAGGCCGACTCCGAAGTGAAGTTTGATCAGGTTCTCGCTATCGGCGAGGAGGGTTCTGTGAAGGTTGGCGCTCCTGTTGTTGAGGGTGCTACCGTTTCTGCCAAGGTCATCAAGAATGGCAAGGGCAAGAAGCTGAACATCATCACCTATCGCGCAAAGAAGCACAGTGCTCGCCGCATGGGCCATCGTCAGCCCTACACCAAGGTTGAGATCACTGCGATCAACGGCTAAGGAGGTAAATTACAATGGCACATAAAAAGGGCGTAGGCAGCACCAAGAACGGCCGCGATTCCGCAGCACAGCGTCTGGGCACCAAGCGTGCAGACGGTCAGTTCGTTCTGGCCGGCAACATCCTGGTTCGTCAGCGTGGCACCCACATCATGCCGGGTGAGAACGTTGGCAAGGGCAGCGATGACACCCTGTTTGCTCTGGTGGACGGCACCGTCCGTTTCGAGCGTGTGGGCAAGAGCGGCAAGAAGTGCAGCGTCAAGCAGTAACTTCTTTCTGAATAACTGCAACCGTAGAGCCGGACCCTTGTGGCCCGGCTCTTTTTGATGAAGAACTCTCTTTTTGACTGCTGGGCAGAAACTCCCCCAGTCGCCTGCGGCGCCAGCCCCCTCAAAGAGGGGGCCTTAAAGCCTCCCTCCTTGAGGGAGGTGGCATCGCATAAGCGATGACGGAAGGAGTCCCCGGCAAGGAGAGAAATAAACAAACGTATAAAACTAAGGAGGGGCTGTATGGCAGCACAGACTAACTTTATCGACATCGCCACGATATGGCTCCATGCGGGCAAGGGCGGCGATGGTGCGGTGAGCTTCCACCGCGAAAAATTCGTGGCCGCGGGCGGCCCGGACGGCGGCGACGGCGGCCGGGGCGGCGACATTATCTTTGTGGCGGACGATCATCTGTCCACCCTGATGGATTTTCGCTATAAGCGCAAGTATGTGGCCCCGGAGGGCGGCAAGGGCGGCGCAAGCCTGTGCCACGGCAAAAATGCCGAGAATCTGGTCATCAAGGTGCCGCTGGGCACCGTCATCAAGGACGCAGAGAGTGGCCTTGTGATCGCGGATCTGTCCGACCACACCCCGGTCACCATTGCAAAGGGCGGCCGCGGCGGCTACGGCAACGCACACTTTGCCACCCCCACCCGCCAGATCCCCAAGTTTGCAAAGCCCGGCATGCCCGGCGAGGATCTGCAGGTGACGCTGGAGCTGAAGCTGATCGCAGACGTGGGTCTGATCGGCTTCCCCAATGTGGGCAAGTCCACTCTGATTTCCACCATCAGCGCAGCTAAGCCCAAGATTGCCAACTACCACTTTACCACGCTGGTGCCCACGCTGGGCGTTGTGTCGGTGGGCGAGGGTGCAAGCTTTGTCTGCGCCGACATCCCCGGCCTGATCGAGGGTGCCAGCGAGGGCGTCGGTCTGGGCCACGATTTTCTGCGCCATGTGGAGCGCTGCCGCCTGCTGCTGCACGTGGTGGATGTTTCCGGCAGCGAGTGCCGCGACCCCATCGAGGACTTTGAAAAGATCAACGAGGAGCTGGCAAAGTTCAGCCCTGTGCTGGCAGAGCGCCCGCAGATCGTTGTGGGCAACAAGTGCGACCTTGCCACCGAGGAGCAGATCGAGACCTTCCGCAAGTATGTGGAGGACAAGGGCCTGACCTTCGTGCCCATCTCTGCCGCCACCATGCAGGGCGTCAAGCAGCTGCCGGGTTTGGTGTACAACCGCCTGAAGGATATCCCCCCGGTGCCGGTGTTCACCCCCGAATACAAAAAGTCGGAGCTCAAGAAGAACGACCGCGACTTCACCATCCAGCGCGTGGAAGCTCACGTGTGGAGCGTGGATGCCCCGTGGCTGGAGTATATTCTGGCCGGCAGCAACGTGGACGACTACGAGAGCCTGCAGTTCTTCCAGCGTCAGCTGGGCGAGAGCGGCATTCTGGACGCACTGGTTCAGAAGGGCGTGCAGGAGAATGATACCATCCTCATTGGCGAGTATCAGTTCGACTATATCTTCTAAGGATAAAGTGTTATGAACGAATCAGAAAAGATCGACCCGCGGGAGCTCAGTCCGCTGGCGCTGGCTTTTGTAGGGGACAGCGTGCTGGAGCTGCTGGTGCGCCAGCGTCTGGTGGAGCACCACCGCCTTTCTGCCGGCAGGCTGAACGCCGAAAAGGTCAAGTATGTCTCTGCCAAGGCGCAGTTCCGGGAAGAGCAGCTGTTGGAGCCGCTGTTCACCGAGGACGAGCTTGCCGTGTTCAAGCGCGGCCGCAACGCCAGCAAGGCCAGCGTGGCAAAGCATGCCTCCCCGGAGGAATACCGTGCCTCCACCGGCTTTGAATGCCTTCTGGGCTGGCTGTACCTGAACGGGCAGCTGGACCGGGTGCACCAGCTGTTTGAGGTGCTGTGGCAGCAGTTTGACCCCAACCAGAAATAAAACTGCGAAAGCCCGCTGCTTTCCGCACTGGAAACCAGTGGTGGAAGGCGGCGGGCTTTGCGTTTGGGCGTCTGCGGTCCGTCAGATGCCCGTCATGCCGACAGCATCAGCGGCTGTTTTTGGCGTTGGAAGAGCTGCGGCTGTTGACAGAGTTCTTGGCGCTCTCGTCGTCGGCACCCTTGGTGTACTGGTTGGGGTGCTTATGCTCGTTGGAGGCGCTGTTGGACGCCTGACTGGACGCACGGTTCGAGGTCTGATTCTTGCAGTTGCTGCTGCGGTTTTCGGTTGCCATAGTCGATGATCTCCTTTCGTTTTCCCACGGAGGGGCGGGCTGCCCCTCACAGCATCTAGTGTGACCGCAGAGGGCGGTTTTATACATCCCACAGGAGGAATGCACAATGCCTACGGAATATTTTGAGCAGCGGGAGCGTGCCCTGCTGGGGCAGCGGTACGAACAGCTGTATGCCGCTCCGCAGCAGACGGCAGAGCGCGGCGTCACCGTGTCGGCACTGCGCACCACGCCGGAGCAGTTTGCACAGAGGGCGGACCTTCCGCTGGAGCCTTCGCCCTTCTGCAAGGCGGCCTTTGTGGTGCACCAGCCGGATGATTTGAACTTTCGGCCCGGGCGGCATCCGTACTACCATGCAGGCGTGTTCTACTCGCAGGAGCCTTCCGCTTCCTCGGCAGCACCGCTGCTGGGAGTACAGCCGGGGATGCGGGTGCTGGACCTGTGCGCAGCCCCCGGCGGCAAAAGCAGCCAGCTGGCGGCGGCATTGCAGGGGCGCGGTGTGCTGGTGAGCAACGAGTATGTGGCTGCGCGCGCCGAAATTTTAAAAAGCAACCTTGAGCGTATGGGGATTTCCAACGCGGTGGTGCTCAACGAGACCCCCGCCCGCATTGCGGACGCGCTGCCGGAGTTTTTTGACCGGGTGCTGGTGGATGCACCCTGCTCCGGCGAGGGAATGTTCCGCAAGGAGCCGGTAGCACTGCAGCAGCACTGCGAGGCGCTGGTAAAGCAGTGCGCAGAACTGGGCGCGCAGATTCTGGACTACGCCGCGGCGGCACTGGCTCCCGGCGGGCAGCTGGTGTACTCCACCTGCACCTTTGCGCCGGAGGAGGATGAAGGGCAGGTGGCGGCCTTTTTGCAGCGCCACCCGGAGTTTGCACTGGCGGATGCGCTGGGCAACGTGGACTACACCTTTGGCAGCGCGGGCGAAGCCAACCGCACCGGCGGCCTGCCGCTGGACGTGAGCAAGGTGCGCCGCATCTGGCCCTGTCAGGGCGGCGAGGGGCACTTTATGGCCCGGCTGGTCAAGGCCGGCACGCCCCGCACCCTGCCGCCGGAAGGGGAATACACCCCGGAGGAGCAGCTCTGGCTTGCCGCTGCTGCGGAGACGGGCAAAAAGGGCAAGGGTAAGGCAAAGCCCGCCAAGGTCGCAGATGCCCGCGCCGCCCGCCGCGCGGACGCCCGCGCCTGCCGGGATGCCGTGCAGGGGGGCAGACGGGGCAGGGAAGCTTCTGCCGAGACCGTTACCCCGGCGCAGAGCCTTGCCGCGTGGCAGGAGTTTGCCCGGCAGTATTTCCCCGCGCTGGCACAGCGTCCGGCTGTGGTGCACGGCAGCGGTGTGCTGCTGCCGGTGGCTTTTCCGCAGACGGGGCTTCACGTGCTGCGGGCCGGGGTGTTCGTGGGTAGTGTGCAAAAAGGCCGCTTTGTGCCGGAGCATCATCTGTTCACGGCCTTTGGCAGTTTGTGCACGAACTGTGAGCAGCTGACCCTTGCCGACTGCCGCTGCACCGAGTACCTCTCCGGCCGCGAGGTGGAAGCCAGCACTGCAGCGGACGGCTGGTGCTGCGTGACCGTGGACGGCTGGCCGCTGGGCGGCGGCAAGGTGTCCGGCGGGCGGGTGAAAAACCACTATCCAAAGGCGCTGCGGCTGCTGTAAACCGTCGAAACAACTGCTTTTTTCGCAGATCCCGAGCAAAACCGACCGGATAAGGCTTGAACGCTCCGCTCGGTTGTGCTACAATAATATAGTTAAGTTTTGTGTGCTGCCACAATGCGGGCGACCACAGCCCGTCTGCCCGCAGGCGGAGATCGAAGATAAAATACAGGAGGCACTTTCCCATGTCTGGACATAGCAAATGGAACAACATCAAGCGCAAGAAGGAAAAGACTGACGGCGCCCGCGCCAAGGTCTTTACCAAGATCGGCCGCGAGATCAGCGTTGCCGTTCGTGACGGTGGCCCCAACCCGGCTTCCAACAGCAAGCTGGCAGATCTGATCGCCAAGGCAAAGCGCATGAGCGTGCCCAACGATAACATCCAGCGTATCATCAAGAAGGCTGAGGGCGGCGACAAGACCGAGTTCGAGGCCATCACCTACGAGGGCTACGGCCCCGGCGGCGTGGCTGTTATGGTGGAGACCCTGACCGACAACCGCAATCGTACCGCTGCCGACCTGCGCCACTACTTTGACAAGAACGGCGGCAATCTGGGCGCGATGGGCTGTGTGGCTTTCCTGTTCAACCAGAAGGGTGTCATCGACATTTCTCTGGAGGACAAGGACGCTGACGAGGCCATGATGGACGCTCTGGATGCCGGTGCCGAGGACTTTGACGCCAGCGAGGATGCTGCCGAGATCACCACCGATCCTGAGAACTACTCCGCTGTGGTCAAGGCTCTGGAAGAGAAGGGCTACGAGATCCTGTCCGACGATCTGGCCATGGTGCCCATGACCACCACCCGCCTGACTGACCCCGATCAGCTGAAGCAGATGGGCAAGCTGCTGGACTCTCTGGAGGACAACGATGATGTCCAGAACGTCTGGCACTCCCTGGAGAACGAAGAAGACCTGCCGGAATGATCGGCTGGGTGAATAAATGAGAAATAGGCACTGCTTTCAAGATCGGAATGGTTGAGGAGAGCAGTGCCTTTTGATTTGCATTGGCCCCTGAAATGTGAAGAAATCAGAGCTGAGAACATTGTTCTGAGCTGCGATGAAAAAAGTGTTCTGCCCACAAGGATTGTGGGGCATTGCGCATTTTCTGGCAAAACCAAAGCCATGGGAGAAAGGATATTTCGGCTTTTATGGTCAGGAATATCGGAGTTACCGGAAAGAGCTGCAGAAATAAAAAGAGAAGGTCCGCCAATGAACCGCCCCAAGATTAGTAGACATGAATAAAAAGCGCCCTGTGTAGGGTGTGCGTTAACCGGACTGACGACGCGAAAGCGGAGACAGTCCGGTTTTTAATTGAATGCGTTCGTGGTTGTAGAAGTAAATGTAATCATCGATCATCTTGTTAGCTTCCTCAAAAGTTTTCGGCTTGCGTCGGTAGAGGCATTCCGTTTTGAGGGTTCCGAAAAAGTTTTCAGCCAACGCATTGTCGAGACTATCCCAATAATTGTGTAAACCTCCGGAGAGGTGTAAACTAGAAGCATCCGGATGGAGGAAAAGATATGTCCCGAAAGAATCGAAGCCCGGAAGAAAACGCCCGTAGAGCAAAAATCTGCGGACCAGTTTCGGCGAAGTCGAGGTTTCTGTTCCCCGTGACCGGAAGAGTGAATTTGAACCGCAGCTTCTGAACAAGAACCAGACCGGCATCCGTCAGGATATCCAAGAAAAGATCCTGTCCATGTATGCGAAAGGCATGACGACCGGCGACAGCGACCGCACCGCCCGCGCCATTGCGGCGCAGGTGGGGGTAGAACGCTGCTTTGCGGAGGTGCTGCCGGAGGATAAGGCCGCCTTTCGAGGGACATACAGTTGTGATGATCGGCGATGGCATCAATGATTCTCCTGCCTTGTCGGCGGCAGATATCGGTATCGCTATCCATTCCGGTGCCGCCATCGCCCGGGAGATTGCCGATGTGACCATCCGTGCGGACAGTCTGGAAGAACTGGTGACCTTAAAAGCCATTGCCAACGCCCTGCAAAAGCGGGTGAGCAGCAATTACCGCTTTGTCCTCAGCTTCAACTCCACGCTCATCCTTCTGGGTGCGCTGGGCATCCTGCCCCCTGCCACCAGCGCGATGCTGCATAACCTTTCCACCCTTGGCATCAGCCTGCGCAGCATGACAGACCTGCTGGAGCAGAAGAACGAAGGATAAAGAAAACAACCAGAAATAGCGTATAAAAACAAAAGCATCTGCAGCATTCGCTTCTGAATTTCAGAACGCAGCGAATTTGTTGCAGATGCTTTTGTTTTTAGCGGGCTCGCCCTCTCCGTCAGTTCGCTTCGCTCACTGCCACCTCTCCCAAAGGGAGAGGCTCTGGCGAAACCGCACACTTTGCAGTTTAACCGAAAACGATACCGCCATGCCAAGGGCTCTCCCTTTGAGGAAAGACTTCCCCCGCTCCGGGGGAAGATGTCGCGTAGCGACAAAAGGGGGAATCTGGCGCGTTAGCGCCTGAGAGGGCGAGGACGCCGCCCTTCAGATAAACCGGCAGAAGCCAAGCCAGCAGCCCAGCAGAAAGAACAGCAGAGCCTTGCCCAGAACCGGCAGCCACGGGCGCTTGCACAGCGCCATATCCCACCGGTGGATGTTCTGCTTGGGACAGGTGCCCACGCAGGTTTCACAGGCGATGCACTCCCCGCTGCGCAGGCTGCTTTCCTCCAGCTTCAGGCACACCGGGCACTGCTGCTTGCAGGCATTACAACCCGGGATGCAGCCATCGCTCTGCCGGTGCAGCCGCGCAAAGGGCAGCACCGGCAGCAGGGCGAACACCGCTCCCATAGGGCAGAGGAACTGACAAAAGAACCGGGGCTGCACTGCCATGCCCAGCAAGATGAGCACAAACAGTGCAATGCCCACGCCGAAGCCCTCCGGCGGCAGACGCAGAGCCGTCAGACGGGAAAATACCTCCCACGGGCTTGTGCCGGTCAACAGCTTTTCCTGCCGGGTCACATACAGCGCCACCAGCCCTGCCAGCAGCAGATATTTGACCTTCTGCCCCCAAAGCACCGCCCGCTCCGGCAGACGGAGCTGCTTTTTGCGGTGGAACAGCTTTTTCTGGAGTAGCCCGGACAGTGCCCAGACGGCATCGCCCAAGCTGCCAAAGGCGCAGGCGTACCCGCAGAAAAACCGGTCGAACAGAAAAGTGAAGCCGCACAGCCCCAGCAGAGAAAGCGTGAAGCTGTCCGCTGTGAGTACCTCGCCCGCACCGATGTGCAGAAAGATCTGCTTTACCCCGGAAAACCCGGCCACGAACGCGCCCGGCATGGACACAAAGAAGAACAGCTGCACCCCGGCGCGCAGCCATGTGCGGTGTTTTTTGTCCCGCTGACGCTGCTGTGCCGCCGTCAAAGGCTTTGTCTGTGTTTTTTCCATCATCCTGCCGCCTTTCCCAGTGCGTCCTCGACTGCACCGATGAGACCTTCTGCCGTGAGGGTAGCGCCGGAAACGGTATCCACCCCGGCAGACTGTACTGCCAGCATCTCGTCCAGCAAAGGCAGCGCCTGCTTATAGTAGGGCTTATCCTCGCCGGAGGCATCCAGCACCGCAATATCGGTCATTTTTCCGTTCTGGATGGTCACCGACACCCGGATGACATCGCCAAAGCCAAAGGCGCTGCCCTCATAGGTGCCGTCCCGGTAGCCGCTTTGGGTCTGCTCTGCCTGCGCTGCGCTCTGCGCCTGCAAAACGGAAGCGTTGTAGGCTTCCACCTCAGCGATCTCCTGCTTGCGCTGGCTCACCGCTGCTGCCCGGACCAACGCCACCTGCTGGTATTGCCATAGTACCCCCAGAATCAGCAGCAGGTTCACCGCCCGGAGAAGAAAATTCTTGTATTTCATTCCGCTGCTCCTTCCGTTTCGGGTTCGGTCTCTGTTTCTTCCGTCGGCAGTGCCGCCTCGGATGCCGGCAGCACCTCCGCAGAAGATGCCGGTTCCGGTTCAGAATCGTCCGGTGTTTCTGCCGGGAAAAGCTGCTGCCACACTTCCTTGAACCACGCGGAAACAGCTCTCTTTTCCTCCGGCTGCACCACCTCCACGGTGGGCGCAGTGACCGGCATTTCATCGGGTTCCGGTGCTTCGGTCGCCGCTGTTTCGTCTGCCGCTTCTTCCGATGCTGCCTGCTCCGGGGCGGCTTCCTCTGCCGGGGCAACAGCCGCCTTTGCCAGTGCCAGCTTGACCGCGTTCAGGATGCCGGTGGAGGAGTAGGTGGCACCGGAAACGGCATCCACGTTGGGACTTTGTCCCTCCAGAATGGCGGGGATGACCCGCTTTGCCCGGGAGAGATATTCCTCCTCGTCCTCGGCGCTCAGGATCGTGATATCGGTAATTTTATCCTCTGCCACCGTGACCTGCACCGTAATTTTGCCCTCAAAGCCTATGGCTTCGGCAGTGTAGATGCCGTCCAAGTAGATGGAGGAAGCCGTAAATTCCTCCACCACCAGCGGTGCGGCAGGCTTCGGCTGCGGCGGCAGGGGATTATTCACCACCTCGCCGGTCAGGGCGTTCTGCACCGCGCCCAGAATGCCCCGGCTGGTGTAGGTGGCTTCGGAAACGGCATCCACCTCCCAGCTCTGGGCATCCACTACGGTGGTCAAAAGCCGTTTGGCGCGCCGCAGGAACTGCTTGGTCTCGTGGGAGGCGTCCAAGATCTCCACCTCCGTGATGCTGCCGTTTTCCATGGTCACCTGCACCCGGACGGCACCGCCGTAGCCCCGGGAAGAGCCGACGTAAACGCCGTCGGCATAGGGCAGCTTGGGCAGGGCTTCTTCCTCCGCTTCGGGGGAAGCGGATTCCACCGGCTGCTCCATCACCACTGCTAGCCTTTCCGGTACGGCAGCCAGCACCGGAACGGTGCGGGGCAGGGCAAACAGTACAGCTGCCGCTGCCGCCACCGCCGGGAGCAGCTGCACCAGCGGCAGCAGTGTATGGCATCGTTTTTTGTTCATTCCAACTCCTCCTGACACGGAAAAGCAAGGCCGCCTGATGCCAAGCGACCTTGCCGTTTTGTACTGTATTTGCTAAATCAGGCAGCTTTCCGCGACCTCACAGCGCCACATTGACCGGCAGGACATACACGCCGTCGGCGGCGTAGAAGGTGATCTGAGTAATCGTCTTGCCGATGATGGATGCAAAGTAAGGATCATCGGCATTGAAGCCCAGCTTGGTACCATGCCAGATGTTGGTCACATGATGCAGGCCGTACTCACTGCCATCGGCGGTGGTCAGAACTACGCCGTAGACCTTGTTGGCCTTGTAGTCCAGATCAAAACCGGAGATTTTCATCTCGTAGGTGGCGTGGTGACCGTTGGTATTCAGCTCCACAGTGGTGCCCTCTACGGTGGTCTCGGTGGCGTGGACCTTGCCAAACTCCCACTTGCCGCTCAGCAGGTTATACCATGCGGTGATGTAGTAGGCAGGGGTCTCACTGAGCTTGTAGTAAGCGTAGCTCTCGTTCTCAAACAAGGCATCTGCGCCGGTGTAGGTGGTGGTGGATTCCTTGCCCTTCAGGGTAACGGTAATGTCGTAGCTGTCGGCATCGGTGACCTGCTTTGCATTCTTCAGCGCCCACGGGGTCAGCACCTTGACCGGGAAGGAAACGCCGGTGATGTCAGTGCCGTCTGCGTTGACGTGGTAGGAACCGGCGGCAAGCTTGCCCGCACGGGTCTTGTTCTTGGTGGCGCTGGTCACAGCGTCGATCTCAGATGCGTTGTCCACACCGGCAGCCTTGTAGAAGTCGGCGTAGGGGATGTTCATCTGGACATAGCTGGAGGTCAGGCAGTTTTCCTGTTCCACCTCTTCCGCAGCGAAGGCCGGGACTGCCACAGCGCATACCAGCATAGCGGCCGCAAGTGCACCTGCAAATACTTTTTTCAATCTCATAGTAACACACCTCTATCTCAGTTTTGAAAAAACAGTTAGCTTTACCTAACAATTGATGCAAAAAATACAGGGGCAAAGCCCCTCAGATGGTTAGGCAAAACAAATTACGAAATAAAAATAGCACTCCCATAGGGCGTTGTCAAGTAGAAACCGGAAAGTTTGCAAAGGTAAATTTTTCGGTGCAGGAAACGATCTGCATCCTCTATACCGCAGGGGAAGCTCCAATAACGAAATCTTTTTCAAAATCTCCGAAAATGCCGAAACTTCTTGACAGATGAGACGGCAGGGCGTATTATTTTGGCAGAAGGACCGCTGAGAAGCGGCTTTTTATAGAACAGAAAGTTAGCTTTACCTAACTCATAACTCTGCCCTATACGAAGAAATAGATCTCTTCTATTTACAGGTGGAAAATAAGTAGAGAAGGAGCGTATCAGGATGAAGATCTACTATTTTGGTGCAGAGGATGCCCCGGTGCTGTTGCTGCTGCCGGGCACCTGTTGCCATTGGAAAAGCAATTTCGGTGCGGTGATCCCGCTTCTGGCTGACAGCTTCCGGGTGCTGTGCGTCAGCTACGATGGCTTTGATGAGACTGAACAGACCGAATTTCCCACCATGCTGGAGGAGACCGAAAAGATCGAGGCCTACCTCAAGACCCACTGCGGCGGTCACATCCGGGCGGCCTACGGCTGCTCTCTGGGCGGCTCGTTTGTGGGGCTGCTGGCGGCACGGCAGAACATCCACATGGACTGTGGCATTCTGGGCAGCTCCGATCTGGATCAGGCATCGCCGCTGGCGGCAAGATTGCAGACGGATTTTCTGCTGCCATTGATCTACCCTGTGGTGCGGGACGGAAAGTTCAAGGCAAAATTTCTCCAAAAGCGTCTGGATAAGCGTGCCAGAGAGTCGGGGGATTATGTCAAAGCCTTTCTGAAAATGTTCGGTGAGGCCCGCCCTTATGTGACCATGCAGAGCTGTAAAAATCAGTTCTACTCCGATCTTATCACTCCGCTGCCGGATAAGATCCATGTGCCCGGTACCGAGATCCATATTTTTTACGCCCTGAAAATGGGCGCAAAATATCGTGCCCGGTATCAGCAGCATTTTGCACATCCTGTTCTCCATGAGCAGAACTTGCAGCACGAGGAATTGCTGGCCTGTCACCCGGAGCAGTGGGCGCATCTGGTAAAAAGCATTGCATTGTGAACGGTAAAACGTATCTGGAGCAAGCAGGATTTTGTAAGATCCAGAACCACAAAAATAAAAAGGGCTGGCTGTGCATCACAGCACAGAAATGAGGTGCGATCATGTCGAAAAAGGCAACGGAATTTCAAAGAAAAGCAATGAGCTGGATGTACCGGGGCAAGGAGATCTTCAAGCCTTTGAACACCGGCTGGATCGACGAGAATGTTGCCTGCGTGCGCGAATGGGTGGCGAACATCTTCTTCTACCGCAAAGGCGATACGACCATTATGGTCGATGCGGGATATAACTACGACCGCCTTGCCGAAAAAATGAGCTGGCTTGGGATTGATCCGAAGTCGATACACCATATCCTTATCACCCATCAGGACACCGACCATGTGGGTGCGGTGGAAGCAGACAGTCCGGGGCTGTTCCGGAATGCGAAGCTGTACATCGGCGAGATCGAGAACCGGTATCTCACCGGCGAGGTGCGGCGAAAAGTCATCTATCATCTCTATAAATTGCCGCAGGTCACGATCAACAACGAAAAGGTACTGCTGCACGATGGGCAGGTACTTGACATTGACGGCGTCAGGATCGAGTGTTTTCTGGTTCCCGGTCATACATGGGGACATATGGTCTACCTCATTGACGATAAGTACCTTTTTACCGGCGACACGCTGTGGTTTGGCGCGGACGGCGGCTACAGCTTCATTTCCTCGCTGGCGGAGGACAATAAGCTGGCTGTGCAGTCACTGGCGGAGCTGGAGCGGAAACTGCGCGCACGTGGGCTGCATCCATATTTCATCACCGGTCACACGGGATGGACGGACAATTTTGCCTTTGCGTTTGCCCACAAAGACAAGAGCTGTTCACCATTCAAAAAACGAGCCCACGACCCATCGGCACCCTATGATGCCTACGACGAATCGGACGACACCGAAGAAAATGCAAAGAGCGGTTTTCTGAAAGGCGTGGGAAGATGAAGGACAGCGAATTACAAATTGACCGTAGCTGCCATGCGGCAGAATGACCTTGCCTTTGAGGTGCGGGCGTACCTGAAAAACCACCCCTGTGCGGCAGTGGTCAATCTGGGCTGCGGGCTGGATAACACCGGCAGAGCCTGTGACAACGGCAGATGCAAAATTTACAATCTGGACTTTCCGGATGTGATCGCCTTGCGGCAGCAGCTGCTGCCCGCCGGGGAGCGGGAGCAAAACATCCCCTGCGACCTGAAAGACCCCGTATGGTTTGACCGTATCGATGCCTCCGGCGGGGCGGTATTCTTTGCCTCCGGGGTGTTCTATTACTTCCTGACCCAGCAGGTCAAGGCGCTGGTGCAGGGGATGGCAGACGCTTTTCCCGGCGGCGTGTTGGTATTTGACGCAGCCAATCGGACGGCGGTAAAGATGATCGCCAAAACGTGGCTCAGGACGGCGAAAATCAAGGATGTGGGAGCATATCTCGCGGTTTCGGATGCGAAAAGCGAGCTTTCCCCATGGGACAGCCGTTTGCAAGTGTCCAGCCGGGGCTATATGTTGGGGTACAACGATTTGAAAGACCCTTCCGTCAGCGGCTTTTTCCGGTTTCTTGCAAGGGCCGGTGACAACGGGATGAAAATGCAGATCGTGAAGATCGGATTTGGAGACAGACAATGAAGTATGCCGGAATGCCCTTTGGAATGTGGGTGCTGTTTGCAGGTTCCTTTCAAAAGCAGCTGACCGCTGTGCTGGGCTATGATGCAGCCACCGCAAGAGCCATCACGAAAAAAGCAAAGCCGAAGTACAAAGCAATCATTGCAGACCTGCCGGAGTTTGAAAAAGCGGACCGCTTCAAGATGAACATCGTCAACTGCGCGATGATCGGGGCGTTCATTCTCTCCATGCCGCAACGCCCAGAGGTGGACAGGCTGACGGATTACTACGCAAGATCCATGATGACTGCGCCCATGCAGTGGTTCTGCCGCAAGAGCGGAAAAAGCAAGTTTACCCCAAAGGACATTGCCGCCATGAAAGCCACCGCCGCTCTGAAAGCCGCCGACCGCAACCCATACTCGTGGAACATGGGGTTTTACGAATACCCTGACGGCAGCGGCTACGAGGGACGCTTTACAAAATGCGGCATCTGTGTGCTGATGAAGGAGCTGGGGCTGTATGACCTGACCCCTGCTTTGTGCCATCTGGACTACACCATGAGCGAAGCAGGCGGTGTGACAAATTTTGTGCGGCAGTATACCCTTGCTTCCGGTGGACCCTACTGCGACTGCGGGTACAAAAAGAAAATAAATTAGGAGGAGTGTGCGATGCTTGTCA
The DNA here is from genome assembly GCA_934513205.1 of uncultured Faecalibacterium sp. GTDB lineage: Bacteria > Bacillota > Clostridia > Oscillospirales > Ruminococcaceae > Faecalibacterium. The sequence continues at coordinate 381 of CAKSWU010000027.1, read as the reverse complement.
AGTCGATAACAGAGGAAGAAATTTACGGTATCGGTCATGCCTTCGGCTATTATGACTACGGAGAGGAAACAGGAATGTCCGCTGCCTTTTCCGGGAAAGAGGCCACTGCAAACTATATCTGTGCTTATGTGCGCGGGGTACGATAAAACCAAAGGGAGTTCTATCCGGACCTTCGTCCGTGACGGAACTCCCCTTTTTTAGCTTTATAGAAAAACCATAAGTCATCTGCCACGGTCAACGGAGCAAGAACCACACGCCCAGCAGGATTGCAAGGAAGATCAGGTTGGACAGGGTGAACAGCCCAAAATACTGCTTCTTCCCCTGTGGCAGCTCCCGTGCGATCTGCCGGTAGGAAATAAGACTGGCCATGGATGCGATCAG
>CAKSWU010000026.1 GCA_934513205.1 uncultured Faecalibacterium sp. | reverse complement strand
TGTGCCAGCTCTGCTTCGCTGGGGGTGGTGCGTTTCCATACACTCTCCGGGGTCACATCCATGTTGTAGGTCAGCATTTTTCGTTTTCTCTCTTTCCAAGGTGTATCCGAAAACAAAGAAAATGACGAATATTTCGCAAGCACAAGCGGGATTTAAGGCAAATAGCCGCAGGAATCCTTTGTGGATTTCAAGGCTGATTCACGCAAAATCCAGCTGTGCTTGTAGAAATAGACTAAATTTTCGACTTTTCAGATACACCCTAGGTTCAGTATAGCGCACCGGTCTTTGCAGTGCAAGAGTAGACTTTTCACAAAGAATGTGTCACCTTTGCGGATGGAATCGGCAGCATTATGCCGTTATACTGGTAGCAGTCAAAGCCACACAGGAGGCGCATTATGCAAAAAAAATATCTTGCCATCGACATTGGTGCGTCCAGCGGGCGGCACATTGTGGGATGGATGGAGAACGGTGTTCTCCGCACCGAGGAAGTGTACCGTTTTCCCAATAGCGTCCGGCGGGTGGACGGCCATCTGGAATGGGATATCCACAGCCTGTTTACCAACGTGAAGCAGGGCATCCGGGAAGCTTTTGCCAAATTCCCGGTCATCGAGAGCCTTTCCATCGACACCTGGGCGGTGGACTATGTACTGCTGAAAGACGGAAAGCCCCTCTCCCCTGTCTACGCCTACCGCGACAGCCGGACGCAGGCGGTGATTCCCGAAGTCCACAACATTCTGCCCTTTGCGCAGCTCTACCAGCGCACCGGCATCCAGTTCCAGCCCTTCAACAGCATCTATCAGCTGTATGCTGACAAAAAAGCCGGGCGGCTGGCGCAGGCCGAGGATTTTTTGATGATCCCGGAATACCTGCTGTGGAAGCTCTGCGGCGTAAAGGCGCGGGAGTACACCAACGCCACCTCCACCGGCCTTGTGAATGCCCAGACCGGGGAATACGACCCGGAGATCTTGCAGGCGCTGGGCTTGCCGGAGGCAATGTTCCCTAAGCTCACCGCACCCGGCACGGTACTGGGGCCGTTGCTGCCCGGCATTGCCGCCGAGGTGGGCGGGCAGACCAAGGTTGTGCTGTGCGCCACCCACGACACCGCCAGTGCCGTAGAGGGCATTCCCATGGAGCAGGGGGATGCACCGTTCCTCTCCTCCGGCACATGGAGTTTGCTGGGGGTCAAGCTGGAAACGCCCATCACCAGCCCGGAAAGCCGCCGCGCCAACTTTACCAATGAGGGCGGCGTGTGGTACATCCGCTACCTGAAAAATATCATGGGTCTGTGGATCATCCAGTGCGTGCAAAAACAACTGGGCATCTCCTTTGCCGAGATGGTGGAGCTGGCCAAGACCAGCACCTACACCCGCATTTTTGATGTAAACGCAGCCCGCTTCTCTGCCCCGCAGGATATGCGCGCAGAGATCAGAGCTGCCCTTGCCGAGACCGGCGAAGCCCCTGCCACGGATGCCGACCTCATCAACAGCATCTACCATTCGCTGGCGTACTGCTACGGGGAAGCATTCCGGGAGCTGGAAGCCCTCACCGGCCAGCACTGGGACAAGCTCTACATCGCAGGCGGTGGCGCAAAGAACGCTACCCTGAACGAGCTGACTGCCCACTACACCGGAAAACAGGTGGTGGCGCTGCCCATCGAGGCCACCGCCATCGGCAATTTGAAAATTCAGATGCAGATTTAAGAAGGAGGAACCCTATGAGTTACGCAGAAGCAAAAGCCCGCTACGCCGCCATTGGCGTGGACACCGAAGCTGCCATTGCCCGGTTAAAGACCGTGCCCATCTCCCTGCACTGCTGGCAGGGCGATGACGTCCGGGGCTTTGATACCGACCCCACCAAGCCCCTGACCGGCGGCATCCAGACCACCGGCAACTACCCCGGTCGTGCCCGCACCCCGGAGGAACTGATGGCCGACATGGACAAGGTGCTGTCCCTCTGCCCCGGCACCAAAAAGATCAACCTCCATGCCTCCTACGCCATTTTTGACGAGGAAAACCCGTGGGTAGACCGGGACAAACTGGAGCCGAAGCACTTCAAAAAATGGGTGGATTTCTGCAAGGCAAGAGGGCTGGGCGCAGACTTCAACCCCACCTTTTTCTCCCACCCCAAGTGCGACCCGCTGACCCTTGCCAGCCCCAACGAGGAGACCCGGAAATTCTGGGTGGAACACGGCAAGGCCTGCATCCGCATCAGTCAGTATCTGGCCGAGGAGCTGGGGCAGCCCTGCACCATGAACATCTGGACGGGCGACGGCTTTAAGGACGTACCGGCGGATCGCAAAGGTCCCCGCGACCGCTACAAGGCCAGCATCGACGAGATTTTGAGCGAGCCTTACGACTTCAAGCTGGTGAAGCCCTGCATCGAGAGCAAGGTGTTCGGCATCGGTGTGGAGGCGTACACTGTGGGCAGCGCCGAGTTTGCCCTGAGCTACGCCGCCTTCAACCGGGAAAAGTGCATTCCGCTGATGGATAACGGCCACTACCATCCCACCGAGGTGGTCAGCGATAAGATCCCCGCCCTGCTGGCCTTCTTCCCGGAGATTGCCCTCCACATCACCCGCCCCATCCGCTGGGACTCCGACCATGTGGTGCTATTTGACGATGAAACGAAGGAGATTTGCAAGGAGATCGTGCGCTGCGGCGGTCTGGACGGCCGGGTGAACATTGCACTGGATTACTTTGATGCTTCCATCAACCGCATCTCCGCATGGACGGTTGGCTTCCGCAACGTGGAAAAGGCGCTGCTGTCTGCCCTGTGCACCCCGCATACGGTGCTGAAGGAGCTGCAGGACACCAACCAGTTCACCGAGCTGATGGTTCGGCAGGAGGAGCTGAAGACCCTGCCCTTTGGCGAGGTCTGGGACGAATACTGCCGCCGGAACAGTGTGCCGTTGGACGGTGCATGGTTTGAGGAAGTCAAAAAGTACGAGCAGGATGTGCTGTGCAAGCGCATTTGAAGGAGAGAGGTTTTTGAAGATGGGTATTCTGGATATTGATATTGTCAAAGGTTTTATGCGGATGTGCAACGATGGCTGGCTGCAGGGCTGGCACGAGCGCAACGGCGGCAACCTGACCTACCGCATGAAGGAAGAGGAAGTGGCACAGTGCCGCCCCTTCTTTGACGAGCAGCCCCGGGGATGGGTGAACATGGGCGTGCAGGCGGATAATCTGGCCGGGGAGTATTTCATCACCACCGGTTCCGGCAAATTCTTCCGCAATGTAGAGCCGGACCCTGTCCACAGCATCGGCATTGTGGAGATCAACGACAAGGGCGACAGCTGGCGCATCGTCTGGGGCTTGGAGGACGGCGCAAAGCCCACATCCGAGTTCCCCAGCCACTTTATGAACCACAGCGTCCGCAAGGCTGCCACCAATGGCGCAAACCGCGTCATCTACCATTGCCATGCCACCAACGTCATTGCCCTGACCTACATCCTGCCCCTGACCGACCGGGACTTCACCCGTGCCCTGTGGCAGAGCGCCACCGAGTGCCCGGTGGTGTTCCCGGAGGGTGTGGGCGTCTGCCCGTGGATGGTGCCCGGCGGGGCGGACATTGCCATGGCCACCAGTGAGCTGATGAAGCACTATCAGGCAGCCATCTGGGCGCAGCACGGTCTGTTTGCCTCCGGTCCGGACTTTGACATCACTTTTGGTCTTGCCCACACCATCGAAAAGAGTGCTGAGATCTACGTCAAGGTTCTCTCCATGGGCGGCGGCATCATCCGGCAGACCATCACCGACGACGACCTGCGTGCCATTGCCCGCGACTTTGGCGTGACCCTGAACGAGAAGTTCCTCAACTGAGCCATTCTCCCCCATTTTTCTTCATCATAGCAGAACAGGCATCCTGCCCGATACCGCCAAGCGGTAACGCAGGATGCCTGTTCTGCTTTATGTTTCCCGAAATTCCATGGGCGTTTTTCCGGTGACCTGCTGAAAGACTGCGCTGAAATAATTGCGAGTGGCAAAGCCAAGCTGCTCGGAAATTTCCCGGACGCTGAGGGGTGTGCTTTTCAGCAGAACTTTCGCACGTTCGACCTTTGCAAACTTTACATAGTTCGTGACACTCAGACCCGTTTCTTCCTTGAATTTGTGGGTGAGGTAATATTCCGTGTAGCCCACCAGGGCGGCAAGATCTTCCGCTACGATTTTTTTGTCCAGATTCATCTCGATATAATCCACACACTTCTGGATCTGTCTACTAAGTTTCGGGTTTGTCCGGTGTTTGTGGACACGCCGGATGAAATCATCGTACATCATCATTGCAAGGGGGTTCAGTTCATCCAACGATTTTGCGGATTCTGCCGCCTGAATGTAACTGTCCCCCAGCGAGTACGCCTCCTCCGGGGAAAGGCCACCCTCAATAGCGGCACGGCACACCAGCGAGGTGAACACGATGATGGATGTTTTACTCTGGCGCAGGACATCGCTGCTCTGTACCGGCACGCCTGCACTCATGCTCATACTGTTGGAAAGTGCCTGCTTGTAATTCATATCTCCGGTGCGGACCATTTGCAGCATTCCCTGCTCCGCCATCCAGATCTTATGCCGGTCGTGGGGGATGGCAGAGCTTTTCAGCCGCTCCTCCTGTGCTGCACTGCTGTTCACACTGCTCAGTTCCAACCGCTGCCCGGTCAGGCAGTAGTGCATCATCAGCAGATAGCGGCTCATGATGGTGTTTTGCAAGGTAGGGACTTTTTCAAGGGCTTCGTAAAGCTGGATCGTCCATGCCACACTGATCTCCAGCTTGCTGTAATATTTCAGCCCTTCCTCCACGCCCCGCATGGTCACGTCCTGATAGAACACCGGCCCGATGACCCAGACACGCTTCAGTTTTCCCGCTTCCTTTTCAAAGGCTGCGCCCCACAAAAGACCCAGAGCCGTCCCCAAGGTAACGGGCACATCGTCCCGGTTCCCATGCTCCAGCATCCGCTGTTTGCAGCCGAACAGCTCAAATGCGCTGGCAAGAAAGGCCTCGTCCGGGCAGTTGCTCCGCAAGAGCTTTCCCTGTGCATCATAACACCATGTATAAACATTGCCGCCGCACTGGACAAGCTCGGAAAACAGCATCATATTCTGGAGAACATCCATGTGTAACCCCTCCGGCTCATTGATAAAAACAGTATATCATACTTCCGCCGTTTCTTCCACCGATGCCCGGAACCAGTGCAGCAGGATGCCTGCAGAGATGACCGCAGCACCCACGTCTGCCATCAGGTGCGCCGCTGCAATGCCCTGCACGCCGCAAAGCGCATTCATCAGGTACAGCAGCGGGATCAGCAGCAGCCCCTGCCGCAAAAGAGAGAGCACCACCGCACCACTTGCCCTACCCACGGATTGCAGCAGGTTGGTTGCCAGATAGGTCAGACCGATCACCGGGCTGCCCAGCACCAGATAGACCACCAGCTGCGTTCCCAGACGGAAAGCGCCTTCTTCCTTGATGAACATCCCGATCAGGGCATTGCGTCCGGCAAAGCTGGCCGCCCCGGCAAGAACACCAAAAACAACGGTCAGGAGGATCAGATCCTTCAAAAGCTGTTTCAGGCGTTTTGTGTCGCCTGCGCCGTAGCTGTACGCCAGAAGTGGCTGGCACCCCATGCAGATCGCCATGGCGATCATGCTGATGACCATGGTCGTCTTGCCTGCCGCTGCCATAGCTGCGACCGCCGCCGTGCCGTGGGTCACCAGCAGCCGGTTGCTGAAGGAGGTGGCAAACCCTGCCAGCAGGCTGCTGATGCCGTTGGGCAGACCAATGGCCAGCAGCTCGCCCAGCATCTGCGGCTTTTTCAGGGCAGGGCGGAAATCAACGGTCAGCACCGTGCCGTGCTTGACGATGTAGCGCAGATAGCAGGCAGACGCCACAAGGTTGCCCAGCACACTGGCGGCAGCCGCACCGCTGACCCCGAAGTTCAGCACCAGAATGAACAGCGGGTCAAAAATGCAGTTGACCAGCGTGCCCAGAAGATTGCCGATCATGCCTTCTTTTACTGCGCCCTCTGCACGCACCAGCATCGCCATGCTGTTGGACAGGATGAAAAACGGTGCGCCCAGTGCCAGGACCTGAAGATACCGCTCTGCATAGGGGAAGATCTCTGCATTGGAGCCAAGCGTCCCCAGAAGCGGCACTCTGCCCACCAGCAGACCGATGCTGACCAGAACGCCCAGAAAAAAGCTGGTCCAGAAGCAGAGCGAAGAACAAATTCTGCCCTGCTCGATCTCACCCGCGCCAAAGCAGCGCGCGATGATGGCACTGCTGCCTGCGCCAAGCATGGTCGCTACTGCCGCAAGGATCGAAAACACCGGTCCCACAACGGAGACCGCCGCCACCTGTGCGGTGTCGCCCAGACAGCCCACAAAAAACATATCTGCCATGTTGTACAGCACCATGACAAGGATGATGATGATGGAAGGCACCGCCATGGAAAAAATAGACTTCCAGACGGAGCCGGTACGGAAAAGCGCTTCGTTTTTCATGATCTCCTCCCAAAAATCAACCGTACACAGGCAGAACGAAAGCCCCTGTCAAGGGAGCTTTCCGAGCGGTTTCAGTCACAGATTGTCCAGCGCATCCAGCAGTGCTTTCAGCGCCGTTTCCGGCAGACCAAGCATGGAGCCGATCTTACCAAAGGTCATACCGTAGGCGGCTTTTGCCTGCTGATTGTCAGCAAAGCCGGGCAAGTACTGCTCCACAACGGTTTTTGCGGCCTCGTTTTCCATCAAGGCCGCAATGGTGCTCCGGCTGTTCAGCTTGCCGCCGGTCAAAATTTCCGGGTGCTTCCAGCTGCTGACGCTCTGGTGCCCGGCAGACAGTGCACCGTCCACCGGGATGGCTGCACCGGTGATGTACCGTGCCAGACCGCTGGCAAGGAAAAGTGCCAGTGCGGCGCACTCCTCCGGGTCGCCCATCCGCTTTGCCGGGCAGTCGGATGCAAAAAAGTCCATGGCCGCAGCCGGTGCATCGCCGAAAATGCTGGTCTTGGTGTAACCGGGGCAGATGGCGTTGACGGTGATACCGTATTCTGCGTAATCCAGTGCCGCTGCACGGGTCATGCCCACCACGCCGAACTTGGTGGCGCTGTACAGTGCCTGTCCGCGCTGGGGTACAAGACCCGCCACCGATGCCACATTGATGAGGAAGCCGCCCTCGCTGTGGCTCTTGAGGATGGCTTCTGCGCCGTACTTCATTCCGGCAAAGACGCCCTCGCTGTTCAGGGAGAAGATCTTCTCGTAATCCTCTACCTCATACTCATGCAGCGGTGTGCCGCCCATGCCGATGCCTGCGTTGCTGACAACGCCATCCAGCTTACCGTAGTGTGCCACCGTCTTGTCCACCAGTTCCTTGATGGCGGAAGCCTTGCTGCAATCGGTCTGGATAAAGATGGCATCGCCGCCCTTGGCGCAGATGCCGTCTGCCACAGCCTGCCCCTGCTGTGCACTGCGGGCTGCACAGACCACCTTCATGCCGTTTTCGCCGAAGCACTCGGCAATGGCGCGGCCGATGCCGCGGCTTGCGCCGGTGACGATTGCTACCTTGCCTTTGACACTGTTGAAATCCATCATTTTCATTCTCCTTTTTCTCAGATCATGTTACTCTGCTTCAGCCATTCCACTTCATCGTGGATGGTCTCCCGATGATTTATCGTATTTACGAATCAGATTTGCAACTCTCAGTTGCTTATCCATCCCTGTGGTGCTATAATAACACTGTGGCGCAGGGGCTGCAATCAGCAGTTTCCGGCGTGTCCGGTGTTTAAGCAACGGATCACGTCCAAAGCGTTGGTTAAGCATCCTTTACGAAATACATTGACGGAGGAATTGTATGGATATCCGGGTCAAAAAAACGAGACGTGCCATTCAGAAAGCGTTTATTGCATTGCTGCGGGAGAAGCCCATCGAAAAGATCACGGTCAAAGAAATTGCCGAACGCGCCGAGATCAACAAAACGACCTTTTATTCCCACTACGAAACGCTGGATGCGCTCACCGCCGAAATGGAGCGACAGACAGTCCAGCTCGTCTGCGACAATATGGGCGGCGCACAGCAGCTGCTGGATGCGCCGGAGGCTTTTGTGCGAGAGATGTTTGCTTCTCTCCAGCAGGCAACCGATTACCTCGGTGTGGTTCCTGCATCCGCGATGAACCGCTTTACACAACATTTGCGGGATGCCATTCTGGAACAGATCAAAGGTGATAACATTGAACCGTCCCAATATGAAAATGTCGGAGCCATCCTGATTTTTGTAATGAACGGTCTTTCCGGGCTTCTGAACACCGATGCAAAACTGGCACAGAAACAAATTGATGTGATCGCCGCAGTGGTTGCGGATGGTGTCCATGGTCTGCATTTTTCCCACTGAGCCAAAACAGGCTGCGAGAAGCATCTTCCGCAGCCTGTTTTTTGCTATTGCAGCTTATCTTTCTGCGTAACTACCCAGCACCCCAAGGCTGGGCTTTGCGGTCCGTTTCATGGTTTCACGGTTCACGGCGATCAGGCCGAACTGCATGGCATAGCCCTTCTGCCACTCAAAGTTGTCCATCAGGCTCCAATGGAAGTATCCTTTCACCGGGATGCCGTCGGCGATGCAGTGCTGCACGCCCTCCAGTGCCTGCCGGATAAACGCCACACGGCGGGTGTCATCGGCGGTGGCAATGCCGTTTTCGGTGACCATGAGATCACCCTTGAATACTTCTGCCACCTTGCGGAGGACGTGTTCCAGTGCCTGCGGATAGACCTCGTAATCCATCTGGGTCAGTTCTGCGCCCTCCGGTGCCGGCAGCTGCCCCTGCGGGCCGTAAAGGGTGCGGGTGTAGTTCTGCACACCTAAGAAATCATCTTCTTTGATGTAGGGCAGATAATGGGTGAACTCCTCCTGCCATGCGGCCTCGGCAAAGGCTTCGCCGCCGGGCTGTGCCTGCAAGTCGTGCAACGAGAGGGTCAGACCCACCTTGACCTGTGGGCAGATAGCTTTGATGGCATCCCGTGCGGCTGCATGAGCACGCAGCACCAGCAGGTCGCCCTCCGGGGTGCGCTCGCTGACAAAGATCTGCGGCTGGGGTGTGCCGAACACCTGCGCGTTCTCCATGGCAGCATACTTCATGTTTTCCATCATCTTCTGGAAGTTCATGCCCACCTGCACTGTGCCCTCGGCAGACTTTCCGGCTGCGGCGGCATTCTTGGCAGCCTGTTCTGCCATCAGGCGGAACCGCTTGGAGATGGCGGCCAGCTGCAGGCCCATGTTGGCTTCGTTGATGGTGCAGATATAGCGCAGCTCGCTGCCCAGCTGCTCCATGACATAGGCTGCATAGTGCTTAAAATCCTCTACGGTGGACTCGGCTTCCCAGCCGCCCTTACAGATGAGCCACTTGGGGCTGGTGAAGTGCAGCAGGGTGACGACGGGCTCTACGCCGTGTGCCTTGCAGCAGGCGATCACCTTGCGGTAGTGTTCAATGGCTTCCGGGTCGAACTTTCCTTCCTCCGGCTCCACCCGTGCCCACTCGATGGAAAAGCGGTAGGCGTTCAGCCCGGCATCGGCCAGCAGCTTAATATCTTCTTCGTACCGGTGATAATGGTCGCAGGCAATGCCGCTGGGCTCCGTAAAGCTGGAATGGGGCAGCTGCTCCTGTGCCCAGTAGTCGCTGTTGGTATTGTTACCCTCTACCTGATGGGCTGCTGTTGCAGCACCGATGAAAAAGCCTTTTTCAAATTTCTGCATGATATCTCTCCTTTTATTCAAAAGCCGTGTTTTCTCTTGTGCCTATTGTAACAGGTCTGTGCGATGTAAAAAGGATAATTTTTCATGTTATTGGCGATTTTTTCGTTGAGCAAGCAGAACTGCACGAATTTTTACACACATTCCGCAATTTAAGTCCCATTGTGAAGGATAGGTTCTGTTATTCTGGTGTCAGGAAAAGCGGAAACCGGTTCACACAAAAAGGAGGAAAATCATTATGTTCCAAAAGAAACCCAGCGCCAGTGAGGTAGACGGCGTCCAGTACCGCCGTGCCAAAACATGGCAGATCATCTGCTACGCCTGCAACGCCTTTGTGGGCATGAGCGTCTACTCCCTGATCGGTATGGCAAGTTATTCTGCAAGTATCGGCTACGGCATCACCACTGCAACCGTCGGCATCATCCTGATGCTCGCCCGCATTCTGGACGGCTTTACCGACCCGCTGCTGGCCTTCGTCTACGACCGCGTCAACACCCGTTTCGGCAAGCTGCGCGTTCTGCTGATCAGCGGCTACCTGATTGAGGCAGTCGGCCTGCTGTGTATGTTCAACCTGTTCTCCAGCAAGGGTTTCGGCCTGCCGGTGTTTGCCCTGACTTACATTATCTACATCATCGGCTACACCATCACCAACATGACCGCCCAGACCCTGCCTGCCATCATGACCAACGATCCCCGGCAGCGTCCCACCATCGGTGTCTGGACCACTGCACTGAACTACGCCGTGCCCATGGGCATGAGTATGCTGATCTACACCGTCATCCTGCCCAAGTGCGGCGGCACCTTCAATCAGGACTTCCTCAGCACCGTCTGCACCATCGTCCTGATCATTGCCGGCATCGGCACCCTGATCGTCTGCGCCGGTATCTCTGCCTACGATAAGCCCGAAAACTTTGAGGGCACCAACAAAAAACACGAGCCGCTGAAAACTGCGGATATTCTTGAGGTGCTCAAGCACAACAAGCCCCTGCAGTGCTACATCGCCTCCAACGCTTCCGACAAGCTGGCACAGCAGGTGGGCAGCCAGGCCATCATCAACACCATGCTGAACGGCATCCTCATCGGCAACATGGGTCTTGCCACCACCCTTGGCGTGATCAGCATGGTGCCTTCTATCTTCTTTGCAGCCTTCGGCGCAAAATATGTGGGCAAAAAGGGCAGCAAGAAGGGCATCGTGACCTGGACCTGCATCAGCATGGCCATCACCTCTGTGCTGATCCTGTTCTTCATCTTCACCGATACCCGTCAGATCGGCGTGATGGGCAGTTGGAACATGATCGTTTACGTTCTGCTGACCCTGCTGCAGAACGGTTCCAATATGTGCATCACCACCTCCAACACCTCTTACATGGCTGACACCATCGACTACGAGCTGGACCGCAGCGGCCGTTACATCCCGGCGGTGGTCTCCGGCACTTACAGCCTGATCGACAAGCTCATCACCTCGGTGGCTGCTGTCATCGCCACCGGTGCCGTGGCCATTCTGGGTTACACCACCACCATGCCCCAGCCCACGGATGCCTACACCTCCGGCATCTTCTGGATGACCCTTGCCATCAAGTACGGTCTGCCGATGCTGGGCTGGCTCATTACCCTGATCGCCATGCTGGGCTGCCCCCTGACCAAGGAGGAAATGGTCAACGTCCAGAAGCGCATCGCAGATAAGAAAGACGCCCTTCGTCATGAAGTAATTGCAGAACATATGCAGTAACACCCTGCAAAGACCGAAAGGGCTCATACGCTCTTTCGGTTTTTGCTGATTTGATCTATCTTTCACAAAGGAGTTTTTACCATGAGCAAGACCATCCTGCTGAATCATAGCAACTGGCATTTTACCAAGGAGAACCCCGGCACCCCTGCTGCTGTTATGGGCGAGGCTGTCACCCTGCCCCACACCTGGAATGCGGTGGACGGTCAGGACGGCGGCAACGATTACTACCGCGGCACCTGCTGGTATACACTGGCCCTGACAAAGCCCGCCATCCCGGCAGGCGGCAAGGCTGTTTTGCAGCTGGACGGCGCAGCCATGACCGCCGCTGTTTACCTGAACGGGGAAAAGCTGGCAGAGCACAAGGGCGGCTACTCTACCTTCCGGGTGGACCTGACCAACCACCTGAAAGACGAGAACCTGCTGGCCATCAGCGTGGACAACCGCGACAACGACACCGTGTACCCCCAGAAAGCGGACTTCACTTTCTACGGCGGCCTTTACCGGGATGTGACCCTGCACATCGTCCCGGCAGAGCACTTTGCCCTGCCCGCTAATGGCGCCCCCGCGCTGAAGGTGACCCCCATCGTCACCGACCTTGCCGCTAAAACCGCCGAGGTCACTGTGGAAGCCGCCGTGGTGGGCGCACAGAGCGTAACCTTTGCACTGGAAGGCCAGAACATCGCTGCCCCGGTGGAAAACGGCACTGCAAAGGCTGTTTTCACCCTGCACGATGCCCATCTGTGGGATGGCGTAGAGGACCCGTTCCTTTACACCGTTTCCGCCAAGCTGGGCAACGGCGAGGAAGCTTCCGCCCGGTTCGGCTGCCGCAAGTTTGAGTTTGACCCCCAGAAGGGCTTTATCCTGAATGGTCGCAGCTATCCGCTGCGTGGCGTTTCCCGCCATCAGGACCGCAAGGGGGCCGGCATTGCCCTGACCAACGAAATGATGGAGGAGGATATTTCCATCATTCTGGAAATGGGTGCCAACACCATCCGTCTGGCTCACTATCAGCACGCACAGTATTTCTACGACCTGTGTGATGAAAAGGGCCTTGTCATCTGGGCAGAGATCCCCTACATCACCATGCACATGACCAACGGCCGTGCCAACACCCTGACCCAGATGGAAGAGCTGATCGTCCAGAACTACAACCACCCCTGCATTGCTGTGTGGGGCCTGTCCAACGAGATCACCGCCGCCTCCGCTGTCAACGAGGATCTGCTGGAAAACCACCGTCTGCTGAACGAGCTGGCACACAAGTTGGACCCCACTCGCAAGACCACCATGGCAAATGTGTTCATGCTGGAGACCACCAGCCCCATTCTGGAGATCCCGGATGTGAACAGCTACAATCTCTACTTCGGCTGGTATCTGGGCGAATTGGAGCAGAACGACGAGTTCTTTGATAAGTACCATGCCGATTACCCGGACCGCTGCATCGGCTTTTCGGAGTACGGCGCAGATGCCAATCCCCAGTACCAGAGCAGCCACCCGGAAAAGGGCGACTATACCGAGAGCTACCAGTGCATTTACCATGAGCATATCGCAAAGATGATTGCCGACCGTCCTTGGCTGTGGGCGACCCATGTGTGGAATATGTTCGACTTCGCCGCCGATGGCCGTGATGAGGGCGGCAAGCACGGCGAGAACCAGAAGGGACTTGTCACTTTTGACCGCAAGCTCAAAAAAGACCCCTTCTATCTCTACAAGGCCTATTGGAGCAAAGAGCCGTTCGTGCACCTGTGCGGCAGCCGCTATGTGGACCGCGCCGAGGATGTGACCGAGATCAAGGTCTACTCCAATCTGCCGGAGGTCTCGCTGTACAAGGACGGTCAGCTGGTGGAGACCCGTAAGGGCGACAAGGTGTTCACCTTCCAGCTGCCCATCACCGGCAAGCACAGCATTGAGGCACGCTCCGGTGAGCACAGCAGCGTGATCTTGGTGAACAAGGTGGACGCCCCCAACCCAGATTACGCTATGGACAACCGCAAAAACGTGACCAACTGGTTTGACGGCGAGCTGGACGAAAGCTGCTGGTCGGTCAAGGACAACATGGCTGCCGCCATGGCAGACCCGAAGGCAGGCCCCATCCTGAAGCAGATCTCTGATAAAGCCGCCGCTGCCCGCGGAGATGTTGCTGCCGCCGTGAAGGACAACCCGGCTCTGGTGGCGATGATGGAGCGTGCCATGCAGCGGATGACCATTGAATCCATGCTGATGCAGGCCGGCGCTTCGGAGGAGGACATCAAGCAGCTGAACCGTGTATTGCAGGGCATTTCCAAGGAGTGATTCGATGAAACAAACCTATTGTAATCCTCTTGATCTGGGCTATCGTTACCAGCACATGAAGGAAGGCCCCCGTACAGCAGGTTTCCGGGAGGGTGCAGACCCCACGCTGGTATCCTTCAAGGGCAAATATTATCTCTTTGTTTCCATGTCGGCAGGCTTCTGGTATTCGGAGGACCTGCTGAGCTGGGACTTCCACGCAGACCCCGGCCTGCTCATCTATGACTACGCACCGGATGTGCGGCAGGTGGGCGATTACCTCTACTTCTGCGCCAGCCGCAAGGGGCGCAACTGTCCCATCCTGCGCACCACTGACCCCCTGACCGAGCCGTTTACCGAAGTATCTGCGCCCTTTGCTTTCTGGGACCCGGACCTGTTCTGCGATGATGATGGCCGGGTGTACTTCTACTGGGGCTGCTCCAACATCTCCCCCATCTACGGCGTAGAGCTGGACCCGGACACCATGACCCCCATCGGTGAAAAGCAGGAGCTGATCTTCGGCCATGAAACCACCCTTGGCTACGAACGCCCCGGCAACAACGGCATTGTGGACCGGGAAGCCAGCGTGCTGTACCAGTCCATGAAGCAGTTCTATGACCCCAAGACCGGCAAGCTGAATCTGCCGCCGCAGATGGCAAACATCCCCGGCCTGAGTGCCGAAAGCCTGACTGCCATGTTCAACGCCATCGGCAAACCCTACATTGAGGGTGCCTTTATGACAAAGCATGACGGCCTCTATTACCTGCAATATGCCTGCCCCGGCACCCAGTACAACACTTACGCCGATGGTGTATACACCTCCCGTTCTCCGCTGGGCCCCTTTGTGCGGCAGGCATCCAATCCGTTTTCCGCAAAGCCCGGCGGATTCATCACCGGTGCAGGCCACGGCAGCACCATTGCCGACACCTGCGGCAACTGGTGGCACACTTCCACCATGCGTATTTCCGTCAACTATGACTTTGAGCGCCGGGTGGGGCTGTTCCCTGCCGGGTTCGACAAGGACGGGGTTCTCTACTGCAACCAGAACTTTGCCGATTACCCCCACCGCATCCCGGCTGGCAAATTCGATGCCGCCAGCCAGCAGCCGGAATGGATGCTGCTGAGCTACAAAAAACCGGTCACGGCTTCCAGCACCGCAGAAAACAGCAGCCCGGAGTTGGCAGTCAATGAGGACTGCCGCAGCTGGTGGAGCGCCGCCGGTGCAGAGCCGGGCGAATGGCTCTGTGTGGACCTTGGCAAAGAAAGCGATGTCCGCGCCGTTCAGGTAAACATGGCGGACGAAAAGCTGGTGGTGGATTTCCCGGCGGACAGCTACGGCGACGACCGCAAGACCCGCCACATCGAGACCCGGCCGCAGATCTCCCATTACACGGTAGAGACCAGTGTGAACGGAGCAGACTGGACGATCCGCGAAACGGTTGCCCGGGAGTGCTCCAACGGCTACTACGAATATGCCGACGGTATCCGGGCGCGGTATGTCCGGGTGACCGGCGGCGCACTGCCCTACGGACAGGCACTGCGCATCAGCGGCCTGCGGGTGTTCGGCAACGGCGAAGGCCCGAAGCCCGCACAGGCAGAAGCCACCGGGGCTCGCGTAGATGCACTGGATGCAAAGATCACTTGGAAGCATATCGAAAATGCACAGGGCTGCAATGTCCGCTACGGCGTTGCGCCCGATAAGCTCTATCTGAGCTGGCTGGTCTACGATGCAGACGAAGTGACCCTTTCCACCCTGACCGCCGGGCAGGAATACTACGTCTGCGTGGACAGCTTTAACGAAAACGGCATCACGCCGGGTAAGACATTCAAACTGGAGGGGTAAATCATGCCCATCAAAGCCGTGCAGCAATTTATGCTGGGCACTGTACTGAGCAACGAGCAGCAGGCCAAACAGACCCTTGCTGCCATGAAAGCCGCCGGGTACGACGGCATTGAACTGTGTGGATTTATGATCCACCCCATTGGCTTTGTGGTAAAGCTGCTGACCAAGGCCGCGGGAATGCCGGTGGGCAAGGGCGGCAACTTGGACTGGCACAAGTTGGTGCAGGAGGCAGGCCTGAAGGTGGTCAGCCTGCACACCGACCTTGGCAGTCTGGAACGGGATGCCCACGCCGTTGCCGAGGAAGCCAAGAGCTTCAGCACACCGTATGTGGTCATCACCGGGATGTACCGGTTTGATTACGGCGATGAAACCGCCATGCACGAACTTGCGCAGCGGCTGAACAAAGCCGGCGAAGCCTTGGCAGCCGAGGGCATCCATCTGCTCTACCACAACCACAACTGTGAACTGCGCCGTGTGAACGCAGAGAAGCGCGCCTATGATATTCTTTTAGGGGAAACCGATCCCGAATTTGTCAACTTTGAGTTTGACAGCTACTGGTTCACCGAGGGCGGTGCAAACGCCTTGGCGTGGATGCAACGGCTTGGCCCTCGCATGAAGCTGTGGCACATCAACGACCGGGGCGCCCGCATTACCGGTAGCGCCATTACCCCCATTCTGAAAACCGACAGTATGGAGCTGGGCACCGGCAACATGGATCTGGACAGCCTGATGGCACAGGCCCTTGCCATGGATGTGGATGCCGTTATTCTGGAAAGCCACCGCAACTGGGTGGACAATTCCCCCATCAAGAGTTTCCAGCTCAGTGCAAAATACCTTGCACAAAAATTCTGATCTGCCATTTTCTCATCATTTTTCTTCTTCATTACCCCATAAAAGCAATGCCCCGCACCGGTTACTCCTTCCGGTGCGGGGCGTTGTGTTTTGCGGGGAATATTTTTGCGTTACAGGGTGTGGGTACCCGGCTGCAAGATCAGGCTTCTGCCATCCGGGAGGGTGACTTCTGCGGTCAGATTGCAGGGCACGGTGATAATATAGGTCACGGCATCGCCTGCATACTGCCAGCCGCTTTCAATGCGCCCCACCGGGGAATCGTACACCGCCTTTGCCCACCCCAGTGCAGGGTTCGGGATGGGGGCGATGGTCAGGGTCTCCCCTGCCAGATGGATGCCGCACACGCCACCGAACAGCCAACCGCAGATGGCACCGTAGGAGTAATGGTTCAGGGATTCGCTGGGGTGGCCGTTTGCGTCAATGCCCGTCCATGTCTCCCAGACGGTGGTAGCGCCCTGCTTGACCTCATAGAGCCAGCTGGGGGCGGTATCCTGCAGCAGCAGTTTGTAAGCGGTGTCCGCATGGCCATACTTTGCCAGCACCTCACAGAGGAAGGGCGTGGAAAGGAAGCCGGTGTTCAGGTGATAACCGTTTTCCGCCACCATCCGGTTCAGGGTATCCGCAGCGGCTTGGCTCTCCTCCTCGCCCAGCAGCGCAAAGGCAATGGCGCGGACATATTCGCACTGGCGGTCAGAAGTAATTTTCCCGTTGTCCGTAAAGGCGGCACGGTATGCCTTGACCGCCTTTTCTGCCGTGTCGCGGTACTGCGCTGCGTCCTCTGCCTTGCCCAGCGCCTGCGCGATTTCCGCCAGAACCCGCCCGGAATAAGCCAGATAGGCCGTGCCCACACTCTTGCGCGGGTTCATCATGGCCTGCATGGGGGTAATGCCCGGCTCACACCACTCGCCGTAGTCCAGACCGTTCAGCACCGTGTACTTGGCGTATGCCCCGGTCTGCTGTTCCTCGGTGGTCTGCTGGGCACGGCCCAGCAGGAACGCATACCACTTCTGCATCATCTCGTAGTTGTCTGCCAGAACCTTGCGGTCGCCGGTGCGCTTATAAAGAGCGTAGGGCACCAGAATGGCGGCATCGCCCCAGCCCGCCGACATGCAGAGCATGGGGGTCATGTAGCCGGGACGGCTGGTGGGCGGCGCAATGTTCGCCATGCGTCCATCCGGGTACTGGTTCAGGCGGCATTCAGCCAGCCATTTTTCCACCACCGGGTAGCAGTCCATCAGGGTCAGGCCGGTCTCGATGAACACCCCCATATCGCCCGTCCAGCCGGCGCGCTCGCGGGTGGGGCAGTCGGTGGGGATATCGCAGAAGTTGCCCTTCTGGCTCCACACACTGTTTTTCACCAGCTGATCCACATCGGCGTTGCCGCACGCAAAGCTGCCGGTGACCGGCATCTCCGAATAGACGGCGTGGGCGGTAAACTCTGCCCCGGTCAGGTCGATGTCCGTTTCCACCTTTGCGTACCGGAAGCCCATGATGGTAAAGCTGGGCTTGTAGTGGTTCTCGCCCTCTTTGCAGACGAGTTCCAGCAGCTGCGCCGTGCCGCCCTCCTTGTGGCGGTTCCGGTCCTGAAAGTTCTCCTGCGTAAAGTTGCCATTCTCGTCCAGTGTTTCGCCGCACAGCAGCCGGAGCTTCTGCCCGGCATGGGCGGTCAGCTTCATTTCCACATAACCTGCCATGTTCTGCCCAAAGTCCAGCACGGTCTCGCCGTTGGGGGTGCGCAGCAGCTTGCCTGCAAAGGCCTCCTGCTCCCGGATGGGCACGGTGTTCATGCCGGTGACGGGCAGGGTGTTCGGCTCGGTCTTTACGCCATGCCAGCCGGAAAGCGTCCCTTCCAGCCGGGCATCGTACACCTCGCCCTGCTGCAGATCGTTTTGGCGGATGGGGCCCCGCTGGGTGGCCTCCATGCTGCTGTCCGAAACGCAGACCGCCTTGCCGTCTACTTCCAGCTGGAACAGAACAGCCAGTTCTTTCCCGAACAGATCCCGGTCACCATCCACGCCGGAGGTACTGCGGTACCAGCCATCGCCCAATGCGATAAGCAGCTCATTTTCACCGTCACGGACAAGCGCAGTCACATCGTAGGTCTGTGCCCCAAGGTGCTTATCCGCGGTAAAGCTGCCGGGGGCAAGTACCATATCACCGATACGCTTACCATTCAGCCATGCCGCATACAGCCCCTTGGCGGTAATGTACAGCCGCTTGCACTGCCCCGCCGGGGCGGTGAACGTTTTGCGCAGATAGCTTGCCGGGCGGTGGGGCTGATAAGGCTGCGCCTGCCCTTTGCCGGAGGCTTCCAGCGCCGCCTGTTTCTGCTCCCAGTTGGGCTTTGCAAAGGCGTTGATGGCATCGGTGCAGTCGATGTCCGGCGCTTCTGTTTCCGGGCAGACCCACACGCCCTGCCAATCCGACTGCGCAAGACCCGTTTCAAACTCAGCTTCGCTCCATGCGCCGGGCTGGTCGTTTTCATCCCACAGGCGGATGCGCCACTGTCCCTGCGTCTTGGGCGGTACAGCGGCGGGCGTTTCGGTGTGCATCACACTGCCCAAAACCTTTCCGCTCTTCCACAGCGTTTCGGCTCCGGCGGTCACTTCAATTTCGTAGGCGGTCTGGCGCACGCCTTCGGCGCACTGCCACGATAAAAACAGCGTCCCGGCATCTATGCCGAGAGGCTGGGTCAGATGATTCGTTTTCAGGTTTGTTGCTTGCATCATCCGCATCTCCTTTTTCCGTTTGATTTCTGTTCTTATTATAAAGAGAATCCCACGGAATAATGGTGCAAAATTTTGTGTTATCGGTCAAAAAATCGTGTTATTTATGACAATTTAAAAAATTCATCTTGCTTCACGACTTTTCATCCGTACTGTCTGCGGTTCTTCTGTTATACTTTGGGTACGGAACCGTCAACCCCAGCGGCAAACTGGCAGAGACCTTCCCCCGAAAGCTGAGCGACACCCCGGCTTACCTTTCCTTCCCCGGTGAGCGGGAGACCAGCGCTTACTCTGAGGGCGTATTTGTCGGCTACCGCTACTACGACACCAAGGAAGCGGATGTTCTATTCCCCTTCGGTCATGGACTGTCCTACACGACCTTTGCATACAGCGCTCTCCGGCTGAGCCGCAGCATCGTCCGCGAGGGCGAAGACGTGCAGGTTACCGTCACGGTAAAAAATACCGGCGCCGTCTCCGGCAAAGAAACCGTGCAGCTCTATGTAACCCCGCCCAAGAGTGAGCGTCACCGCCCGGTCCGGGAGCTGAAGGGTTTTGCAAAGGTATCCCTGCAGCCCGGTGAGAGCAAGGGTGTGCAGTTCACGCTGGACAAACGCAGCTTTGCCTACAAATCTTTGAGCCGTGCGACCGAAATGATGAAAAACTCATGGAAGAAAACGCTCAAAAACAATCCCAGCTATTTCACTGACCCGGAAAAGCAGAAGGTTCTCCGCTTCGCAATGCAGAGGCCTGCTAACTACCTGACTGAAATCGAAACCTATCTGGAAAAGGCTCTTGCAGAAGCCCTTGAAGAAGAAAAGACCGCATAACAGCAGACACCTGTAAGCCATCAACGAGCCACCAGCCGCAAGTGCAGGGCGGAAAGCATCCGCGCCCTTGCGCCTGATAAAAATTGGAACTTTGATTTTCTCGCCCGGCTTTGCCACGGTGGGACGATCAAAGGAGCGTGCGTTTGAACAAAAAGAAAAAGTCCACAAACACTTCCCCCTATCCCGATGAAGTCATCGACCGTCTGGCACGGGCATTCTACCCGGCGATTCTTGCCTGCTGTAACAGCGAGGAAGGGCAAAGGTCACTTGTCGGGGCGAGGCCCCTCCATCTTGCTAACGCAAGACCGTTCGGTCGCTTAAAAGCCCCACTGGGGCTTTCATTGCTCCGCTGCGCTGCGCAAACGCGAGCTTGCCTATGGCCGGCGGAACAGGCTCATCATGCCCCCAGCAAAGAGAAACAGAGCGTTCCCGACGGGGAACGCCCTGTTGTACATATCGTTATCGTACGTGGATTTTTCAGGGTGCGTCCGGGTGGGCGCACCCTGTTTTTGTTTTGCCTTTAATTTTCTAACCCATGGTTTCCGGCCACCGGCCTGTATGATTTGCTACAGGTCGTTGGCCGGTTCTGTTATTTTTCGATTTCTTCCAATGTAGGCATGGCAGGGATAGCACCGTGGCGGCTGGTGGTGATGCTGGCAGCCTTGTTGGCAAAAGCCAGAATGCCTTCCAACTTGTCCACGGTCAGGGTGTCCAGCTCCTCCTTGCAGAGCTTGGACAGGGCAGCCCCAAAGAAGGTATCGCCTGCGCCGTTGGTGTCGCCCACCTTGCAGGGAACGCCAGCTACATGACCAGTCTTGTCCCCAAAGCGGTAGAATACGCCGTTTGCGCCCAAGGTGACAAAAATCAGCCGGATGCCCTTCTGTGCCAGCTGTGCCGTGCCGCTTTCACAGTCAGTGGTGCCGGCGAGCAGAGGTAGCTCTTCATCGGACACTTTCAGGATATCCACCAGCGGCAGGGGGGCTTTCATCTGGGCAATGGCATCCTCTTTGTTCTTCCAGAGGTTGGCACGGTAATTCGGGTCATAAGTAATGACAGCCCCCAGCTTTTTGGCACGGGCGGCGGCATCCAGCGTAGCAGTGCGGGAGGGGTCGGCGGTCAGGCTGACAGAACCGAAGTGCACGATTTTGGCGGCTTTCAGAGCCTTGTCCGGGATGTCCTCCTTGCACAGCATCACATCGGCGTTGGCGCTGCGGTAGAAGCTGAAATCCCGCTCGCCGGCGGCATCCACCGAGACCACCGCCATGGTGGTGGGATGGTCTGCATCCACAGCCACGCCGGAAACATCCACCTTGTTTTCTGCCAGAACCTCTTTCAGGTAGCGGCCAAAGGCATCTGCACCCACCTTGCCGATAAAGGCGGTCTGTGCCCCCAGCCGGGCGGCTGCCACTGCCAGATTGGCCGGGGCACCGCCGGGGTTTGCGGCAAACTGCGGGATGCCTTTTTCATCCTTGCCGGTCTGGGTCAGGTCGATCAAAACTTCACCGATCGTTACAATATCCATGGCTGCTCCTTTCAGCGGCGCACCAGCAGTGCCTGATACGGTTCCAGCTCCACATCCGCCAGCCAGACGGAAGTGCCCTCCGGGGTGTGATACTCGCCGCCCAGAGCGTCCAGACTGGCCCCTGCCGGGTACTCGGTAAAGTTAAACAGTCCCACCAGCGTTTCCTCGCCGCGCTTGCGCACCAGTGCCAGCACACCGGGGTTGTGGCTGTCCCATGTGGTAACCCACGCATCCGGGGCAAAGCAGGGGTCTGCCCGCATTTGGCGCAGCTGCTCCATGCCCTGCCACAGCTGGTTTTGCAGCGTGCCCTTCCGGGTGCGCTGCTTTGCATCCTCCCAGTTGAATTTGCTGCGGTGCAGGTTGCGGCTGTCCTCCACACGGTCGGGGTCGTTTTTGTAGTCCCAGCCATTGAGCTGCGCAATTTCATCTCCGCAGTTCAGCATGGGGAAGCCCTGCAAGAACGCCATAGCAGTGTGCAGCAAAAGGTCGCGCTTCACAGCATAGTCCAGTGCGGTTTTGTCGTCTTTTTCCAGTGCCTGTTCGATACCGCACAGGCTGGCGGTGGTGCCGCAGCTCCGGGCATCGCCGGTGGCGGGGTCGTAGTTGTACAGCTCGCCCTTTGCCCAGCTGCCGGGGAAATTGCCCTCGTAGAAGTGGTACAGGTATTCCTTGTGCTTCTGCGGGTCGATGCCAAGCCGGTTTTCCACCGCCTCGTCCAGACCCCAGCCAATGTCATCGTGGCAGCGCAGATAGTTCACGAACCAGCAGTTGTCCGGCAGGGCGTGCAGGGCATCCAGCTGCGCCTTCAGCAGCCGGGTGTCCCGGCTGGCAAGGGCACCCCACAGGTTGACCATGGTGGACACGTTGTAGAGCATGTGGCATTCCGGCTTTTCCGGCGTGCCAAAGTAGGCGGCAAGCTCCTTGGGTGCCATGACCACCTCGCCCTTGAGGATGACCGCCGGGCAGACACATTCCAGCACCATGCGGAGCATCCGCACGATGGTGTGCACCTGCGGCAGATTGCGGCAGGTGGTGCCCAGCTGCTTCCAGATGTAGGGCACCGCGTCAATGCGGAACACCTCTACGCCCAGATTTGCCAGGTGCAGGATGCTCTTGGTCATGTCCACGAACACCGCCGGGTTTGCGTAGTTCAGATCCCACTGGTAGTCGTGGAAGGTGGTCAGCACCCACTTGTGCATCTCCTCGCACCATGTAAAGTTGCCGGGTGCGGTGTTGGGGAACACCTGCGGCACGGTCTGCTCGTACTGGTCGGGGATGGTGCGGTCGTCATAGAGGTGGTAATACGCCTGAAACCACGGGTCGCCCGCCTTTGCCGCCATCGCCCAGCGGTGGGTGCTGGCGGTGTGGTTCATAACAAAATCCAGACACAGGCTGATGCCGGCTTTCCGCAGTTCACGGGTCAGGTTTTCCAGATCCTTGTTGGTGCCGAGAGTCGGGTCTACGGTGTCGAAATCCTCCACCGCATAGCCGCCGTCGTTGTGGGGGTGGGGCATTTGCAGCAGGGGCATCAGGTGCAGATAGGTCAGCTTCTGCTCCTTCAGGTAGGGCAGTTTCTTTGCCAGTTCTTTCAGATTTCCGGCAAAGAGGTCGGTGTACATGGTCATGCCGAACATATTGCCCCGCTTGTACCACTCCGGGTCGGCAGAGCGTGCCTTGTCCAGTGCTTTCAGCTCGGCGCTGCGGGCGTTGTAGGCTTCTGCCATCTCCCGCTCCAGAACCTCCAGTCCTTCCCGGTTGTGGTACAGCTCCATGAACAGCCATTCCAGCTCGTCCTTATGGCGGGCAAAGCGGGTGGAAAATGCAGTTTGATCCTTCATATCCTTTTATCCTTTTCGTGTAAGATGAAGCTGCACGCTGGGGTAATCGCCAAACAGCTGCGGCAGGACAAGTCCCGCATACAGCAGAGTGCTGCCGCTGAACCGCATCCCCTTGTGAATGCCGTCCTCTATGGCATTGCCGCCGTCGTGGGTGTACTGGGAACCGAAATAGTCGATGCCATCCAGCTCATACACAGCATCTTCTTCCAGCCCACGGAAGCACAGGTGGATGGGCAGAGGATTTGCCTGCGGATGGGTCACCAC
>CAKSWU010000025.1 GCA_934513205.1 uncultured Faecalibacterium sp. | reverse complement strand
GCGCAGCTGCGCTTTAAAATACGATGGTAATAATGATAGTGATGGTGCGGAATAACAAAATGCTCACCTCCAGACATGAAAAAGCCCCTGAGTCTTTCGACTCAGAGGCTTTGGATCATGATTATTATATCTGGGTGAAAAATGGGAATTTGAGAAAGCTAAAGAGAGGGATTTATCATAAAAAATTATAATGCAGGACGAATTTGCGCTAAAAGAAGTTGGTCCGCCGGAAGCCACGGAACAGAATCAAGCTCCTCTTTAGTCAGCCAGCGTGCAGCCTCGGCTTCTTTCAGCACCAGTTCGCCGGAGACCACCTCGCACCAGAAACAGTCCATGGAAAGATGGAAGGTCGGATAATCGTATTCAATGGTACCAATCAAATCGCCTACCGCGATCTCGGTATCCAGCTCTTCCCGGATCTCTCGTTTCAGTGCCTGCTGCGGGGTTTCACCCGGCTCGATTTTGCCGCCCGGGAACTCCCATCCGCCCTTGTACTCGCCGTAGCCGCGGGCAGTGGCATAAATTTTATGTTTCGTCTGAATATCGTCGCAGATCACGGCTGCAACAACGCGAATCATTTTCATGAAAATCTCCTGAATTATTTTTCATAATAGAGCGGACAACCCAGTTTTCTCAATTTGGATTCGATTGCTCCTGTAGAACGTTTTAGAATCAAAGAAATTCGTTTGACGCTGTTCCCCTGCTGGTGGAGCCGCAATAATTCACGTTCTTCTTTTTGCGACCATGCTGTTCCAGCGCGAGAATAACGCTCTGCCTTTTTGTTTCGAGGAAGAGACTTCAGATATTCAGCGGTAGATTCAATGGAGCAATGTTCCAATACGATTTTTAATGCTTCTTGAATTTCTTCCTGAGCACAACTATCATTTTCAGACAGAATCCAACCGGTTAAAGGATTAATACCTTTTGCAAGAGTTTCAATTATGGTGCGAGCCAGCATATCGTCCATAGTATGTTACCCCACGATCAATTTGTTGGTCTTTTTGAGGAACTTTGCAGGGATCGGGCGGTCCAGCCGCCATGTGATATTCATGGGGCGGGAACCCTCGTGCTTCACATAGTTCACCGTGCCCAGATAGGTATACGCTCCTGCACCGCCAAAACGGGCATCTGCCTTGAACTCGCGCACGAACAGCAGCACCCGGCTTCCCTTTGCACGGTGATGGATGTAGCGCTGCCCGGTGGCAGAGTTTTCGGCGGTGGTGCTCTGGCTCTGCCAGTGGAACAGGCTTTCGTTAATGGAATAATCCTTGTACATGGTGGTGGGAGAGTAATCCTTGTCCGCTTTGTTCATGGTCACAAAGAATACGTCCAGCTGCTTTTCCGGCAGCCACTTCACGCCCTCGCGGACAGTGGCAGGCTTCAAAAAGTCCAGTGCCACTAGCAGCTGGTCGCGGGTATAGGTGCAGTGCAGGTCCAGCGGACAATCAAAGCCTACATCCACAGGTTCGTCGATAAAATCAATGCGGTCATATTGATACTGCAAAAGTGCCTGCAGCTCCCCCAGCAAAACGGGACTGTCTGAGAGAGCATACAGGTTATCGAGAACTTCTTCATCATCCCAGCTTTCTGCGGTCTTACCCCAAAGGGTCACATAAAACATTTGCAGCATCCGCTGCTCTACCGGTGGCAGGGCTGCAAAGTAGGTGTTGTCCAATTCCGGCAGAAGCTCCAGCAAAAAACGGATCCACCTGCGGGAATCGATAACCGCAAAGCGTGCAAGGGCTTTGGTCATGGTCTCTTCCAAAGGTTCTGCAAAATCGGATGCCGCCCCTGCGCGGACGCACAGTCTGCTGAAGCAGACCTTTTTGCTGTAGATGGCCCGGGGGTCGAGATGGTAGTAGTCGAGGAAGTTCCCCAGTGTCAGGGGCAGGCCGGTATCCTCGGTAAAGGCAGCCGCCCGCGCCACAAGCCCGGAGGTGCGGTCATAGGAGGCGCTGATATTATCCAGCACATACTTTGCGGCAATTTTCTCCAGCTGAATGTAGCAGCCCTTAGGCGCAGAGACAAAGCCCTCTTTGAGCTCCCGACTGACGCTGCGGGTGGTGTTGGAGAGCAGTGCTGCGAATTTCTCCTCAAAATTATACTTTTTGTTGGCCTGCCCGATGAAATCCAAAACGGTCAGGCAATCCTTGTTTTCTGCCAGACGTAAGCCGCGCCCCAGCTGCTGTAAAAACACAGTCAGCGACTCGGTAGGGCGCAGGAACAGCACCGTGTTCACCTTGGGGATATCCACACCCTCGTTGTAAATGTCCACCACAAAGAGGAATCGGAGTTCCCCGGAAACCAGCCGCTGTTTGGCGGCGTTGCGCTCCTCGTCAGGAGAATCGCCGGTCAGTGCCATAGATGGAATGCCGTGGGTATTAAAGTAGCGAGCCATAAATTGGGCATGAGCGGTGGAAACGCAGAAGCCCAGACCCTTCACCTCGTCGATATCGGTGACATATTTCAGGATGGAGTTCACCACAAGGTCAGCGCGGCGCTCCGCCACCATGCCGCTGAGGGTGTACAGGTTGGACAATTCGTTTTTATCGTAGCCGCCGGTGCGCCATTTCAGGCTGCTCAGATCTGCGGTGTCGGTGACGCCGAAATATTGGAAGGGACAAAGTAGTTTCCGGTCAATGGCCTCCGGCAGACGGATCTCGGCGGCAATGCGCCCGCCGAAATAGTCCAGAACGCTTTTGCCGTCCATACGTTCCGGGGTAGCAGTCAGCCCCAGAAGGACCTTCGGCTGGTAGTATTCCAGCAGCTTCTGGTAGGTGGGTGCAGCTGCATGGTGGAACTCGTCCACAACGATGTAATCGTAAAAATCTGCTGCCGTTTTGGCGGCAAGCTCCTGAGAATTGAAGGTCTGGATGGAAACAAACAGATGATCGATGCTGTCGGCTTTGTGGCTGCCTACATACAGTTCACCGAAATTGGCATCCTTCAGCACCGCCCGGAAGGTGTACAGGCTCTGCTTCAGGATCTCCTCCCGGTGTGCCACAAACAGCAGACGGCAGGGCTGCCCCGGATGCTGTTTGCAGAAGCGCTTGTAATCCAGTGCAGAAATCACAGTTTTGCCGGTGCCGGTGGCGGCGACTACCAAGTTGCGGTTGTACCCCCGAACGGTGCGCTCGGCATCCAGTCGGTCCAGAATTTCCTGCTGGTAGGAATAGGGCAGAATATCCAGGGTGTAGATCCCGCTGTGGTCGGTCTCGCTGTATTTTTCGGCTTTCAGGGCGCGGGTCAGCCGTTCCCGCTGTCCTTCATCGTAATATTCAAACTCGCTGGAATTCCAGTAGCTTTCAAAGGTGGCTGCGATCTTTTCAATGGTCTCCGGCAGGTCCTTTCGGGTCACCTTGACGTTCCATTCCAGACCGCTGGAAATTGCCGCATTGGACAGGTTGGAGGAACCAACATACGCTGTGGTAAAGCCGGTGTCCCGGTAAAACACATAGGTTTTTGCGTGCAGGCGGGTACGCTTGGTGTCGTAGCTCACCTTGATCTTTGCATTGGGCAGTGCGCGCAGCTCCTCAATGGCTTTTACGTCTGTAGCGCCCATATATGAGGTGGTGATGATGCGCAACTCACCGCCGCTTTGCGCAAACTGCCGCAGCTCATCCATGATGAGGCGCAAGCCGCTCCACTTGATGAAGGAGACCAGCATATCAATACGGTCGGCGGAAACGATCTCCTTTTTCAGCTCCGTGTACATCTGCGGCTCATGGATAGCGCCGGTAAACAGGGAACTTTGCGCAATAGAGGTTTCCGGGCGGTCAAGGTCTTTTGCGCTTTTTCCTGTAGCAAGGCGCGGGTCGTTCTGCTGCAAAAGCGCAAGAAGCTGCTCTGCCCGCTGGTCAACACCGAGCGCAGCAAAGTCAGCTTCCTGTGTGGTGTTCTGGATGGTAGTCACGATCTGGTTTGCCAGCTGGATCTGAGCCTCGATGCCGCCGCCGTTGTCCTGTACGTTCTCAAGACCCTTCTGCACCACATCGGTCAGATACTGCGCAAGCACCTTGGCAGCCTCCGCCGCGTCGATGGGCGCAGTGGACTTGCGGGCTTCCGGGATCTCTGCAAGCTCGCGGTTCAGCGTGTTGTTGATGACCTGTTCGTACAGTCCGGGGTAGAGCATAGATGCACTTCCTTACCGTTTTCTTTTATTATAGCGCCCGTTAGAAGAATATTCAATGATCGAGAATAAACCGCATCTGATTGAAAAAGAAGTTCTTGATCTCAGAAAATATACTGTAGCTGCATTGCTTTTATAAAAAATAATAGAGGTCGTGATAATTTGTATGATGCTACAATAAAAAGAGACTGATGCAGTGCAACAGTCTCTCGATAGCAATGAGGCTTATATAACGGGTGCTTTTTTATAAAAATCCGTAGCAGCGCCTCCCATTCCAAGAGTGGTTTTGATGCCAACTCCGCCATGGGATGCAAAAGAGAGCAACGCGTTCCAAAGTTCCAGAAGCGGCGGCGCAAGGCGCGCCTCGATGGTCACATTGCCTTGAAAGGCTGGAATGCGCGTTTCTTTCAGCAGATAACGTGTGGTATGGAGATTATAATCCACTATATGAAGCCCCTGCTGTAAAGCCTGCAGTGCATCAGGATCGATAAGGGCATATTCTGGAAAGGCAGCGTTCCAATGCGCAATCAGACTTTGCAAAAGCAGAGTTTCCTGCGGGAAAATAGTATAGCGGCCGGACTGCTTGAAGGCGCAAGGCGACAGAAAAGCAATTTTGGCACGGGTTTCGCTGCGGGAGCGCCCAGAACGGATCAGTTCTTCAGCGGAGACTGCCGGAAAGGTGCGGACCTCTGAAACCGGGAGTGTCAATTCATGCAGAGGGATTTCCTTTGCAGATTCCAAAACGGGAGAAACTACCTGTCGAGCAGCGTCATTCAGCAGATTGACCGTCCAGATCAAAGACTGCTTTTCCGGTGAAAAACATAGAAAATGCGCAATGGGATGTTCCCCTTGCAGATGCATCTGCTCTCCAAATTCAGAAGAAATCTGTGACATCAGCCAGCCATACAGACGATAGGACCACGACTGGGGAATCCGCACATCATTGGGCGGAGATAAAACCAGTTGAATCTGCTGGATCATAAGATACTCACCCCGCAATATCCATAGGGATAAAGCCGACCACGAAAGCGAGCATATTTCATGGTGTGCGGGGAAATGCCATTTTCGGCATCACGCTCATGCTTGTGGTTGCGGAACATTTGTTTCATTTGTTCTGCCGTCCAGCGCAGCCCCTCTTCTTCACCCAGATAGGGGTACGCCAGCGACTTGGCAAAAAAGCCGGAGCCGCCGCCAAGGATCAGGTGTGGCTGCTGCGGCAGGTTGACTGCACCGCTCGGCGGAGTGAAGTGCCTGCTATACGTCTGTTCGTAATAAGTATCAAACTGCTGAATGGCCTCCAGAAGGGACTCTTTGGTAATGCGCCCCTTCAGCACCGACTGATCCAGCGTCAGCTTGAAGCGTACCTTAGTGCCGGACGCTGCGCATTCCCGACACATGGGGATGCCGCGATTACTGCCCTTCGCAAAGGAACCGTTCACAAGTGCATCAAATTTTCCGACAAGGACCATCTGTGCATCCGGGATGGGGGCACTATCGGAAACCTGAATGCCACGGAAAATGCTGTTGACAGCGTCCGGAGCGATGCTTCCATCTTTCAGAGTGCGCAGATGCAGCTGGTTGACATATTTCTCTTCCGGAAAGGTGGCCCGGCGGTTTTGTGCAAGGCTGTGTCCGGTACTGCGGTCAGCCAATACCGCACTCAGCAGCCATGCAGTACGCAGCGCACCCTTGATGCTGCTGCCGGGAATGTAGGCATGGCCCTGCGCATCACGCTGGAAAGCATGGATCTCTTTCAGCGAGTGCTCAGCATCCAGCGCATCTCCCACCTCGATCTGATAGCGCGTCAGCGTTTTCAGCTCCGCATCGGAAATGCCGCAGTCTTTGGTCAGAAAGGCCCAGAGATTGGACTGCTCGCTAAGCATAAACTGTCCGTACTTGTCCACCAGATCGTGCTCGACCAGAAAACTGAAAAATTTTTGCTCGTCCAGAAAGGAGACTTTGCCATTGCGGGTATTGTACATGTATTCTTTTTTGGTATAGCTGCTGCCGTTGCCAACAAACAGAGGTGCCCATACATTCAGAGTAAGGTCAAAGATCTGAAGATGATCCTGCTGAATCATAATGTCACCCCCATAAAGATTGGCTTGGAATAGCGGTATACCGGATGCACATCCGAAAAACCAACGTCATACAAAGCGCCTTGATAACGATTTTGCAGGACAGAACCTGCCGAAAGGGCATACTGCGTTTTTTTCTTCAGTGGAGTTTCCACACGATCGGATGCCATAAATCCGCTGCGGCGTACGAGCTGGAAAGAGGCGTCTTTCAGCGCGCTGTCCAGTTCATCTGTCTGCGGCAGGCTGGTGGTCAGCAGCAGATAGGGTGCGCGGTTGGCAGAAAGTGCACGGCGCAGCCACTTGGTCTGCGCGTCAGAGGGTGTATTCAGACAAAGCTTTTGCACTACATGGAACTTTCCATAACCAGAGCTGACTTTGCCGCCGATGCCGGTAGCGCCCAGCCAATCCAGCAAATACTCCAGATATTCATCCTGACCATCTTCGGTAAATCCGCAGATGAAATACAGTCCGCAGTCCGGCGCAAAACGGAACAGTCCAACCTGATACGGCATGGTATCCCCCTGCATGGGAATGGCTGCCTTGGTCTGCTCATAGTGGGTGCCAAAGCTTTCCGGTTGCTCGTCAGGGGTAAAATGACCTTCATGCAGGCTTCTGGCGTAGCGGTCAAATTCCAACACAGGGACCCATGCTAGCTTTTTTACCTTTTTACGCAGGGTGGTTTCCACTTCCTCAGTGGATTCCGATGCGGCAATGGGCTTTGGCAGGTAAAACGTTTCGCCATACCAGGGCATTGTATCGCTGAGCAGGAATTTTCCCTGCCGGACCTGCGCACAAAGCTGTTCTAGGGCTTCTTCTCCATGCTGGACGAGGGTCTCATGGCAGAGGGCAGAAAACAGGGTATCTGCCCGCAGGGTTTCTTCGGAGGTATAAAGTGACAACGCAGAGTCGGATCCTCCGAAATGAACAGCTGTGTCAAACTGAAGCTTAAACAGAAAATAGTTCATAACTATCCACCTCATCAAAGAGGGATTTCAGGTGGCTGAGATCCACCTGTGCGCCATAGCCTTCCAGCGCAAAGTTTTTCAGGCTGACACGGCCGCTGCCGCGGGAACCATGGCCGCCCAGATAATCCATCTGCAGCAGCTTCATGCCTTTGGCCAGAAGAGAAAGATCTTCCTCGACCTGTGCCGGGTCGGTTACATCGTAAACGATGCTGACACCGAACTTTGCACCGGCGATCACACGTTCGATTTGGCGAGGATTGGCCACAGAGTTGGCACGGGAAATTGCGTTCTCGGTCTTGACCTCGGTCACACCCACATTGGAAAGCTCTTTTGCATTGGACAAAAAGGCATCCGCAAACTGCAGGCGGGAACGGCGCACCGGCTCCGAGGAACCGAACAGGCGCAGAATGCGCTCGTCGTCCTTGTCGAAAGCAGGCATGTGTTCGATATCCTGACAGGTGCTGCGGGCCAGCAGGGTGCGCAGTTTGCCTTTCAGACTGCTGCCGGGTACGATGGGATAACCGGTATAGGGGTCACGCACCACCGGGCTGTCCACAGCACCAATGGCAGAAAAGGCAGAGGAACCGCCGATGTGCATACCAGTGCGCACTTCCAGATCGCACCGGATCAGAATTTTTCCATACATAATTACCCCTCCTTGCCGCCAAAGTAGCGGTGGAAAGCGACCAGCGCTTCCATGTAGTGTGCAAAGCGGATCAGATCCGCACGGTCGGTGGAAATGCCCTTGAGGTATTCCAGCAGGTTCGTCCGCGCCACAAAGCTTTTTACAGTATCATCGCGCCCGCACTCATAAGCCACACGCACCCGCATCAGGTTGAGCTTGACCACGCTTTCTGGCCGCAGCTTTTCCTCGGTACGGATGTTTTCCTCATTATAGATATCGGTCACAAGGCTCAACAGGTTGCGAATTTTGCTGGTGGTCACGGTCTTGCCGCCGCTCATGAGGCTGCGCATAATACGCTCGGCTTCGTCTACATAATCTTCCGGCACCTTTTTCGGCGTGATCTCTGGCGGCAGCTCATTCTGCTGTCCATAGCTGCTACGGCTGTTATAGCTGCCGGAACTGCTGCGGTTTCCGTTGTAGCTGTTGCTATATCCGCTCCGGTTGTTGTTATAGCCACCGCCGCCATAGCTGCCCCGGCCATTATCATTCCATCCTGCCATCTGTGTCGCCACCCTTTCTGTTCTGATAGACATAAATATAAATTGCGGTGATGAGCTGGTGACGCTGTACGGCATCTAAGGCCCAATCCATCATGCTGTGAGAGAATTGCTCGTAAAGTTTATAATCTGGTGCATTCTTTTTGGGGGAAAGCCGCGCCAGCAGGTAAGCGTACCGTGCAAGGTTGATGCGGTCGTTTTCTGCTTCCCGCAGCAGTGCCAGAAGATTGTAGAGCATGGCGTTTCCATGCTCGGCGTTATCCTTGCCGAAGAAGCTTTGCAGGCAGCCGACCTTTTCGGTCAGGACCTTTGTACGGAATACATCCCACGCATAGATATGTCCCTGCTCCGGCTGCACCAGCGGATTGCCCTTTGCATCCCGGACTGCTATGCGCTCCGGCGTAAACAGTGCCACTGCATTTTTGCCGGGCAGATGCTTGGCGGCTTCTTCCAGCGCGGCAGTTTCCTCGGCGGAAAGCCGGATGGGGTAATGGTCATCAAAGATGCCGATGCCTGCGCTGAGGGTCAGTGCACCGCAGGAGAATGCGGTGAAATTACGCTGGATGCGCTGTGCTGCTTCCAGAACATCGTTCCATGCGCCCACAAGGAATACATCGTCGCCGCCGGCGTAGACGATGCTCACTTGCAGCCCTTCTAGAATGCCGTTGATGTAGCACTTGAAAAACAGTGACATCTGCCGGGAGAACGCCGAGGTGCGGGACAGGGTAACATAGTGCATCCGTTTGACAGGGTCTTTCTCGTTTTCCTGCTCGAAACCGGAGATGAAGGCGTGCCCGAGGTTATCCACATCCATACGGCAGACCGCAATGCGGCGCACACCCTCGGACTGCCCGGCCAGTTCTTCCATGCTGTTGCTGGCGGCGTAATCGCCAACATACAGGTTGGTGCTGTAAGTAAGACCGGTGAACGGTGCATTTTTGGTATATACACGCACGACCGGCTCGCCGGAAGCCAGCCGTTTGCGGGCAGAAAACTGATCCGTCAGGGACAGATATTCGCTGCCGCCGTCCAGTGCAGGCAGCGTACAGTCATCGGCAGCCGAGGGCTGACGGCTTACCACCAGAACGCGCTTGTTCTGAATCTTAATGGAAAGATCTACAAACAGTTTGCACCAAGGGCAGAGATCATCCTTCAGGTTGGCACTGGTGCCGCACACCTTGCATTCCCGGCCATCCGGGTAAGCGGCGGTACTGTTCAGCAGCCGCAGATCTTCGGCGGTGTAGCGGTGGAATTTGTGCTGCTCCAGCAGACGGTTCACCCGGCGGAACAGCTCTTTGTAGGGGCTTTTTTCAGCCGGGGTATTGGTCAGGTCGTTGCCGGAGCAGGGCGTCCATGCGTTGGCCAGAAACAGCTGGGTGCCGAACTGCTGCTGCAGCCAGCGGTTGAACTGCCGGTTCCACCGGGTCAGGGTATCGGCCACAGCGGCAGTGTTGGGCAGCAGCACATAGCAGTGCCCGCCGCCGCTGTAAATCAAGTTGGCGCGGGACACGCCGCACCCGGCCAGAAGCTCGTCCAGATAGTGCTCCATGAGCAGCTCCAGAAAGAACGACCGGCTGCGCAGGGAGCGCAGGGCGTTTTCGGTATGGACAGTATAAAGGAACTTCTGGATGCGAGAGAAATCAGCGGTATAGAGCACAAAAATGTTCTTCTGGCAAAAATCCTTCTCCTGCTCAAAAAGTGCCTTGCGCAGGTCGGTGATGTTGTTTGCCTGCACATATTCGCTGATGCACGCCGCAATGGCTGCGGTGGTCTTGGCGTGGTCAAACAGAGAGACATCCGGGCTTTCGCCGGTAAAGGTGCTGGACGGAAAACAGCTGAACTGCGTTTCCAGCAGACCCAGCAGCGAGTTGATCCACTCCGGCTGCGGCTGCAGATCCGGCAGACACTCCTTCAACTTGCGTACAGCATCTGCATAGACGGAAGCGGAAAGCGGCTGCTGCTGCCGTGGCAGCTTCAGGCTGCCGTCCTGCGGCTGCGCAGGCATCATCCAGCCGGGGTGCATACCGTTCAGGTGGGTGAACACCGAGTCCAGCGGAAGATCCCGCCGGAAGGAACTGCTTTCGCCTTCGACCTCCCGGCGGTCTGCGGCGGCAGAAAGATCATCTGCCAGATAAACGATATAGGCCGGGGAATCGGCTGGCAGAGCCTTTGCTGCACCGCGCAGCGCGGCGGCGTGGTGGTAGCGTACACAGTCCAGCGCTGGTGCCCAGCCTGCACCGGGCAAAACGCCGTGCAAAAACTGGTAGCCCTGTTCACTGTGGCTGCCGCGCTGCCCACCGGCACGGTACACCGCTTTGCCGGTGTCGTGCAGCAGCCCGCCATAGGTGGACTGCAGGGTGAGAACGTTCAAAATACCATCTCCTTTACGGATTGTGGAACAATTGCACAATAAACGGAAAGTGTATTTGTCAATTTTGTAAGAGATGCTTGGAATTGGCTTTATTATAGCACATTTTGTCGCCATGCAAAAGCCGCAGCAGAGAAAATATCACAGCAGCAATCGTTCCGTTCATAGAGGGACAGCCCACGGAAAACAAGAAGTTAAGGTTTGTAAAAGAAAAACTCCGCATCAAAAAAGATGCGGAGTTTTTTGCCCCCTTGCGGGGATAAGCTGCAATGCAATTCAAAATGTACCTTGAGCACGATTGTACTGTGTAATAGTCCCCTTACGGGGATGGTACTGAATCCGGCAAGCTGACGGCCTACAAGAAGATGTTTTCGCCCCCTTACGGGGATAGTACTGATATCACTGCCAACAATATCCTGTTCTGCAAGTTCTCGCCCCCTTACGGGGATAACCCTCTCAGTCACGGCTTACGCCGTGCCAGCTCCCCCGAAAGGGGGAGCTTAGTACAAGGTAAGTGGCAGCTGGAAAAGCTCTCCCCTCGGGAGAGCTGGCGCGCAGCGCCTGAGAGGGTTTTGCGGGGATAAGTTGCAATCAGCAAGACCACATACAAGCGGTTCAGCGTTGTATAGTTATCGCCCCCTTGCGGGGATGGTACAAGAACGTAAAACTGACTGAACTGGCTACTCTGGTTTTCGCCCCCTTACGGGGATGGTACCAGACAAATACGAAACCGATGATGATTCCATTGTGGTTTTCGCCCCCTTACGGGGATGGTACGTTCCAAACCGCAACATTGACTGTTTACGTTCCGTTTTCGCCCCCTTACGGGGATGGTACCGGAAAAGTATCTCGGACGCAAGGTGGAATTTGGTTTTCGCCCCCTTACGGGGATGGTACGATTCTGCTAAACGTTTTAAACGCTGGGTTACCGTTTTCGCCCCCTTACGGGGATGGTACAGGTACGCTAGACACGTGGCACTATGCCGATAAGTTTTCGCCCCCTTACGGGGATCGTACCACACAATATAGCCTATATGGCGTGGAGGTTTTGTTTTCGCCCCCTTACGGGGATCGTACACTAAATATATCACAGAATATCGTAAAATGGAAGAGCTGAATGCCTGAAAAATACTCGCTTTATTAAAATAAAGTGAATCCGCGCGAAAAGGACAACGATAAATCCTGAATCATAATTGTGCCGTGGAGGATAGAAAGAAAACCCTCTTTCAGGGCGAGCCATAGCGGCGGAAGCCTGCAAAGGCGAAGATGCTGCGCTTCAGGGTGCTGCCGTCCGGGTAGGTGGTCTCCTGACTCTTGCGGCGGGAGCAGGCGGCCAGCGTGGGGATGCCTGCGGCTTCCAGACGCTGAACCACCCGGTACACAAAGGTGCACTCGCCCTGACAGAGCACGGCATCCGGGCTAAGGTGCAGGATGTGGTCGGCATATACCGTGGCAAGGGAGTCCAGCACGGCCTCGTTGGTGGCAGGGTCAATGGCAGGAAAGGCAAGGTCGATCACCTTGCCGTAGACCTGTGCCGCAGCCGTTTGCTCGGCACTCCACAGGGCAGAAGGATGATTGGTAAAGTTGATGAACATAGGGCATTCCTCCTTGACATTGCAAAGAGAAAAAGCCCATGGAATGCGGATAGTTAAGCAAGAAACTTGAAATTACTTTTTCTTAAAAATAATGCTCATTACACCCAACGCAACGAGACACATGAAAAGCGTGTACATAGAATGACATCATCTCCCCTGTCTTGTTTTGGTTTGCCCCCTTGCGGGGATTGTACTTACAGCACGGCAGGTTCCAGCGGCGATTACAGGTTTTCGCCCCCTTACGGGGATCGTACCCTAAATATATCACAAAACACCGCAAAACTGAAGAGCCGGATGGCTAGAAAATATTTACTTTATTACAATAATGTGCTTTTGTGCTGAAAAGAACGGACATAAATTCGTTTGGCCTGCCTTGTGCGCGGGGCAGTTTCATGGTATGATGCAGATAATGGATCTTATAAAAAGGAGTGTTGCCCTGTGCTAAAGACTTATATCACCACCGTACCTTTGCAGGGAAAGCTGGACCCCATGCTGTACCAGCGGGATTATGCAGCCCCGCCCACGGCTACCTGTTTTCCCATCGTGCAGGTGATGCGGGATACCCTTGAACCCGGGGACACGGTGCAGCTGCTGGCCATCCGGCAGGAAAATGCCGACACCGCCCGCAATTATCAGCGCCTGCTGGAAGAGCTGGCACAGCTGGGCATTGCGGAACATCAGGTGCGGCAGATCGACCTGCCGGAGGATCAGCACCCGGAAACACTGATCGGCCTGTGCCGGGATCTGGTGGATGCCCTGCCGCAGGTCACCCGGGTGTATGCCTGCATCACCTACGGATCCAAGAGCATCCCGGTGGTCACGCTGACGGCATTGACCTGCGCTGAAGCTACCCATACGGAGCTGGAAGTAGGCGGTGTGTATTATGGTGAGGTCAAGCGGGAAAACGGGCGGGTGCTCAGCGCGCGTCTTTACGATATGGCAGCACTGTATCAGCTTGCCGGGCTGGTAGGTACCATGCGGGACAGCAAGACCGCCGAACAAGTGTTCCATCAGCTGATTTGGATGAACGAGCACCGGGAGGACTGAGCAGCGATGAATGATGTGAAAACATGGGCGGACATTGACGCTTCGCCGCTGCTGCAGCTGCCGCCGGAACAGCGCAAAAAGCTGCACGATGCCAATGATGAACGGTTCCGCACTTTCTGGGCGGAATGCTTTCTGACCACACAGGCTCCCGGAAGGGGAGAGGAGGCATGGAACAGCGCGGATTTCTGCAAGGCGTTTCTGGATGCGTTTGATCTTTGGGAACCGAAACCCGGGCAGACCTTCAGTATGTATCTGCGCACCGCTGTCCGTCATGCACAGGCACACGACCAGCAACAGGAAGAAATGGCTGTGATGGGTTTCGGACGCGAAACGAACCGCAAGATCAAAAAAGCGCTGGAGTACATGGAAAAGAACGGAATTACAGAGAGTATGCTCTGTCGTGACCCGGAAAAAGAACAGGTGATCGCCGATATTGTCGGGGTGGGTGTAAAGACCCTGCGGGAAGCACTGCGCAATAAGCAGTCGGTACTCAGTCTGGACGACACTGGCGGAGAGGATTCGGCGTTGGGTGACCGGGTGGCCTCCCAAGAAAAAAGCGTGGAAGAGCAGGTGGAGCAGAGCCGGGAAATGCTGGCATGGCTGCACCGCGGCATAGGGCTGATGAACCTACAGCAGAAGGAAAAATACGGTAAGACATCTGGCCCGTTGTGGAGCAGCGTGCTGATGGGCTTTCTGCGCAACAATGACGCGCTGGACCCGGCAGAGGATGCGCCCGCGCGGCTGGCAAACTGCGATGACCTACGCCCGCTGGAACAGGACAACTGCCTGTGGGATATCCTGCTGCTGCATCGGTATGTGGAGTTTACGGTTCAGCCGCCCTATGCACCCAAAGCGCTGGAATGCGCTGCCGTCCATACGCTGCTGGAGCCGAGGCGCAACCCGGCGCAGGATAAGACCGTGGCGGAGTTTCTCGGCGTGAGCAAGGCGGCTGTATCGCAGCGACGCAAAACATGGCAGCAGAGACTGATGCAGATGAAAGTGGAACAGGAGGAGGTATAAGATGGAACGCAATGTATTGCTTTTATATATGAGCCCCTTCGGCAAAAATCCGAACATTCATACCCAGACCAACGAAGCGGCGGTTTTGGAGCTGAAAAAGCACAAGGAAGGTCCGGACTGTATTCTGGCACTGTGCAGTGAGCTGGTGCGCTCCAGCCCTACCGTGCATCTGCCGGACGGGAAAACCTGCACCACCGTGGAATATTTCCGGGATGTATTCCTGCCTTCGGCGGGCATTCCGGCAGAGCGGCTTGTGGTGATCCCGGTGCCGGACAGCATGGACGATAAGGCGCAGTTCCGGGCTGTCTCTCTGCTGCTGGGAAAAATTGAAGCGGAAAATACCCTCTCCATTGATCTTTCCGGCGGCATGCGGGACACGGCGATGCTTCTGGTAACAGCAGCTCGCTGTATGCGTGACCTGCGCGGTGTGGAGACCCGCAGGGTGATCTACTCCGAACTGCTTCCGGATGGCACTTCCCGCATCCATGACAGCAGTCAGCTGTACAGCCTGTTCGACCTCATCACGGCGATGGACGAGTTCTTTTCCACCGGCACTGCACAGAAGCTGAAAGGCTACCTGTGGAGCGAGGGCGAGAGCGACCCGGCTCTGCATACCCTGCTGGCCCGCATCAACCAGTTCTCGGATGATCTGGCGCTGTGCCGGGTGCAGGCGCTGAATGAAGACCTGAGCCAGATCGCACAGGCACTGCAGGCACCGCCCAAGGAGAGCAAAAATCTGACCAGCTTGTTCTTCCACCTGCTGAATGACCGCTTCCGCACAGAATTTGAAGGTCTGCTGGCTTCCCCCAAAAACAATCTTCCTGCGCTGGTAAGCTGGTGCGCAGAACACAGCATGTATCAGCAGGCGCTGACATTGCTGTGCGAGCAGATGCCGGCCTATGTCTGCCGTCATCTTTTTGTGCAGCCTACAGAAACTGGCTGGGCATATCTGGCGGCACAGAATCGGAATAAGGGCAAGGCGTGGGTATATCCGCTGTTCCACTTCCATTTCTGCCGCCTGACTTTGATGCAAAAGGAGTATCCCTATACAACGGATCTGCGCCTGACCCACAGCAAGGACGATGCAGATGGCAATATGTTGTTTGGCGTGGCAAATTCGAAAGAAATGCACGCCTATATGGATACGATTCTCGCTTCCGGTCAGTTGGTGATCGACCCGGATGTCCGGTGGCAGATCGAGGATGCGGCGCTGTTCTACCAGCGCGTGATGCAGTACCGCAACCAGATCAACCATGCCAGTGATACGGCTTTTGGTCTGCAAAGCGACCGTATTCTTCCGCTGGACACGGCCCATATTGAGCAGACCCTGCAGGATGTGGCTGACTATCTGCAGGAGATCCGCCCCATGAAGCCGGATGTTCCGGAAGGCGTCAAGGCGCTACCTGTTACAAAGACGATTCCGGCAGGCGCAGCTCCCAACCTGTAAAGTAGAATATAAGAAAAAGCAAAGCACCTCCGCTGCTGGCAAACGCCAGTGGCAGAGGTGCTTTGTTGTCCCCTTGCGGGGATTGCATCCGAATGACAACGCCTAAATATCCAGTTATGGAGCTTTCGTCCCCTTGCGGGGATAAATTGCAATAGGACAGCATCATGGGCAGCGGGCAGGGCGCAAAGTTTTCGTCCCCTTACGGGGATAAATTACAAGCCAGTGCGCTGGTTATGATGGCATTTCTCAACAGCTAGTTTCCGTCCCCTGACGGGGCTAAATCGCAACAGCAACAACAAGTGAAACTTCTTCAGTCCCACAATGTTTCCGTCCCCTTACGGAGTATAATTTTACTATACCACACATTGAGTCAAAAGAAAAGAACCATACACCGGAGAAGCGCGGATGGAGTAGAAATGATAAGCCATAAAGATCACCTCGATTCGGCAGAAGGGGCGTCAAAGCCCTGAATGGGCAGGCCAAGGAAGTATTCCTCGATGCGGTCCCAAAGCTGCTCGCTGGAAAAGCCGCTGGTAAACAGCCAGCTCATCAGCCGCACAGCATCGGTGTGGCGCTGGGCAATGCGCTCCAGCAGGTGGTTGCGGTAAAAGCCGCGGTCAGCCAGTTCCAGGGTCTGGGTCTGGTTGATATAGAGGTACAGGCGGCTGTTGGAGCCGCCCAGCAGGGCAAAGTGGAGCAGGTCCAGCTCTTCCAGAACGCCCAGAGCCGGGGTCAGACGCTCGCTGCCCTGCACAGAATCGTTCACCGGCAGATAGCGGCAGGTCTCGCCGCTGTGCAGAACAGCAAAGCTCTGCTCCAGCCAGTGGAAAAACTCGCTGATGAATGGGTCCACGACACTGTACTCTGCGCCTTCCTGCGTGGTGCCGCGGCGCAGCACACGGGTGTGCTGCAGGCGGGGCGAATGCTGCTGCCAGGACTGCACGGCCGCCAGCACTACGCGCACTGCACTGGTGGCACGGGTGCTGCTCAGACCCGTGGCCTGCGCCAGCCGGGCGGCGGCATCCCGATCGTAGAGATACTGGCCGCTGCGGGCAGCCTCGAAGAAGATCTCCTTCAGGGCGCGCAGTAGTACGGAAAAACGGGCATCCGCATTGGCGTGCCACTCCAGCGTCAGCTGCATGGCGGGGGTCAGGTGCAGCTGGGCATTCAGCGGCAGCTTGTCGCTGTGGATGTATAGCAGATACTTGAACTGCGGGAAGGAAAAATCGTTCTGCCAGCGGCTGCTCCACAGGCGGGCAAGGTCTACGTCGTAGACCCCGGCGGCCTCATCCTGCAGGGTGGCAGCACCGGTACAGATGCGGTTGACTGCGGCGGCATCGGCGCTGCTGAGCAGGAAATACCCGTGGGTGAACAGAGGAGAGGGCCGCATGATGAAGGGCGCATAGCCGCGTGCTTCGCTGTCCTTCTGGATCAGCAGCATGGCGGTCTTGACCTTGGCCAGCGGGTCCTGCTGGTGCTCACCGTTAGGGCTGGCAAAGATGTAGGCGAAGCTCTCGGCATCCACCAGAAGCTCGTTGCGGTGCTTGGTGGCAGTGGCCGGCTGGCTGGCGCGGTGCTGGCGATACAGCTGCAGCACCTTGCGCATCACCTGCACCAGCTGCCAGGGCTGAATGCTGGAAAGGCCGTGCAGGCGGTTGATGTGCTTGAAGTCGTTGGCCATGTGCTCGTACACGGCACGACCCTGGATCTCCGGGTCACGGGCGGCGCGGCCGATCTCCTGTGTGTAATCACACAGGTTACCGGTGGGGGCAAAGTGCAGCACCAGAGCAATGTCTGGGATGTCGATGCCCATGCCAAAGGCCTTGGTGGCAAGCATGATCCGGCGCTTGCCGCTGCGGAAATCCTCCAGATTCTCCGCTTTGGCTTCGCCGGAAAGCTGCGCGTGGTAGCGGGTCACAGCCTTGCCCAGCCGCTGTGCAAGGCAATGGGTGTAGAAGCGCTCCAGCAGACTGACGGTGGGAAAGTAGATCAGGGTCTTCTGCCCCTGCTCCAGTGCGGCGGTGATCTGCCCGGTCAGAGCCTGGAACTTGTCAAGCTCGTACTCCCGGCGGCCGGTCACGCGGGGAACCTCCCGGATGCACAGCTCGATGTTGCGGCGGCGCACGCAGCCAAGATAAACGATGGGGTCCGGCGACATGTGCAGGCTGCGCAGGGTCT
Organism: uncultured Faecalibacterium sp.; assembly: GCA_934513205.1. Classification (GTDB taxonomy): domain Bacteria; phylum Bacillota; class Clostridia; order Oscillospirales; family Ruminococcaceae; genus Faecalibacterium. Next base: position 6,620 of record CAKSWU010000025.1, on the reverse strand, counting down.
CGCGGTACATGTCCTCCTCGCCGCCATAGGTGGCCGTGGCCGTAAAGGTGGCGGTGACAAAGGCATGCTGGTGCGGACCGTTCAGCTGCTGTTTCCGCAGCTTGTTCACGTAGTCACCCAGAAACCAGTAGTCCGGACGGAACTGCTTGCCCCAGGTGGTCACAATATGGGCCTCGTCCACGATCAGCAGGCCGATGGCACGGTCGCCGATCAGGTCGGAGATATCGCTGCGGCTCAGCAGGGACTCCGGCGAAAGATACAGGATGTCGCAGCGGCCTTCCTGCACCTCCTGCGCAACGGTCTTCTTGACCATGGGCGGGATGTCGGAGTTGATGGTGCGGGCTTTGGCGTAGCGGTGCTTCTCCATGCCCTGTACCTGATCGTTCATCAGGCCGATCAGCGGCGAGATCACCAGCGTGACCATCCCGTACTTCTCGGCCAGATCAATGGCCGGGATCTGGAACATCACGCTCTTGCCCGCACCGGTAGATGCGGTAACGAACAGGTCGCGGTAAGTCTGCCCTGCACGGCAAAGCTCTGCCTGCTGGATGAGGTCATCGATGATGTCCTCCTGGGTGATGGTGCGCAGCTTCTTCTCGCCGCGATGCAGAGCGTCCAGGTCGTAGACATCCAGCGGGAGAAAATCCGGGTAACCCCAGTGCTGCTGCAGAAGGGTGCGCGCCTCCGGGCAGACGGGGCGCTCTGGCTGCATCGTCTGCGCATGCGCTCTGGAAAGCTGACCGGGAAAAGCGCCAGCCAGCGCCGCAAGGCTGGCGGCAAGACCAGCTTCATCGCCGATGAAGCTGTCGGCTGAAACGCAGAGCGTTTTGCCGCGACGCAGCTGCTGCACGAGGCAGAAATAATCGGCTTCTCCGGTAAGCGCAAAGGCAGAGCTGATGGCGGAAGTTTCGGGAACCGTATGCGGTGCTGCACCAAACGATACGCGCTCGACCTGCGGGTACTGACGCAGCAGAGCGTCCAAAGGAATGCAGCAGGCAATGCCTTCCTCCGTATGCAGCAGGTTGGAGTAGACACGCAGGCAGGGTTCAATGCCGGGCAGCGGAGTATCCTGCGGCGTTTCCGGGTCAAAGTGGCTCAGAAGGCCGGACTGCATCTCCGGCGTAAGCGTCACAGACACAGGGAGCAGCGTGCGGTAGCAGGTGTTCTGCACCAGAATGATGTGCGGGAACTCCTGCGCAAGGGTATCGGCATGCAGGGCAAACTCCTCTGCGGTGATCACACAGGGGTTCTGCTGCAGCAGACTGCTCAGGTAGCGGGACAGGCGCTGCTGCAGCAAAGCATCCAGAGAAGGACGCGGAAGACCGGCGTCCTCCGAAGAAAAACCCCACAAGACAAACAGAGTATCCTCAGCAGCATGGGCGGAAAGATAAGAACAAAGCAATGTATTCATGGCAAAATCCTCCATCAGGTCAAAAAATCAGGCAGCAAAAAGGGTGGATGAGGAGCGGCGCTTCAGCATCTCCCGCAGGTGGCGCTCGGCACGCACCTGAATCTGGCGGATACGTTCCCGCGTGACGCCCAGCTGCGCACCGATCTCGTCCAGTGTACGGCAGCGGTCATCCGGGATACCGTAGCGCAGCCGGAGAACAGTGGACTCGCGTTCGGGAAGCTGAGAAAGAAGCAACCGGACTTCCTGAACGGTCTCGTTCTCGCTCACAGTGTCCACAGGATCGGGGCTGACGTCATCCGCCAGAAGCTCCGCAAGTTCGGTGTCGTGGCTCTCGCCGACCATAAGGTTCAGGCTGGTAACGTTGAGGTAAACGAGCATGTCGCTCAGGTAGCGGCGCGCCTGCTCCACCGTGCAGGGGTGACCGCTGCCGGTTTCAGCCTCGGCAATGGCACGCCAGAGATCCGGACCATCCAGCTGCATGCAGGTGGTGCAGACGACACGCACCCGGCAGAGCGTGTCAAAATAGTGTACCGGGATGCGTACCGTAAGGCCGGTGTTGATGGCTTCGCGCAGGATGGACTGGCGAATCCAGTAGGCGGCGTAGGTCAGGAAGCTGTAGCCCTGCAGCGCATCGAACCGCTGGACCGCAGTAAACAGTCCCAGAATGCCGTTCTGGAAGTTGTCCTCCTCGGTCAGGCAGCTATGGGCGAGCAGTTGCGGAACTCTGCGGGCCATCAGGTGGACAAAACCGGCGGTCTTGCGCACGAGGATATCCTTGGCGCTCTCATCACCCTGCTGTGCCAATACGCAGAGCTGCTCGTTGGTCATAGACCAAAGCTGCTTGGAGGTAAAGTCGCTGCGGCAGAAAGAAGTGGCCTTTCTGCTGCTGGGTATAGCGGCGCTGGTATCCACTAGGATGCCGAGCCCCGCCAGCTCGGCCAGCAGATGCTCCTGTTCCTGCTGAGAACAGGAACCAAACAGCGCATCAAAGCCTTGCGCAGACAGGTGATTGCCGTTCGTCAGCATCGGGCGTACACGATTCAAAACTGCATTATAATCCATGGTAAAACCCCGCTTTCACTTCCAACTGTAAGTGTCTTCGCTTAGTAGAAGCCCATGGATGCAGTAGAGTTAAGTCTTTTGAGAAAAAATTTATGGTTATTTTTTGGAAACGTCAGTCAAATAAAAAATCAATGAGTTCTCTTATAAAGGTATAGAATTAAGCAGCAAGGACAGAAAACCTTGCCAAAGAAACAAACTATACAGAGCTTTTTGCGTATGATATAATAAAATTATAAATCTTAATTGGGAATATCGTTTTAGGAGGCCACCATGGAGCCAATGAAAGCAACCAGTGTCAACAGCCGTGCGGAGGAGCTGTTTGTGCAGCTTTTCTGTGAGGCTTTTGGCCCGGAAAAGACCGAAAATTTGCAGGTCCAGTACCCCTGCGTGGACATCTATGGTCGGCACCGCTATATCGATTTTGCGTTGGAATCGCCTGAATCCAAAATTGCAATCGAGATTGACGGTGAGACCTACCACAACCCTAGCAAGGTGTCCGAAAATAAATACGCTGATGACCTCCTGAAGCAGAACAGCTTGATCTATGACAACTGGAAAGTATACCGTTGGATCTACAGCCAGTTGGAAAAGCAACCGGAAAAGGTCAAGGATGAGCTGATTACTTTCTTGGGCAGCAGTCCCATGTTCAAGGCATTTGAAGCGAATCTTCCGGTTCAGATGGGGCAGACGATAGAGTTGCGAGATTACCAGCAGGAAGCCATCGACAATCTGCAGAAAATGCGAGAGGACGGCAAGACCATTGCGCTACTGTACCATGCGACCGGCGTTGGAAAAACCATCACGGCTGCAACGGATGCCAAGGCAGTGGGCGGACGCACGCTATTTCTGGTCAACGCCCTGAAGCTGGCATCTCAGGCAAAAGAGACTTTCGCCAAGGTCTGGTCGGAAGCGACTTTGGGAGAGTACACCGGAAGCCAGAAGGATATGACCCAGACGGTCATTTTTGCAACGGTGCAGAGTATCTCCAAGGATCTGGAAAAGTTCTCGCCTACAGATTTTGACTACCTGATTGTGGACGAATGTCACCATGCGGCAGCCAACACCTACCAGAAGATTTTCACCTACTTCCACCCGAAGTTCATTCTGGGTCTGACCGCCACTCCGGAACGCAGCGATGGCGAAGATATGCTGGAGCTGTTCCAGAACGTTGCCCACAAAATGGATCTCAAAACTGCTGTAGAGCGTGGCGTACTGGTGCCGATTCGCTGCATCCGGGTCAAGACTAACATCGACCTGACCGATGTGCGGATCAACGGCATCAAATACAATTCGCAGGATCTGGAAAGCAAGCTGTTCATCCCGGAACGCAATCAGTTGATCGTTGACACCTATCTAAAGTACGTCAACGGCAAAAAGACAGTAATTTTCTGTGCCAGCGTAGACCATGCAGCCGAAATTGCAAAGTTGCTGCGGGACAACGGTGTGAAGGCGGAAGCAGTTTCCGGGCGGGATCGTGTTGAGGTTCGGGAAAAAATCCTGAAGGACTATGAAACCGGCTCGACCAATGTTCTTTGTGCCTGCGACCTTCTGAACGAAGGCTGGGACAGCCCGCATACCACGGTGCTGTTCATGGCGCGCCCGACCATGTCCAAAACGATCTATTTGCAGCAGCTTGGCCGTGGCACACGCCGCTGCCCGGGCAAAGAGGATCTGCTGGTGGTTGACTTTGTGGACAACGCCAATATGTTCAATATGCCATATAGCCTGCACCGGGTGCTGGACATTGCAAAATATCAGCCTATGGCGTATGTGCTGGCGCCGGAGAACAAGCGCAAGCTGGATCAGGATATGCTGTTCCAGGGCGAAAAGCCGGAGGCATGGCTGGATGTGCCAATCGATGTGTCCGACTATGAGATCATTGACCTTTTCAACTGGCAGAACAGCGTCAAGGATATGATCTCGCAGATCGAGTTCGTCCGGATGGTGGATGTACAGTCCGAGACGGTGGAGCGCTACATCAAGGACGGAAAAGTCAAACCGGACCTTTCGATTCCCTTTGGTGATAAGCGGATGTTCCACTATTTCCGGGAGGAAAGCATCCGCAACATTGCGAAACAGTATGGCTGGGATCTCATTACGCCGCAGAATATGGCGGACAAGTTCATGAAATTTATCGAAACGATGGACATGAGCTATTCCTACAAGCCAGTGCTGCTCAAAGCAATCTATGAGTACATGGACACCAGCGGCAGAGTTGCTCTGCCGGACGTGGTGGACTACTTCATCGACTTCTACGAGAACCGCAGGGCGCACGGGATGATCGCAGAGAAATCCACCAGCATTTACCAGAAGGGCGGTTATACCCGGAAGGATGTGGAGAAGAACATCCTCTCCAACCCCTTCAAGCGCTTTGAAGATATGCGATTTCTGATGCGCTGCAAGGATGTGGAGACTATCGAGGTAAATCCGATCATCTTCCGCAAGCTCACACGGGAAGATTGGCTGCATATTGTGAATGTCTGCGATAAGAGCCTTGAAAAATACTATTTGCGGCTCAAAAAATGATGTGAGCGCCGATAATTGACTGCGGGTGACGTGCATGATGAAAATAGTGAGAAATATGATCCGGTGTAAAAAGTGCAGGGATGTTATTGAAAGCTGCACTGTGCATGATTTCAAATTTTGTTCTTGCGGATCGTGTGCAGTCGATGGCGGGCATGAGTATCTCCGTAGGTGTGGAAACCCGGAAGACTGGGAAGAATTATCTGAAACGCAAAGTGTAGATGATTGAAAATTAAGCTGAACACAATCTTTGAAGCAGAAGCTCAGCGGCAAGCAAAAAGCTCTTGACCTCTATATTAAAGGCCAAGAGCTTTTTGCAAAGATAATGCTCTGAAGAAGTAAAACAGTGAAAGCAAGAAGAACAGGTGTTCAATTACTTTGCACTTTTTGCATGCGTTGCGCTAACCAGTGATTGAGAAGGCGTTAATGGAGCAAGCCATACTTTGCCAGTTCCCTTATAAACATTTACCAGACCCTCACCGGATGCGGCAGAACCAAGCAAGGTTTTTCCGGAACGTTCAACCGTAAAGCTGAGACTGCCGGACCAGCAAATCGCAAAGCTGCCATCAATTTTTAAAACGTCGTCTTGAAGGGCGATTTCTACGATTTCCGAACGGGGAACATTGCTTTCCAGTACACATACACCATTGCCAGCAAGCCGCAGATTAAAGAGTCCTTCATTTCCGAGTGCTGCAGAAGAAAGCGAGGAGCGTGCCTGAATCTCGTGCTTGACAGTGGATTCACAGGCCAGGAACATGCCGTCTTCCATTACAAGACCGCCTGTCCAGTCACCGACATTTTCGGTCAGAAGATATTTATAGGTGGGTTCGGTCACGAGCACACCCGTTCCGACGTACTCCGGCTTGATTGCGCTTTCTTTTGTGACGGAACTTTTTACCATTTTGCCTAAGAAGTCGCCAACACCCTTCAATCCGGTGGTTGCTTGCACGTTGCCAACAATGTACTGCATTGCGCCCGCTTGGAGAACAAGCCCAACTTTTCCGTTGAGATTGGCAATGGCCTGTTTCCGTTTGACATTCATCTGGCTCATATAGTATTCTTCCATTGCATTGCAAGGCGCTACGGAGAAATCGACATTGTGCTCAACAATGGAGAAGATACCCTTCTGTTCGGTGACGATGTGACTTGTCTGATTTGCCAGATTGTTGATTTTAAACATAAGCAAATACCCCATTTCAAAGCAGATTTCACATTTTTATATGCAAGATTTGGTGTCCGTAAAAATGCTTAGATAAGTAGTCACAGTACAACTGAATAACTCCTTAAAATTCAGTGTATCATACGTCAACTGAAAATACTATCATCAAACCACACAAAACATTTGAGACTTTTTTGGCGAGGGGAGAGTATAGGAGTTGAAAGTTTGGCCAGTGAGAATATAAAAACAGGTTACTGATGCAAGTCGAAAAACTGCAGTTTGTAGCAGATCTGTAGCAAATCGAGTCTATTTAACGAATCATCGCTCTAAAAATCGAAAAGTCATCATGCATCACACGCAGGGGGTCTGGGGTTCGAGTCCCTAATTCTCCACCATACAGTTCGTACTCGAACCCAATTCTCTATGAGAAAGGGTTCGGGTACGTTTTTTGTTTGCAGGAGGTTC
>CAKSWU010000024.1 GCA_934513205.1 uncultured Faecalibacterium sp. | reverse complement strand
GAGGTCGACTCCTCTGAAATGGCCTTCTCCATTGCTGGTTCTATGGCATTCAAGGATGCTATGCGCAAGGCTGATCCCATCATCACCGAGCCCATCATGAAGGTTGCTGTTATCGTTCCCGATGAATATCTGGGCGATGTTATCGGTGACCTGAACGCTCGCCGTGGTCAGATCCAGGGCATGGAGGCTATGGCTGGTACCCAGCGTGTCAACGCATTTGTGCCTCTGGCTCAGATGTTCGGCTATGCTACCGACCTGCGTTCCAAGACTCAGGGTCGTGGTCAGTATGTCATGGAGCCCTCTCACTATGAGCCGGTTCCCAAGAATATCGCTGATCAGATCATTGCAGGCCGCACCAAGGGCTGATTTTTCCTGAAAAAGGATACGGATTTTGCCGGGGTAGTGTAGCTCCGGCAAAATTTCCTGTAAAAGCACTTGATTTTACGGGACAAATTTAGTAGAATAGCCTTGCAATGCAATGTCTGCATCTCGCAGGGTTGTTGTAACCAATATCAAAACCTAAATTAAGGGAGGATATTCCAATGGCTGAAAAGGCAAAGTTCGACCGTTCTAAGCCGCATGTTAACATCGGCACCATCGGTCACGTTGACCACGGCAAGACCACTCTGACCGCTGCTATCACCAAGTACCTGGCTCTGAAGGGTGATGCAGAGTTCATGGACTACGCTAACATCGATAAGGCTCCCGAGGAGCGCGCTCGTGGTATCACGATCAACTCCGCTCACGTCGAGTACCAGACCGAGAAGCGTCACTACGCTCACGTTGACTGCCCGGGCCATGCTGACTACGTCAAGAACATGATCACCGGTGCTGCTCAGATGGACGGCGCTATCCTGGTCGTTGCTGCTACCGATGGTCCCATGCCCCAGACCCGTGAGCACATCCTGCTGGCTCGTCAGGTCGGCGTGCCCTATATCGTTGTGTTCATGAACAAGTGCGATATGGTCGACGACGAAGAGCTGCTGGATCTGGTCGAGATGGAGATCCGTGAGCTGCTGAGCGAGTACGACTTCCCGGGCGACGACACCCCGATCATTCGTGGTTCCGCTCTGAAGGCTCTGGAGTCTACCTCCACCGATCCCGAGGCTCCCGAGTATGCTTGCATCAAGGAGCTGATGGACGCTGTTGACAGCTATATCCCCAACCCCGATCGTGAGGAAGACAAGCCCTTCCTGATGCCCATCGAGGACGTCATGACCATTTCTGGCCGTGGTACCGTTGCTACCGGTCGTGTTGAGCGTGGTGTTGCTAAGGTTGGCGATGCTATGGAAATCGTCGGCATCAAGCCCGATCGTCTGAGCACCACCATCACCGGTCTGGAGATGTTCCGTAAGTCTCTGGACTTCGCTGAGGCTGGCGATAACATCGGCGCTCTGCTGCGTGGTGTTGATCGTACCCAGATCGAGCGTGGCCAGGTTCTGGCTAAGCCCGGTTCTGTGCACCCCCACAACGTCTTTGAGGCTCAGGTCTACGTCCTGACCAAGGACGAAGGCGGCCGTCACACTCCCTTCTTCTCCAACTATCGTCCTCAGTTCTACTTCCGTACCACTGACGTGACCGGCATCATCACCCTGCCCGAAGGCACCGAGATGTGCATGCCCGGCGATAACGTCATGATGCACGTTGAGCTGCTGACCCCCGTTGCTATGGAAGAGGGCCTGCGTTTCGCTATCCGTGAGGGTGGCCGTACCGTTGGTTCCGGCGTTGTTGGCAAGATCATTGAGTGATTTTGTCCTTGAACGTAAGTTCCAAGGCTAATTAGCAATTTATAAAGACCTTCCCGTTCCGGAGAGCGGGAAGGTCTTTTTGTTTTATTTTTGAGGAAAGATCCATGCATTGCATGGGTCTTTTTTCTTGGACTTCTTTACAAACTAAGGTTGTTATGCTATACTGTTGATAATATACGTTGGAAGGGGGAATCGAGCGATGCCGTTTGACTATAAGAAAGAATATAAAGAATTTTATCTCCCGCCGCAGAAGCCGCAGATCGTCACTGTTCCGGCGATGAATTTTGCTGCAGTGCAGGGAAAAGGTGACCCCAATGATCCGGACGGGGAATATCAGACAGCGCTGGAGCTGTTGTACGGGCTTTCCTATACCATTAAAATGAGCTGCAAGGGCAGCCATAGGATGGACGGCTATTTTGAATATGTTGTTCCGCCGCTGGAAGGTCTGTGGCGGCAGCAGGGTGTGGAAGGCGTGGACTATGCCCACAAGGAAACCTTTGAGTGGACGTCTATGATACGGTTACCGGAGTTTGTTACCCGTGAAGAATTTGACTGGGCGGTGCGGGAAGCAGAACGAAAAAAGAAAAAAGACTTTTCCAAGGCAGAGTTTCTGACCTATGACGAAGGACTTTGTGTACAGTGCCTGCATCTGGGCTCCTACGACACCGAACCCGAGACTTTGCAGCGGCTGGATTCGTATGCAGTGGAGCAGGGATATCTGCCGGACTTTTCCGATACGCGATTCCACCACGAGATTTATCTTTCCGACCCGCGTCGCACCGCACCGGAAAAGCTGAAGACGGTGTTGCGGCATCCGATCTGCAAAAGAGATTGACGGAAAACTTCACAAAAGCTGTCGCTTTTTCTTGTAAGATGTGCTATACTAAATCTACTTATAGAAACATCTCGAAAAAGGGAGGAGAATATCATGCAGCATGAAACTGTCATCGTGCTGGACTTTGGCGGCCAGTACAATCAGCTGATCGCGCGCCGTGTCCGCGAGAACAATGTCTACTGCGAAATCTATTCCTATAAAACAGACCTGTCGGTCATCCGGGCCAAGAACCCCAAGGGCATTATCTTCACCGGTGGACCCAATAGCGTCTATCTGGAGGATTCGCCCACCATCGACCCCGAGATCTTCAACTGGGGTGTGCCCATTCTGGGCATCTGCTATGGCAGTCAACTGATGATGCATCTGCTGGGTGGTCATGTCTGCCGCGCCCCCGAGCGTGAGTACGGCAAGACGGAAGTCTTTGTGGACACCGAGAGCAAGATGTTCCAGAACGTCCAGCCCTCCACCATTTGCTGGATGAGCCACAACGACTACATCGAGCAGGCAGCGCCCGGCTTCAAGATCACTGCTCATACTGCAAACTGCCCGGTGGCAGCGGTCGAAAACGCTGAGAAGGGTCTGTACGCAGTGCAGTTCCACCCCGAAGTGCTGCACACCGCCGAAGGCAAGAAGATGCTGCACAACTTTGTGTACAATGTCTGCGGCTGCAGCGGCGACTGGAAGATGGACTCCTTTGTGGAGAACAATGTCAAGGCCCTGCGGGAGAACATTGGCGACGGCAAGGTGCTGTGTGCCCTGTCCGGCGGCGTGGATTCCTCGGTTCTGGCTGCCATGCTGGCAAAGGCCATCGGCAAGCAGTTGACCTGTGTGTTCGTAGACCACGGTCTGCTGCGCAAAAACGAAAAGGAAGAGGTCTGCTCTGTCTTTGGCCCCGGCAATGCCAACGGCTTTGACATCAACTTCATCTGTGTGGATGCCCGCGACCGCTATTTCAGCAAGCTTGCAGGCGTCACCGAGCCGGAGCGCAAACGTAAGATCATTGGTGAGGAGTTCATCCGCGTCTTTGAAGAGCAGGCTAAGATGATCGGCAAGGTGGACTTCCTTGCACAGGGCACGATCTACCCCGATGTGGTGGAAAGTGGTCTGGGCGGCGAGTCTACCACCATCAAGAGCCATCACAACGTGGGCGGCCTGCCCGATACTGTGGACTTTAAGGAGCTGGTGGAGCCCCTGCGGAATCTGTTCAAGGATGAGGTCCGTCAGGTGGGCCGCGAGCTGGGTCTGCCAGAGTATCTGGTCAGTCGCCAGCCCTTCCCCGGTCCGGGTCTGGGCATCCGCATCATCGGCGAAGTGACCCCGGAGAAGGTCGCCATCGTGCAGGACGCTGACGCCATCTGGCGTGAGGAGATTGCCAAGGCTGGTCTGGACAAGGAGATTAGCCAGTATTACGCAGCCTTGACCAATATGCGCAGCGTTGGCGTCATGGGAGATGAACGCACCTACGACTATGCTGTGGCTTTGCGCGCTGTCACAACCACCGATTTTATGACCGCCGAGAGCTACAACATGCCTTGGGATGTGCTGGGTACTGTCACCAGCCGCATCGTCAACGAGGTCAAGCACGTCAACCGCGTGTTCTATGACTGCACCGGCAAGCCGCCAGCCACTATCGAGCTCGAGTAATAATCGCAACATCAAAACACCCCAAAGGTTCCCATTTTTGTGAGCCTTCGGGGTGCTTTTTTTCTGAGGGCAGATGCTGCTGATGCGCTGTCGGACGTCAGTCGCGGACAAACTCGCCTTGCAGGGCGAACATGTGATCCATGGGGCCGGAGCCGCGGCCTAGATCCAGCATGGCAGACAGGCAACCGGAGATGTAGGCTTTGGCACGCTCTACGGAAGTTTCCAGATCGTACCCCTTGGCAAGGTTGCAGGCAATGGCACTGGACAGGGTGCAGCCGGTTCCGTGCGTGTTGGGGTTTTGAATGCGCCGACCATGGAACCATGTTCCGCTGCCGTTGCGCCACAGCAGATCGTCGGCATCGTGGATCTGATGCCCACCCTTGCACAGCACGGCGCAGCCATAGCGCTGGTGGATGATTTCTGCAGCAGCTTCCATATCCGCAGCGCCCGTAATGGAACGCCCGGACAGGATCTCTGCCTCCGGAATGTTGGGCGTCAGCAGCTGCGCCATGGGCAGCAGCTTCCCTGTCAGGGCTGCAATGGCGTCCTGCCGCAGCAAGCTGGAGCCGGAGGTGGCTACCATCACCGGGTCCACCACGATGTGCTGCGCATGGTAGGCGGTCAGCTTTTCCGCGATGACCTCAATGAGCTGAGCCGAGGATACCATGCCGATCTTCACTGCATCCGGGCGGATATCGGTGAACACGGCATCCAGCTGCAGGGCCAGAAATTCCGGGCTGGTCTCGAAGATTCCGGAGACGCCGGTGGTGTTCTGTGCGGTCAGGGCCGTGATCGCGCTCATGGCGTAGACCCCGTTGGCGGTCATGGTCTTGATATCTGCCTGAATGCCTGCGCCGCCGCTGGAGTCGCTGCCCGCAATGGTCAGGGCTGTTTTCATACAAAAGATCCCCTTTGCTTTTTATTTGTTTCAGCATACCACAGGGATGAGGCTTTTGCAAGGGGAGGGATGCTGATCGGGGAGTGACTCTGCAGCAGGCCGGGGACGGCTTTGTGATGCGGGGATCCGTTGCCGATTTTAGGGGGAATTGCTGGATATTTGCCTTGTGAAATAGTATAATTTTGGCAGAGAAGAACACACCCTGCCAAAATCATCGGTTGCGGCGTGATCGTGAGGTGATCTGCGATGAAACAGGGTCTGAAGCATCTCGTGTTTTCTGCGGTGATGCTCATCGCAGGATTGACCTGTATCGTGTTTTACGGTGTCTATACCCAGAGAATGATCTATCAGGAAAGCACCCGGGACATGCTGGCGGTTTACGAACAGGTCAACAAGACATTCTATATGTTTGCGCAGCGGAATTGGAACATCCTTTCCAACTGGGCGGACGAGCTGGAAAAGCTGTCCCATGAGGAAGAAAACGGAGAGAACAGCGGGACAAGCGTTACGCAGCGGTGGAGCGAATACATTGAACGCAAGACCAACTGGCAGTACAGTGAGGTGGTGCTGTTCAACCAGAACAGACAATACTGCACAGTGACCGGGCGCTTCGGCGACGCACCGCACATGACAGAGGCTGTGGAGGAGCTGTACGCAGCGGAGGGCCCCATTGTCACCAGCTACATCTCCAGCAGAGGGGTGCGCAAGGCCATGTTTGCGCAGCGGGTGCACCCCATCGCGATGGACGGCGTCGTCTACGATGCGCTGGTCATCTGTTACGACAACTCCACACTGGAGAATATGATCGGCGGGCTGGCTTTTGAGGGCTGCAGCGACTGTTACATCGTCCGCGCCAACGGCGAAGTGGTGCTGTCCGCCGAGCCAAAAACTGCACTGCCGCAGAGGGTAGATGATCTGTTTGCGTTTCTGGAACAGGATACCGATGTTTCCCGGGAGCAGCTGGACCGCACCCGTGCCGATCTGCAGGAACTGGACACCGGCAGCCTGCGGTTCCGCTTGAACGATGGAGGAACGTATTATCTGGTTTATCAGCCTGTGGGATTCCGGGGCTGGTCCATCGTGGGCATCGTCCCGACCGGAGCGGTAGATTCGGGGATGAGCGCGACCCAGAGCACTACCATCCTGCTGCTGATGGTCCTGTTTGGAATCATTCTGGTGGGCATTGCCCGCATCGTCCGGGACAGTGTTCGAATGCAGCAGGAACGTGCGGAGATGAAAAAGCACGAGCTGGAGCGCAGCAAGGAACAAAGCGACCAGATGCTTCAGGGGATGATCCGCATCGTGGAACGGTTTGCGGTGTGCGATCTGGATGCAGACCATTATGAGCATCACGAACGAAAACATCGGGGCCTCTACCCGCCGGAAGGCAGCTTTCACTGGCTGGTGGAGCAGATCTCTCAGCGGTATGTGGTGATGACAGATGGCGTTAACATCAAGATGAGTCAGATGCTGGATCCGGATCACCTGCGGAACGTGCTGCGGGACCCGGAAGATATGCTGACTTTTGAGTATGCAGCCCGGAATAAAAGTTGCTATCTGCTGATGAACGTGGTGCCCTGCGGCTGGGAAGACGGACATCTGACCCGCGTGATGATGATGTCGCAGGACATGGGCCGCCAGCATCTTCTGGAGGACATGGCAAATACCGATGGACTGACCGGGCTTCTGAACAAGCGGTATTTTGACACGCTGCTGGCTGGGCTTTGCAAACAGGAAAGGCCCTTTGTGCTGTTCTGCATGGATCTGGACCGGTTCAAGCTGGTAAATGATACTTATGGGCATGTCGCCGGAGATAAATTGCTGTGTCAGGTCGCAATGCGGCTGCACGGCTGTATCCGCGCCACAGACTATGCTGCCCGGCTGGGCGGGGATGAGTTTGCACTGCTGTTGATGGGGGAGCTGACGGAAGATGCCTGCAGTAAGAAAGCAGCGCGCATCCGCGAAACGATCGGCGCAGTGTATCCCATCGACGGATGGGACATCGTCATAGGCGCCAGCTGCGGGTGGGCACGGTATCCGGCAGAAGGCCGCAGTGCGGAGCAGGTGCATGTTCTGGCAGACGAGCGAATGTATCAGGACAAAAACCTGCACCATGTGCGTCAGGGCGGCAAAGTGCGAATGCTGTGATAAAAAAGCCGAGGCACGAAAATGTGCCTCGGCTTTTTTGGATGATGATTACAGCATCAATCCGCGCTGCGCATCGGCGCGGAAATGCAGAGCGGCAGCGATGAAGGCGCGGAACAGGGGATGCGCGCGGTTGGGACGGCTCTTGAACTCCGGGTGGAACTGAGCGCCCAGATGAAAGTCCCGGTCCGGCAGCTCCACCGTCTCCACCAGATGACCGTCCGGGCTTGTGCCGGAGATGACCAGACCTGCATCCTGCATCTCCTGCCGGAAGTCATTGTTGAATTCGTACCGATGGCGGTGACGCTCCCAGATCTCGCTTTCCCCGTAGCATTCCGCCATCTTGGTGCCGGGCGTCACCTTGCAGGGGTACTTGCCCAGACGCATGGTGCCGCCCTTGGGGATGTTGCCCTGCTGGTCCGGCATCAGGGAAATGACGTTGTGCGCGCCATCGGGCGTGAACTCGCTGGAATTGGCGTCCTTATAACCCAGCACATTGCGGGCAAACTCCATGACCATGATCTGCATTCCCAGACAGATGCCGAAGTAGGGAATGCGGTTTTCACGGGCGTACTGTGCAGCCTGGATCATGCCTTCGATGCCCCTGTCGCCAAAGCCGCCGGGTACGATGATGCCGTCCACATCCGCAAAGGCTTCCCTGCAGGCGGTCTGGTCGGTCAGATCCTCGCTCTCCACCCAGCGGATCTCCACCTGACTGTCATTCTCAAACCCGGCGTGGTACAGGCTTTCCATCACCGACAGATAGGCATCGTGCAGCTTGACGTATTTGCCTACCAGCGCGATGGTGCAGCTCTTACTGCGGGTGGCAATGCGAGAGACCACCTGCTTCCACTCGGTCAGGTCGGCAGGGGGAACATCCAGCTTCAGCTTCTGCACCACCACCTCGTCCAGACCGTTGGTGTGCAGCATCAGCGGGCACTGATACAGGCTGGGCATGGTCAGGTTCTCGATGACGCATTCCGGCTTGACGTTGCAGAAGGTGCTGATCTTGCGGCGGATATCGCTGCCCACGCTGCCGTCTGCCCGCAGAATGATGATGTCGGGGCTGACGCCCATGCCCTGCAGCTCCTTGACTGAGTGCTGAGCAGGTTTGGACTTGTATTCATCCGAGCCGGAAATGTAAGGCACCAGCACCACATGGATGTAGCAGCAGTTGTCCCGTCCCTGCTCAAGTCCTACCTGCCGGATGGCCTCAAGGAAGGGCTGGCTCTCGATATCGCCGGTGGTGCCGCCGATCTCTGTAATGACTACATCGGCCTCAGTGGAGGAAGCCAGATTGTAGATGTAGCTCTTGATCTCGTTGGTGATGTGGGGGATGATCTGCACCGTCTGCCCCAAATACGCACCCTGACGCTCTTTGTTCAGCACGTTCCAGTACACTTTGCCGGTGGTCAGGTTGGAGTACTTGTTCAGGTTTTCGTCGATGAATCGCTCATAGTGCCCAAGATCCAGATCGGTCTCGGTGCCGTCATCGGTCACGAACACCTCGCCGTGCTGCAGCGGGCTCATGGTGCCGGGGTCCACGTTCACATAGGGGTCCAGCTTCTGGCTGGCCACCTTCAGCCCGCGGCATTTCAGCAGCCGTCCCAGAGACGCCGCTGTGATGCCCTTGCCCAGACCGGAGACCACACCGCCAGTCACAAAAATAAATTTTGCCATAAAAATATACCCTCTTCTCTCGTTTTTTCTGCGTTAAATTTCCCAATAAAAACACTTCTATCCAAGCGGGGACGCTCGATGTCTCCCGCAGAGGTCTCTCTCGCGCGGTGCCGTAGATCAGTCCCCGGCATCTGCATATTCTTCCAGGATCTCCTGTGCGATCTCGGTGCGGTCGCGGCGGCTGTCCATGGCCTGCTTTTCAATGTAGCGGTGCGCTTCGGCTTCAGTCAGCTTCCGGTGCTCCACCAGACAGCATTTTGCGCGGCAGACAAGGCGCACCTGCACCAGTTTTTCCTGCAGGCGGGCGTTTTCCTGCCGGGCGCGCTGCAGGCGGTGATTGCCGGCTTCTGCCATGTGCATCACCTGCAGAAAAAAGGCACTGCTGAACGGCTTTGTCAGCAGCAGCACGCCCTGCTCACTCAAGGGGCCCATCAGCTGCTCGGCCTGTGCGGCCTTGACCAGCAGCACCACACCAGCATCGGTCTGTTCCACGGCGGTGATGCACACCTCGTGACCGAATTCGTCCGGCAGGGGTGCATTGACAACGACCAGCTCAAAGTCCACCTCGGTCATTCTGCGCCGCGCTTCGGCTCCGCTGGGGACGATCACCGGACGGCTGTATCCCATCTCGGTGAGCCGTGCGGAAATGTACTCGTTGGAGCTGGCACCGGCGCTTACAATCAGTGCACGTCCCATTTTCCTCGCTCCTTTCTCCCGGTAATTGTCGGACGGGGGTCAGATGGCGTTGAAATAGTGGACGCGCTCAAACTCAGCGGAGTCCGAAGCGCGGCGCAGTGCGTCGCAGCGCTTCAGCTCTTCGCTGAAATAGCGGCTGGCAAGCTCATTCGGCAGCACTCGGCGCAGAAAATCGCTCTCCTGCGCCGCTGCCACAGCCTCCTCCAGCGTGGCGGGCAGCGTTTCCAGATTCAGCCCTGCAGCCTCGGCGGGGTCAAAGAGGTTGCGGTTCACCGGGGGCTGCAGGACTGTGCGGTGTTCGATGCCGTCCAGTCCGGCTGCCAGCACCAGACCGATGGCAAGATACGGGTTGCAGGCGGGGTCCGGGCTGCGCAGCTCCATGCGGCAGCTATCACCCTTTACCATGGGGATGCGCACCAATTGGCTGCGGTTTTGACGGCTCCAGCTCACATACCGGGGTGCTTCGTCGCAGCCGAAACGGCGATAGCTGTTGGGCAGAGGATCAGTAAAAGCGGTCAACGCACGGCTGTGTGCCAGCACGCCCGCCATAAAGCTGCCTGCGATGCTGTCCGGGGCAATGTCGCCCTCAAAGAGGTTTTTGCCGTCCATGTAGAGGGACAGGTTGATGTGCAGACCGCTGCCGGCCTGATTCGGCAGCGGCTTTGGCAGAAAACTGGCGTGCAGGCCGTTGCGCGCAGCGATGGCGCGGACGACCTGCTTGAACAGCATCACGTTGTCGGCAGCTTTGAGCGGACCAGTGTGGTGGCAGTCGATCTCGTTCTGACCGTTTCCACTCTCGTGGTGGCTGTGCTGGGGTGCCATGCCCATCTGCTCCATGGTCAGGCAGATATCCCGGCGGATGTTTTCGCCTGCGTCCAGGGGTGCCACATCAAAGTAGCCGCCGTAGTCGATGGGCGTGCGGGTGGGACGGCCCCGGTCATCGTTCTCGAACAGATAGAACTCGCACTCTGTGCCTACGTTGCAGGTCAGCCCCAGCGTTTTGAAACGCCGGTTCACATCCCGCAAAAAGCCCCGGCAGTTGCCGCCAAAGCTCTGTCCGTTCGGCTTTTCTACGTTGCAGAAAAACTGCATCACCCGGCCCTCGGTGGGACGCCATGGCAAGATGGTGACCGTAGACAGGTCAGGCCGGAGCACAAGGTCGCTTTCCTCCACGTTCATAAACCCTGCAATCGAGCTGCCATCGAAACAGACGCCCTCTTCCAGCGCCTTGGGCAGGTCGCTTGCCAGCACGGCAATGTTCTTCTGTGTGCCAAAAATATCGCAGAAGGCAAAGCGCACAAATTTGACGTTGTTGTCCTCTACAAAATCCAGAATGTCCTGTTGGGTGGAATAACTCATAAATACCCCCCTCAAATAAAAACGCCTGAAGGCCTGCCCTTATACAAGAGCAGGTCTTCAGGCTGGTGTAAGAAGTAGAAAAAGGAGAATAGCTAAAATTGCTCCGCAGCCTACGGATGCTGTTCAGTTACGCTGCAATGATGAGGTCAGACGTAGTAGAGCATCTTGCTGTAGCTGGGCAGAGGCCAGTAGTCCTCGCCGCAGATGGTCTCGGCATCGTCGGCGGCAGCGCGCAGCGTGTTCATCACCGGGATGACGCTGTCGTGGAAGGCAGTGGCCTTCTCGCGCTCGGTGGGCAGGGCCTTGGCGGCTGCTACGGCATCCTGCAGGGTGTCAATGGCATCGCTCATGGCGTCGGCATCCGCAGACAGCTTTTCCAGCGTCCGGGTCTCGCTGCGCACGCTGATGTGCTCGCTGACCGCCAGCTTGGAAGCGGCGGTGTTGGCGACCTCGCTCATGTAGGCGTTGATGGCGGGCAGCAGCTGCTTGCGGGCCATCTCCAGCATGGTCAGTGCCTCGATGTTGATGACCTTGGAGTAGTGCTCCAGCTCCACCTCGTAGCGGCTGTGCATCTCCACCTTGGTCAGCACGCCGAACTCCTCCATCAGAGCGATGTTCTTGGGGTCGATGAGGGCGGGCAGGGCGGCGGGAGTGTTCTTTTTGTTGGGCAGGCCGCGCTTGGCTGCCTCGGCCTCCCACTCGGCGGTGTAGCCGTTGCCGTTGAAGATGACCCGGCGGTGGTCCCGGATGGTGCGCTTGACCAGAGCAATGGCAGCGCTGGTAAAGTCCTCGGCACCCTCCAGCTCGTCGGCATAGCCCTTCAGCTCCTTGGCGACAGCGGTGTTCAGGATGGTGTCGCAGTCGCTCAGGTTCTGAGAGGAGCCGGGCATACGGAACTCAAACTTGTTGCCGGTGAAGGCAAAGGGAGAGGTGCGGTTGCGGTCGGTGGTATCCTTGCTGAACTTGGGCAGCACATCCACGCCCAGATCCATCTTCATCTTGGTGGGGCCGGCGTAGGGAGAATCGGAGGCAATGGCGTCAATGACAGCCTCCAGCTCCTCGCCCACAAAGATGGAGATGATGGCCGGAGGTGCCTCGTTGGCACCCAGACGGTGATCGTTGCCCGGGGTAGCCACAGAGGTGCGCAGCAGGTCGGCGTACTCATCCACAGCCTTGATGACCGCAGCCAGGAAGATCAGGAACTGCAGGTTCTCCATGGGGGTGTCGCCGGGATCCAGCAGGTTCTCCTCGGTGGTGGACAGCGACCAGTTGTTGTGCTTGCCGCTGCCGTTGACGCCCTCAAAGGGCTTCTCATGCTGCAGGCAGATCAGACCGTACTTGGGTGCGATCTTGCGCATCATCTCCATGGTCAGCAGGTTGTGGTCGATGGCAACGTTGGTGGTGTCGTAGATGGGGGCCAGCTCATGCTGGCAGGGAGCCACTTCGTTGTGCTTGGTCTTGGCGGGCACGCCCAGCTTCCACAGCTCCTCGTCCAGCTCCTTCATAAACTCGGACACTTCGGGACGGATGACGCCGAAGTAGTGCTCCTCCAGCTCCTGACCCTTGGCAGAGGGGGCACCAAACAGGGTGCGGCCGGTCAGGATCAGATCCTGACGTGCCTCGTAGTCCTCCTTCTTAACAAGGAAGTACTCCTGCTCCGGGCCCACGGTGGTGGAAACGTAGTCCACATCCTTGCCGAACAGCTTCAGGATGCGGATCGCCTGACTGGACAGCGCGTTCATGGAACGCAGCAGGGGAGTCTTTTTGTCCAGGGCCTCGCCGGTGTAGCTGACAAAGGCGGTGGGGATGCACAGCACATCATCCTTCACAAAGGCGTAGCTGGTGGGGTCCCATGCGGTGTAACCGCGTGCCTCGCAGGTGGCGCGCAAGCCGCCGGAGGGGAAGGAGGAGGCGTCGGGCTCGCCGCGCACCAGCTCCTTGCCGGAGAACTCCATGATGGCGGTGCCGTCGCCCACAGGGCTGACAAAGCCATCGTGCTTTTCGCTGGTGATGCCGGTCAGCGGCTGGAACCAGTGGGTGTAGTGGGTGGCACCCAGCTCCATGGCCCAGCGCTTCATCACGCTGGCCACCACGTTGGCTACCTCAATATCCAGCGGAGCACCCTTGTGCAGGGTGTTCTTCAGACTCTTATAGGTAGCGCTGGGCAGGCGCTCCTTCATCACATGCTCGTTAAAGACCTTGCTGCCGTAGATCTCCATAACATTTGCTGCCATAAATCCTACTCCTTACTTGATCTTATGTTCTTCCACCGCTTCAAAGCCGCCGCAACGCCGGGCCTTGAATACGGTACGACTTCTTAACAAAAACGGCGCTGCGAGTCAGGAGGTGACCCACAGCGCCGTTGCTGTCTATGGATTGATTATAGTCTCTGCGGGCCAAAAACGCAATTGACAAAACTGACGATTCTGTACAAACAGGCTCCCGGAATTTTGGCGCTTCTGAACTTGGTATGACTTTTTGAGCACATGAGCTTCCCCTGACAGAGAAACGAGCATTCTCAGATCACCTGAAACAGGAAAAATTTCAAGTAATTCGTCTCCGGTACGCCCCACAGGATGGGGTGGTCCGGAGCCTGCTGCTTTACCTCGATCTGCCGCAGCTGGCGATGAGCGTCCTTTGCAGCAGCATGGAGCATCTTGACGAACAGCTCCTCGGTGGCAAAGTGGGAGCAGCTGGCGGTGGCCAGATAGCCGCCCCTGGGCAGCAGCTTCATGGCGCGGTAGTTGATCTCCTTGTAGCCGCGCATGGCGTTGTCCACCGTCCGGCGGGACTTGGTAAAGGCAGGCGGGTCCAGAATGATAAAGTCGTAAGGATGGCCCTCTTTTTCCAGCCGGGGCAGCAGCTGGAACGTATCCTCGCAGAGGAAGTCCATGTTGGTCAGACCATTGCGCACGGCGTTGCGCTGGGCCATGGCAATGGCATCTGCGCTGATGTCGGCGGCAGTCACCCGGGCAGCCCCGCCCTTGGCGGCGTTCAGTGCAAAGCTGCCGGTGTGGGTAAAGCAGTCCAGTACGGTGTGCCCGGCGGCAAGGCGCGCTACGGCGCGGCGGTTGTATTTCTGGTCCAGAAAGAACCCGGTCTTTTGCCCGTTTTCAAAGTCTACATGGTAGAAAACGCCGTTTTCGCAGATCTCGGTCTGGGTGCTGTCCGGGTGGCTCTCGCCGGGCAGGGCGTACCAGCCTTTGTTCTGCTCCAGTCCTTCCTTGGCGCGCAGTGCCTCGTCGTTGCGCTCGTAAATGCCGTCAATGGTCTGTCCGTCCGCCCGCAGCACCTCAGCCAGCAGGGGAAAGAGCAGCGGCTTCAGCTTTTCCATGCCAACGCTCAGGGTCTGGGTGACCAGAACATTGTGGAACCGGTCTACCGTCAGACCGGGGAACTGGTCCGCCTCGCCAAAAATCACCCGGCAGGCGCAAAGGTCTGCGGGCTCCAGCACGGTCTTGCGGTAGGCCCATGCATACTCCACCCGGCGGCGCCAGAAGGCTTCGTCAAAGGTGTCGTTGGCGTTGCGGGAGATGAGACGTACCCGGATCTTGCTTTTCAGGGACACAAAGCCGGTGCCGAGATAGGCGCCCTTTGTGCTGACCACGTCGGCAAGAGTGCCGTTTTCCGGCTCATTTTCCGGGGAATGCAGAATGTCGTTTTCGTACACCCAGGGGTGACCGGCCACAAGGTTTGCCTCGGCGTGTTTGTTGACGGTATAAACAGGATATGCGCGTTCTTTCATGGAACTCCTTCCGTTACGGCGTGTGCCGCGTTGCCGCCCATTGCGGGGCGGTTCAGGCCGCTGCGGTCTGTGCTCTGCAAAGGGAGTGCGGCAGAGCGGGGGACCGGGCGGACGTTTTTTCCAAATCTACCCTTTATTGTATCATAAAATCATGGTATGATAAATAAGAAATGCAAAAATCGACCGGAAAGAAGGAATCGGCAAATGGAGATCGAACGCAAGTGGATGGTGGACGGCTGGCCGCAGGGGCTGCCCCTGCGGGAGGAGTTTTTCATGCGGCAGGGCTATATCAGTGTACGGCCCACCGTGCGCATCCGGGAGGAAGTCCTCACCGGAGGAAAAACGGATTACATCCTCTGCTTCAAGTCCGGCGGCGGACTTGCCCGGGAGGAGATCGAACGCAGGATTGACCGGGAGCTGTTTGTGGAGTTGGAGCAGAAGATCATCGGAAAGCCCCTGATCCAGAAAGTCAGGCGCAGCTACCTGCTGCCGGACGGCAGTGTGCTGGAAGTGAACCATGTGGACGCAGGCCGGCCCACGGAATTCTGGTACGCCGAGGTAGAGTATCCCACGGTGGAAGCGGCCCGCGCGTGGCAGCCGGACGCCTGCGGGCTGGGCACATACCTTTGCAATGAGGTGACCGACCAGCCCGGGCAGAGCATGGGAGAATATTGGGTGGAGACAAGAGGATGAAAAAGATAAAGCTCAAGCTGGAACTGCAGTATAACTCCCCGGTGATCCTGACATTCTTCCTGCTGTCGGCGGGGGTGCTGCTGCTGGACGGCGTCACCAATGGCTGGTCCACCATGCATCTGTTCTGCGTCTACCGCTCCTCGCTGCGGGACCCTCTGTTCTATGTCCGGCTGTTTGGGCATGTGCTGGGTCATGCAGGGTGGGACCACTTCCTCAACAACATGCTGCTGCTTCTGGTGGTCGGCCCGCCCATGGAGGAAAAATACGGCAGCGTTCCGCTGCTGAAGGGCATCCTGCTCACAGCGCTGGTCACAGGCGTGCTGCAATGCGTGCTGTTCCCGCAGTCCGGGCTGCTGGGCGCATCCGGCATCGTGTTCATGCTCATCATGCTGTCCTCGCTGGCAGGCTTCTCCGGCGGCATCCCGGTCACGATGCTTCTGGTGGCGGCACTGTATTTTGGTCAGCAGGTATACGATATCATTTTTGTGCATGACAACATTGCAAACTTCATGCACATCGTGGGCGGCATCTGCGGCACCGCCTTTGGCTATTACTCGGCGCTGCACCGCCGCCGCAGACCCGCAAAAGCGGTGCGGATTTCCGGCTCGGGCCGCCGCAAATGACTGCAAAGAAGGGAACGCGTATGAAAAAAACAGCGGAACTGTTCCGGACCTTTTTCCAGATCGGAGCCTTCACCTTTGGCGGCGGCTACGCAATGGTGGCCCTGCTGGAACATGAATTTGTGGAAAAAAAGCAGTGGGTGACCAAAGAGGAATTTCTGGACATGACTGCCATTGCGGAGTCCACACCCGGCCCTGTGGCAGTGAACAGCGCCACCTACATCGGCTACAAAATGGAAGGGGTGGAGGGCGCTGCGGTCTCCACCCTTGCGGTGTGTCTGCCGTCGTTTCTGGTCATCTACGGAATATCGCTGTTTTTTGACCAATTCCTGCGTCTGACGGTGGTGTCAAACGCCTTTCGGGGCATTCAGGCGGGAGTGGTCTACCTGATCCTGTCCGCAGGGGTAAAGATGCTGAAAAGTCTGGAACGCAGCCCCTTCGACCTGCTGGTCCTGATGGCGGTCCTGCTGACCATGGTGGGCTGTTCGGTGTTGTCGGTGTCCTTCTCCTCCATCTTTTACATTCTGGCAAGCGGCGCAGCGGGACTGGCGGTCTGGCTGGTGCAGATGCTGCGGAAGAGAGGAGAACGGAAATGATCCTTCTGCGTCTGTTTTTTGAATTTTTGATGATCGGCACCCTGTCCTTCGGCGGCGGCTACGGCATGATCTCGCTGGTGCGGGAGGCAGTGCTGGGCAACGGCTGGCTGACCGAAGCGGAATTTCTCAGCTTCATCGCAGTGTCCGAGTCCACGCCCGGCCCGCTGGCGATCAACATGGCTACCTTTATCGGCTCTTCGCAGGCAGGCATTGCCGGGGCACTGTGCGCCACACTGGGAGTGGTGCTGCCTTCCTTTGGGATTATCCTGCTCATTGCAGCGGCATTGAAGAACCTGATGAAATATCCTGCCGTCAACGCCGTTTTATCCGGCGTTCGTCCCTGTGTCGTGGCAATGATCCTTGCCACAGCCATCACGATGGCGCTGTCTGTGCTGGGCGGGTTTTCCGGCCTTTCGAGCGGGTTTGCGCCGGATGCACGGGCGCTGCTGATCTTTGGCATCCTGTGGGCGGTGCACTTCGGCTGCAAAAAGCTGCGCAAGACAGCCCCGCCCCCCATTGGTATGATCCTGCTTTCGGCGGTGCTGGGGGCAGTGCTGTGGGGCATGTGACCCTGTGAAAATGTACAAGGCATCTGCAGGCTTTCGGCTGCGCAGATGCCTTTGTTTTTTGTGCAGCGCAGAAATGTCGCCTGACAGGCTCCCTGAAACGCTGCAAAACGTGGTATCCTGTTGACAGAAGGAGGATACGAAACAGAAGAGGAGGAACGAACGATGAAGTATTATGTGACGCTGACCGGACTGAACTACCGCTTTGGCACAGAACCCTTTGCCGTGGGGCAGAAGGTGAAGCTGGTGAAGGAACCGGAGAACGACTACGACCGCGAGGCCATCCGCGCCGAGCTTCCGGGACTGGGCAAGGTGGGTTATGTCGCCAACAGTACCCACACGGTCACGGGGGACTGCTTCAGCGCCGGGCGCATTTATGACAAGATCGGCGATACCGCCACAGCCAAGGTGAAGTATATTCTGGCAAACGCCGTGGTGTGCAGCGTGAAGGCACACCCGGGCATTGTGGGGGACATCGGGCCTCTCAGCTCCGAGACCGAACCTTCCTGCGAGGATACACAGGACATTCCGCTCTGAGATCATCATACCTTTTTGTGTGTTGTTGTGTGCCCGGGGGCCTGCGGAGATTTCGCAGGCCCTTGGGCGTTTTGTGCACCATTTGCGCGCAGACAGCATACACAGGGCAAAGGGGGAATGCATTTTGGAACCGATCTTTCTGACGGCGTGGGCGTTGTTGTTCCCGGCGGCGTGTACGGCACTGGGCGCAGCGGGGGTGTTCCTGCTGCGGCGCACCACCCGGCCCGGCACGCAGCGCATCCTGTGCGGCATGGCGGCGGGCATCATGCTGGCGGCGAGTGTGTGGAGCCTGCTGCTGCCCGCCATCCAGCGCAGCAGGGAACTGGCGCTGCCGGCATGGATCCCATCTGCGGTGGGGCTGGTGCTGGGCGCTGTGGGACTTTTGCGGCTGGAGCAGATCGCCGGGGACCTGCTGGCTGGAGGGTCCGGGCACAATGGACGCATGGTGCTGGCAGTAACGCTGCACAATCTGCCCGAGGGCATGGTGGTGGGGCTTGCCGCCGCTTTGGCAATGACCGGGGAACCGGACGCGGTCAGCGGGGCACTGGCGCTGAGCCTTGGCATCGGCCTGCAGAACATCCCGGAAGGAGCCGCCGTCAGCCTGCCGCTGACCCGTTGCGGACGCTCCCGCTTCCGGGCGTTCTGCGCCGGGGCGGCGTCCGGTCTGGTGGAGCCGCTGGGTGCTTTGCTGGCGTTTGCACTGGCAGGGTGGGTCGGCACGGCTCTGCCATGGCTGATGAGCGCTGCAGCAGGATGCATGGTCTGCGTCACCGCGCAGGAGATGATCCCGCAGGCGGTGGAAAACGATGAGCCGGCCGGGGTGATGAGCATCATGCTGGGCTTTGCGTTGATGATGGCGCTGGACGTTGCACTGTGAAAAAAGCACCCTTCCGCCTCAGCGGAAAGGTGCTTTTGGTGCAGGAATGGGGTCATTCGGTTTCGATGTATACGCTGGTGGAAGGGAAGGCAAAATCCACACCGTCAGCCTGCATGATGTCCATGATGGTCAGGTTCAGATCGTTCTGCATCTGCAGAAAATCGGCATAGGCGTTGGTCAGCAGATAAGCCGAGACCAGAATGTTGATGCTGGAATCTCCAAAGCTGACCAGTTTTACAATGTTGGTGCCCTTGTTGGTATATGGGCTGGCATCCAGCATGGCCTGCAGGTCTTTCATCAGCTTTTCCAACTTAGGGCGGGTGGTGTTGTAGGTGACACCAAGGTTGAACTTATAGGGACGCATGGTGCGCAGAGCCGCGTTCTGCACGGTGGAGGCACAGATCTTGCTGTTGGTAACGACATTGATGGTCTTGTCCGTCCCACGGATGCGGGTAGAGCGGAAGTTGATGTCGATGACCTCGCCCTCCACATCGCCCACGGTGATCCAGTCGCCCACAGAGAAGGGCTTGTCCAGCAGGATCACAAGACCGCTGAACAGGTTGCTGGCGCTCTCCTGCGCGGCAAGAGAGATGGTCAGGCCGACCAGTCCGGCACCGGCTACGATGCTGCCGATGGGAAAGCCCACCTCCTGCGCACCGGCGGCTACGCCCAGTGCGATGATCAAGACCTTGTAGGCGGTGCTCAGCAGGCTGCGCAGCGTCTTGTTGGAGCGGATCTCCGGGCTGCAGGACGACAGCACCAGATCCGCAAGGCCGGACGCAGTGTACAGCCCTTCGCACACAAGCAGCGTCATCACCAGACGGAACACCACCAGCATCAGCCGCGGGATGCCGCTGATGGCCCACGGCAGGCTGACAGCAGCCAGATACACCCCGGCGGCAGTGCACATGCGCTGCACCGGCACTGCAAAGCTGCGCAGCAGGATGGGGGTGCCGGCAAAATGCCAGCTGCGCGCCTGCAGTCTCGGCAGCAGGCGGCGGGTCAGCCATCGGAGCACCAGTCGGGAGCCCAGCAGGATGAGCAGGGCACACACGATGCGGGCACCAAAGGCAAACCAGCCCTCCAACTGCAGCGAGCCAAGCTCGAAAGAGAGATCACGGATGGAGAAAATCATACAAACCTCCTGTTTTTTCGACCTGCCTATCATACCACATCCCGCCTGCAGGGGCAAGAGACGGGCCGGAAAAGAGCAAATTGATAAAAAACAGACAAAGTTTTGGTTCCCTCTTGACAAGACCGCCGTCCGGGGGTATACTCTGTGCCAGAAAGTTCGTTTCAGGGCGGGGTGCAATTCCCCACTGGCGGTAAAGTCCGCGACCACCCGCAAGGGTGCTGACCCGGTGCAACTCCGGGACCAACGGTATAGTCCGGATGCAAGAAACGGCAGGCAAATCGTTGTCTACGCGCCCTGTTGCAGTGTTTTTTGTTGCAGCAGGGCGTTTTTCTGTTTGTCCTTCCCGTTCCAGTCGATACACGAAAAGAGCTTTCGTCAATATTTGCAATGGGCGCATCCGCCCGGGAAAGGACCAGAACTATGAAAAAGAATACCACCCACAACCTCACCGTTGCCGCAATGCTCAGCGCTGTGGCGTTCATCCTGATGTTCATCGAGTTTCCCATCCCGATGCTCATCCCGTCCTTCGTCAAGATGGACTTCTCCGACCTGCCTGCGCTGCTGGGCGCATTCGCGCTTGGCCCGGTGTACGGCGTGGTCATCAGCTTTATGAAGAATCTGCTGCACATCGTCATCAAGGGCACCTCCACCGCCTGCGTGGGCGAGCTGTGCAACTTTATGCTGGGTGCAGTGTTTGCCGCCGTTGCAGGCTTTGTCTACAAGCACCGCAAGAGCCGCAAGACCGCGATCGTGGGTGCCATTGCCGGTGCCGCTGCCATGGCGGTGTTCAGCGTGCCCTCCAACTATTTCATTACCTATCCGGCTTATGTGCAGTTCTATCACATGCCGCTAGAAGCCATTCTGGGAATGTATCAGGCCATTCTGCCCTCTGCCGACAGCCTCATCAAGTGTCTGGTCATCTTCAACATGCCCTTCACGCTGGTCAAGGGTCTGCTGGACGCCGTGATCTGCATGCTGATCTACAAGCCCCTGTCTCCCATCCTGCACGGCCGCAAGTGAGCTGCCACAATAGAGAAAGCCGGAAAGTCCGCGGACTTTCCGGCTTTTTTGCTATTTAGAGGGCGAGGAAGCTGACAAGGTGCTTTTTACGCCAGTGCGCCTTTTTCCAGCCAGCGGCCTCTTGCCATCCGGATAAGGAACAGCACGCCGCGCATGGTCAGCTCAAAGCTCATGGCAAACCACACGCCCACCAGTCCAAAACGCGGGGCCAGCAGGGTGGCAAGGGTGAGCCGGATGCCCCACATGCTGACAAGGTTCAACACAAAGCAGCCGGTGCTGTCGCCGGCACCCTGCATGGCACCGCTTGCCACGATGCTTGCTCCGAACATGGGCTCTGCGATGGCTTCGATGCGCAGCACCCGGGCGCCCAGAGCGATGACCGCAGCGTCTGCCGTGAAGATGCCCATCAGCGCCGGGGCAAACAGGTACATGCCCGCACCGGTCAGCGCCATGATGCCCATGCCCATGCCGGTGCACAGCCATGCAAAGCGCTTCGACATATCCCGGCGGTTGGCACCCACGGCCTGTCCCACCAGTGCCAGCGCGGCGTCCTGAATGCCGTAGCCTGCCATGTAGCACAGACTTTCGGCGCTGACGCCCAGACTGTTGGCGGCGATGGCGGTGGTGCCAAGGCCCGACACGACCCGGATGAGCAGCACCTGCGCTGAGGACAGCGCCGCGCGCTCGGCTGCCAGCGGGGCACCCACCTTCCACAGGTTGTGCAGGCAGGAGCGGGTGATGCGCCAGGAACCGGGCTTGCGGATGCACAGCGGGCCGTCCCGCAGCAGCAGAAAACCAAGAGCCAGCAGGCCGCTGATGGCGGTGGCAAGGGCGGTGCCAAGCGCGGCGCCCGGCACTCCCAGCCCGGCACCCCAGACGGTCATTTCCTGCCCGAACACCGTCATCTGTCGCGTGGGATTGATGAGGAAAAAGTTGAACAGCACGTCCAGCAGGCAGGTGAGAACACTGATGAGCCCGGGAGTCAGGGCGTCACCGGAGGAGCGCAGCATGGACGAGCAGGTGCCCATGGTCATGGAAAAGGGCAGGGCGGCAGACCAGATGGCAAAATAGGCAGAGGCGTCGCTCTGCAGGGAAGGGTCTGCACCCAGCCACCCGGGCAGGAACCGGCTGATGCCAATGCCAAAGGCTGCTGCCGCAGTGCCCACTGCAAGGATGAACAGCAGGGACTGCCGCAGCACGCCCCGGGCGTCCTGCTGACGGTCGGCACCCAGATACTGCGCCACCTGAATGGTAAAGGACATGTACAGGCCCGCCAGCATACCGTGCAGCAGCCATGTGCTTGAGCTGACGATGCCAATGGATGCCGTGGCGGCGGCACCGAGATGCCCCACCATGGCAGCATCAATGTACTCCATGGCAGTAACAACGATCTGCTGCAGGATGGAGGGAATGCTCAAAGCCAGAACCACCTGCATCGTGTGGCGCAGCGGCACCTGCTGACCCCGGCGCATCTGCGCCGAGAGCTGTTCAAGGGATGTGGACATAGGATCTCCTTCCGGTCGGTTTGTGATCACACCTGAAAAAGAACGCCCGGAGCACAGTTTCGGGCAGACTGGTATACTATTATAAGTGTCCGGCCTGCAAAAGTCAATCAAACGCAACTTTTTGCCCGGAGAGATTGATTTTTTACAACCGGCGTGATACACTTCTTTCACAAGTATGAAAGAAAGAGGATTTTGAAGATGATCGAAATATTGCGTTCGGTCGTGGGACAGCGCGGTGTGGACGCACTGGCGTTCCTGCTGGCATTTGTCCTAACGGCCTTGATGGATTCGGTGTTCCACGACAGACTGCCCCATGACCATGGCCGCGAGTTTGCGGTCAACGGCGGACTTTCCAAAGGCAAGGCCCGCGGCTCCGGATTGATCTTCGTGCTGTGCATCGCACTGGTATCGCTGGCATTCCTGCCCTTCCGGACAGAGTACCTCATCTATACGGTGCTGCTCATTGCCTCCATGCTGTCCGGCTATTTGGACGACGCCGCGGACACCGCGTGGAACGAGTACAAAAAGGGCATCATCGACTTTGTCATTGCGGCGGCAGCAGGCGTGACCTATCTGAACTTCAACGGCTGCGGGGTGCATTTCCTGCAGTGGAGCTTCACGCTGCCGTATGCGGTATACCTGCTGCTGATCGTCATCCTCATCTGGGCCAGCATCAACGTGGTCAATTGCACCGATGGCGTGGACGGTCTGTCCGCCAGCGTGGCGGTCGTGACCATTGGCACCTATCTGCTGGCCTACCACAAGGAACTGGCAGATTACGCCACCGCCGGAGTGGTATTCATGGGTGCGCTGCTGGCGTATCTGTGGTCCAATGCAAAGCCGTCCAGCCTGCTGATGGGGGACGCGGGCAGCCGCGCAATGGGCTTTTTCATCGCTGTGCTGTCCCTCAAATGCGGACATCCCTTTGCCTTCCTGCTGGCAGCCATCGTGTTTATTGTGGACGGCAGCCTTGGCATCCTGAAGATCAGCCTGAAGCGCTTTCTGCACACCTCCATTCTGAAAAACACCCGTACACCGCTCCACGACCATGTGCGCAAAAACAAGGGCTGGAGCGACGAGCAGGTGGTGGCACGCTGGCTCATCCTGCAGTGCGTGGCATCGGCGCTGCTGCTGCTTCTGGTGCACGGTTGAACAAACAGCCTGCCGCACACGCAGCAGGTCCACCCATTTCAAAACGTCCCAAAAACAAGGGCCGCCGCACAGTGTTTGTGCAGCGGCCCTTGTTTTTGTTTTACAGGTCAACGAGTCAGTCGGCCTTCTGCTCGGTCTTCATGGCATTGTAGCCGATGAGTACGGTCCACACATAGGCGCAGGTCTTGGGGATCATCAGCATGCCGATGAGGGGGTTGACGTCTGCCCACAGCACCACGGGGATATAGAAGCCGAAGCTCAGCACGATGGTCAGCCACATCCAGCGGAAGGCAGCATCGCCATGGTTCTTTGCGCTGCGGTAGAACAGCACGATGATCAGCAGGCCCAGCAGAGCAAAGGGGATGTTACGCAGGATGCTCCATGCCAGAGGAGTGTGGTTGGTCAGCCACTGGTTCTGCGGCATCATGCACAGCACCACGCGGATGGCAGACAGGACATACACGGCGATCGTCACATTCTTCTGACCCTCCACCTGATAGCGCTTACGCCAGACGTAGTACAGCAGAACGTAAAAGACGGTCATGGTGATGGAGGTGATCCACTTGCCCAGACCCAGAGGGACGGCGTAACTCTCCAGACCGGTGGTGCACAGAGCCAGAGCACGGGGAACAAGGTGGAAGGAATCGCCTGCCCCCAGAACCACAGCCATCAGGCCAAACAGCTTGAACGGAGAGTTGTCTTTGCTGCCACGGATCATGCGGATGCCTACCGTCAGAACGGTGACGAGATAGAAGATGTCAAAAACGGTTTCAATGATTGCTCGCATACAGTTTTGCTCCTTTTTGAATCGGGGTTGGAATGGATCTTATGTGAACAGGATGGTCGGACCCTGAAACACCTATCAAACTGAACACTGTTCACTTTTGCGCTAAAAAAACTCCCACAGTCTTGTGGGATGTTTTTTAGTAGACGGTCCGGCGGACGATCTCCAGCACGGTGGAAGGGTCAAAATCCTGCCGCACCAGAGCGGAAAGCATCAGAGAGAACAGGATCTCGGCAAATTTTTCAACCGTGAACGTCTCGGTAAATGCATCCTCGCGGATCTGGACATCGTTTTGCAGCACGGTGCACAGGGCCCCCAGAATGTGCTGCCACACTTTCTGCATCTGCTGCTTGCCATCGGCGGTATCCTGCCGGACAAAGCCCAGAGCATGATGGGTGAAAAAGTCCGGATACCGCTGACAGCCGTATTCCAACTGCTGATACATCCATCGGACGCAGGACAGGGTATCGCGAAAGACGACCTCATCCTCCGGGTGGTGGAAGATGTCGCTCCAGATGCTTTCCACCGTAGCGCTCACCAGCGCGGTCTTGGATTCAAAATAATTGTAGATGCACCCCACGGAGACTCCGCAGGCCGCCGCTACCGCGCGGATATTGACCGCAGTCCAGCCGCTCTGCTGGATCAGCTCCCGGCTGGTTTTCAGGATATCTGCCTTGGACGTAGCCATTGGATTCATTGAATCACCTCAACATGAACGCTGTTCACGATGCGTAGTATACAGACCTTTGGAACATTTGTCAATCCCCCTTTTTTGAAAAAATATCGGGATCTTTTTGTCATGCCGAAACACGGCTTCTGGAACCATGCAATAGGGAAGGGGGCACCATAGCGCTCGGTTGACAATGGGCAAATCGAAAAGCGCCACATTTCCTATAAAGTATGACGCATTATCTGGTGGAGCATACCGGGCCGATTCAAATCACGGTGAGCTCCTGCAGTCCATGCACGGCGCTCTCCCGGCGGAGCTGAGCTCCTCACTCGTTTGGCGGCAGCAAAAAGAAAAGCACCATACTTCCTGCGAAGTACAGTGCTTTTTTGGTGGAGAATACCGGGCCGATTCAAATCACGGTGAACTCTTGCAGTCCATGCACGGCGCTCTCCCGGCGGAGCTAAGTCCCTCACTCGTTTGGCAGCAACAAAAGAAAAGCACCATACTTCCTGCGAAGTACAGTGCTTTTTGGTGGAGAATACCGGGATCGAACCGGTGACCTCTTGCATGCCATGCAAGCGCTCTCCCGAACCACCTTGAAACGCA
>CAKSWU010000023.1 GCA_934513205.1 uncultured Faecalibacterium sp. | reverse complement strand
CGAGCTTGTCGGGGCAATGCCCCTCCATCTTGCTGCGCAAGACCGCTCTGCCACTTGAAAGCCCCACTGGGGCTTTCATTGCTTCGCAAACGCGGTCCTTCCCCGAACCCTGCTCCAGCTTCGCACCATTGGTGCGAATGCGGCGTGTCGTTTTACATATATTAGAAACCGCATATCTGCGATATGCAATCCAACGAATGTTGTCAACGATATAAACGTTGGATTGCGATGGCGCAGACAGATTTTGGTGGCGGTAAAAGACCGCGACCCTGCCCGCGTCGATGACTCGTTTCTCATTGAGAAGTTGGCCGCAGAACTCCCCGGTATCCTGCTCTGGATGCTGGAGGGGCTGCACCGTCTGCTGGCGAACCGCTATCAGTCCACCCTCAGCGAACGCTCCCGCCGGAACCTCGAAGCAGCCATGGAAGACGGCGACAACCTGAGCCAGTTCATGCAGGCACAGGCTTACGTCCGCTTCCGTCCTGACAGTGAAGAGCGTTCAACATACCTCTATCGCGCCTACACCAAGTGGTGCGAGGATAATCTGGAATCGCCCGCCACCACGGGCATCCTGATGGACACCTACGCCCACACGCAGGACAAGCCCCGGTTGGAGTTGGCCGAGAAGCTGGAAGCAGACTTCTATTCACAGGACATCGGCTCCCCTAAATCCGGCTCTGCGCCGGTAAAAGAAAATCTGCCGGACAGCATCCAGATCACCCCGGAAGGGATGCTGAAAGTTGTCCGACAGATGAACCCCGAGCAGCGGCGTGAGTTCACCCGCCTGCTGTTCGCCTGAAAAAGTATGGAAAATTCGCGTTTGCAAGCGTAGCGCAGCAATGAAAGCCCCAGTGGGGCTTTTAAGCGACAGAACGATCTTGCACCAGCAGGATGGAGGGGCCTCGCCCCGACAAGCTCTGCTCACGATGCACAGAATGCAGACAATGCAAGGAAAAACACGGCTTTCCCGCCGGTGTGCAAAAAGTGTGCAAAAGTGTGCAGAGCCCCAGAAAATGGAAAATCCCACGAGGAATCTTACGATTCTTCGTGGGATTTTGGTGCGCTCGAGGGAACTCGAATCCCTGGCCCTCTGATTAAAAGTCAGATGCTCTACCGGCTGAGCTACGAGCGCATATTCCTGCGGCAAAACAATACCGCCGAATAATATTACCACAACTTGTGAAAAAAAGCAAGGGCTGCCGGACAAAAAGATGCAAAAATACTGAGCAAGGGGTATGGCGGCACTTTCCTCTTTACAAACCCGGCAAGAATCGTTACAATCAAATCAAATCCTTTGCGCGGTGTTTTGCGCTGTGCCCCAACATGCTTTTGTCCCGGCAGCGTACCGGGCTGCTGTGATTCTGATCCTGTGCAGGAGGTTTTTGTATGAAGATCACTCGTCGTGCCGTTCTTCGTCTCACCGGTGCCGCTGCCGCATCGCTGGCACTGTCCAGCTGCGGTGCTGCCGGAACTGCCCGGCTGGGCAGCGGGATCCCTTCGTGGCTCCAGAAAGTTCTGGGCAGCGGGCTCGCCTCGTCCGCTGCGCCTTCGGCTCCGGAGTCCGCGCCGGCGGAAAGCCAGCTGGGCGCAGCGGCACTGGTGGCTTACGATGCCGACCCGCTGACCGGCGCGGCAAAGCGCAGCAACGGGCGCATCGTGGGTGTGATGGTCAACAACATCAGCAACACCCAGCGGCAGAACGCCCGCCCGCAGCGGGGCCTTGGCTCGGCAGACCTGCTCATCGAGAGCAAGGTGGAGGGCGGCATCACCCGGTTCTGCGCCGTGTACCACGACGTCGATGCGGTCCCGGAGGTGGGACCGCTGCGCTCCGGACGCGACCAGTTCCTGCAGCTTCTGATGCCCTGGCAGGCACTGTACTACCACGACGGCGAGAGTGCCGCCTGCACCAAGTTCATCAGCGTGTACAATTACTCCGGGCTGAACATTGGCGGCAAGAGCTACTTTGACACCCCCACCCATCCTCATGTGGCGCACCGGGACAGCCGGGGCCGGGATGTGGCGTTTGAGCACACCGAGTTTACCTCCGGCGCAGAGATCCGGCAGGCAGCGGACAAGGCGGGCATCGGCCTGAAATACGACTACGACACCACCTTCTTCCGCTTTGCGGACTACCGCACCGGGCAGGAAAACAAGATGCAGGGGGCGGCTTCCGGCAGGACGGTCAACATCGTCCATTCGGATCACTACAAGACCAGCTTTGTCTACGACCGCTGGGACCGCACCTATAAAATGTCCATGTACAGCCGCATTTCCTCTGCCTTTGAGGACACCGTGGACGAGCTGACCGGCAAGCAGCTGCGCTTTGACAATCTGGCGGTCTGCTTTGGGCAGATCGACCGCTACCCCGGCGACTCCGGCGATGTGCAGCAGGTGAGCTACATTTCCGGCGGCGAGGTGTATTTCTTCACCCGGGGCGGCGTGGAAAAGGGCACATGGCAGAAGGCGTCCCCCGAGCACCCGCTGTGCCTTTACGACCACAACGGTGCCGAGCTGCTGTTCAACCGCGGCAAGACCTATCTTGCCATCGTGGACGACGATGAATTTGTCAACTTCAGCTATCAGTAAACGAGGAAATGCCATGAAACGCATCTGGACCAGGGCAGCGGCAGCCGCCGCACTGTGTGCCCTGTTGTTGAGCGGCTGTTCTTTTTCGGCACAGAGCCAGTCGGAAAGCACCCTGTCTGCCGACCCGCTGACCGGGCAGCCGCTGCAATATCCCGGCGAGCGCGCGGCGGCGGTGGTCATCGAGAACGACCCGGACAGCAGGGTGCAGTGGGGCATCGGCAGCGCATCGGTGGTGCTGGAAGCACTGACCGAAGCCGACCGCCCCACCAGCCTGTGCCTTGTCTACCCATCGGTCAGCGCCATGCCCACGGTGGGCCCGGTGACCCGGGGGCAGGACCTGTACTGGAAGCTGCTGACCGGGCAGCAGGTGGTCCCGGTGCAGCGTGGCTGCGGCACCTTTGCCCGGAACTATCTGGACTACTACAACATCCGCGCGGTGGACGCGCTGGAAGTGGGCCGCAACGCCTTTTCCTGCGGGGACGGCTGGAGCAGCGCCCCGCTGTGGCGCACCAGCGGGCAGCAGGTGCAAAACGTGCTGCCCAGCCTGAACATCTCCCCGCAGCTGGAGCAGTCGGCATCGTCCGCAGAGTCCGGCGGCACGGCGTCGCTGACCGCCCTGCCGGCGCTGCTGCCCCAGAAGGAGGATCCGCACCTGCCGGCTCCGGCGGAGCAGGACGCGGTGCAGGCACAGCTGCACTTTGGCAGCCAGAGCACCACCGCCTTTGCCTACAACGCCGCCGACGGCACCTACGGCATGCTGCACGCGGACGGCAGCGCCCAGCGGGACGCCAACACCACGGCGCAGGCGCAGTTCGACAACCTTCTGGTCCTGTTCAGCGGGTCCAGCCTGCGGGACGATGAAAAAACGCTGGACTACGACCTTTCATTGGGCGGCGGTGTGTGGCTGAACGGCGGGCGGCTGTGGCACATCACATGGACGCAGGGCGCCGACACCACCCTTGCGCTCTATGACGCAGACGGCAAGCCCCTGACCCTGTCGGCGGGGCGCAGCTATGTGGCGCTGGTGTCCAGCGTCACCGGCGAAGAGCTTGCGGTGCAGGACTCTGCCGGTGCACAGCTGCTGTTCTGAGAGCAAAAAAGAGACGCCATCGGCGTCTCTTTTTTTGCATCATTTTTCGGGCCCGGTCACAGGTCCACCACGCTGCCCACCTCGGCGGGGCAGGAGGGCACGGCACCCAGCGCGGCCGCATCGGCACCGCGCTCCACCGTAAAGCTGACACTGCGTCCCCCGGCAAAGTCCGGGTGCCATGTCAGCTCCAGCGTCTGCCAGTGCTCCGGCACAGCGCAGAAGCAGTGCAGCAAAGCACCGCGGCCCGCTGCCAGATTGAGGGTGAACACCGAAGCGTCCGCAGCGTTCTCGCCGTAAAGCGGGGCGGCAAAGCTGCCGCAGCGCACCGGGCTGCCGTCACAGACGGCGGTAAAGCCGCTGCCCATGCCGTACAGGTCTGCCAGCGTGCGCACCTCGCGGCTTTGCAGATAGCTGGCATCCACCGGCAGGGCGGAGGGGGACAGGTTCTCCACCGACAGATACACCAGAACATTGCCCATTTCCGGCGCAGGGGCGTAGCCCAGCAGCTCCACGGCGGCTCTGCCGTCCAGCAGGGCGGGTTCGCCCATCCGGCAGGGCTGCTGTGCAGCGGCGGTGACACCGGTAAGCAGGGAAGCCGCAAGGCTGACCGCACCGGAACCGGCATATTTCAGAAATGACCGGCGGGAAAGGGACTGGGACATGGGGACTTCCTCCTGTAAATAACCTTCCCTTATACAATAAAGGCTTTGACGCGTTCTGTCAAGGGGGCAGGGGACTTATTCGTAGGCTTCGTTCTCCTCGGCTTCGGCCTGCCCCCGCAGGGTGTCGGCGTAGCCAAAGGGCACGATGTCGATGGCTTCCACCAGACGGTCCCGCATCCACAGCTGCACATCGGTCTGCACGGTGTAGCCGCAGCCGGGGTCTGCCATCCACTGCTCCGGGCGGCGGGTGGGCACGGCGCGCTGGCTGAGCATGCTCATAATGACGCCGCCGTGGGTCACGCAGGCGGCTTCGGTCACGTCCATGCGGATCATATATTCGAACAGCTTCATCAGACTTTCGGCGCAGCGGGCGTGGAACTGGTCGGTGGGCTCTGCTCCTTCCGGCAGGTAGCCGGAGCCGGGGGTGATCCACTTTTTAAAGTCCTCGTCATGCACCAGCTGCTTGACCGGCTTGTTCTCAAACTTGCCAAAGCCCGCTTCCCGCAGGTCCTGCACGGTGAAGGTGTGCGTTGCGTCCGGAAACAGGATGTTTGCCGTCTCCACCGCCCGCAGCAGGGGCGAGGAGAACACCGTGTCCACCTGCGGGTACTGGAACCGCTCCTTCAGCTCGTTCAGCTGGGCGCGGCCCTCGTCGCACAGGGGCAGGTCGGTGCCGCTGCCGATGTACAGTCCCTGCAGGTTGCCAGCGGTCATGCCGTGGCGGATGAGATGCAGTTTAAAGGTTTTCATGTAAACACCTCGTATCGTTTGGGGAATGTCCCGCCCGGCAAACTGCGGACAGGCGCTGAATTTTTATTATAGCACAAAAAGCCATTTTTGAAAATGGGGGGTCAGTCGTAGTAATTGATCTGGACGCCGCTGTCAAAGGCACCTTCGCCGACCGTGCAGTTCCTGCTGATCGTGACGGATTTCAGAGCAGAACAGGAGAATGCATATTCGCCGATCTTTGTAACGCTGCTTGGGATCGTGACGGATTTCAGGGCAGAACAGTTGGAGAATGCATATTCGCCGATCTTTGTGACGCTGTTCGGGATGGTGACGGACTCTAGAGACTCACAATAAAGAAATGCGAACTCGCCGATCTCTGTGACGCTGTCCGGGATGGTGACGGACTCCAGAGCACGACAACCAGCGAATGCCCCCTCCCCGATCTCGGCGACGCTGCCCGGGATGGTGACGGACTCCAGAGCACTACAACCAGCGAATGCCTCCTCCCCAATCTCGGTGACACTGTCCGGGATCGAAACCGAATGCATTGCGGAACAACCAGTAAATGCATATTTGCCGATCCGGGTGATGCCGTCCTCAATGACGACCCTCTGGATGTCAGCACCGTGCGAAGCATACCACGGAGTGCTGTAGGAACTCGTATGGGTGTTGGCATCAGCGGTAAAGGAATAATCTAACATTGCTCCGCTGCCCCTGATGTACAGGGTGCCGTCCCGATAGAATTCCCAAGTAGCATAGTTGCCGCAGGTGCCGGAGTCAATCAGGTCTGCGGCATTCTGAGACAGGCTGGACGCTGCCTTGCCGGTGGAAGCCTGCGCGATGCAGTCCGCAGCCGCCTGCTTGATGGCGTCGCTGGTGAGGGTGGCACCGGAATAGCCGTCCACATCGGCACTTTGCGCCGCTAAAATAGCTTCCCGCAGGGGCTGTGCCGCTTCCTGCCCGATGCCCTTTGTCTGTGCGGATGCATCAATATTCACGTCCGTGATGGCGTCTGCGCTGAAGGTCATTTCCACCACAACGCTGCCAATATCGTTTTCCGCCGTGGCGGTATAAGTGCCCGCCTTATAAAGGGCGTCCGCTGCGCTGTCGGCTGTGCTGCCCTGCCCGGCCAGCGCAAAGCCGCCCACAGCCACCACGGCTGCAACGACCACACCGCCGATCACAAGCGGCAGTTTGCCGTTTTTCTTTGCGGGTGCGGCAGGCTTTGGCTGTTCCGCCTGTTCTGCGGCGGCCTTGCGTGCAGCTTCCTCCTGTGCCCTGCGGGCGGCTTCCTCCGCCTGCTGTGCGGCGCGCTTTTCGGCGCGGATGCGGGCAAGCTCGGCTTCCTTTTCCTCGGCGGCTTTGCGGCGTGCAGCCTCCGCAGCTTCCTGCTCCTGACGGCGCTTTTCGGCCTGCGATTCAAACAGGAAGGTGGTGCGGTCGCCCTGCGCGGCGGTCTGACCGGGCAAAGACTCTGCCGCGGTCTGCGGCTGTGCGGCGTCCGTCAAGCGCTCCGTGACCTCTGCGATGGGCGCAGCGTCCATCAGGCGCTCCGTGGCCTCTGTGGCGGGCGCGGCGTCCATCAGGCGCTCCGTGGCCTCTGTGGCGGGCGCGGCGTCCGTCAGGCGCTCCGTGGTCTCTGCGGCGGGCGTGGCGTCCAGCAGACGCTCCGTGGCCTCTGCGGCAGGGGCAGACGGTGCCGTGCCGGTCAGGGACGAACCGTCCGTGCCGGGCACCGGCAGGCTGTCGCCCTCCGGGTAGATGTCGGCGGCCTCCCGTTCGTCGTACCGGATGGCTTCCAGCGCCTGCCGCATCACCGTGGGACTGTCGTAGCGCTGGGCGGGGTCCGGGGCGCAGGCCTTCAGCACGATCTCTGCCAGCCGTCCCCCGGCGTTGACCGGGGCGGGCAGGGCGGCACCGGCAAGCCGCCGCGCCTGCGCGCGCTCCCGGCTGGACGGGGTGATGGCCTGCGGATAAGGCGGGTACAGGGGCATCCGGTTGTTGTTCAGCAGCTGGTACATCACCAGACCCAGCGAGTACAGATCGACGTTGCTGGAATATTTTTCGCCCCGGAACACCTCCGGTGCCATATAGTTCACAGTGCCCGCCCGGGTGGACGCGCCGGTGGCGGCGCTGGCGATGCGTGCCACGCCAAAGTCGCCCAGCTTGAAGTCCTCGGTGTCCGAGAGGAAGATGTTGGCGGGCTTGATGTCCCGGTGGATGATGTTATACCGCTGGCAGATCTCCAGCGCGCGGCACAGGTCGATGCCCAGCTGGATGACCTTGCGGCGGGGGAAGGTGCGGTTCTCCCGCAGCAGGCTGGTGATGGGGGTCAACAGCTCCATGCGGATCAGGATATCCCAGCCCACGCCGTCCTCGTGCTGGAACATTTTGTGGTCCTCGTAGCTGACGATGTTGCTGTGCCCCTTCAGCTTGCTCATCAGGGCAATCTCCCGGTTCAGCTCCTTGACATAATCCCGGAAATAGGTGGAGGCACCGTTCATGTCCATGCCGTCGGCAAGGATCTCCTCCAATTCGCTGGGGCTGGAAGGGATGGTGATGGCCTTCAGCGCCCCGGTGTACACCGTGTCGAACGCATCGCGGCGTTCGATCTCGAACACCCTGCCGTAGCTGCCTGCGCCCAGAAACCGTTTGATGTGCCATTCCCCAAAGAACGGCTCATACCGCTTGTAATAGTCGTTTTCCATGATCATTCCTCATCCTGTTCTGACGTCTGCGGCGCGCTGCCGCCCTTTTTGGGGGAATGGAAAGCCCCCAAAAACCGAAAAAGGTGCGGCAGAGTGGTTTTCCGCAAGAAAAAGCGCCACAAAATGTATTGCCAATGCCCCCATTTTACCATAGATGTGGGGGAGGGTGCAATGCATTTGACGAATATGACGAAAATTGCTGAAAAATATCGTCACTTTTCTTGCTTTACAAGTCGTTTTCCAATGTGTATAATCAACCTGTTGTAAACCAAAAATCAGGATGTCCCCCAATCATCCCAACCGTTGAGGAGTCAATATCATGGAATTCAACCGTATCATCAAGCTGCTGCGCAAAGAGCGCGGCATCACCCAGAAGCAGGCCGCCGAGGACCTTGGCGTCTCGCAGGCCCTGTTGTCCCACTACGAAAAAGGCATCCGCGAGTGCGGGCTGGACTTTGTGGTGCGGGTGGCGGACTATTACAATGTCTCCTGCGACTACCTGCTGGGGCGCAGCGCGGAGCGCAACGGCATGATGCTTTCGGCCGAGGACATCCCCAACCCAGACAAGATGAAGGACAACGTCTACCACGGCAGCGTGCTGCCCACCATGAACAAAAAGCTGATCTCCAACAGCCTGAACGTGCTGTACGCCAAGATCGGGCAGTGCCACAGCAAGGCGCTGACCACGCAGGTCAGCACCTACCTGATGATGGCGGTGGCAAAGATGTTCCGCCTGCTGTACTCCGCCGAGCCCCACAACGCCGCCAGCATGTTCAGCATCGACCCGGTGCGCTGGCGCGGTCTGTCCGATGCGGTGATGCGCATGGCAGAGGCGGACGTGGAGGCGCTGCTGGCAGGGCAGGACGTGAACGGCGGCGAGGGCGTGAAGGACCCTGCCTGCCTTGGCATGACCACCGAGAGCTTGACGAGGGAATTCCCGCTGTACACCCCCAGCCTGCTGAATCTGGTCAAGACCAGCGAGACCCACGCCCGGGGACTGACCAAGGAAGAGTGACACACCTGTGAAAAGCTGATGATTTTTTGTCAAAAAGGCTTGCGCTTTTGCCCGGAAAAGGGTATACATAAAATAGAAGATCATGGAAAAGCTTCCACATTCAAGGAGGATCTACTTATGTCGAACACCATTTCCCGCCGCAGCTTTTTGAAAGCTGCGGGTGCATCTGTTGCCGCCGTGGGCACTGCCGGAATGCTGGGCGGCTGCCGTCAGAGCGGCAACACGACTGTGGTGGATGTCAAGGTTGGCGATAAGGTCAGCAACTGGAATGGTCTGGGCGTGTACCTGACCAGCCTGGTCAATGTCGATACCAAGCCCCAGCAGGCGGGCTATGAATACGTTGCCGTGCTCATCACGGTGGTCAACCGCACCAAGGACCAGACCTTTGCCATCGGCGCACAGCACGCAGAAGAGGTGGACGCCGCCTATCCGGTGCCGCCCCTGAGCAACGTGGACGCAAACTTCCACGCGCTGGCTGCCGACACCACGGACTTTGCAGCATCCTGCGATGGACAGTCGGTGGAATGCACGGCGGGCATCTCGCTGTACAACCCCAACTCCCAGAGCTTTTCGGACTCTGCCACCCTGCCGCCGCAGGGCAGCGGCTATGTGCAGATGATCCTGATGCTGCCGAAGGACTGGAAGCAGCTGACCGTCACCTACATGCCCACCTTTGTGCAGGACAAGACCCTGACCTTTGTGATGAGCTCTGCCGATGTGACCAAGGCCTGAGCGCAGCCCGAAGGGGGACGAAATTTCGTCTGAAAACCAACGAAGCGGCTGGAAATTTCATATATTTTTTCGCAAAAAGCATTGACAACGCCGTCGGTTTCGCCTATTGTATAGGTAAAGCCAAACGGCAGTCTGAATGTTATCGCTCTGAAAAAAAGGAGGAACGATCATTATGTCCTATACCTTCTCTCGTCGTGATTTTATGAAGTACACCGCCCTCACTGCAGTGGCAGTTGCCAGCGCAGGCCTGTTCACCGGCTGCGGTGACAACCCCAACCAGCCGTACAAAGTGTTTACCCCTGGGGCAAACGTTGACCTGACCTTTGGCGGCAGCTCCGGCGGCTTCATGGGCATCGGTGCTACCCACGATAAGCACATCCTGCTGAATGACGGCACGAAGTTTGAGGGTGGTGTCCTGACCTGCGCCTTCAGCCACAGACCCGTTTCCGAGGGCACCAGCAGCGCATCGCAGTATTATCGCATCCGCGTTGACACCGCAGAAGGCTCGAAGTACTATGTTGCCAACGATGCTTCTGGCGTGGTGATCAAGGCTGCAAACGAGATTTCCCCGATCGAGGTCGGCAAGAACAGCAACCTGCCCCAGCTGAACACCGTGACCGTTACCGGTCTGGAGCGGGCGCTTGTGGGTGCAACCGCTGTGTACATCCAGTACTTCCCCCGTCATACCGCTCTGGGCAACGACAAGGACTCCTATGCGGATGTCTTTGCGACCTGGAACATCAGCTCCCTCTTTGGGCTGGAGTAATTTCCGCTGCAATTTCAAGGCCCGCACCTGCAAAAGGGTGCGGGTCTTTTTGTATCCCAGAATCTGACGAAACAGTGCAAAAACGACAAACTTTTTCAGTAAATTTGTTCCTTGTGCACAGTGGCGTTTTTCGGTACAATAGGGATATGAAATTGCAGAAGGTACGCGGCACCGCAAAAGGCGCGGCCCTTCCGCCGGAGGGAATGTCTGAAAACGCTGCAAAGGAGTGTTGGTTCGATGATCAATATGGTAAAGCTCCCCACCAAGAAAAGCAACCTGTTCCTGCGCGTGGCAAAGGGCCACTTTGCCACCAGCCACAGCCATATCAACTATTACATCGACGTGACCACCCAGAAAGCCCGTCTGTCCGAGGCAAAGGCCGTGGCAAAAGAGCTGGTCAGCGCCTATCAGCACAGCACCATCGTGGACACGGTGCTGTGTCTGGACGGCACACAGGTCATCGGCACCTGTCTGGCAAACGAGCTGACCAAGGACGGCTTTGCCAACATGAACGCCCATCAGACCATCTATGTGGTCACGCCGGAGTACACCACCGGCAGCCAGATCATCCTGCGGGACAATCTGGCCCCCATGGTCAAGGGCAAGAACGTGCTCATTCTGGCGGCATCCATCACCACCGGCTACACCGTGCAGGCTGCCATCGAGGCGGTGAACTACTACGGCGGCATCGTGGCGGGCCTGTCTGCCATCTTTGCCACCACCCACGAGTGTCTGGGCTACCCGGTCACCTCCATCTTCGACCCCGCCAGCCTGCCGGACTACGCCAGCTTCGACAGCCGCGACTGCCCCCTGTGCAAGGCGGGCCAGCACATTGACGCACTGGTGAACAGCTTCGGCTACTCGGCACTGTAAGCCGCCGACCCCAAAACAAAAAGCATGTGCCCGCCGGAGGCTCTGCCCTCTGCGGTGCACATGCTTCTTTGCTTTCAGGGGTGCGGGTCCTTGCGGCCCTGCCGCAGCATCTCGCGGCTGCGGGGACTGCCGTAGTACCGCCCATAGGGGTTGTCCAGCTGGGCGGCAGTGGGCACAGACGGCTGCGGCGGCGTTTGCGGGGCAGCCGGGCGGCGGAACACAAAGCGCCCGGCAGGCCCGCCCCGCTTGATGCGCAGCCGCATCAGTCCGCCTTGCCGGCGGTGGAGACGGCCCCGGCGGTCAGGGCATCCCACAGGGCTTCGCCGCCCTCCAGAAGCTTGGCAGAGTCCTTGTTCCACGCGCCGCGCATCCCGATATAATAGCGGCTCAGCAGCTGCTGGCTGCTGCCGCTGCTGCCCTGCACCGCGTCCGGGGCGTAATCTCCCAGCTCCAGCCCGGTCAGCACCGGGCAGTCGGTCCAGCGGTAGACCATGTTCCACCAGTCGCTGTCCGCATCGGACTGGGGCAGGGTGCCGTCCAGATACCGCAGGGTGCCGGTGGTCTTTTGAAAGCCCTCCGGGTCGTACAGCAGGAAGATGGAGCTCAAAGCGCCCTGAATGTCGGTGGACAGCTTGGTGGTGCCCGCCATGTCCAGATAGGCGTCCGAGTCCTCGCTGCCAAAGTCCAT
The DNA here is from genome assembly GCA_934513205.1 of uncultured Faecalibacterium sp. Classification (GTDB taxonomy): domain Bacteria; phylum Bacillota; class Clostridia; order Oscillospirales; family Ruminococcaceae; genus Faecalibacterium. Next base: position 19,870 of record CAKSWU010000023.1, on the reverse strand, counting down.
GGTGTAGACGTTCAGCTTCACCACCACCCGTCCGTCTCCGTTGCGGTCCTCGCCGTAAGCGGCAAGGGCGTTTTGCAGGGCGGTCTGGGTGGCTTCCGGCAGGTAGTGGGGGGCCACCACTGCGATGTTGTAGTCGGCCCGCACCGTAAAGAAATACTGTCCGATGAAATTGTAGCCGAAAAACGCCACGGCAATGCCGATGAGCAGCACCCATTTCAGGTTGTAGTCCCACCAGTTTGCCCAGCGCTCCTTCCGGGTGTACTGCCGCTGTTTGCGGGGAGCCACATCCCTGGGGTCGATGTCACGTTCGTAACGGTAGCTTGCCATAGAGGTCCTCCCAGAGCTGGAATCAGAGCTGCGCCAGAATGACCTGACGCACGGCATCGGGCAGCTGCTTCTGCTCCGCCTTGTTCATACCGGCAGTCTGGATGGGGGGCAGCACCTGAATGTGTACGCTGCCCGGGCGGCAGCGGTTGCCATTGGTCTCAAACAGGGCGCGCGCACCGGTAATGGCCACCGGCACCACCGGCGCACCGGTCTTGACCGCGATGCGGAAGGCACCGGCCTTGAACTCGCCCACGCCGCCTTCCTCGCCCTTATAGCGGGTGCCCTCCGGGAAGATGACGAAGCTGCGCCCGCTCTCCACGATGGCGGTGGCATCGTTCAACGCGCGCACCGAGGCGCGCACATCGTCACGCTGCACAAACACGCAGCCCAGCAGCTTCATCCAGCGGTTCAGCAGAGGGATCTTCTCCAGCTCTTCCTTTGCCAGAATGCCGTGAGGCTTGTCCAGACCTGCCAGCAGCAGGGGAATGTCGTAGTAGCTGCGGTGGTTGCCCACAAAGACACAGGCGGTGTTCTTGGGGATGTTCTCCAGCCCTTCCACCCGCAGGGAAACGCCGGTCACCTTCAGGATGCCCCGGCTCCAGTGCGGAATGTGCTGGTTCACGATCTGCTCCACGGCAGCGGTGTCCCCGGCAGCCAGAGCGCGCTCGGCGCGCCGCAGGATGCCATAGTGGACGATCATATAGCCAAACAAATAAAGAAACATCGCAATGGTGCGAAAAATGCTCATAATATGCTCTCCCTTCGGCAAATAATGCCATTGTCATTGTATCACACTTTTTGAAAAAAGGGGAGAAATTATTGTTTTTTTCTGATTCACTGGTCCATGCTCTTGCAAAATGGCCAAAATGCGGGTATATTTATAGATGTAAAGCCAGCAACATGGCACTTTCTGTGTGAAATGCCCGCGCTGGACCAATGGGACAAGAGAAAGGTACCGCATCAATATGGGACTGTTTCCTTCTGCAAATGACTTCAAGGCCGGCAAGGGCGTGGACAAGGACGCCCCCCGCAAGACCGGGCCGGGCCGCTTTTTCGAGCTGGTGGGCCGGGACATGAACGGCCTGTTTCTGGCAAATCTGCTGTGCTGCATCGGCTTTGTGCCGGTGATCTGTCTGGTGTACATCGGCTTTCTGGCGGGCAGCCTGCCGGTGATGCTGGGCAGTGCCGCCGTGGGCGGCATTCTGGCAGGCCCGGCGCTGTCGGGCATGTACGACACCGTGCTGCGGGCGCTGCGCGATGAGGCGGGCTACTGGTGGGTGACCTACCGCCGCGCCTTCAAGCGCAACTTCAAGGCCAGCATCCTGCCGGGCGTGCTCTACTGCGTGGTGGTGACGCTGCAGATCTTTCTGGTGTATTTCTGCTTCAACATGCTGTATCAGGGGGTCAACGTGGGCGTGCCCATGTGGGTGGCGACGGTGCTGAACCTGCTGATCTTCCAAATGCTGTTCACCTATATGTGGCCCCAGATCGTGCTGCTGGAGCAGCCGCTGGGCCGCACCCTGCAGAACAGCATCAACTGCATGATCGCCTTTCTGCCCCACGCGCTGGCGGCTTCCATCGTGCAGATCCTGTTCTGGGGCGTGGTGATCCTGTGCATGCCGCTGGGGCTTTTCCTGATGCTGATCTTCGGTTTCTGGTTCGTCACCGAGGTGTCCTGCCAGATCGTCTACGGCGACATCGAAAAAGTGTTCCACATCGAGGAGAACATCCGCAAAATGAAGGATGCCCAGCTGGAGGCTGCCCTGAAAGAGGACTACGCCTCCGATGAGGACGACCACGAAGAATGACCCGCCGCTGAGAGGAGAGGTGTCGTATGGAACAACGGAATAATCTGGTCCTGCAGGGCACCGAGACCTTCTCCCGGGGGCAGCTGGACAACCTTGCGCTGGAAAACGGCGCGCTGGTGCTGGACAGCGTGGCGGGGCGCAGCCTGCAGTATGGCAGCTACACCACCCCGGAATTTGCCATGCCGCCCTTTTGCAACCTGAGCGTCAGCTGGAACGCCTTTGCTCCCCACAACACCATGGTGGAGGTGCGCTGCCGGGTGTATGCCGACGGTAACTGGACCGGCTGGATGAGCTTTGGCAAGTGGGCACCGGGTTACCCCCGGTGCAGCTGCAACTCCCAAAGCGATGACGGCATGATCTTTCTGATGGGGGATACCGTGGCGGTGGCGACACCGGGCGGCGGCACCGGTGTGCAGCTGCAGGTGAACCTGTCCACCAACGACGACAAGGTCAGCCCTGCGGTGCGCCTGCTGGCGGCTGCGGTGCGCCCGATCGCGTGGGAAAAACACAATGGTCACGCACTGAACCGGCGGCTCTACCTGCCGGAATACTGCCTTTCGGCCCACGACCCCACCTTTGGCAGGACCATGGACCTGCCGCTGGTGATGGCGGCGCTGATGAACTGCTGGGGCGAGGATATCCTGCCGGAGGAAGTGGCTTATGTCATGGAGGACATGAGCCACAGCACCACCGCCAACGCTGCCTTTGCCGCTGCGGCGGCGGGCTGCTGCGGCTACCCCTGCTGGCAGGCATGGATGGACCTTGCCGACCTGCGTGCGCAGATCCACGATGGCTGCTGCGTGGCAGTGCAGGTGGAGCGGCGCATCCGGGGCCAGCGCGACGCGGTGCGGGTCTGGATGGGGCTGCACGGCTTTGGCCACGATGACGCGGTCATGGCGGATTTTGTGCTGCTGAACGACCCCACCGCCGACAGCGACGGGTCGGTGAACTGCACCATGGCACTGGTGGATTTCATGCGATACTTTACGGGGCGTGCCATCGCCCTGCGCCCCAAGCCCCGGGACATCGAGGCAAACCGTCCCCGGCGGCTGCGGTGCGAACTGACCCCCGGTGAACAGCCGGGCGAGTACTTCTTTGAGCAGCACGGCACGCGGGACCCGCTGCCGGACAACTTCTCCGGCTGGATCGCCTGCGCGCCCCACGACGGCGTGGCTCACGCCACCACCGCCCACCGCACCTTCCTGCGCATGGAGCGCACCCCGGAGGGCGGCATCCGCTTCCCGGCGGAGCAGCTGGCGGCAGGGGGCCGGTTCAGCGTGTACGCGGTGGACCAGACCGGAGCCATGCGGGTGGCAGAGGTGTGGCTGCAAAAGCCCCGCCCCGCGCCGGAAAAAACCGTTTCCCAGGTACAGGAGCTTCCGGGGAAGTGATCCCCGGTCCCAAGGCCTTTGGGCTGATAGATCAAGACATAGGAGGAACACATTATGGCAAAGACGATCATCACTTTGGGACGTGAGTACTGCACGGGCGGACGCTACATCGCGGAAGATGTAGCCAACGCACTGGGCATCAAGCTCTACGACAAAGAGCTGATCACCATGGCAGCCAAGCACTCCGGCCTGTCAGAGGAGGCCGTGGCAGCCAGCGAGAAACGGCATACCCACAGCCTGCTGTACAGCCTGTACACCATGGGCAACGAGCTGCCGCTGGGCGATCAGGTGTTCATTCTTCAGAGCCGCATCATCAAGCAGCTGGCAGAGGAGGGCCCCTGTGTGATCCTGGGCCGCTGCGGCGACTATGTGCTGCGGGAGCGTCCGGACGTGCTGCGCGTGTTCGTGTATGCACCCAAGGAATGGCGTCTGCAGTACGCAAAGACCAACCCGCTGGTCAAGGCCAAGGACGAAAAGGGCATCAAGGAAGAGGTGGAAAAGACCGACCGCAACCGCGCGGCCTACTACAACTACTATACCCAGAACCGCTGGGGCGATGCCCACAACTACGACCTTGCCATCAACGCCGCCCTTGGCCGCGAGACCTGCGTGAAGATGATCCTGGACGCAGCCGCCGCCAAGGAAAAGACGCTGTAACTTCCGGTCAGACCCAATAAACAACGACAGAACGTGGGCAGGGCGCAGCCGCACCCTGCCCACGTTTCGGGCAAGGGAAGTTCTTACAGAGCGTATACCTTCTGAAGGCTTCCCCCCTTGGGGGAAGGCTTTAGTGGCTGCGGCGTTGACGGAGAGTGGTATCCATGCCGCAGCATCCCCAATCCCAAGTATTCAAAAGGAGAAATCGTGGAAAACAATCAGACCCGGACCACACCCGCCGAGGTGCGGGAAAATATCATGGGCACCATGGAAATCAACCCGCTGCTGCTGAGGCTCAGCATCCCAATGATGATCTCCATGCTGGTGCAGGCGCTGTACAACGTGGTGGACTCGGTGTTCGTGTCCCATGTCAGCGAGGAAGCCCTCACCGCTGTGTCACTGGCGTTTTCATTGCAAAATGTCATGATCGCCGTGGGCGTGGGCACCGGCGTGGGCGTCAACGCCCTGTTGAGCAAGAGCCTTGGCGAAAAGAACCAGCACCGCGCCAACGCCACCGCGGAAAACGGCATTTTTCTGTCCCTGTGCAGCTTTGTGGTGTTTTTTGTTGTGGGCCTTACCTGCATGAAGCCCTACTTCTACGCCCAGACCGGTGACGCCGCCATTGCGCAGCAGGGCATCCGGTATCTGGCGGTGTGCTGCATCTTCAGTCTGGGCCTGTTCACCCAGCTCATGGGCGAAAAGCTGCTGGCTGCCACTGGACGCACCCAGCTGAGCATGATCAGCCAGCTGGTGGGCGCTGTGGTGAACATCATTCTGGACCCCATCTTCATCTTCGGCTACTGCGGCGAGGCGCTGTCCGGCACCACCGGTGCGGCGGTGGCGACCGTCATCGGTCAGTTCTGCGGCGCAGGCATGACCCTGTACTTCAACGTCTGCAAAAACCCGGACATCCAGATCAGCTTCAAGGGCTTCCGGCCCAGCGCCAAAGCCATCGGACGCATCTACACCGTGGGTCTGCCCAGCATCGCCATGCAGTGCGTGGGCAGCCTGATGACCTTTGGTATGAACCTGATCCTGATGGCCTTCTCCGCCACGGCGGTGGCAGTGTTCGGCGTCTACTTCAAGCTGCAAAGCTTTGTGTTCATGCCCATTTTCGGCCTGAACAACGGCATGATCCCCATCATCGGCTACAACTACGGTGCCCGCCGCCCGGAGCGGGTGCGCAAGACCATCCGTCTGTCGGTGTTCTACGCCGAGCTGGTCATGTTCATCGGCTTCTGCGTGTTCCAGTTCGCGCCCCGGCAGGTGCTGAGCATCTTTGCCGCCAGCGACGCCATGCTGGCCATCGGCATCCCGGCTATGCGCATCATCTGCCCCCACTTTCTGCTGGCAGGCATCGGCATCGTGCTCAGCTCGGTGTTTCAGGCGCTGGGCAACGGGATCTTCAGTCTGATCGTTTCCGCATGCCGCCAGCTGTTCGTGCTGCTGCCGGCTGCGTGGCTGCTGGCACAGACCGGCAACGTCAACAATGTGTGGTGGGCTTTCCTCATCGCGGAGCTGGTCAGCGTGCTGATGAGCCTTGGCTTCTATGCCCGCATCAACAAGACCATCATCGCGCCTTTGTACGGCCCCGCTGAGGAAGCTGTGGTACTGCCCCTGCAAAGGAAAGGAACGTGATCTCTATGGTAAAAAAACTGAAGTGGAATCTGGTCTTTATGAGCCTGCTGTACGTTGGTCTGGGCGTGTTTCTGGTGATGAAGCCCGGCACGGCTCTGAACATCGTCTGCTATGCGCTGGGCGGCGTGGTGCTGGCCTGCGCAGCCGTGCAGCTGATCCGCTATTTTGTGGTGGAGCGCGGCGTGTTCCAGAGCCAGCTGACCCTGATCTCCGGCCTTGTGTGCCTTGCGCTGGGCGTTTTTCTGCTGCTGCGCAGCGATGTGGTGGTCAGCATCCTGCCCATCGTGTTCGGCCTGTTCGTCATCTTTGACGCCATTGGACGGGTGCAGAACGCCTTGGACCTGCGCCGCTGCGGCTACGACAGCTGGAAGGGCTTTCTGCTGCTGCCGGTGCTCAGCGTGGTGCTGGGCGTGGTGCTCATCGCCAACCCCTTCGGTGCCATGGAGACGCTGGTGATGGCCATTGGCGTCATCCTGATCGTGGAGGGTGCCATCAATCTGCTCAGTGCCCTGTACACGGTGCTGGCGGTGCGCCGCTTTGCAAAGCTGCACCCGGAGACCCAGTCTGTGCTGGAGTCCATCACCGGCACGGACCTGAACGGCGATGGCGTTGTCGCCCCGGACGTGACCCGCACCGATGCAGAAGCCACTGCCGTAGAGTTGGACCATGTGGACGAGAGCGCCACTGTGGAGCAGGAGGAGCAGGGGTGAGCCCCTGTCAAAATAGAAAGGAAAAAACAAAATCATGGAAAAGTACGATCTGATCATCGTGGGTGCGGGCCCTGCCGGCATCTTTACCGCTGTGGAGCTGCTGCGCCGCGGCAGCAAAAAGAAGATGCTGCTGGTGGAAAAGGGCAAGCCGGTGGAAAAGCGCCACTGCCCCAAGGCAGAGGTAGGCCACTGCGTCAACTGCCGCCCCACCTGCGCCATCACCACCGGCTTTTCCGGTGCGGGCGCGTTCTCGGACGGCAAGCTGAGCCTTTCCTACGAGGTAGGTGGCGACCTGCCCACCCTCATCGGGGAGGAGTTTGCGCAGCAGCTCATCGACTACACCGATAAGATCTATCTGGAGTTCGGTGCCGACCCCCATGTGGAGGGCATCTACACCGGCGAGGACATCAAGGAGATCCGCAAAAACGCCATCCACGCAGGTCTGAAGCTGGTGGACTGCCCCATCCGCCATCTGGGCACCGAGAAGGCGCAGGAGCTGTATCTTGCCATCCAGAACTATCTGGCGGACAGCGGCGTGGAGATGCGTTTCAACACCGAGTGCGAGAACATCATTCTGGAAGAGGACGGCTGCAAGGGCGTGCTGCTGAAGGACGGCGACAGCCTGCTGCCTGTGTATGCAGACGAGGTGGTCATCGGCACCGGACGCCGCGGCGCAGACTGGCTGGAAAAGCTCTGCGCAGAGCACCACATCGCCCACAAGCCCGGCACAGTGGACATCGGCGTGCGTGTGGAGTGCCGCAATGAGGTGATGGAAAAGGTGAACAAGGTGCTGTATGAGTCCAAGCTCATCGGCTACCCGAAGCCCTGGAAGAACAAGGTGCGCACCTTCTGCCAGAACCCCGGCGGCTTTGTGGCGCAGGAAAACTACGACAACGACCTTGCTGTGGTCAACGGTCACAGCTTTAAGGAAAAAAAGAGCAACAACACCAACCTTGCCATTCTGGTGTCCCACAACTTCACCGAGCCCTTCAACCAGCCCATCGCCTATGCCCAGAAGGTGGGCGAGCTGACCAACATGCTGGGTGCAGGGCACATCATGGTGCAGCGCTACGGCGACATTCTGGACGGCAAGCGCACCTGGCAGAAGGAGCTGGCACAGTCTAACGTCAAGCCCACGTTGAAGGATGCCGTGGCCGGCGATATCACCGCCGCCATGCCCTACCGCGCCATGACCAACATCATCGAGTTCATCAAGATGCTGGACATGGTCGTGCCCGGCTTTGCCGCCAACGAGACGCTGCTGTACAGCCCGGAGCTGAAGTTCTACTCCAACAAGGTGAAGATGGACGAGAACCTTGACACCAACATCCGGGGTCTGCACTGCTTAGGCGACTCCTCCGGCTGGACGCGCGGGCTGATGATGGCATCGGTCATGGGCGTTCTGATGGGCCGCAAGCTGGCAGAAAAAGAAGGCTGCTAAGAGCAAGGCGGCAGAAAAAAACAGGAAAAGCACCCGCGGCGGCAGCTCGCTGCGGGTGCTTTTTTGCATCATCGCCCTGAAAACCGGAAGGCTCTGCCCCGAGGGGGGAGATCAACTCTGGTTTTTCTTGGCCAGATCCCGGGTATACAGCGCGCGGGTGGCGTTGAGCACTGCCAGAACCATGACGCCCACGTCCGCAAAGATGGCGGTCCACATGTTTGCGATGCCCAGAGCGCCCAGCACCAGACAGGCGAACTTGACGGCCAGCGCAAACACGATGTTCTGGTAGACGATGCGCAGGGTCCGGCGGGCGATGCGCATGGCAAGGGCGATCTTGGCGGGGTCGTCGTCCATCAGCACCACGTCGGCAGCTTCAATGGCAGCGTCCGAACCCAGCGCGCCCATGGCAATGCCCACATCGGCCCGGGAGAGCACCGGCGCATCGTTGATGCCGTCTCCCACAAAAGCCAGATTCTCCCGAGGATGCTTTTCGGCAAGCAGTTTTTCGATCTGGTCCACCTTGTCCCCGGGCAGCAGACCCGCATGGTACTCGTCCAGACCCAGCTGCTGACTGACCGCCTTCGCCACCGGCTCGGCATCGCCGGTCAGCATGACCGTTTTGCGCACGCCTGCGTCCTTCAGGCCCCGGATGGCGGCGGCGCTGTGGGGCTTGACCACGTCTGCAATGAGCAGATAGCCCGCGTAGCGGCCCTCCACGGCAACGTGGACGATGGTGCCGGTCTGCTGCACCTCGGGCACCGTCAGGCCCAGCTTTTCCATCAGGCGGGCGTTGCCGGCGGCAACGTCTCTGCCGTCCACCTTGGCGGTGACGCCATGACCGCCCAGCTCCTGCACGTCCGTGACCCGGGCAGCATCAATGGGCTTGCCGTAGGCGGCTTTGATGCTCAGGGAGATGGGGTGCTTGGACCAGCTTTCCGCCAGCGCAGCGGCCTCCACCAGCGCGGCATCGGTCACGCCCTCGGCCGGGTGGATGCCGGTGACCTGAAAGCTGCCCTGCGTCAGGGTGCCGGTCTTATCGAACACCACCACACCGGTGCGGGCCAGCTCCTCCAGATAGGTGGAGCCTTTGACCAGAATGCCGCAGGCGGACGCGCCGCCAATTCCGCCAAAGAAGCTCAGGGGAATGGAGATGACCAGCGCACAGGGGCAGCTGATGACGAGGAAGGTCAGGGCGCGGTAGAGCCAGTCCCCAAAGCGGGCGGGCTGGCCCAGCAGCATCAGCACCACCGGCGGCAGCACCGCCAGCGCCAGCGCACTGTAACACACGGCGGGGGTATACACCCGGGCAAAGCGGGTGATAAAGTTCTCGGCGCGGGCTTTTTTCATGCTGGAATTTTCCACAAGGTCCAGGATCTTGGAAACGGTGGATTCCCCGAACTCCTTGGTGGTGCGCACCTTCAGCAGGCCGGTCATATTCACGCAGCCGCTGATGACCTCGTCCCCGGCGTTCACGTCCCGGGGCAGGCTTTCGCCGGTCAGGGCGGCGGTGTTCAGGGCAGATGCGCCCTCCACGATGACGCCGTCAATGGGCACCCGCTCGCCGGGCTGCACCACGATGACCGTGCCCACCTCGACCTCGTCCGGGTCCACCTGTTCCAGCTTGCCGTCCTCACCCTCGATGTTGGCGTAGTCCGGGCGAATGTCCATCAGGCTGGCAATGCTCTGGCGGCTCTTGCCCACGGCGACGCTCTGGAACAGCTCGCCGATCTGGTAGAAGATGATAACGGCGCAGCCCTCCACATAATCGCCCAGTGCAAACGCGCCCACGGTGGCAACTGCCATCAGAAAGCACTCGTCAAAGGGCTGGCGGTTCTTGATGCCTTTCAGCGCCTTGCGCAGCACGTCCCAGCCCACCACAAGGTAGGGGATGCAGTACAGCGCCAGCTCCACCGGCGCGGGGAACGCGGGCACAAGCCGGAGCACCACCACCAGCGCCAGCGCGATGAGGATGCGGTACAGGGCCTTTTTCTGCTTTTTGTTCATACAAAAACTCCTTTTGTTTCGGGGTACGGACATGGGATTCAACAGGTTTTCCCCAGAAAAACTGGAATTTCACAGTTTTGCCCGGGTTTTCCACACGGTTTTTCCGGCAGAAACCCACTTTTTCACGTCTGATTTTGGACTTTTCCGCAAGGAACGTGGAAAACCCGGTGGAAATTGTTGAAAACCGCCGAATCTTTCCACAGAAAAGCTCTCCCGGTCAGAGCCGACCGGGAGAGCTTTTTGGCGCATCAGATATCAAAGATCTCGCAGTCGTCCTCCACCTTTTTGCAGGCAGACAGCACATTCTCCATGGTGGCGTGGGGGTCGGCACCCTCGGCGAACTCCACCTTCATCTTCTGGGTCATAAAGCTGACGGTCGCCTTTTCCACACCGGAAACGGTGTTGGCGGCATCCTCCATCTTCTGGGCGCAGTTGGCGCAGTCCACTTCGATCTTGTAGGTCTTTTTCATAATAAGTACCAGCCTTTCTTTTTGTGCGGGCGTGTGCCCGGTTATTCTTCGATATGATCCATCCCCATGGAGAGGATGCTGCGCACATGGTCATCGTCCAGTGCGTAGAAAACAGTCTTGCCCTCCCGGCGGAACCGCACCAGCTTGCAGTCCTTGAGCACCCGCAGCTGATGGCTCACCGCCGACTGGCTCAGCTGCACAGCATCGGCGATGTCCTGCACGCAAAGCTCGCTGTCGTGCAGAGCATACAGGATCTTGATGCGGGTGGAATCGCCAAACACCCGGAACAGGTCTGCCAGCTCGTACAGCACTTCGTCATCCGGCATTTCCACAGGTTGGGGAGCAGTTTGTTCCAGTCCGGTCATGGAAGCACTCCTTTCTTGTTGTGCTCATGTGAGCACTTGTTCATGCGTTCATAGTATCACGCAGACTGCGCCCTGTCAAGGCTTTTTGCACAGATTTTCAGCATCCCGGCAAAATTGATGAAATGGACCGCAAAACGCAAAAAAGATGCGATTTTGATCTGCAAACAGACTGCGTTTTCGGGCGGGGGAAGACAGAGGAGGGGAGAACTTCCGCTGGCCCGCGCAGGCGTCTGGGCTGTGTGCCTGTGCCGGACGGCAAAGTCTGCGCGGGACCTGCCGGTTTTGCTTCAAAGATGGACAAAAGGTGCAATGTTATGGGCACCCTGCCCTGTTCCGGGACGAAAACGCCGGAAACAACAGATCTTTTGCAGAAAAAACACAAAACAGGGTGCGTTCAGACGCAAAGTGTGGTATCTTATATAAGTAGCATTTTGCCCAAACGGCAAAAATATGGAGAGGAGAAAGTATATGACACTGGAAACCGGAATCCGCGGCGAGCAGAGCGTGCTCGTCACTGAGGCCAACACCGCCAAAACGATGGGCAGCGGCACACTGAATGTCTTTGCCACCCCTGCACTGGTGGCGCTGGCAGAAAAGACCTGCTGGATGAGCGTGGCTGACGCACTGGGCGAAGGCAATGGCTCGGTGGGCACCAAGCTGGAGCTGGAGCACACCGCTCCCACCCCTGTGGGCATGACCGTGACCTGTGAGAGCGAGCTGGTGGCGGTAGAAGGCCGCAAGCTGACCTTCAAGGTGACCCTGCACGACGAGAAGGGCACTGTGGGCGGCGGCACTCACGAGCGCTTCGTCATCAACAACGAAAAGTTCGCCGCCAAGGCCGAAGCAAAGAAAGGCTGACGGCAGACCGTGCCCGTTCAGGGGTCGTCCTGCCGTTCCGTTTCCTTCCGTTCCAGCCGCAGCGGCGGCGGGTCGGCTTCCAGCAGCTGCTGTTCGGCACGCTGCTGGGCCTGCTGCAAAAGCTGCACTGCCTGCGCGCTGGCACGGAACAGCTCAAAGTACATCGTTTTATAATCCGGCGCGGTCCACACCCCCTGTCTCCTGTGGGATAGTTTTCCCCGGCAGGGGGCGGTGATGCATGACCGCTGCATTGAAAAAAGAGGGATCGTTATGAAAAACAACAAGAACCTGTCATGGTTCGGTGCGCTGCTGGTGTTTGCGCTGCTGCTGTGGTGCACGGCAGTCACTCCCGGCAAGATCGCCGACCCGTCCACCTACACCTGTTCGGTGTACAGCACCATCTTTTCGCTGCTGCCGCCGGTCATCGCCATCGTGCTGGCGCTGAACACCAAGGAGGTGTATACCTCCCTGCTGGTGGGCATTGCGTCCGGTGCGCTGCTGTACGCCAACGGCAATCTGGAGCTTGCCATCAACACCCTGTTCTTCAACGAGGAAGGCGGCATGGTGGCAAAGCTGTCGGACAGCAGCAACGTGGGCATTCTGGTGTTTCTGGTCATGCTGGGCATTCTGGTAGCCCTGATGAACAAGGCAGGCGGCTCCGCCGCCTTTGGCCACTGGGCATCCACCCATATCCACACCCGGGCGGGCGCACAGTTCGCCACCCTGCTGCTGGGCGTGCTGATCTTCGTGGACGACTACTTCAACTGCCTGACCGTGGGTTCGGTCATGCGCCCTGTTACTGACCGGCAGAAGATCTCCCGCGCAAAGCTGGCCTACCTGATCGACGCCACCGCTGCGCCGGTGTGCATCATCGCCCCGGTATCCAGCTGGGCGGCTGCCGTTACCTCCAGCGTACCGGAAGGCTCCGGCATCAACGGCTTTACCATGTTCCTGCGCACCATCCCCTACAACTACTACGCCCTGCTCACGCTGGTGATGATCCTGTTCCTCATCTTCACCGGTACCGACTTCGGCCCCATGCAGCTCAATGAGCGCAACGCCATCAACGGCGACCTGTTCACCACCGAGGACCGTCCCTACGGCAACGATGTGGACGACGGCGGCTCTACGGCGGGCCATGTGGCAGACCTGATCGCTCCGGTGCTGGTGCTGATCGTAGCCTGTATTTTTGGCATGATCTACACCGGCGGCTTCTTTGAGGGCGTGGACTTCATTACCGCCTTTGCAGACTGCAACGCTTCCGCCGGTCTGGTGCTGGGCAGCAGCATCGCCCTGCTGTTTACCTTCGTGTTCTACCGGGTCCGTCAGGTGATGACCTTCCAGGACTTTGCCGCCTGCATCCCCGAGGGCTTCAAGGCCATGGTCAGCCCCATGCTGATCCTGACGCTGGCATGGACGCTGTCCGGCATGACCGGTCTGCTGGGCGCCAAGTACTATGTGGCAAACCTGCTCAAGGGCTCTGCCTCTGCCCTGCAGTACATGCTGCCGGTCATCATCTTCATGGTGGCAGTGTTCCTGGCCTTTGCCACCGGCACCTCCTGGGGCACCTTCTCCATCCTGATCCCCATCGTCTGCCACGCCTTCCCGGACGGTGAGCTGCTGGTCATCTCCATTGCCGCCTGCCTGTCCGGCGCGGTCTGCGGCGACCACTGCTCGCCCATCTCGGACACCACCATCATGGCTTCTGCCGGTGCGCACTGCAGCCATGTGAACCATGTGTCTACCCAACTGCCCTACGCCATCACAGCGGCCGGCTGTTCGGTGGTGTGCTATATCATCACCTGCGCCGCACAGGCTGTGCTGGGCACCCGTGCAAACCTGCTCACCTCGCTGATCCTGCTGGCAGTGGCCATCGTGGTGGAGCTGGTGGTGCTGAGCGTCATTCGCGCCCGCACCATGAAAAAAACAGCAGAATAATGGCAAAAACGGCAGGTTCCGCTTTGCGTCGCGGGCAAACTGTGGTATACTTAAAGAAAATGAACTATCGGAGGCGCGCGACCCATGCTGGAACAGGCTTTTCAGGACGTTTACACCAAATTCAAACTGCACTTTTATCAGAACATCTTTCAGCGTTTTGCCACCCGTGAGGCCACGTTGACCACGGTGGAATCCTTCTGTATGGAAGGCATCATGGCGATGGGGGAACCCACCATTGCAGAGTTTTCCCGCATGATGCAGATCTCCACCCCCAATGCGGCGTACAAGATCGGCAGTCTGGTGAAAAAGGGTTATGTGGAAAAGATCCAGTCCACCACCGACCGCCGGGAGTATCACCTGCGCCCCACTCGGAAGTATATCGACTACTACAACATCAGCTACTCCTACCTGAGCACGGTGGTGGAGCGTGTGCGGGGGCGTTTTCCCGCCGAGGATGTGGACAAGCTGGAGCAAATGCTGACCATCATCAGCGACGAGCTGATGCCGGAGCTGGATATGCTGAAAAAGACCAGCGAAAAATAAAAACAAAAAACGGCTGCTGCACAGGGAACGTGCAGCAGCCGTTTTGCGTGGGATGATTTGGGAGGGCTGCCGCTGCGCTCCGCGGATGGCTTTCTGCCTTGCCGGGGAACGTTCTCTTTTGACACCAAAATAGAAGAAAAGCGCGGCGGTGCCTGCTGCTCCCCTCCGCGAATCCACCTGTGAAAATGCAATGCCGGAGCGTCCGCAGACGCTCCGGCATTGTGCTGTTAAAATAATTTTTCCGATCTTGATGCGCAAAGCAGCGCGGCACGCATTCAAAATCGTCACAGCACCATGAACAGGGTGCCGGCGGTGATGAGGGCGCAGCCGATGAGGCTTTTGGCGGTGAACGGCTCGTGCAGGACAAGGAACGCCAGCGCGAGGGTGATGACCACGCTGAGCTTGTCGATGGGCACCACCTTGGAGGCTGCGCCGATCTGCAGGGCGTGGTAGTAGCACAGCCAGCTTGCGCCGGTGGCAAGACCGGAAAGGATCAGGAACAGCCAGCTGCGGCGGGAGATCTCCGCAATGCCGCTCTGGGTGCCGGTGAGCAGCACCATGCCCCAGCTCATCAGCAGCACCACGGCTGTGCGGATGGCGGTGGCAAGGGTGGAGTTGACCCCTTCAATGCCGATCTTTGCCAGAATCGAGGTAAGGGCAGCGAACACCGCAGACCCCAGCGCATAAACAAACCACATAAACAGGCCTCCCTTTTTGCGACAAGTCTAGCACAGTTTGCGGCGGGGCACAAGCCCCGGGCGCTGCGCCGCAGACCCCAAAGCGCACACTGCCCGGGAACAAACCGGAAGGACATCGCCCGGCACGGCAAAAAACCGCCGCGCAGAAACCTGCGCGGCGGTCGGGTCGTTTGGAGAGATTAGCCCTCGATCAGTACAACAGAGGCCATCTTTACCGGGGTAGTGGGCTTGTCGTTCCAGTCGGTGCGGACGGCAGCGATCTTATCCACCACGTCCATGCCGGAGACAACCTTGCCAAAGGCGGCGTACTGGCCGTCCAGATGGGGGGCATCCTGATGCATGATGAAGAACTGGCTGCCTGCGCTGTTGGGGCTCATGCTGCGGGCCATGCTGATGACGCCGCGGGTGTGCTTGAGGGGATTGTTGACGCCGTTAGCGGCAAACTCGCCCTTGATGTTCCAGCCCGGGCCGCCGGTGCCATTGCCCAGCGGGCAGCCGCCCTGGATCATAAAGCCGGGGATGACCCGGTGGAAGGTCAGGCCGTTGTAAAAGCCTTCTTTGACCAGCTTCTTAAAATTCTCACAGGTGATGGGGGCAACGTCCTCGTTCAGCTCGATGTCGATGATGCCGCCGTCTTCCATAGTAATGCGAACCATAACGCTACAATACTCCTTTTGTGTTGACCCCGCAGCGGGGGTGGGACTGGCAGATCTCCCTGCCGTGGATTCCCTTATAGTATACCATAGGTTTTGCCCGTTGCAACGGCGCAGATGCAACCTTTTTGTGAATAATCTGTCAGAAACGGGTAAAAAAGCCCTGCCGCAACCGCAGTTTGCGCGCTGGTTGGTGGACGCAACCGGGCTTTTGTGCTAAAATCGTGCCACAAAAACCACAAGAGAAAGCTTCCAAAGGAGGAAACGAATATGAAAAGTGATTTTCTGACCAACCTTTTTTTCAGAGCGCTCCAGACAGTGAGCATCGCGACGATGATCGTGCGGCTGCTGCTGCCGGTGGCCATCGTGGCTGCACTCTATCTGCTCTGGCGCATTGCCCGCAATCTGGAAAAGCCGCCCAAGCTCACGGAGGAAGTCAGAATCGTGCGCAAATCGCTTTCTGAAATGCTCAAGGAGAACCGCACCCGCTGCAAGATGACGCAGGAGTTCGTGGCCGAGAGCATTGGGGTCAGCCGGCAGGCGGTGTCCAAGTGGGAGAACGGCACCTCGGAGCCGAACACCTCCAACCTGATGGCGCTGGCAAGGCTTTACGGCATCCCGGCAGAGGATCTGCTCAAGGGCGTGGAAAGCGCATTGGAAGCACAGGAAAAATAATTACAATTCTCCTTGCATCTCCACCATATCCGCCCAGAAGCGCTTGGGGCAATGGGTCATGCGGCCTTTTTCGTTGTGGCGCGCCTGGATCTCCAGCGTTTTGTAGAACTGGGTCCACAGCGCCTGAAACTGCTGCTCCCGCGCACTGGGCGGCGGCAGCTCCAAGGGCGCAGCCAGCTCCAGCAGCCGGGTGTGGTGCTTTTCGTGCAGCAGCACCGCCTGATGGACGGCATCGTAGATCATAAAGTCCTCCTCCGGAAAGCGTCCGCAGAAGTGTGGGCGCAGCAGGGGGAGGATATAATTTTTGGGGTGGATGACCGCGCCCAGCATGCCATCGTGCTCCTCGAACCGCACAAAACCCTGAAACTTGTCTACCTCCCAGTCCAGACTCTTTTTCATGGCGTAGAGGGGCGCGACTACCGGGTGTCCCTCCCGTCTGACCGTGCCCGGGCCCAGCGCAAAGGCCAGATGCAGAAAGCGGAGCAACAGCAGCTCCTTGTCCTCCTGCCCGGAGAGAAAATCCCGGCTGACGAGGTACTCGGTCTCTGCGCCCAGCTTTTTGCCAAAGCTGGCGAATACCCGCCGGGCAACGGCGGGGTCGGTGGCGATCTCCTTGACCGGGTAGAGGGTGGCGGTCTCCCGCTGGGGCGTCCACACCGCAAAGGGAAGCTCGTGCTGGGCAAAGCTTTCGTATACGCAGCACAGAAAGCCCTCAAAGCTGCCGTCGTACAGGTAGACCACGTCGGCATCGTGCAGCTTGCGCGCCCCCTTGGGGCTTACAGCGCCTTGGCAAGACATTGCACGGCCTCCTCCCTTACCATGCGGACAGCCGCCCGGGGCGGCACGCCCTGCCCGATGAGGTTGTCCACGGCAGGCGGGCTGAACAGGCTCAGCTGCTCGCAGCTGCCGCTGAATACGTTGGGGTCGATGAGCGCCCGGGTAATGCGCTCCCGCCCGGCACTGCCGCGCCCCGGGTGCGCCCCGGAAAAGCCCCGGCAGGTGATGAAGTACTGCGCCCGCTTGAGCACCACGCCCATGCGCTTGAGCTCGTCCAGCCCCAGCGCCGCCTGCTTGCGGGCGCGCCAGATGCGCCGGGCGCTTTTGGGGCCGATGCCCGGCACCCGCAGCAGCATCTCGAAGGGGGCGCGGTTCACGTCCACCGGGAACAGCCCGTAGTGCTGCACCGCCCAGTTGCATTTGGGGTCCAGATAGGGATTGAAGTTGGGGTTATCCTTATCTAAAATTTCGTCCGCCTCGAACTGGTAGAACCGCAGCAGCCAGTCTGCCTGATACAGCCGGTGCTCCCGCAGAAGGGGCGGCTTTGTGTCCAGTGCGGGCAGGCGGGTGTCCTCGGCTACCGGGATGTAAGCAGAGTAGAACACCCGTTTCAGCCCGTACTTCTGGTACATCCCCTCGGTCAGCTTTAAGATGTGGTAGTCCGTCTCCGGCGAAGCGCCTACGATCATCTGGGTGCTCTGCCCGGCGGGGGCGAACTTGGGCGCGTGGCGGTAAAGGGTAAGTTCCTCCCGGCTGGCAGCGCCGGATACCGCGATCTGCTTCATGGGGCGAAAGATGGAATGCCGCCCCTTGTCCGGGGCCAGCAGGTTCAGGCTGCGCTCGCTGGGCAGTTCCACGTTCACGCTCAGCCGGTCGGCCAGATACCCCAGCTGCTGCAAAAGCTCCGGGCTTGTGCCCGGAATGGCCTTGGCGTGGATGTAGCCCCCAAAGCGGTATTCACCCCGCAGCAGCCGCAGCACCGCCAGCATCCGCTCGGTGGTGTAGTCCGGGGTGCCCAGCACCGCGCTGGACAAAAACAGCCCCTCGATGTAGTTGCGGCGGTAGAACTCCATGGTCAGCTCTGCCAGCTCCCGGGGCGCAAAGGTGGCGCGGGGGATATCGTTGGAGCGGCGGTTGACGCAGTAGCTGCAGTCGAAGGAGCAGCAGTTGGTCATCAGCACCTTGAGCAGGCTGACGCAGCGGCCATCGGCGGTAAAGGCGTGGCAGCAGCCCGGGGCATAGCAGCTGCCCACCGTGCCCGCACGCGCGGTGCGGGACGCCCCGCTGGAGGTGCAGGCAACGTCATATTTGGCGCTGTCCGCCAGAATGGTCAGCTTTTCCATCAGGGTCTGTTCCATGCAGAATGCACCTCCAAAGGGGATAAAACCGGAAAAAAGAGTCAAAAAATAAAGCCATGCGCAAAACAGCAGATGGCTTTTATGGTTTCACGGTTAGCGTCCTCGCCCTCTCAGTCTCACTTTGTTCGACAGCTCTCCCAAAGGGAGAGCCCTTGGCAAAACCAGAAACTTTGCTGTACTGCCAAAGCCTCTCCCTTTGGGAGAGGTGGCACTGCATCAGCAGTGACGGAGAGGGCGAGCCCGCTTCCCTTATAAAATTACCATTTTGCCTTGGTCTCCACCACACGGCCTGCAATGTGCAGGTGGTTCAGCTCCTCGCCTTTGATGACCATTTCACTATAAGCGGGGTTGAAGGGCTGCAGCACCACGCAGTTGCCGCGCTGGATGTAGCGCTTCAGGGTGCCTTCGCCCTCATCACCGTAGATCAGTACGCCCAGATCGCCGTTTTCCAGCGTGTCCTGCTTGTGCACCAGTGCAAGGTCGCCGTCCTGAATGCGAGGCTCCATGCTGTCGCCGCGCACCACCAGATAGAAGTAGTTGGAAGGGTCCTTCACCCGGGCGTACTCCTGTCCGTAGTCCTCCTCAAACGCCAGCGCGCCGTAGCCCGCCTTCACCGTGCCGATGACCGGGATCAGGCTCTCGGAATAGCTGCCGAAGAACCGCTCCTCCGGGGCAGAAACATTGCTGAGCGGGCGGTACAGACCCAGAAGATAGTCTGCCGTGGTGTTCAAAAGCTCTGCAATGCGGGCCACGGTGGAGGGGTCGGGAGAGGATTTGCCGCTTTCCCACTTGCCGACAGCCTGCTGGGTCACGCCCAGCTTGGAAGCCAGCTCTGCCTGACTGATGCCCTGCTTTTTGCGGCATTGCTTCAAAAGCTCTGAAAACGACATGATAATTCTCCTTTTTTTGTACCGAAAGGTGTAATTTGATGGTTTTATTATACAACAAAAAGATGTGCGTGTAAAGAGGCATTCCCAAAAATGACCCAGAAAGGTTGTTGCAAACGGTATGGTTAGAAAAAATTTGAAAAGGGGCTTGACAGATCACTTCAAATCTGGTAAATTAAATAGGCATTCGACACGGCGTTATGCGGATGTCCACAAGGAGAGATGTCCGAGTGGTTTAAGGAAGCAGTCTTGAAAACTGCCGTACGGCAACGTACCGTGGGTTCGAATCCCACTCTCTCCGCCATTTTTTATTGAATAAGTGTAACACACTTTGCTCTGGAGTAGTACTCAAGAGGCCGAAGAGGCGCCCCTGCTAAGGGCGTAGGTCGTCTAAACAACGGCGCGAGGGTTCAAATCCCTCCTACTCCGCCAAGAAAATCCCTCGTAGTTTCGTGAAAACTGCGGGGGATTTTCCTTTTTTGTGACCCCTTCAGTCTCGCTCCGTTCGGCAGCTCCCCCAAGGAGGTGTCTGAACTCTCTCAGTCAAAACCTGACGGCTTTTCCAGCGCCCTCGGAGAGGGAGCGAACCCTCTCAGTCGCGCAGCGACTGAGGGGCTACAAATCGGCGGAGCCGGAAAAAACGGTTAAAAGATCTTCACGCCGAACAGGCGT
>CAKSWU010000022.1 GCA_934513205.1 uncultured Faecalibacterium sp. | reverse complement strand
TTTTGAAAGTGAGCCATGTAAAGCCAAAATGGTAACAGTAAGTGTCGAGTTTCGTAGGTGAAAATTTTCACCTACCGATTCACCTACAAAGAGCCGTTTTAGAGACAAAAAGCCACCAAAAGTTACGTCAAAGTACACAAAGGCACTTTTATGAAATTATCAGATAGTCACAAGATTTCACAAGAAAAACGGGATTTCAAAATTAGCGACGTTCTCATAACCGCTTGGTCCCGGGTTCAAGTCCTGGCTGGCCCATAACAAAAAAGAACACCCCTTTGGGGTGTTCTTTTTTGTTACCAGTCAGGACTTGAACAGCACGGCACCGCCCGGGAGCTGCCGGAAAAAGCCGCAAAGCAGACGATCAAAAATCCGTTATTTTTGTCGCCTTTGACGGAAACGGCCTTGCTTTTTACCGCATTGTATGATATCTTTTTATATAGGTATGATGTTTAAAGGCAGTCTGCAGACACTTCACGCCCCTGCTGCCTTTGGGCAATGACAGGAAGGAAGGAATACACTATGGGCTTTTTTGACAAACTGTTTGGCAGCAAGAACGCCGGCGAGGGTGCCGGCCGGTTCATCAACCAGAAAAAGACGGTCCTGACCCCCCTGCAGGGCAAGGTTCTGGCACAGGCCGATATCCCGGATGAGACCTTTGCGCAGGGCATCCTTGGCCCCGGCTGCGGCATCGAGCCCACCGGCGATACCGTGTACGCTCCCTTTGACGGCACCGTGACCCAGATCGCGACCACCCTGCATGCGGTCGGCGTTACCAGCAACGACGGCATCGAGCTGCTGATCCACGTTGGCATGGACACGGTGGATATGAACGGTCAGGGCTTTACCGCTCTGGTCAAGGAGGGGCAGAAGGTCAGCGCGGGCACCCCGCTGCTGAAGATCGATCTGGATGCCATCCGCGCCGCAGGCCACCCCACCGCCACCGCCATCATCGTGACCGATGGTGCGGACGATGAGGTGAAGATGCTGGCACAGGGCGATGTCACCCTCGGCGCTCCGCTGTTCAAGGTCTGATTTTTTTGCAAAGCAAAGAGGCCGCTGCATTTGCAGCGGCCTCTTTTGTGTTTTCACGCTCTGGCTTTTAGACGATGCGGACGCCCTTCTGGTAGACGGCCTGAATGTTCAGCTCTGCGTCCGCCAGGATCACGTTGCCGTAGCGGCCCGCCGCCAGCGAACCGTAGTCCGCATCCACGCCGATGCTGCGGGCCGGGGTCTCGCTGGCAGCGCGGACAGCGCTTTCCAGCGGCACACCCATCTCCAGCACAGCCCGCTTCATGCAGTCGTACAGGCAGGTGTTGCTGCCCGCAATGGTGTCCGGGTGCTCGGTCAGGGTCGCGCGCGGGCCCTTGACCGTGATGGCCTGCCCGCCCAGACTGTACTGTCCGTCCGGCAGACCGCAGGACATGGCGCTGTCTGCGATCAGGCAGACGCGGTCATCGCCAAAATTGCGGAAGGTAAACCTCACCACAGCGGGGTGGATATGCACGTTGTCGGTGATGAGCTCCACCTCGGCATCGTGCTCCATGGCTGCAATGATGGGGCCGGGGGCGCGGTGGGTGATGCCGGGCATGGCGTTGTACAGGTGGGTCATGTGGGTGGCACCGGCCTCAAAGGCCTTGACGGCGGTGTCGTAGTCGGTGCAGGTGTGGGCGATGGAGATGCGCACCTCGTTGTGGCACTCCCGGATAAAGTCCAGATTGCCCGGTTCTTCGGGTGCCACATCCACCAGCTTGATCAGGCCGCCTGCCCGCTTCTGCAGGCGGCGGAACATGGCGGCGTCCGCGCCCTGCACATACTCCGGGTTCTGGGCACCCACCTTTTTGGGGCTGATGAACGGGCCCTCCATATTGATGCCCACAAGGTCGGCGCCCTTGCCGTTTTGGTGGGCGGCGGCAGCATCCATGACCTTGTTCAGGATCTCTTCCGGGTAGGTCATGGTGGCGGGGCAGATGGCCAGCACGCCCTTGCTGGCTTCAAAATCCGCCAGCGTCTGGATGGCTTCTTCGGTGCCATCACAGAAGTCCTTGCCCATGGCACCGTGGAAATGGATGTCCACCAGACCCGGCAGCGCGTAGGCCCCCTTGGCGTCAACGACCTCCTCGCCCTCTTCCGGCTGGGCAAAGGCCGCAATGCGTCCGTCCCGGATGAACAGGTCTCCCTGCTCAAAGGTATGGCGGGGCGTATAGATTTTTGCATTTTTGATGATCATGGTACAAACCCCCTTGAAGCGGCAGTGACCGCAGCAGCGGTCCCCGCCTTTTGCGTCAGATCAGGCTCAGTGCATCCTCGTCTGCCACCAGAATGAAGTCCGGGTGCAGCTGCAGGATGCTGGCGGGCACCTCCGGGGTCACCGGGCCAAAGAACGCCTTCTTCAGGATCTCGGCCTTGCCGGTGCCGTTGGCGATCATCAGCACCTTGCGCGCCTGCATGATGGTCTTGATGCCCATGGTATAGGCCTGCTTGGGCACCAGCTCCTCGTTGCCGTCAAAGAAGCGCTTGTTGGCCTCGATGGTCTCGCGCGTCAGGTCCACGCAGTGGGTCTCCAGATCAAAATGGTCGCAGGGCTCGTTGAAGCCGATGTGTCCGTCATGGCCAATGCCCAGCAGCTGCAGGTCGATACCGCCCACGCTGTGGATGATCTGGTTGTACTTGGCGCATGCATCCTCTGCATCGGGGTTTGTGCCGTCGGGCAGGTTGATCTTTGCCGGGTCGATGTTCACCTTGTCGAACAGGTTGCGGTGCATGAAGCTCCAGTAGCTTTCCGGGTGCTCCTTGGGCAGGCCGCGGTACTCGTCCAGATTGACCGTGGTCACCCCGGAAAAGTCGATGTCGCCCTTGTTGTACCACTCCACCAGCTGCTCGTAGGTGCCTACCGGGGTGCCGCCCGTTGCCAGACCCAGCACGCAGTCCGGCTTCAGGATGACCTGAGCCGAGATGATGTTGGCTGCCTTGCGGGACATATCCTCATAGTTCTTTGTACGAATGATCTTCATATCATAAACCTCCTGATCTTAAAACGGGTATCTGTGCCACTAGTATAGCACGGTCTTCTCCGGGAAAAAACGTTTTTCTGTGAACAAAAGAGGCCGCCGGGGCAGGGCGCGAACGCCCGCCCTCGGCGGCCTTTTTCAGTCCGTTACGGGATCAACCGTCTCCCGCACGGTTCCATTTCAAACGGAAGAGCTCAGAGCATCTTCTTCAGCTCGTCGTAGACGAACTGGACCTTGGTGCCGATGATGACCTGGCATGCGTTCTTGCTGGGGCGGATGACGCCTGCAGCACCTGCAGCCTTGACAGCCTTCTCGTCAACCTTAGCGTTGTCGAGCACCTCAAAGCGCAGACGGGTTGCGCAGTAACCAACGTCCTTCACGTTCTCCTTGCCGCCGATAGCAGCCAGAACAGCAGCAGCAACTTCGGTGTAGTTGTTGTTAGCCAGAACGACCTTCTTCTCAGCTTCCTCGTCGTCATCCTCACGGCCGGGGGTCTTCAGGTCGAACTTGGTGATAGCGAAGTAGAACACGAAGTAGAACACCAGGAATGCAGCGATGCCCAGAGGAATGATCATCCAGGTCTTAGCAGCTGCGGGCAGAGAAGCGGAGAACACCAGGTCGGTAGCACCTGCGGAGAAGCAGAAGCCAGCACGGAAACCGGAGTAGTAGGTGATGATGGTGAAGATGCCGTACAGAGCGGAGTACACAACGTACAGCGGGAAGCACAGGAACATGAAGCCGAACTCGAAGGGCTCGGTAACGCCGCAGACGAATGCGCAGATTGCAGCGGACAGAACCAGACCAATAGCGGCCTTCTTGTTCTTAGCGGTCTTGACCATAGCCAGAGCAGCGCCCAAGATACCGAACATCATGCAGGGGAAGAAGCCGGACATGTACATACCAAGGCTCCAGCCCACATCAGCGGAAGTCTCGCCAGCCCAGAAGTGGCTCAGGTCGCCCAGACCGATGGTATCGAACCAGAACACGTTGTTCAGAGCGTGGTGCAGGCCGGTGGGGATGAGCAGACGGTTCAGGAAGGCGTAGATGCCGGCGCCGATGCCGTCCATGCCAGCGATGCCCTTGCCCAGAGCGACCAGCGCGCCAAAGATGACGGGCCAGACGAACAGCAGAACCACGGACACCAGAATGGAGATCAGGCCGGTAGCGATCGCAACGAAGCGCTTGCCGGAGAAGAATGCCAGCCAGTCAGGCAGCTGGATATTCTTGAACTTGTTGTAGCAGGCAGCGCCCACAACAGCGGCCAGAATGCCGATGAAGGAGTTGCCGGCGACCTTCTGGAAGGCGATGTAGGTAGCGGTGCCCTCTTCCAGAGTGCGCACCATGCTGACCACACCGGGGTTCAGCAGCTGCTGCATCATCAGGAAGCTGACCAGACCGGCCAGACCTGCGGTACCATCGTTGTCAGCAAGGCCGACAGCGGCACCAATGGCAAACAGCCATGCCATGTTATCGATCAGAGCGCCGCCTGCCTTGACCAGCAGGAAGCCGACGGTGTAAGCTGCACCGGAAGTCGGTGCACCGGGAACGCCCATAACGCCCGGAGCGAGGGCATAACCAAGACCCATCAGGATGCCGCAGATCGGCAGGACCGCGACGGGAAGCATCAGTGCTTTGCCCAGTTTCTGGAGATACTTCATCATAAAGCACATTCCTCCTTTAAAGAATGTAGGTTTTTCAACGGCAGCGCCGGTTGTGCGCCGCCAACTATCCGTAACAGTATATTAACACATTCAAAACAAAAAAGCCATAGTTTTCACACTGATTTTCATGTTTTTCCCTCAAAAGTCCATATATCCAACGCTGTATTGAGCAATGCTTTTGTTTTTATCTTACAAAAACGCCTTTATTCCCCTCCCAGTCTCTGAAAATTATTTTCATTTCCGCTTTTTTCCCGGTATGCGGCGGGTCTGCCCCCTGCGCCCTTGCCCGCGCAGCAGACAAAAGTACATCCCCGGCAGCGGTGGTGTCCCGGATGCAAAAAAGGAGCGTCCCCTTGCGGGAACGCTCCTTTGCGCTCAAAGTCCGGTTCACTTGCACCACTGGGCAAATTCTGCATCGGTGCACTTGACGTAGTGGCTGCCGCTCACATGGTGGTCGGTGCCTTTGTTGTAGTCAATGCCGGAGGAAGCATAGTCGTAGCTCTGTGCCACACGGCGCTTTTCCACCACCGGGTTCGGCAGCGGGATGGCCGACAGCAGGCTGCGCGTGTAGGGATGGATGGGATTTTCGAAGATCTCCTCGGTGGTGCCGGTCTCCAGCAGGTGGCCCAGATGCAGCACACCGATGCGGTCGGAGATGTACTTGACCATGGACAGGTCGTGGGCGATGAACAGGTAGGCGGTGCCGGTCTCCTGCTGGATGTCCTTCATCAGGTTGACCACCTGTGCCTGAATGGACACGTCCAGCGCCGAGATGCATTCGTCTGCGATGATGAGCTTGGGGTTCATAATGAGGGCACGGGCAATGCCCACGCGCTGGCGCTGACCGCCGGAGAACTGGTGGGGGTACCGCTCGGCGTGCTCGGGCGCAAGGCCCACCTTGGCAAGGATCTTCTCCACCTTTTCGCGGCGCTCTTCGCGGGTCTTGTACATGTGGTGGATGTCCAACCCCTCGCCGATGATGTCCTCCACCTTCTTGCGGGGGTTCAGGGACGCCATGGGGTCCTGAAAGATCATCTGCATCTGGGTGCGCAGCGTATCGTTCTGCACGCGGCTCAGCCTGCCGCTGATATCATGCCCATCAAAGGTGATCTTTCCGGCAGTGGGGTCATACAGGCGGATGACGCTGCGTCCGATGGTGGACTTGCCGGAGCCGGACTCGCCCACCAGACCGTAGGTCTCGCCGGGGTAGATCTCAAAGCTCACATTGTCCACTGCCTTGACGGTAAAGTTCTTGTTCACGCGGAAATACTGCTTCAGGCCTTCCACCTTCAGCAGGGGCGTGGTGCTCTGTGCTGCCATTTATTCCGCCTCCTTGATCGTTTCGGCCTCGGCGCGCATCCGGGCGATGCGCTGAGAAAGCTCCTTCGGCATCTCCACCTTGGGTGCGCGGGGGTCCAGCAGCCATGTGGCTGCATAG
Organism: uncultured Faecalibacterium sp.; assembly: GCA_934513205.1. Lineage (GTDB taxonomy): Bacteria > Bacillota > Clostridia > Oscillospirales > Ruminococcaceae > Faecalibacterium. The sequence continues at coordinate 26,140 of CAKSWU010000022.1, read as the reverse complement.
TGGGTGTCGCTGATCTTGAACATGGGCGGGTCCACCTCGTCGTCAATGTTCAGCGCATAGTGGTTGCGGGGCGCAAAGGCATCGCCGGGCTTCTCGTGCAGCAGGTTGGGGGGCGAGCCGGGGATGGTGTACAGACGGTCGTCGGCGGTGTCCAGATCCGGCATGGCGGACAGCAGACCCCAGGTGTAGGGGTGGCGCGGCTCGTAGAAGATCTCGTCGATGGTGCCGGTCTCCACGATCTTGCCGGCGTACATGACGTCCACGTAGTCTGCTACCTTTGCCACAACGCCAAGGTCGTGGGTGATGTAAATGACCGAGATGCCGCGCTCGCGCTGGATGCTGCGGATCAGCTCCAGAATTTTGGCCTGAATGGTCACATCCAGCGCCGTGGTGGGCTCGTCACAGATCAGCAGGTCCGGGTCGCAGGCCAGCGCAATGGCAATGACCACGCGCTGGCGCATGCCGCCGGACAGCTGATGGGGATAGTTCTTCATGCGCTTTTCGGCATCGGTGATACCCACCTCTTCCAGCAGCTGCACGGCCTTTTTGTAGGCGTCCGCTTTGGGCATTTTGAAATGCCACAGCATCCCTTCCATGATCTGCTTGCCGATGGGCATGGTGGGGTCCAGACTGGTCATGGGGTCCTGAAACACCATGGCGATGCGCTTGCCGTTGATGTGGCGGCGGATCCACTTTTTGTCCTTCTGCAGCAGGTCCACCGTCTCGGGGCTGCCGTCGGCGTGATGGTAGCTGAACTGGATGGAGCCGCTGTTCACAGTGGCGTTCTGCGCCAGAATGCCCATGGCGGCCTTCATGGTGACCGATTTGCCGGAACCGGACTCGCCCACCAGCGCCACCGTCTCGCCCTTGTACAGGTCGATGTTCACGCCGCGAATGGCGTGCACCGGGCCTGCGGTGGTTTTAAAGGTAATATCAAGGTCTCGCACCGACAAGACCTGGTCTTTTTTGTTTTCAGGCATGGGGTGTTCCTCCTTACATACTCTTCATCTTGGGGTCCAGCGCCTCGCGCAGACCATCTGCCACCAGATTGAAGCTCAGCATCAGCAGGCTCATCACCACAATGGGGGGAATGATCTGGTAGGGGTGGGTGGTGAAGCTGTTATACAGCTCACTGATCAGAGAACCCAGCGAGCACTGCGGCACCGGGATGCCCAGACCCACAAAGGACAGGAACGCCTCGGTGAAGATGGCGGTGGGGATGCTGAACATGACCTGCGTGATGATGGGTCCGATGATGTTGGGCAGCACCTCTTTAAAGATGATAAAGAAGCTGCCGGCACCCAGCGTGCGGGACGCCAGAACGAATTCCTGATCCTTCAGCTTAAGCATCTCGGCGCGGGCGATGCGGCTCATGCCCACCCACTCGGTCAGCATCAGGGCAAAGATGATGGTGATCATGCCGGGCTTCAGCACCAGCAGAAGCAATGTGACGATGACCAGACGCGGAATGCCGTTGGCGACCTCCAGAAACCGCTGCATCACCATATCCACTTTTCCGCCGAAATAGCCCGAGATCAGGCCGTAGCTCATGCCAATGACCATATCAATGATCGCAGCCGCCACCGCGATGATCAGGGAGACGCGGGCACCTTCCCATGTGCGGGTCCAGATGTCGCGTCCGTACAGGTCACTGCCGAACCAGTAGTAGACATCCTCCTTGCCCTTTTCCACATAGGCGTTGACCGTCTTAGAGCCGCTTGTGGTGCTCATCTTCTCACTGCCGTCCAGAATGCCGAAGTTTTCCAGCACCTGCACGCGAGGCGCAAAGTTTTTCTGGCTCAGGTCCTGACCGGAATAGGTGTAGCCGTTCATGCCGGGTCCAAAGATCGCCAGAAGGGTGATGAACAGGATCAGGATCATGCCGAGCACAGCGCTCTTCTTGCGGAAAAAGCGCACCCGGACGTCCTTCCAGAAGCTCTGGGCCGCAAAGTTGGAGTCCACGGCGATCTCATCGTCGTTGTGCTTGAGCACAAAATCCTTCTCGTTGAAGGTGTGCTCGGAATACATGGTATCCACGGCGCTGACGATGGCGTCAGCAGTGGCTTCGCCTCCCAGGCGAATCGCTTTTTCTGCCATATCAGTCGTCCCCCTTTGCCAGTCGGATGCGCGGGTCGATGACGCCGTACAGCAGATCGACCACCAGCATGATGCCAATGTACATGGCGCTGTAAATGAAGCTCAGGCCGATGACCACGTTGTAGTCGTTGGACTGGATGGCGGTCACCAGCAGGCTGCCCACGCCGGGGATGGCAAAGATCTTCTCCACCACCAGCGAACCGGTCATCAGGTCCACGATCAGGGGTGCCAGCACCGTGATGATGGGGATCAGGGCATTGCGCAATGCATGGCGGAAGATCAGCGCCGGGCCGGAGATGCCCTTGCTCTCGGCCAGCAGCATATAGTCCGAGTCCAGCACCTCGATCATCTCACTGCGGGTAAAGCGGGCAATGGATGCCATGGTGAACATGGACAGCGAGATGCTGGGCAGAACGCTGGAGCCCAGCACGTCCTTTGCGCTGAACAGCATGGGGAACCACTTCAGCTTGAAGCCGAAGGTATAGCTCAGCGCCAGTGCGAACACATAGGAGGGCACCGACACGCCGATGACCGAGATGATGGTTGCCAGCGTGTCAAAGACGGTGTCCCGCTTCAGTGCGGCAATGACGCCCAGGATCAGGCCCACGATGGCACCCAGCGTGACTGCCATGCCGCCCACCCGGATGGAGATGGGCAGGCGGGACTGGATGAGCTGGGAGATGGGTGTGTTTTTAGAGATGTTGTAGCTGACGCCGAAGTCGCCCCGCAGCATGTTGCCCACATAGCGGAAGAACTGGACGTACAGCGGCTGATCCAGACCGTACTTTGCGTACAGGGCTGCGCGCATGTCGGCGGTCAGCTTTTCGTCGTTGAAGGGCGAGCCGGGCATCAACTGCATAAGGATGAACAGCACCAGCAAAATGGCCAGCAGCGTAAACAACGACGTGATGATACGCTTGAGCGTGTATTTTTTCACGTTGGGTAGACCCCCTTACACTTTTTTACGTCCCGTCCGGACGCAGAGGCTTTCGCCCGCCGCAGTCAGCCGTTCGCCTGACGCGGACAGTGCAAAAGTCAAAAAGTCGCACAGCGGCAATTTTCGCTGCCACTGTGCGGCATTTCAGTTTTTTGATCCGGATCAGACGCTCTTCTTCGCGTTCTTGTAAACGCGGTTCAGAGCGCAGGGATGGTGCTCAACGCCGGTGACGGCGGAGGAGATCATCTCGGCATTGCACTGACCATACAGCGGGAAGATGACGGCCTGCTCCAGCACGATGGACTCGGCGTCATACATGGCCTGCCAACGGCCCTCGGGGTCGGTGCACAGATCACCGGTGGTGCACTCTGCGATGATGGCATCGTAGTCAGCGTCGCTCCACAGACCGTAGTTGTTGGAGTTGCCGGTGACCCACATGCCCAGATAGGTCATGGGGTCTGCGTAATCGGGTCCCCAGCGGGTCAGGCCGATCTCAAAGTTGCCGTCCTGCATATCCTGCACGCGCTGCTTCTTGGGCTCCACCTTCAGCTCCAGAGTGAAGCCGGGCAGCGTGGTCTGCAGCTGCTCCTGAACGACCTGAGCGACCTTCTGAGGAGCATCGTCGGCATCGACGATCATGGTGAAGGAGAAGGAATCCTTGCCCAGCTCAGCCTTGGCCTGCTCGTAGTACTCTGCAGCCTTGTCGGGATCGTATGCGCAGAACTCTGCAAACTTGGTCTGGTCGGCGCTGAAATCGCTGCCGTCCGGGCCGGTGGCGAACTGTGCGGGCACTGCGGTGTAGGCAGGAGAAGAGCCGTCCTTCAGCACGTCGTTGGTGATGGAATCACGGTCCAGTGCAAAGGTGATGGCACGGCGCAGGTTCAGGTTTTCCAGCTCCGGCACAGCGTCCATGTTGGGGCTGATGTACCACAGGTAGCCGGCACCCACGCTGGTGAACTCGGGGTCGTCCTTGACCTGCTCCACCTGCTCGCCGTTCAGCAGGGTGATATCCAGATCGCCGTTCTGATAGCTCATCAGAGCCTGCTGGCTGTCCTTGATGACCTGATAGTTCAGGCCGTCCAGAGCAATGCGGTCAGCATCGTAGTAGTCGGGGTTCTTCACCAGCTCAAAAGCGGTGGCGGCCGGCTCGTAGCTGGTCAGCATGAACGCACCGTTGGACAGAACGGTGTCGGCGCTGGTGCCGTAGGTGTCGGCGCAGCTCTCGAAGAACTTCTGGTTCATGGGGTAGAAGGTGGGGAAGTACATCAGGCTCAGGAAGTAGCTGACCGGAACATTCAGTTCCACCTTCAGGGTCTTGTCGTCCACTGCGGTGACGCCCAGATCGGTGACAGGCTTGTCGCCTGCAATGATGTCGGCGGCGTTGACCACCTGACCGATATCGCTCAGCATGTAGGAATACTCAGAAGCGTTTGCGGGGTCCACAGCACGCTGCCAGCCAAACACGAAGTCTGCTGCGGTAACGGCATCGCCATTGGACCACTTTGCGTCCTTCAGGTGGAAGGTGTAGGTCTTGCCGTCCTCGCTGAGCTCATAGCTCTCTGCCAGAGCCTCCACAGCTGCACCGTTCTCGTCCATCTGCATCAGGCCGTCGGTGTAGTTGGCAATGACCTCAAAGGAGGTGCCATCGGTCGCCAGCTGGGGGTCCAGAGACTGGACTTCGGTCTCCAGCATGATGTTCAGCGCACCGCCTGCTGCACCGGAAGATGCCGCTGCACCGGAGCCGGAAGCAGCCGTGCTGGAAGAGCCGCCGCAGGCCGTCAGGGCCAGCGCAGCAGCCGATACGCCGGCAGCTGCCAGGAAGCTGCGGCGAGAAATACGACGATCGAATTTCATAATCTATCCCTCTCTCTCTTGCTCTCTTGCTCTGCCGCTTTAACAAAATGAAGCGGCAGGAACTGAAAAATGCACAAAGGATCTTCGGTCCCCCCTCCGGGATCCTGCACCCCCTTGTGCGATAACCGCATTATACGCCGCTGGTTTCAAAAAAGAAAGACCTTCGGCGTCATTTCTGTGGATTGACCATTGCTGCCCAAAAATTTCCTTCCAATTTTGTGCAGTTTTGAAGCGCTTCTGTACTTGTCAAAAATACAGTTCCGCGTGAATTCTCATTTTTTGTATCTTTGCGGCGAACAAGTGAGTTTTTTTCATCTTTCCATTCACGGTTTTGGCGCACAAGTCATACTTTTAATTTGTCGTATTTTGCTCACACGGCTCTGTGCAAAAGCAGCAAAAAGGACTGCTGCGCATCGCTGCACAGCAGTCCTTTTCATCCCTTGCAGGGGCCTTTCGTTCAGCGGAACAGTGCCACCGCATAAAGCCCGCCGTCATACTGCAAAAACACTGCACCCATCCTGCTGCAGCCTTCTGCCTCGCTGCGCAGGAGCTGTGCCGCCGTATCAGCCGCCGGAACATACAGGCGGCCCGGGTCATAGTACGGGTTCCCCTCATTGTTCAGGGTCAGGCCCACCTTCACGTCCGACGGCAAGATCAGCATCCAGTCCGAAGAACAGGTGATGAACTCCCCGACCGAGATGCCCGGCACCATGTTGCCGGAATCCGCGCTCAGAGGGACCTTCCGGACCAGCTGGCTTTCTGCGGTGCTCAGCTTTGCTGGGTCCTCTGCCAGCCACTCTGCCAGCCGCGCCGCCGTGGCTTCCAGCGTCTCGTCATACTGCAGGTCCGGGTCGATCTGCTGCATCAGCGCCCGGGCTTCCTCCGGGCTTCGCTGCACCGTGGCAAAATTGGGCAGTGCACTGCAGCCGGCAAACACCGCCAGCGTCAGCAGCCCTGCCAGCAGGCAGGCCAACCGTTTTTTTGCGTGTTTCATACAGGTAACAACTCCCCTTTCGCTGTATTGCTTCCATGATACCTTTTTTCCGGCAGGATTACAACCGTTTCCGGACAAAAACAGGCCGCTGCACAAACGGCAGCGGCCCGAAACTGACAGATTTTATTTTGCGTATTCCACCGCGCGGCTCTCGCGGATGACATTGACCTTGATCTGACCGGGGTAGTCCAGCGTGTCCTCGATCTTTTTGGCAATGGAGCGTGCCAGCAGGATGACCTGATCGTCGCTGATAACGTCGGGCTTGACCATGATGCGCACTTCGCGGCCTGCCTGCACGGCAAAGGCCTGCTCCACGCCCTCAAAGCCGGAAGAGATCTCCTCCAGATTTTCAAGGCGCTTGACGTAGCTTTCCACGTTCTCGCGGCGGGCACCCGGGCGGGCGGCGCTGATGGCGTCGGCTGCCTGAATGATGAAGGCCAGCGGGGTCTTGGGCTCCACGTCGCCGTGGTGTGCCTCAATGGCGTGGATGATCTGGGTGTTCTCCTTGTACTTGCGGCAGATGTCCACGCCGATCTGGACGTGGCTGCCCTCGATCTCGTGATCCAGTGCCTTGCCGATATCATGCAGCAGACCGGCGCGGCGTGCCATGGTCACGTTCACGCCCATCTCGCCTGCCAGCAGACCGGCCACCCACGCCACTTCCATGCTGTGGGTCAGGGCGTTCTGACCAAAGCTGGTGCGGTACTTCAACCGGCCGATCAGCTTGATCAGGTCCGGGTGCAGGCCGTGGATGCCCAGCTCCATGACGGCGCGTTCGCCCTCCCGCTTCATCTGCAGCTCCAGATCGTGGCGGCACTTCTCCACCGTCTCCTCGATGCGGGCGGGGTGGATGCGGCCATCGCCGATCAGGCGCTCCAGCGTCATGCGGGCCACCTCGCGGCGGGTCTGGTCGAAGGAGGACAGGGTAATGGCCTCCGGGGTATCGTCGATGATCAGATCCACGCCGGTAGCGGTCTCCAGTGCGCGGATGTTGCGGCCCTCGCGGCCGATGATGCGGCCCTTCATCTCATCGCTGGGCAGCGGCACCACGCTGACGGTGGTCTCGCTGCAATGGTCGGCAGCGCAGCGGCTGACGGCCTGTCCGATGAGGTTGCGGGCGATGTTATCGCAGTTTTCCTTCAGGTCGGTCTCGTAGGCGGCAACGCGCACGGCCTTTTCGTGGGTCAGCTCCTCGTCCACCTTGTGCAGCAGCACCTCGCGGGCGTCCTCCTGACTCAGACCCGCCAGCGTCTCCAGACGCTCCATCTCCTTGGCGCGCAGAGCGTCGATCTCTGCCAGACGCTCCTCGGCCTCGGCAGAGCGCTTTTTCAGCTCCTCTTCCTTCTTTTCCAGCGCCTCGGTCTTGCGGTCCAGCGCCGTCTCCTTCTGGTCGATGCGGTTCTCCTGTCGGCTGATCTCCGCACGGCGCTGCTTGATTTCCTTGTCGGCTTCTGCCTTCTGGGCGTCCACCTCGGCTTTCAGACGGAAAGCCTCGTCCTTTGCTTCCAGAACCGCTTCCTTGCGCTTCTGTTCTGCGGTCTTGATGGCTTCGTTCACCAGCCGGGTCGCTTCGGCCTCCGCGCTGCCGATCTGGGCTTCGGCGGTCTTTTTACGGTTGTTGTAGCCAATAAAATAGCCCGCGCCAACGCCGATCACAGCAGCGATCAGGGCCACGATCACTCCAATCGCGGTCATCGCGTTTCACTCTCCTTCGTTTCAATTCAATGCAAAATCAAAAGCAGGAGACGCTGTGCAGCAGGACACGGGCAATGATATAGAAAGAGCTTTCCATGCAAAAAGTGGCAGCAGAACCACAAACACGGGCATTCCCGTGCGGGCAGCCTGCGGCTTTTTCTCTACGGTTCCATTTTATATCAAACAGGCACGCTTTGCCTGAAACGGGTACAGGGTCACACAGAAGCCTGCGTACAGCGTCTTTGATTCCATACTACTAATTATAGTACGAAACAATTGCCCGCTTGTCAAGAGGAAAACCCTGCCCCGCAGAACATTTTGTGCAGAAAAACAAAAACAGAAGCAAAACTCCCTCCGTCGAAACCGGACGGTTTTGCCAGCTCCCTCGGGGAGGGAGCCTCTGGCGCACCGAAAACTTTGCGCTTGATCCGGGAACCATACTTCTATGCCAAAGGCCCCCTCCCAGAGGACGACTTCCCCCGGCCGGAGGAAGATGTTACCGTAGGGGACAAAAAGGGGAATCTGTCGCGGCGACAGCCGAGACTGGGGGAGTTCGTTCCCCCTAACCCTCTCCCCGTGAAAATGGGGTCCAGAAACGCCCGCAGGCGTTTCTGGACCCCGAAATTTAAAATAATGATTCCGCTGTTTATGCGCAGAGCATAAGCGGCGCGCATTCAAAATCGTCTTATTCCAGATACATCCTGCGCAGGCGCATCAGGCGGGCGGGGGTCAGGCCATATTCCGCCTCCAGATAGCTTTCCGCGCTGCCGTAGTCCTGCCGGATGGTGCGCAGTACAAAAGGCGCAATTTCCGGGTCTATCCCGGCGGAGGTCTGCCAGCGCAGCTTCTGTACCGGGTCGGCGGCGATCTCCGCCGCATGGTCAGCCATGGCCTTTTCGATCTCGGCGGCGCGGCAGAGGTTGGTGCGGGCATAATCTGCGCAGATGGTCTCGTCCGACGCGCCCAGCGCCAGCAGGATCAGCATGGCAGCCACACCGGTGCGGTCCTTGCCGGACGTGCAGTGGAACAGGATGGGCGTCTCGCCTGCTTCCAGCGCCCGGAACAGCTCCTTGAACGCCTTGTTGCCGGTGAGCATCCGGCGGTACATCAGCCGCACCGGGTCCTCCTGCGGGGCAGTGCCGATGAGCTTTTCGATGTCCTTCGGCGAAAAGTCGATCTCGGTGCCGTCCTCGGCGCACAGGCCGCAGATCTGCACCAGCCGCGCGCCGTCCGGCAGATAGTCCGGGTCCTTTTTGGCTTCCGCGCTGCTGCGCAGGTCCAGGATCAGCCGCAGTCCCAGCGAATCCAGCAGCTTCCGGTCCGCCTCGCCGGTCAGGGCACCGGTGGGGATGCCGCGCCAGATCTGGCCCCACTTGACATGCTTGCCCTCGTCCGCTTCGTAGCCGCCCAGCTCCCGAAAGTTGTTCCCGCCCGCAAATGCCAGCTGGGTGCCGGGCGCCGGGTGCGCCGGGGCGGGCTTTGCCGCCGCGCTGGACAGCACGGGCGAATTGTAGAAAGGCTTTGCCGGGCGTCCGCGGCGGGGCGGCAGGCTTGCCGTACCGCCCAGCACATCCAGCAGGTAGCTCCGCAGCAGGTCGATATACGCCGAGGAGTGGTCCCGCCGCTGCACCAGCGACACGCACAGGGGCGGCAGATCCTCCAGCAGCACGTCCCGCACCCGGTCCAGATCCCGCCGGGCACCGGGCTCATAGCGGGTCAGACAGGTGCACAGCTGCTCCTGCACCAGATAATACGCCTGATAGAAGCTGGGTCCGATCTCGGCGTTGGGGGCAAAGCCCGCCCGGGCACACGCCGACCACAGCGGGCTGAACAGGTCCTGCCGCAGGCTGGGCAGCAGCACCCGCTGCCCCCGCAGGTCTGCCAGCGGGATGCCCTCGCGGTCCCAGAAGGGGTGTCCCCGGGGCACCAGCAGACAGGCAGGGTCCGCCCGCAGGGTGGTGCGCGCCAGCACCGGGGCGGCGCAGCCCAGATCAATGACCAGACCCGCGTCCAGCTCTCCCTGCTCCACGCCGTCCGCCACGGCATCGTTGTCCATCATGCGGAAGCGCATCTCCACATGGGGATACTGCTGGCGGAACTTGTCCAGCTGGGTCTCCAGACCGGGCAGATAGTCCGGCACCAGCGACACGCTGATGCCGATGCGCACCGGCTGCGCCGACTGGATCTCGGCCCGCAGCGCCGCCTGCATCTGCTGGAACTGCTCCACCACCGGGGCGGCATGGCGCTGCAGGCTCATGCCGCGGTCGGTGAGCGCCAGCTTGTGATGGGCGCTGAGGAACAGCGGCCCGCACAGTTCGGCCTCCAGCGCCGCAACGCTCTGGCGCAGCGCCTGCCGGGACAGAAACAGTCTCTGCGCCGCACGGCTGTAATTCATTTCATCGCACAATACCAGAAAGTAGTGCAGCTGGCGGATATCCATGGGTTCCCTCCTGAGAATAACATCATATACAGAATACCGCCTTTCGCCCGGAATGTAAAGCCGTTGCCAGCAAAAAATGCCTGCCGAATCGTTTCATCGGCAGGCATTCTCATGCGGTTTGGGATCTGTCTCAGCCGCAGCGTCCGCAGGCGGCGCAGGCGGCTGGGGTAGCGGCACAGCCGCCAAGGGCGGTCTCACGCAGTTCGGCAGGCAGGTGGCGGCCCACAGTGTACATCGTCTCCAGCATCTGGTCAAAGGGGATCAGCTGGCGGATGCCGCTCAGGGCCATCTCGGCTGCCACAAGGGCGTTGGCTACGCCGGCAGCGTTGCGGTTCTGGCAGGGGTATTCCACCAGACCGCCCACCGGGTCACACACAAGACCCAGCATGTTCATCAGCACGGTGGAAGCGGCATCCAGACACTGCTGGGGGGTGCCGCCCATCAGCTCCACGGCTGCCGAAGCTGCCATGGCGGACGCAACGCCCACCTCGGCCTGACAGCCGCCCACAGCGCCCGCCACCGTGGCGTTGCGCATGGCAAGGTAGCCCACGGCACCGGCGTTGTACAGAGCATCCACGATGCGCTGGTCGGAGATGCGGTAGCACTCCTGCAGCGCCAGCATCATGCCCGGCACCACGCCCGCAGAGCCTGCGGTGGGTGCTGCCACGATCAGGCCCATGGAGGCGTTCACTTCCAGCACTGCCATGGCGTAGGTCATGGCCTTGTCCAGCACGTCGCCGCAGATGCTCTTTTTGCGGCTGTAATGTGCTTCCAGCTTTTTGGCCTCGCCGCCAATGAGCCCGCCCATGGACTTGATGGGCTTTTTCAGCGGCTGGGTGGCCGAGGTGCGCATGATCTCCCATGCTTTGTTCATGCGGTGGTCGGCAGCGTCCCGGGGCACTTCGCCCAGAATGCATTCCCGCTGGCGCATTACTTCGGAAATGGGCAGCTGGTTTTGCTCACACAGCTCCAGCAGCTCCTCTGCGGATTTGAAATCCATGTTCATCCGATGTCCCTCCTTACGGCTGCACGATCATCACGTCATTGATGTTCGGGTTCTCCAGCAGCAGCTGCGCCACACCCTCGGGCAGGCGCTGGTCCGACTCCACGATGGTATAGGCCGTGTGGCCCTTTCCTTCGCGGAACAGACGCATGAACGCAATGTTCACGCCGCGGTCGCTGAGGATCTTGGAGATATGCGCCACCACGCCGGGCTTGTCCCGCTGCACCACGATAAGGGCGTTGTACTCGCCGGTAAAGTCCACCTCCACGCCGTTGATGCGCACGATGCGCACCTTGCCGCCGCCCAGAGACTCGCCGCGCACGGTCATAACCTGACCGGCAGCGTTCTCCATGCGGATATCCACGGTGTTGGGGTGGATGTCGGTCTCGGTCTCATTGGGGGTGAAGCTGTAGCCAAGGCCGCGGTCGGTGGCAATGGCAAAGGAGTCCCGGATGCGGGTGTCATCGGCGGAAAAGCCCATGATGCCGCCCAGCAGCGCACGGTCGGTGCCGTGGCCGTGATAGGTCTTGGCAAAGGAGCCGTAGAGGGTGAAGTCCGCCCGCTTCAGGGGCGGGGTGATCATCTTCTGCGCCAGATAGGCAATGATCTCCGCACCGGCAGTATGAGAGCTGGACGGTCCGATCATGTTGGGGCCAAGAACATCGAATACACTGATAAATGCCATGGGATCTCACTCCTGTCAGTCAGAAGGTCTGGACGGAAAACCGTATCAGGCCTTTGCTTCGCTCTTGCTGATGAACTTCTGGTAGATGGTCTCCACGATGACGCCGATGGCGTTGTCGCCGGAGACGTTGCAGGCAGTGCCGAAGGAGTCCTGCGTGATGTACAGAGCCACCATGATGGCGCAGATGGGGCCATTGGGGTCACCGGCTTCCGCGCCGAAGATCATGTACAGGAAGGGCAGAGCGGTCATAATGGAGCCGCCGGGAGCACCGGGAGAAGCCACCATGGCAACGCCCAGAGTCATAATGAAGGGCACCACGGTAGCAAGGCTGATGGGCAGCTGGTTCATCAGGCAGACGGCAGTTGCGCAGGCGGTAATGGTGATCATGGAGCCTGCCATGTGGATGTTGGCGCACAGAGGCACCACGAAGTTGCGGATCTGCTCGCTCACGCCGTCAGCCGCTGCGCACTGCAGGTTGACCGGGATGGTGGCTGCAGAGGACTGGGTGCCCAGAGCGGTGGTGTAGCCGGGGATCTGGTTGCGGATCATCTTGAAGGGGCTCTTGTGGCTCACAGCGCCTGCAACGCAGAACTGCAGGAAGATGCAGACCAGATGCATGATGATGACCACCAGGAACACCTTCCACAGGATGCCCAGAATGGCAAAGGTCTTGCCGGACTTGGTCATGTCGATGAAGGTGCCGCAGACGTACAGGGGCAGCAGCGGGATGATGACCGAGTGCAGCACCTGATCGATGATGCCGGAGAAGTCCTTCATGCCGTTATAAAGGGTATCGCCGATGGTCTTGCCCCGCAGGGTGGACAGGCACAGGCCCAGCACGAAGGCCAGCACCACAGCAGAGAGGGTGTCCAGGATCGGGGGGATGGAGATGGAGATGTAGCTGGCCAGAGAGTTGTCAGCCGTTGCAGCGATCTGCTCCAGAGCGCCTTCGCTCATAAAGCTGGGGAACAGGTTTGCAGACACCAGATAGGATGCAGAGCCTGCGATCAGGGTGGAGCCGTAGGCCAGTGCCACCGTGATGAGCAGCAGCTTGCCTGCGCCGCTCTTCAGATCGGCGATGCCCATGGTGACATAGGCCACGATCATCAGAGGGATGACGAATTTCAGGAACGAGCTGAAGATACTGGATGCCGTAACGACGACCCGGCAGAACCACACCGGGAAGAACTGGCCGATGATGATGCCCAGCACAATGGCGATGAGCAGCTTCGGCAGCAATCCGAGCTTCGCTTTTTTCTTTTCCATAGAGATTTTTTCCTCCTTTTGCTGTTCGGCCTTGTGCATGCCCTGCGGCGCTCTCTTCACCGCCGGGCACCCAGCCGATTTTCCGAAACGTCAAAATAAATCTTGACGTGTTGACACATTTAGTTTAACATAGACATACAAATGATTCAAATTCATAAAAATAATTCTTTCATTGAATTTTTTTAATGGGAAAGAGGTCTTTCTTTATGGAGATCCGTCAGCTGACCACCCTGATCCGCGCAGCCCAGCTGCAAAGCTTTTCCAAGGCTGCCGAAAGTCTGGGCTACTCCCAGTCTGCCGTGACGGTGCAGATCAAGGCACTGGAAGAGGAGCTTGGTGCCCGCCTGTTCGACCGTATGGGCAAGCGGGTGATCCTGACGGCGCAGGGACGGCAGTTTCTGGAATACGCCCACTCCATTCTGGACACCATCCACAACGCCTGTCAGGCCATGATCGAGGACACCGACCTGACCGGCTGCCTGCACATCGGCACGCTGGAGTCCCTGTGCTTTTTCCGCCTGCCCGGGCTGATTCGGCAGTTCCGGCGCGAGAACCCCAGGGTGAGCCTGCGCGTCACCACCGGCTCCCCGGAGGAGCTGGTCGAGAAGATGGAGCACGGCGACGTGGACCTGATCTGCATTCTGGACGAGCCCCGCTACTCCAACAGCTGGCACAAATGCAACGAGGTGCCGGAGGAGGTGGTGTTCGTGGCGTCCCCGGACATCGACCTTGGGCACCCCGGCCCCTACCGGGTGCAGGAGCTGCTGGACAAGCCCTTCTTCCTGACCGAGCGCAACGCCAACTACCGCCACACCTTTGACAAGTTTCTGGCGTCCCGGCAGATCGAGCTGACCCCCGCGCTGGAGATCAGCGACACGTCCTTTATCATTAAAATGCTGGAGCGCTCTTCCGGCATCTCGCTGCTGCCCCGCTTTGCCGTGGCAGAGTCCGCCGCAAGGGGCGCCCTGCGCATTCTGGAAGTATCGGACTTCCGGCTCACCATGTACCGTCAGATGTTCTACCATTGCGACAAGTGCTGCACCCGGGAGATGAGCGCCTTCATCCGTCTGGCATCCGGGCCGGACCTGCCGCTGTGACCGCAAAAAAGCCGCTGCACCGTGCAGCGGCTTTTTTCATCTTCTGTTCCGGCTCACTCGTTCACCGCGCGGTCCAGCGGGGGTTCGGCAGCGGCTTCGGCTTCCTCCTGCCGCTGATACTCCGGGAAGGCGGACCACATGGGCCGGACGTCCAGCCCCCGCACCTTGCGGTCGAAGTAATTCTTCGTGATGGCCGCCACCGTGCCGGACAGCGCCAGCACGCCGATCAGGTTCGGGATCATCATCAGGCCGTTGAAGGTGTCGGACAGGTCCCACGCCAGACCCAGCTTCATGGTGGCACCCACCACGGTCATGGCGACAAAGACCGCCTTGTAGACCCGGCTGCCCGCCGTGCCGAAGAGATACTCCACGGCTTTGGTGCCGTAGTGGCTCCAGCCCAGCGTGGTGGAGTAGGCAAACAGCAGGATGGAGATGGCAATGAACTTGGGGCCAAAGCTGCCAAAGGCTGCGGTGAACGCCTGCCCCACCAGCGCGTTGTCCTGCACCCCTGCCAGTACAGCGCCGCTTTGCAGGTCCACCACACCGGTGGTCAGGATGACCAGTGCCGTAAGGGTGCAGACCACAATGGTGTCGGCAAACACCTCAAACACGCCCCACATGCCCTGCTGCACCGGCTCCCTGACGTTGGAGGCCGAGTTGACCATGACCGCCGAGCCAAGGCCCGCCTCGTTGGAGAACGCGCCCCGCTTGAAGCCCCATGTGATGGTGCGGCTGATGCCGTAGCCCAGCGCACCGCCGCCGGCGGCGTTCAGGTCGAAAGCGCCCCGGAAGACGGCGGCAAAGGCCGCCGGGATCTCGCCCGCGTGCAGCACCACGATGAGCAGCGCCCCCGCAACGTAGAACAGCGCCATCACCGGCACCAGCTTTTCGGTGACTGCCGCCACCCGCTTCAGTCCGCCGATGACGATGACAGCCGTCACCGCCATCAGCAGAACGCCGGTGAGCAGTGTGGGCACCCCGAAGGCGGCGTTCATGTTGCCGGCGATGGAATTGATCTGGCTCATGTTGCCGATGCCGAAGGATGCCAGAACGCAAAAGCAGGCAAACAGCACCGCCAGCACCCTGCCGAGGGTCCTGCAGCCCTTTTTGCTGCCCAGACCGTCGGTCAGGTAATACATGGCACCGCCGGACCACTCGCCTTTTTCGTTTTTGCGGCGGTAGTAGACCCCCAGAACGTTCTCGGCAAAGCTGGTCATCATGCCCAGCAGCGCCATGACCCACATCCAGAAGATCGCGCCCGGGCCGCCGGAGACGATGGCGGTGGCCACGCCCACGATGTTGCCGGTGCCGATGGTGCCCGCCAGCGCGGTGCACATGCTCTGGAACTGACTGATGGCCATGTCCTCGCTGCCGGTGTGGGCGGTGATGTCCTTGTTGGTAAAAATAGCCCCGATGGTGTGCCGGAGCCAGTAGCCCATCCTGCGGAACTGGAAGAACCCTGTGCGGGCACTCATCCACAGGCCGGTGCAGAACAGCAGCGCCAGCCCCAACGGCCCCCACACCACGCCGTTGACCGCCTGATTCAGCCGGGTCACGATCTCGACCATACGCTCTTTTCCCCCTATACACAAAAAAAGCGGACAGGACCTTCCAAAGGCTCTGCCCGCAAAATTTCAGCTGCTCTCATTTCCGCCGCCGGAGCCTCCGGCCCCGCTGCGCAAAAGACGATGCTCTGTCCTTCTGCCTGAGAGATACAGCCGCCTTTCCTCTGCGGCCTTACACCTTCGGCACCCGCCTGTGCGGGCTTCTCCAGAGTGTGCGGCACGGTCCCGCACACGTCTTTTTCCGTTCTTCCGCTGCGCACTGCTGTGCGCGATAGAAAGACTATATCATATTTTATCCCCGCGCACAAGCCTCCCTTTCAATTTATGTCCGGGTTTCATCTTTGATTCCGGACGGGTGAAATTTGTTTCACACCGGTGCGGGGCAGCGCCGCATAATTCCCGCCCGGCTGCCCCATACTTTCCCCGAAAGGCAGGGTGGGAAGAATGCACGAACGCAACGGCTGGGCTCCCTTTTGGGCGGCGCTTCTGGCGGCACTGCTGGTGCTGGTGCCGCTGGTGGGCGGCACCGTCCTGCTGTCCCGTCGGCAGCTGCGCACCCAGCTGCGGCAGGCCGCCCGCAGCGAGAGCGGCATCCCCATCCGGCTGCCCAAAGCCGACGACCGGCTCACGGTGCTGCTGTGCATCCCGGACCAGCAGCCCGGGTTCCTGCTGCTCTACCTGAACGCCAGCCAGAACTGCGTGGACCTGCTGGGCATCCCCGCGCAGACCCTTGTCCCCTTTGGCGGGGACACCGTGCCCCTCGCCCACTGCTATGCCGCCGCAGGGCCCGCCCGCTGCCGGGAAGCCCTGACCCTGGCGCTGGCTCTGCCGGAGGACACCCATTACCTTGCGCTGTCCCCCGCCGTGCTGGAGCGCATCGCCGCCCGCTACGGACCGGTGCGGGTGAGCTTTTCCGGGGCGCTGACCGAAGCCCAGCTTGCCCGCTATGGACGCAGCCGGACAGTGCAGGGCACCAGTGCCGGGGACGCCCACGGTTTTCTGTGCCAGCTGCAGGCCGACCCTGCCCTGCCGCCGGAGCGCGCGGCCGCCGCCCGGGGCGCGGTGTGGGACGCCTTTTTCCGGCAAAATCTGGACCTGCTGCCCGCCACCCTGCCTGCGTCGCTGCGGGCGGTCAGCTCCTCTCTGCTGACGGACCTGACCGCGCTGGACCTTGACACGCTGGACCGCACGCTGGAGTTTCTGGCCCGGAACGCCGCCGCCGTGGACACCCGCACCCTGCCGGGCGAGTGGACCGGGACCGGTCACGCCCTGACCGAGGCATCCCGCGCGGCGGTGCAGACCTTCTTCAACGTCTCACCCACCGAGGCGCAGGCCCCGTCTGCCAGTGAGCCGTAGCCCATCACCAGAACGCCCGCCGCCGAAGGGTCGGCACCGGTCAGGTCATAGTCCCGCAGCAGGCTCAGCCGCATCCCCTGCTGCCGGGCAGCGCAGCGCAGGGCATCGTCCGGGGGCGGGTCTTTTAGCTTTGCCAGCAGATGCAGCCCGGTGTGCAGACCCGCAAGGGTCAGCTCCTCCGGCCCAAAGGCCGCCGTCAGGGCGGCGGTCAGGGCGTCCCGCCGGGCCTTGTACGCCACCCGCTCCCGGGCCAGATGCCGGGTGAAATAGCCCTCGGTGATGAACCGTGCCAGCGTCTGCTGCTCAAACCGGCTCACGGTGCTGGAATACAGGCGGTACTTCTGCCGCCACGCCGGCAGCAGATGCTCCGGCAGCACCATATAGGCAATGCGGATGCTGGGGGCCAGACTGCGCGAGCAGGTGGACAGGTACACCACCGGGCCGTCTGCCCCCGCCATGCCCTGCAGGCTGGGCAGAGGCCGGGTATCAAAGCGGAACTCCGAGTCGTAGTCGTCCTCGATGATGTAGCGCTGCCCGGGCCTGCGGGCTGCCCAGTGCAACAGCTGGGACCGGCGTCCCACCGGCATGGTGACGCCGGTGGGGAACTGGTGGCTGGGGGTGACGTAGCACACCGCCGCCCCCGAGCGGTCCAGCGCCGTCAGGGACAGTCCGTCCTCGTCCACCGGCAGGCAGCAGCAGGCCACACCGTTGTTTTCCAGCACCTGCTTTGCCCGCAGGTAGCCCGGCGTTTCCACCGCCGCCATGCCGGGCAGCAGCGGTGCCAGCAGACCCAGCAGGTACTCCAGCCCGGCCCCCACCACCACCTGATGCGCCCCGCACTGCACCCCCCGGTACTCGGAAAGATAGTCTGCCAGTGCCTGCCGCAGTGCTTCGTCCCCCTGCGCGTCGCCGTGGGTCAGCAGCTCCGGCGAGGAATACAGCAGCTCCTTTTGCAGCCGCGCCCATGTGCGGAAGGGGAACAGCCCGGGGTCCACCCCCCGGGTGGACAGGTCGTACCGCACCGGCGGCACCGGAGGGCGGGGCGCCGGGGGCACAGCGCACACCGGTGCCTGCGCAGGGCGGTCGGGCAGGGCGCGGTATTCCTGTACATAAAAGCCGCTGCGCTCCCGCGGTTCCAGATAGCCCTCCGCCGCCAGCATCTGATACGCGGCGTCCACCGTGTTCACCGAGACGGACAGTTCTGCCGCCAGACGGCGCTTGCCGGGCATCCGGGTGCCCGCCGCCAGCGTCCCGCTGCGCATTTCCTGCGCAAGGCTCCCGTAAAGCTGTTCGTACAGCGGCACGCCGGATGCGGCATCCAGTGCCGTGGTCAGATGGACCATAAAACTCCCCTCCCAATGCAGCATTTTGCCAAACTGACCCCATAAAAAAACTTTGTTCTGGGTATTTTCATGGTGTCAGTTCGGCGTATAATAGGAGCATACCCGCTGCGCACCCCAATGTCAAGCAGTTTGATGGGTTTTTTGAGCGGCAGCCGGGGCATTCTGGAAAAACGGAGGGAAAGTATCTCATGTCTACCACTGCAATGTGGCTGCTGTTGGCAGTCATCGTCGTTGTCATCCTCTTTGCCAGTGTGCTGTACAAGCGCACCTTCACCACAAAGGAGCTGGCACTCACCGGCGTCATGGCGGCGCTGAGCCTTGTGGCGTATCTGTTCTTCCGCATCCCCTTCTACGGCGGCTCCTCGTTCCATCTGGGCAACACCTTCACCGCCCTGACCGCCCTGCTGCTGGACGGTGTGTCCGGCGGTCTGGCGGGTGCCATCGGTCTGGCGCTGGCAGACATTCTGGCCGGCGACCCGGGCTACGCCGTCACCACCTTCGTGCTGAAGTTCCTCATCGGCATCACCTGCGGCGCGGTGGCGCACAAAGCCTTCCGGCTGCGGGCACTGGACCGGCACAGCGTCGGCTATCTGGTCAAGGTGGTCGTCTCTGCCGCCTCCGGTCTGCTGCTGAACGTGGTCACGGACCCCATTCTGGGCTACTTCCGCAATGTGTACATTTTTGGTCAGGAATATACCGTGGCACAGGCCCTTGCCAAGATCGCAGGCGGCGTCACCTTCGTCAACAGCGTGGCGTCCACCCTGTGCGCGGTGGTGCTGTATCTCGCCCTGCGCCCGGCTCTGGAGCGCGCCGGCCTTTTGACCAAAGCCGAAACGAAATAAACGCCCCGGGCCGAAGCGCCCGAAGCAAAAAGTCCCATGCCCCACCTTTCCGGTGCGGCATGGGACTTTTTCTCATTTTCGGCATGAACAAACTGCTTTCCTGCCGCTACAACATGAACACCAACCGGGTGGAAGCCCGGCTCGAGGGTGGCACGATCCTTTTCATCGACTGCATCGCCGTGGAGGACGAGTACGGCAACACCTCGGCACAGCGGGCAGAACTGGACTGGCTGCTCTACAACATGCCCTTGGAGTATGCCCAGCTTGTGCTGGGTGGGGAGATTGAGCATGATCTCTCGCTTGGCTGCGACCACGGCAGGCTGGAAGATCCATGACATAACAAACACAGCCCCGCTTTGGCGAGGGGGAAGCCAAAGCGGGGCTGTATTCAATGAAGGAGAAATGAAGGGAATATCCGGTTACAGATTCAGTTCAAACTGTTCTGCCGTGATGGTTGCTTTGCCATCGGCAGCAAAGGTGATGCCGTCGGCAGACTGGGGGGTGTAGATCCATGCGGTCATGGTCTGCTCGCCATCGTTGGCGAAAACTTCGATGCTGTTTTTGTCCAGCAGGATGCGGAGCTTGAGCGCACCGCTGCGGCTGCGCACCTTGCAGCTGCGGCGGTGAACGATGTCGGCACGGGAACCGGCATAGCTGCGATCCAGCGTCAGCTCGGAGGTGTGGGGATCGTAGGTCAGGCTGGTGTGATGGTCCGCATCAGCAGCCAGCTTCAGGGTGAAGGAGCGGTATTCGCCGGGCTGTACCGTGACGGTCAGGTCCGCCACACGGCCCTTGATGCCCTCCAGAGAAGTTTCGCCTTGCACCGTCACATTTTCGTGCAGGGTGCGCTTGCCGTGGACGGCGTCCAGCTCTCGCACCGGGGCCTGAACAATGCGCCCATCCTTGATGTGCAGCTCGCGCGGGCAGATGGTCTGCCCGAACCACTTGCAGCCCTGGGGCTTATCCTCGGTGTCCGACCAGGTCTGCAGCCATGCGGTCATAATCCGGCGGCCATCCGGGGCAAGGGTGGTCTGGGTGGCGTAGAAGTCGATGCCGCCGTCCATCAGCTGCACGTTTTCCTTGGTGAAGGTGTGGGTGGCTTCGTCGTAGCTGCCGATGAAGGCAATCACGTTGTGACCGTTGTGGAACTCGCCCTTGGGCAGCATCTCCATGGGGCCGAGCATCAAGACCTGCTTGCCATCCAGCGGGAAGAAGTCCGGGCACTCCCACATTTTGCCGTACTGATTGTTGCAGCGTTCCAGCACCGTGACAAAGTGCCAGTCGAAGCCGTCCTTGCTCTGGAACAGTGCCGCTGCGCCGCTGCCGTCCTCGGTCAGGCAGACGGTGACGGCGGAGTAGGTGCCGTCGGCCTCACGCCAGATCTTGGGGTCCCGGAAGTCGAACTTGCTGAAGCCTTCCGGCAGGTCTTTCTGGGTCAGCACCGGGTTGCAGGCAGGCTTTTCGTAGTCGAGACCGTCACCGATGGCAATGCTCTGGGTCTGGATGTCCCGCATCTCCCCATTGGGCTGCTTTTCTGCCACCACGCTGGTGTACATCAGCAGCTGCTTGCCGTCATCCATCTCGGTGGCAGAGCCGGAGAAGCAGCCGGGGCCGTTATCCGCCGGGGAATCCGGGGCGAGCGCACAGGGCAGATACTCCCAGTGCAGCAGGTCGGTGCTGACGGCGTGACCCCAGTGCATGGGTGCCCACCGCACATCGTAAGGGTTATACTGATAGAACTGATGATACTGCCCCTTATAGTAGGAGAAGCCGTTGGGGTCGTTCATCCAGCCCACATAGGGGGTCAGGTGGTAAGCAGGGCGTTCCGCCGGGGAAATGGCAGCGCCGTGCTCGGCCTCGTAGGCACGGGCTTTGTTCAAAATTTCACTTGGCATCGCGGATGCCTCCTTGCGTCTTAGAATCAGGCGTTAGCCTTGTAGCGGTCGTATGCGCCCTGGTAAGCTGCCAGCAGCTTATCCATGCCGCAGCTATTGGTCAGGGTGTCCAGATAGGCTGCCCACTCGCTGTCGGAGGGGCCACCGTCCTTCAGCCACAGACCTTCCTGCTCAGAGACTGCATTCTCAAAATCTGCACGGTAGCGGTCAATGGTGTCCAGCTCCTCGCTGGTGAACACGCAGTCGATGGGGTAGGTGGTGGTGTCGTCCACAAAGGGCATCCAGAAGTCCTCAAGGTCGGTAAGACGCTCGATGGCGCGGTCCTCCATGTAGAAATACTCATCGTAGTACTCGCTGAGGATCAGCTTGGGACCCCAGACCTCGTAGGTGGATTTCAACTCACCGGCACCCTTGTTGTACTTTGCCTTGGCTTCTTCCTCGGTGATGGACTTCCACTTGCCGTTGGCATCCTGCTCGGTGAAGAACACGCCAATGGGGCCGTACTGCAGCTGCATCACGGTCTCGCCGTCATACCACTGGTCAAAGAACTTCAGCAGGTTGGCAGGGCTCTGGCACTTGTTGGTCACATTCAGGTTGCCACTGTTGGTACCGCCGCCGGTACGTACGGTGACGTTGTGGGTGCCGTCCGGGCCGTCCAGCACGGGCAGGAACACATAGTCCTTGGCGTAATCGCCCATCAGTTCCTCGATGTACCACCAGGTGGAAACGCCCAGATAGCCCTGTGCGCCCTTAGCCAGCAGCTGGTTGGCATCCTGACTGAACATCTCCACGTCCATCAGACCCTCGGCGTACCAGTCGTGGAAGTAGGTGACCGCCTTGCGGTAGTTGTCCTCGGCGCAGACAAAGCGGCACTTGCCGTCCTTCTGCAGAACCAGATCGTTGCACACATCGTTAGGCCAGTTGGTGAAGCCGAAGCCTGCGTAGAAGATGTTCTGACCCCAGCACCACTCGTCAAAGCCGGTGGACATGGGGATGGTGCTGCCGGGTGCATTACCGTAGACCTTGGCAGACATATCGTTGTCCTTGAAGGCCTTCAGGGCGGTGTGCAGCTCGTCCAGCGTGGTGGGCACTGCCAGCCCCAGCTCGTCCAGCCAGCGCTTGTTGATCATGGAGAACTGCGGAATGGTGAAGATGCTGTAATCCTCGTCGTCACCGATACCGGCAGTGCCCATCTGCTCGGCAGCGGGCAGACCGTAGATGCAGCCGTCGCTCATGGTGATAGCTGCACGGATGTTGGGGTGCTCGTCCAGGATCTTGGTCAGGTTGGGCATGATCTCGGCGTTGATATAGGGGGTCAGGTCCAGGAACGTGCCGTCTGCACCGTAGTTGGCGATATCGTAGTTGGAGAAGCCCACACCCATAAAGGCGTCCGGCAGCTGGTCGCCTGCAATGCGGATGTTCACCTGCTCGCTGAGGGAGTCGCTCATGGTCTCGTAGTTGAGTTTAACGCCCACGTTATCTGCCAGCTTCTTCAGCACCTCGTTGTCGTTGTAGCCGGGGCTCAGGGCAGACTGACCGCCCACGATATCAAAGCTGGTCTGGTCGGTGTTGGAGGGGTCCGGTGCAGCAGGCTTTTTGCTGCCGCCGCAGGCAGACAGCGCCACGGCAGAACCGGCAACGGCACAAACCTTCAGGAAATTGCGGCGAGAGATCATCTTTTTCATGGTTGTTTCTCCTTATCTATAATGTTGTGTCAGGTTCTTTTCGTTTTCTGGGATGGGCAGCGGTCGCTTAAAACCTCTTGCGGTGCCCTGCATCCGCTTCGTGCCTTGGGCGGCACTCGCGTCTTGCAGACCGCTGCGCCAAAAATTGCTCCCTGTTTCCGCCGCAGGCGGCGGTCGCAATTTTAGCCTTTGACCGCACCGGCCATGAAGCCTTTTTCAAAATACTTCTGTACAAAGGGGTAAACGATCAGCATGGGGGCGGCGGCCACGATGATGGAAGCAAACTTGATCATTTCGGTCAGCTTATTCAACTCCGCAAAGCCGCCGGCTACCATAGAGGACTGGCTGGCACTGGTGGAGCTCTTGATCAGGATATTGCGCAGCACCAGCGGCAGCGGAGCCTGATCGGCTCTCAGGTAGATCAGAGCGGTGAACCAGTCGTTCCAGTAGGCCACCATGCTGTACACCACCATAACGGCCATAATGGAACGGCTCAGGGGGATGACCATCTTTACAAAGACGGTCCACTTGGAGGCACCGTCGATCTCGGCGGCCTCCAGCAGCTCCCGGGGAATATTGTTCTCAAAGAAGTTGCGGACGATGATCACGTTGCCCACAGCCACCACACCGGGCAGGAACAGGGCCCACATACTGCCCAGCAGACCGGTCTGCTTGACGATGAGGTAAGTAGGCACCAGACCGCCGCCGAAGTACATGGTAATGACGAAGAACAGGCTGATGTACTTGCGTCCGGGCAGGTCTTTCACGCTCAGGGGGTAGGCCACCAGATAGATCATGACCACCGAGTAAATGGTGCCGATGACGGTGTACTTGATGCTGTTCATAAAACCGGAGAACAGCGCACTGTCTGCAAACACCGCCTGATAGCCCTTCAGGGTGAACTGGCTGGGCAGCAGGAAGGTCTTGCCGGCGTACACATCGTAGGGATCCGAGAAGGATGCCACCAGAACGTAGTACAGCGGGTAAGCCACGATGAGCATGACGGCGGCGCAGATGACCACCAGAACGATGTCGCTGACCTTATCGGACAGACCGCCGGGCTTCTTTTGACGGGATGCTGCAATGTTTTTTGCCATAACGGTTCGCCCCCTTTACACAAAGCTGACGTCCGCCGCTTTTTTGGCGATGCGGTTGACGATGATGAGCAGGATGATGTTGACCACCGTATTGAACAGACCCACAGCGGTGGAATAACTGTACTTGGCGTTGATAATGCCCTGTTCGTAGACGTACACGGCAATGATGTCGCTGGTGGCCTTGTTCAGCTCGGTCTGCAGCAGCAGCACCTTTTCAAAGCCTACGTTCATCAGGTTGCCTACGCTCATAATGAGCTGCAAAACGATCATGGGCACCAGTTCCGGGATGTCAATGTGCAGGATGCGCTGGAACATGGACGCGCCATCGATCTTAGCGGCTTCGTACAGGCTGGTATCCACAGCAGCCAGACAAGCCATATAAATGATGGTACCCCAGCCAGCTTCCTGCCAGATACCGGAGGCCACATAAATGGTACGGAATGCGGTGCTCTCCGAGAGGAAATCCACGCTGGTGCCCAGGATCAGGTTCAGCAGACCGCCGGACGGACTGAGGAAGATCTTGATCATACCACAGATGACCATGGTGGAGATGAAGTGGGGTGCATACAGCACCGTCTGCACCACCCGCTTGAACTTTGCAAAGCGCAGCTGGTTGATGCACAGGGACAGGATGATGGGGATGGGGAAACTCCACAGCAGGCTGTACAGGCTCAGCAGCACGGTGTTCTTGATCATGCGCACACAGTTGGGTGCGGTGAAGAACCGCTCAAACCAGTACAGACCGACCCACTCGCTGCCGGTGATGCCCCGGCTTGCCTTGAAATCGCGGAAGGCGATCTGGATGCCGTACATGGGCCAGTACTTATAAACGATGGTCAGCACCACCGGGATCAGCAGCATCACATAGAGCTGCCAGTTTTCCCGCAGCCGTTGGCTGAGGCTTTTGCGGTGGACCGGGATAGCGTCCAGCTGACGTGCAGCAGCTGGCGAGGTCTGCGTCATAAAAACTCCTCCTTCTTGTTTTTACGCTGCCCACAGGCCCGTGGGCGGGGTCCCCTGCCGTTCGGGGAATCGGTTTTGCTGTTTCTCGTGAAACGTTACACGGCCTGTGACACAAAGATAACACGCCAGAGTTTTCATGTCAACAGGATTTTATGTAAAAATCGTCTTGTATACCTGTTTTCAACGTTTTGTACACTCTTCGATAGATGTTTTTGTGCAAATTACAGCATTGCGCAGCCGTGAAACGATTCATGAAATTTCACGAAAAAGCCTTTACATTCTGGCAGAACCATGCTATACTGAAACCACAGGGACCTCAGAACAACAGGGAATGCAGCAAGATTCCCTTTGATATATCCGCTTGATATAGAAACGTTTCACAAGAAAAGGAGTGGACCGCATGGCAAAACAGAATGCCGCACCTACTATGAAGGACGTGGCCAGAGAGGCAGGGGTCTCTCTGGGCACTGTATCCAAGGTCATCAATGGCATCCCGGTGGGTGACGAATACCGCAAAAAGGTAGAGCAGGCCATCAAGATGCTGGACTATCACATCAACGCCTACGCCAAGGGGCTGAAGAACAACCGCACCTACACCGTGGCGGTCATTCTGCCCAATCTGCTGAACCCTTTTTTCAGCATGGTGGCACACTACATCAACCGGGCACTGGTAAAGCAGGGCTACCGGATGCTGCTGTGCGACACCGACTACGACTACACCAAAGAGCAGGAAATGGTGCAGATGGCGGAGCAGAACAAGGTGGACGGCATCATTGCCCTGACCTACAACCCCGACCTGAAAATTTCGCCGGAGGTGCGGTCGGTGTCCATCGACCGCTACCTCAGCGGCAGCACCCCCTGTGTGGCATCCGACAACTACAACGGCGGCCGTCTGGCGGCCCAGAAGCTGGCGGAAAACGGCTGCAAGAGCCTTGCCTTTCTCCGCATCGGCTCTCCCCTTGCCAGCGAGACCAACAAACGCCGGGACGGCTTTGTGGCCGAATGCGAGGCACTGCACCTCCCCTGCACCCAGAAAATTTTGATGGATGGCGCTCCCTTCAGCGAGTTCGAGCATTTTTTAAAGGAGAACCTGCAGGACGGAAGGCTAGCCTTTGACGGCATCTTCTGCGTCACCGACAAGCTGGCGGTGGACATTATCAAGACCCTGCGCCGGATGGGGCTGCGGGTGCCGGAGGATGTACAGGTCATGGGCTACGACGGTCTGCGCGCCTTCGGGGATCAGGATTACTACTGTTCCACCATCGTTCAGCCAGTGGAAGCCATGGCGGAGACTTGCGTGGATCTGGTGCTGCAGGACTCCCACGC
>CAKSWU010000021.1 GCA_934513205.1 uncultured Faecalibacterium sp. | reverse complement strand
CTCGTCCATACAAAACTCCCTTTCTGCCATAAGATACTGCCAGTGTGGGCAGAGCGGGGCGGGGTTATACCAAAAAAAGCCGCACCCCTGCGGGCGCGGCTCTTGGACGACGCGGTATGACTTAGTAGGTGATGCCCTGTGCCATCATGGCGGTTGCAACCTTCAAGAAGCCGGCGCAGTTTGCACCGACCATCAGGTTGCCCTCGGAACCGGCAGCCACAGATGCATCGTAGGAAGCATGGAAGATGCCCTCCATAATGCCCTTCAGCTTGGCATCGACCTCTTCAAAGGTCCAGCTCAGACGCTCGGAGTTCTGGCTCATCTCCAGACCGGAGGTAGCCACGCCGCCGGCGTTGGAAGCCTTTGCGGGTCCGTACAGGATGCCGTTGGACAGGTAGACCTCGATAGCCTCCGGGGTGCTGGGCATGTTAGCGCCCTCGCAGACCACGGTGCAGCCGCCCTTCACCAGAGCCTCAGCGGACTCCTTGTTGATCTCGTTCTGGGTTGCGCAGGGCAGGGCGATGTCGCAGGGGACCGTCCACACCTGGGTGCAATCAGCCACATAGGTAGCACCGGCGTGGGTCTCGGCGTACTCCTTGATGCGACCGCGGCGCACTTCCTTCAGATCCTTGACATAAGCCAGATCAATGCCGTTGGGGTCGTAGACATAGCCGTTGGAGTCGGACATGGTCACGACCTTAGCACCCAGCTGGGTAGCCTTCTCGCAGGCGTAGATAGCCACGTTGCCGGAACCGGAGATGACCACGGTCTTGCCGGCGAAGCTGTCGTTGCGCATGCACTTCAGAGCCTCGGCGGTGAAGTAGCACAGGCCGTAGCCGGTAGCCTCGGTACGGGCCAGAGAACCGCCGAAGGTCAGGCCCTTGCCGGTGAGCATGCCGCCCTGGAAGCTGTTGGTCAGGCGCTTGTACTGGCCGAACATATAGCCGACCTCGCGGCCGCCGACACCGATATCACCGGCGGGGCAGTCCACGAACTGGCCGATGTGGCGGTACAGCTCGGTCATAAAGCTCTGGCAGAAGCGCATCACTTCCATGTCGCTCTTGCCGTGGGGGTCAAAGTCGGAGCCGCCCTTGCCGCCGCCCATGGGCAGGGTGGTCAGGCTGTTCTTGAAGGTCTGCTCGAAGCCCAGGAACTTCAGGATGCCCTGATTGACAGAGGGATGGAAGCGCAGGCCGCCCTTGTAGGGACCGATGGCGCTGTTGAACTGCACGCGGTAGCCGCGGTTCACCTGCACCTTACCGGCATCGTCCACCCAGGGTACACGGAAGCTGATGATGCGCTCCGGCTCCACCAGACGCTCGATGAGGGCGGCCTTCTCGTACTCAGGGTGCTTCTCCACAACGGGCTGGATGCTCTCCAGCACCTCACGCACAGCCTGCAGAAATTCAGGCTCGTTGGCGTTGCGCTGTGCCAGACCCTCGTAAACACGCTTCAGGTATTCATTTGTCAGCATAATAGAATACTCCTTTTCCCAATTGCTCTCTAAATTTGAAAAAACCGGAAAGTGTCCTGCCCGCCATCCTGCGGGCGCATCTCTTCAAAAGGCCGGACACCGCCGGGTCTGCCGCTTTTGCAGACTGCTTTATTATTATAAAGCATTGCAGAGGGTTTTACAAGTGGCAGAAAGCAGAAAATGCTTCAAAAAAACAGATGAAAAGTTGCGGCGGCTTCACAAAACGAAAAATCAAAGCCAAAAACAGACTGGAACCTTGTTTTTTAAAGCGCTCTGCCGTCCCAGAATGTCCGGGAAAAGAATGTCTTTTTGCAGTGAGGGGCTTGTATAAGCAAAAAGCCCTGCGTCACAAAGGGCACAGGGCAAAATGCATTACTTCTTCAGCAGCTTTTCGCAAGCGTCTGCTGCGCCTTCCAGATACTCGCCGCCGTAGGTCTCGATCAGGCCGGCGTCCGAAAGCTCCGCCAGTTTGGGGTCGATGGGGCACTTTGCCAGTACGGGCAGGTGATGCTTTGCGGCCACCTCGTCCACATGGCTGTTGCCGAACACGTTGATGTGCTTGCCGCAGTCCGGGCAGACGATGTAGCTCATGTTCTCCACGATGCCCAGCATGGGCACCTTCATCATCTCCGCCATGTTCACGGCTTTGGCAACGATCATGCTCACCAGCTCCTGCGGGCTTGCCACCACAACGATGCCGTCTACCGGCAGGCTCTGGAACACGGTCAGGGGTACATCACCGGTGCCCGGGGGCATGTCCACGAACAGGAAATCCACGTCCTTCCAGACCACATCGGTCCAGAACTGCTTGACCGCTCCGGCGATGACCGGGCCGCGCCACACAACGGGGTCCTCTTCGTTTTCCACCAGCAGGTTGATGCTCATCACATCAATGCCCATGCGGCTCTGCAGGGGCCAGCAGCCCTTTTCGTCTGCCATGGCGCGGCCATGGATGCCGAACAGCTTGGGGATGGACGGGCCGGTGATGTCGGCGTCCAGAATGCCGCAGTGATAGCCGCGGCGTGCCATGGCACAGGCCAACAGGGCACTGGTCATGCTCTTGCCCACGCCGCCCTTGCCGGACACAACGCCAATGACCTTTTTGACGCTGCTGTTGGGGTTGGGAGCGTCATGCTGGGGCGCTGCATCGCGGGAAGAACATGCTGCGCTGCAATTGGAGCAGTCATGGGTGCATTCTTCGCTCATTCTCTTTTTGCGCACGGAAGGGGAAAGGCCCGCTGCCGTGTGCTTCCTCCTTGATCAGAATACGACCGGGAAAGGCCGCCCTTTTACTATACCATAAATATACGCGGGAAACAACCCGCCGGGGTACTTGACTTTTTCAGAGCATATTCCGCCCGGCACGCTGCATAGTCTGGAACCGGAGGGAGGCGGTGCGTCATGGGACACAGCTACCTGAAAAATGCGGCACTGCTGACCGGGTCGGATGTGGTGCTGCGTCTGGCGGGTCTGGGGCTGCGTATCTGGCTGGCAAATCAGCTGGGCGGTGAGGGCATGGGTCTGTATCAGCTGGTTCTGGCGGTGTATTCGCTGTTCATCACGCTGGCTACGGCGGGCATCTCGGTGGCGGCTACCCGGCTGATGGCGGAAGAACTCAGCGCCTCCGCCTCGGCAGGAAGGGCCAGAGGCATGCTGCGCTGCCTGCTGACGACCGCGCTGCTGCTGGGCGTTCTGGCGGCGGCGCTGCAGCTGACAACGGCGGGTCCGGCGGCGCGGTGGTGGCTGGGAGATGTGCGTGCCGCGGGGGCACTGCGGGCATCGGCACTGGGTCTGCCGTGGATGGCAGTCGCGGCGGTGCTGCGCGGTTTTTTTCTGGCCCGGCGGCGGGTGGTCCCCAATGTGGTCAGTCAGCTCACCGAGCAGGCGGTGCGCATCGCCCTGTCGGTGCTGGCGCTGACCCGCACGGCGGGGCTGGACGCAGGACTGCGCTGCATGCTGGTCCTTGGCGCAACGGCGGCAAGCGAGACGGTCTCGGCGCTGTGCATGCTGGTTTTTTACCGGAGGGACGCCGCCCGGACCTTTGGACCGCAGCGCCCTGCCCGCCCGGCGGATCCGGTCCGCCGCCTGTGGGAGATCCTGTGGCCGGTGGAGGGCGGGCGTGTGCTGTCCAGCGCATTGCATACGGCGGAGAACATGCTGGTGCCCGCCTGTCTGGCGGCAGCGCTTGCCGGGGCAGGGGGCCGCAGCGCTGCGCTGGAACAGTATGGGGTGCTCAAGGGCATGGCTCTGCCGCTGATCCAGTTTCCATTTGGCCTTTTGGGCAGTCTGGCGGTGCTGCTGATGCCGGAGATCACCGAGGCGCACATTCTGGGACAGACCGAACGGCTGGACGGGCTGCTGGACCGAATGCTGCGGCTGACCGGCTGCTTCGCCGCGCTGGCAGGGGTTCTGTTCTGGGTATGGGGGCGTCCGCTGGCGCAGCTGCTGTATCACAGCCGGGAGGCCGGTTTCTATCTGGAAACACTGGCCCCGGTCCTGCCCCTGATGTATCTGGAAAGCATGGTGGACGGTGCCATGAAGGGCATTGGGGAGCAGAAAGCTGCCTTTCGTTACAGCGTGTGGGACTCCATCCTGCGCATTCTCGGGGTGTTGGTGCTGCTGCCGCGCTTCGGGATGCCGGGTTTTCTGGCAGTGATCCTGCTTTCCAACCTGTTCACCTGTGCTGCTAATACCGGGCGGCTGCTGTATTCCAGCGGCGCAAAACATGCCTTTCGCCGCTGGCTGGGCGGGCCGCTGGCTGCGTCCATGCTGGCTTCCGGTGCGGGCGTGGTGCTGCGGGATGCGCTGTCAGCCGCTCTGCGGGCAGAGTTTCCGCAGCAGCTGGCTGCGCTGACGGTGGGCGGCTGCGCCACAGCAGCGGTGTTTCTGATGGCGGCGTGGCCGCTGGGATTGCGGCAGGAACTTTCTGGTCAGCTGGCTTCCTGCCGAAAAAAACAAAACGGTCCGCCGCACGCAAAGTCCTGACTGCCTGTACTCTCAAAGGGTGCAGGCTTTTTGTTTTGCGCCCTCTTGCAATCCGGCTGCATTTATGGTACAATAACCTAGCATTCAAGGAATGTGTCGGACAGCGCCTGCTGCGTGGTTCGGCATACGGATGCGGGTCCTGTACGATGGATTCGCTGTGAACCAGGTCAGGTGGGGAACCAAGCAGCCTTAAGCAGTGCGTTCGTGCGTTTCAGTCCGCCTGCATCCGTATGCCGAGTTACGCAAGGCGGGGACAAAACCCCGTCAGCGCTGTCCTTTTTATTTTGCCGGAAAGGGGAGAGGCTTTGTGTACCGTGCCTTATATCGCAAGTGGAGACCGCAGCGCTTTGAGGACGTGGTGGGGCAGCGTGCCATCGTCACAGCCCTGAAAAACCAGATCACGGCAAACCGCGTGGGCCACGCCTACCTGTTCACTGGCGTGCGCGGCACCGGCAAGACTACCTGCGCCAAGATCTTTGCCAAGGCGGTCAACTGCCTGCATCCGCAGGGCGGAGACCCTTGCTGCGACTGCGAGATCTGCCGCGGCATCGACAACGGCAGCATTCTGGATGTGGTGGAGATGGACGCGGCGTCCAACAACGGTGTGGACGATATCCGCGACCTGCGGGACGAAACGGCTTACACCCCCAGTGCCTGCCAGTATAAGGTATACATCATCGATGAGGTGCACATGCTGTCCACAGCGGCCTTCAACGCGCTGCTGAAAACGCTGGAAGAACCGCCTGCCCACGTCATTTTTATTCTGGCAACCACCGAGATCCAGAAAGTGCCCGCCACCATCCTGTCCCGCTGCCAGCGGTACGACTTCACCCGCATCGGGCCGGAGGACATCGCCCGCCGGGTGGAGTACATTGCCGGGCAGGAACAGCTGGAGCTGACCCCGGAGGGGGCCGAGCTGATCGCCCGTCTGGCGGACGGTGCCCTGCGCGATGCACTGTCCATTCTGGACACCTGCGCAGGCGTCACCGCAAAGATCGACGCGGACGTGGTGCGCCGCATGGCAGGCGTTACCGACCGCAGCTACCTGTTCCATATCTCAGACGCGCTGGAAGCCGGGGACGGTGCCGCCGCATTGGCACAGCTGGCGCAGCTGCGGCAGCAGTCGGTGGACGTCAAGCGTCTGACCGAGGAACTCATTGCCCACTACCGCGCTCTGATGCTGGCATCTCTGCCCGGCGGGCAGGCGCTGCTGTCCGGCGTATCCCCGGAGGAAGAAGCACTCTACCTGCAAAAAGGGCCTCAGCTGGGCCAGCGGGAGGCCATTCGTGCCATCCGCGGCCTTGGCACGGCACTGGAGCACATGACCCGGGGCAGCGACCAGCGCATCGAACTGGAACTGGCGCTGTTCGGCCTGTCAGAACCGCCCCAGCAGACGGTGATGGTGCAGGCAGCGCAGCCCCAGACCCCGCAGCCCTTTGCGGCAGCGCCGGTCCAGCCTTTTGCAAGTACCCCGGCAGCTGCGCCTGCAGCAACAGCTGCGGTCCAGCCCGCCGCCCCGGCACCGGACCCTGCACCGCAGAGCACCGCTTCCGTGCAGCCCCGTCCTGCCGAGCAGCCGGAAAAGCCCGCTGCCGAGGAACTTCCGCCTCTGCCGGAGGAGCCTCCGGTGCAGTCGGAAGCATCGCTGCCGTGGGATGAGCCGCCCGTGCAGACTGCACAGCCGGTTGCACCGGACGTTCCGGCACAGCCGGACCCGGCACCGGCATCGCAGCCAGAACCTGTCCCTCCGCCGCCGCAGCAACCGCCCACCGACCCCGCACCCAAGCCCCGCATCACCGGACAGCAGGGGACGGCCCCCTTCCCGTATTGGGAGCAGGTGGTGCAGAAGCTGCAGGACAAGGACCCCATGCTCTACACCTATCTGCGCCGCTCCAAAGCCTACTTTGACGGCACCCGGGTGCTTATCGACGGCGGAAAGACCTTCCGGGATTTCATCCGCGAAAACAAGGACAGCCAGAAGCTCATCAAAGCACTCATCAAGCAGGAGTCCGGCGTGGCGGTGCCCATCGGTCCCTATGAACCCAAAGCGGCAGGCAGGGCGGTATCCAATGCGGAACAGTCACTGCGTGCGCTGGAAAAGCTGGGTCTGGATGTGTCCATTGAGGACACGGAACGGAAAAAGCGATAAAATAAGCCAATCATAAAGGAGAACGAATTATGAAAGCAAGAATGCCCGCAGGCTACGGCCGCCCCGATATGAACGCACTCATGCGTCAGGCACAGAAGATGCAGGATGATATGAAGGCAAAGCAGGCAGAGCTGGAGGCCGCCGAGTATACCGGAAGCGCCGCCGGCGAAATGGTCACCGTGAAGATGAACGGCAAGCATGAGGTGCTGTCCATCTCCATCAAGCCCGAGGCGGTGGACCCGGACGACATCGAGATGCTGGAAGATCTGGTGGCAGCTGCCATCAACGCCACCGTCAAGCAGGTGGACGAGACGGCGGAAGTCGAGATGGGCAAGCTGACCGGCGGGCTGAACATCCCGGGTCTGTGATCCGGCAGGAGGAACGAACATGGGTTACACGGCTGCCCCGCTGGAACGGCTGATCGAGACGTTCAGCAAATTCAAGGGCATCGGAAACAAAAACGCTACCCGAATGGCCTATCAGGTGCTGAGCATGTCCGATGAGGATGCAAAGAAACTGGTGGATGCCATTCAGGGCGCTCACACCCGCATCCACCGCTGCCGCATCTGCCAGAACTACACCGAGGCGGACCTGTGCCCCATCTGCGCCAGCCCCAAGCGGGATGATTCGGTCATCTGCGTGGTGGAGAACCCCCGCGACGTGCAGGCATTTGAGCGCACCCGGGAGTATAACGGACAGTATCATGTGCTTTACGGCCTGATGGACCCGGTCAACGGCATCGGTGCCGACCAGCTCACGGTTCGGGAACTGCTGGCACGGCTGGGGGATGACAAGGTGAAAGAGGTCATCATGGCAATGAACCCCACCGTGGAAGGCGAGGCCACTGCCATGTATCTGGCAAAGCTCATCAAGCCGCTGGGCATCCGGACCACCCGCCTTGCGCAGGGTCTGCCGGTGGGCGGCAATCTGGAATATGTGGACGACAACACCCTGTTCCGTGCACTTTCCGACCGTGCGGAGCTGTAAGCTGGGAAAAGTTAACAGTTCCTTCAAAAATACCTCTTGAAAATCAGCCGGAACGTGATATACTGATACAACAGACCGGAATCGGGAAAGGAGGCGCGCCCCATGGCACCCACAAAAGAGCGTCCGGCGACAAAGACCATCGCCACCAACCGGGAAGCGCGCCACGAGTATTTTGTTCTGGAAGCGCTGGAGACCGGGTTGGAGCTGAAGGGCACCGAGGTGAAGAGCCTGCGGGCCGGCGGCGTCAACCTGAAGGACAGCTGGGTGGATATTGAGAACGGCGAGCTTCTGGTCAAGGGAATGCACATCAGCCCCTACGACCACGGCAACCTGTTCAACCAGGACCCCATGCGCGTCCGGCGTTTGCTGGCCCACAAGAGCGAGATCCGGCGGCTGCACCAGCAGTGCAAGCTGCAGGGATACACCCTTGTGCCGCTTTCTCTCTACTTCAAGCATGGCCGCGTGAAGATGGAAGTGGGCCTGTGCAAAGGCAAAAAGCTTTACGACAAGCGTGCCGATGCCGCGCAGCGTGATGCAAAACGCTCCATCGACCGGGCAGTGAAATCCAACGGTCAGTATTATTGATCCAATCAGACTGCGTCTTGCCGCAGCAAACCATCGCTTTTAGCACATCGCAGGATGTGCTTTTATGGGGGCGTAAAGGTTTCGACGGGGGGAGCGAGGTCTGGGCAGCGGGTAGCAGTGGGGGAACTGCTCTATAACTCCTCCAAAAAAATTAACTGACAACAATAATTATCAGTTGCTCGCAGCCTGAGTGCTGCGCGTTCCGCCCACTCTTGTGTCGTGTGGGGCCGGGGCGTCCTTTAGACACAGCACCTGAACGGACCTAAGCTTTGCGGACCGGCAGGAACTCATGAAGCTACCAAAGCGTTAGCCTGACGATCGGCGTGGCGCGGCGGGAATGTTGTAGATCGCCTGCACCCGGAGACACCTGCACTGAACTCTTTTCGGACATGGGTTCGACTCCCATCGCCTCCACCATTTAAAAAGCACCTAGAAACGGTTGTTTCCGGGTGCTTTTCTTCTATCAAAAACCCACCGGATAACCCACTTTGTCCTGTCTGAAATAGATACACAACCAAAAAGAGCCGCAGCTCCCATTGTAAGGAACTGCGGCTCTTGTCATTTTATGCGGTGCTCCGTGGGCTTCCTCCGCTATGGAGGCAGTCAGCCCACAGGCTCACTTGCTGCGACCCTTGATGCGGTCGTAGGTCTTGTCCGCCTCGATGGCGACGGGGGTGAAGGAGTTGTTCTTCCACCATGCGATCAGCGCGGCAACGGTGGTGATGCCTGCCGTCACCAGCTGCTCCACGGTCTGGCTCTCGATGGGCAGCACCGGCTTGCCGAAGTGCAACGCGGAAGTGCTCGCCGGTTTCACCAACGGTATTCTGAACGAGACAGAGCTGTTTTGTGATGTCTGGAGCATATACAAGCATCAAAAAGCCGAAACACTAGATTTTGGTCATGCGCTGCCGAAAAACACACAGAGAAATAGCTCGGAGCCTGGATTTGAAAAAATGATTGCTTACAGGACAGAAACAAGTCGGACGATCGATCAGGTGTTGGATATCATCCATCTTGCGAGGAGGGCTGTGAAAAAAGAAAGCCGCCGGGAGCTGCAGCTCCACGGCGGCTAAGGGCTTCAATGCACCGCATAAGCATATTTCGCTCTGACAAAGGATCACGGCATTACGCCATTGATACTAAGACGTGGAAAATGCTATGACAATGCACGGACAGAAAGATTTTTCGGGATTCACAATTTGTGCCGGAATTACTGGATGTCGGTGACAGGATAATCCTGATCCTCCACAGCTTTTTTCAGAACATCATTGCTTACCTCGCTGTTCAGGACAACGATGGCGGTGCCGGACTCGTGACTCACCACGGCTTCATCCACCTGCGGCAGGGCCTCCAGAGCTTTCTTCACGCGGGCTTCGCAGTGGTGGCACATCATGCCCTCTACCTTCAGGGTCTTTTTCATAATAAGTTCCTCCTTGGTGTTGGATTCAGAGTGTATTTCTTCCGCTGCGTGCTGCAGAAGCGCAGCAGGCAGGGCGGGGACATTTTGGGGACGGCGGTCGTGCTTTGCGCTGTGCACATCAAACAGGTTCAGTCGCAAAGCGTTGCTGACCACGCAGAAACTGGACAGGCTCATGGCGGCGGCACCGAACATGGGGTTCAGGGTCAGGCCAAAGGGAGTGAACACACCGGCAGCCAGCGGGATGCCGATGAGGTTGTAGATGAACGCCCAGAACAGATTTTCGTGGATGTTGCGCACGGCAGCACGGCTCAGGCGGATGGCGGCGGGCACATCCGACAGCTTGGAGTTCATCAACACCACGTCCGCAGCGTCGATGGCAACGTCTGTGCCGGCACCGATGGCGATGCCGGTGTCGGCGCGGGTCAGGGCAGGGGCATCGTTGATGCCGTCGCCCACCATGGCGACCTTGCCGTACTGCTGCAGCTGCCGGATGACCGCCTCTTTGCCGTCCGGCAGGACTCCGGCAACGACCTCGTCCACCCCGGCCTGCCGACCGATGGCGTCAGCGGTGCGCTGGTTGTCGCCGGTCAGCATCACCACCCGGATGCCCATGCCCTGCAGCTCCCGGATGGCGCGGGGACTGTCCTCCTTGAGGGTGTCTGCCACAGCCACAACGCCCAGCAGGCGGCTGGCAGTGCCAAAAAACAGGGGCGTTTTGCCCTGCGCTGCAAGCTCTGCCGCCTTTGCCTGCATCTGTGCGGGCAGCGACAGCCTTTTGCCGACAAAGGACGCATTTCCGCCAAAAATTTCAATACCGTCCAGTTTTGCGGTCAGACCGTTGCCCGGCAGTGCAGAAAAATCGGTGACCTCCGGCACATCCAGCTCCCGGCTCCCGGCGCAGGCCAGCACGGCCTTTGCCAGTGGGTGCTCGCTGCGGCGCTCCAGCGCGGCGGCAAGGGTCAGCAGCTCGGTCTCTGCCACACCCGGAGCGGGGAAGAGACCGGTGACCTCCGGCTCGCCCCGGGTAATGGTGCCGGTCTTGTCCAGCGCCACGATGCGGGTGCGGCCTGCGGCTTCCAGCGAAGCGGCGGTCTTGAACAGGATGCCGTTTCTGGCACCCAGCCCATTGCCCACCATGATGGCGACCGGGGTCGCCAGCCCCAGCGCGCAGGGGCAGCTGATGACCAGCACCGAGATGCCCCGGGCCAGGGCATAGCCTGCGTCCCGGCCCAGCAGCAGCCAGACCGCCGTGGTGACTACTGCAACCGTAATAACCGCAGGCACGAAGAATCCGGACACGGTATCCGCAATCTTTGCAATGGGGGCCTTGGTGGCGGCGGCATCG
The DNA here is from genome assembly GCA_934513205.1 of uncultured Faecalibacterium sp. Lineage (GTDB taxonomy): Bacteria > Bacillota > Clostridia > Oscillospirales > Ruminococcaceae > Faecalibacterium. The sequence goes on along the minus strand of CAKSWU010000021.1, from coordinate 26,199 downwards.
CTGACCATCCGGATGATCTGAGCCAGCGTGGTGTCTTCGCCCACGCGGGTGGCGCGGCATTGCAGGTAGCCGGACTGGTTGGTGGTGGCGGCGCTGACGGTGTCGCCCTCGGCTTTGTCCGCCGGGATGCTCTCACCGGTCAGGGCACTTTCGTTCACAGCGCTGCTGCCTTCCAGCACGATGCCGTCCACAGGGATGTTCTCGCCGGGGCGCACCACAAAGACATCGCCCGGCTGCACCTGCCGGATGGGCACGGTCACCTCGGCACCGTCCCGCAGCAGGGTGGCAGTCTGGGGTGCCAGCTTCATCAGGCTTTTCAGCGCATCGGTGGTCTTGCCCTTGGAGCGGGCTTCCAGCATCTTGCCCACTGTGATGAGGGTCAGGATCATGGCAGCGGACTCAAAATAGAACTCCATCATATAGTGCATGACCCGCGCATCATCGCCGTGCAGCTGGGCATCGGTCATGGCAAACAGGGCGTAGGTGCTCCACACAAAGCTTGCCATGGAGCCCATCGCTACCAGTGTGTCCATGTTGGGCGCGCCGTGGACCAGCCCCTTGAAGCCGCTGATGAAGAACTTCTGGTTGATGACCATCACGATGCCGGCAAGCAGCAGCTGCACCAGCCCCATGGCAATGTGATTTCCGTCAAACCAGCGGGGCAGGGGCCAGCCCCACATCATGTGCCCCATGGAAAAGTACATCAGTATCAGCAAAAAGCCCAGCGATGCAATCAGTCGCCGACGCAGTTTCGGGGTCTCGTGGTCGGTCAGGGCGTCCGCCTCTGCAGATGCGGATGCTTTTTGTGCGCCCTTGGGGCTGGCACCGTAACCGGCGTCCTGTACTGCTTTGAGGATATCGGCCTCCTGTGCGGTACCCTCCACGCCCATGGAATTGGTCAGCAGGCTTACCGAACAGCCAGTGACGCCGGGCACCTTGCGCACAGCTTTTTCCACCCGGGCAGAGCAGGCTGCACAGCTCATGCCGGTTACATTGAATTGTTCCATTGTATCACTCCTGTCGTTGCGGATGTGCGGAAAGGGTCATTTCATCAGCCGCGGCAGCAGGCGGATGAGCTCTTCCAGCTTTTCCTCGCTGCCGTCCCGCAGGTCGTCCGCCACACAGGTGCGGACGTGCTGGCTCAGCAGTTCCTTGGCAAAACTGTTCAGGGCAGAGTTCGCCGCCGTCACCTGAACAAGGATGTCCACGCAGTAGGCGTCCTTTTCCAGCATGCCGCGAATGCCGCGCACCTGTCCCTCAATGCGGCTCAGCCGGTTCATCAGGGCCTTGTATTCTTCCGGACTGCGGTCTTTGTGGTGGCAGCAGGAGGAACAGCAATTTTCCGGGGCAGCATCAGCAGAGGGGGCGCAGCAGGTCTTTTTTTCATTCTCCATAAGGCAGGCTCCTTTACCCGAGGGGGGTATTTATTTGACGGCATGAGTATAACACAACAACCCGGATGATTCAAGGGGGGAAGTGTAATTTTCACAAATAGGGCGGCGGGGTATCGCACAAACAAAAACAGGGAAGCGTCCCCAAAAGACGCTTCCCTGCTGCAATATAACGATGGAATGATCACTTTTCCAGAATGCGGGGCACGAACAGACCCAGCATCCGGCCCCACCAGTACCAGTCGTGGGAGACATCGCTACCCCAGATCTCCAGATGGGCGGGCAGATCCTGATCCTTCAGCAGGTCCGCCAGTGCCTGCGTGTCATCCAGCGCATCGCTCTCGTAAGCGCCCTGACCGGCGCAGAGCATCAGACTGTTTTCATCGGCCTTTGCCAGAACCAGCTTGTTAGCGATGCCGGTCTCGCTCAGGTAGACCAGCGGGGAAGAACGCAGCACCAGATCATCGTTTTCACTGCCCCAGAAGCGGGTCAGGTCGTAGATACCGCCAAGACCCATGGCACCGGCAAACAGCTGCGGACGGCGCAGGCGGCAGCTGACGGCCTGAACAGCTCCCAGATCTACGCCGACAGCCCAGATCCCGATGCCTTTTTCGGCACCGTTCAGGGTCAGGATGCGGGGAGCCAGCTCAGCAGTCAGATAAACGAAGTACTTTTCCTCCATCTCAGCACGGCGGCGCACCGAAGCCTCACCGTTCAGCACGGCTTCATTGTCGATGCTGTCGGCGCAGAACAGCTGTACCTTGCCTTCGCTCAGCAGCTGGGCAATGGCGTCCGGCATACCGTTGTTCTCCCAATCATAAAAGCGTCCGCCCCGGGCAGGCAGAGCCAGCACCGGAACACCGGCGCTGCCGTATACCTTGAACTCCATCTCGCGGTTCAGCGCGCTGCTCCATTCTTTGTAATAGGTACCCTGGATCATAAATCAAGCACTCCTTATTCTATCATTCACCGGCCCGGGCACAGTCGCTGCGCGGCGGTGCCGGTCATCTGCTTTTTCAGAGGAACTGGTTGCGGCAGGGGTCGTATTCATAACCCGCTGCCTTCAGCTTTGCGCACAGATCGGCCTTGTCGGCGTCCAGATCATCGCACATAGCATCGAGATCTTTGTACATGTCCCGCAGTTTCATGTTCACCATGCTCAGCAGCATGATGGGATCGTTGGGAAGAGCCATACGAATTATCTCCTTACAGCAACAAAAAAAGCCGGCCACTCGACAAAGTGACCGGCCACATACACCAAATTAGACAGCGCGGGTAACTTTGCCAGCGCGCAGGCAACGGGAGCATGCGTAGACGTACTTGGGAGAACCCTCAACGACCGCCTTGACACGACGGACATTCGACTTCCAGGTACGGTTGGAACGGCGATGAGAGTGGGAAACCTTAATACCAAAGGTAACACCCTTGCCGCAGCATTCACATTTAGCCATGGTACTTGCACCTCCTGCTAGTGAAGTAAGGAATCAAAATAATCAGCTTGACTATTGTATCAGATTCTGCCGCAAAAAGCAAGCCTTTTTTTAAAAAAGATCCGTGATTTTTGCCGGGCACTTGTGCACAGGCGCAAAAGATAGTATTATATAGGAGTACAGTCCTGCCGCGGGCGGGGGAAAACGAAAAAAGGCAGGAAGAACTATGACATCTCGGGGCATCTACTATCTCATCCGTGCACTGGTGGCACTGGTCGCCATCCCGTTCCACGAAGCCGGGCATGCTTTGGTAGCGTGGCTTCTGGGCGATGACACGGCCAAGCGTCAGGGGCGGCTCTCGCTGAACCCGTTGGCCCATTTTGACCTGATGGGAACGCTTTGCATGGTGTTTGCAGGGGTGGGCTGGGCAAAGCCGGTCAGCACAGACCCTCGCAACTTCAAAAACCCGAAGTGGGGCATGGCCCTCACCGCGCTGGCGGGCCCGGCGGCAAACATGCTGCTGGCCTATCTTGCCATGGTGCTGTGGAAGGTGCTGTACTACTGGGCACCGGTGACCGATGCGTTCCTGTATCTTGCCATGTTTCTGCAGTATATGGTGCTGATGAACGTGAGCCTTGCAGTGTTCAATTTCATCCCGGTGCCGCCGCTGGACGGCAGCCGCATTTTGCTGGTGGTGCTGCCGCGGCGCATCTACTTTGGTCTGATGCGCTACGAACGCTATATCATGGTAGCGCTGCTGGCGGCGGTGTGGTTCGGCGCACTGGACACCCCATTATACTATCTGAACAACATGGTCTGGAGCCTGCTCAGCGCCGGGACGGGCTATATCGACAAGCTGGCGTATGCCGTGTATTATGCAGGCATCGGGACGGTGGTGTGAGCTGTGGCAGAAGAAATGACCTTCCATCTGGAGGATTTTGACGGTCCGCTGGAATTATTGCTGGCCCTTGTGACCAAACATAAAATGGACCTGCACAACATCCCCATTTTGCAGCTCATCGACCAGTATACCCGGACGGTGGAGCAGGCAGACCCGGACCCGGAGACCGCCAGCGCCTTCATTGAGATGGCAGCGCGTCTGGTGGAGATGAAAAGCTATCTGCTGCTGCCCCGTAGTGAGGAAGGCGAGCGGCTGAAGCAGGAGTTCACAGGGCAGCTCATCGAATACGACCAGTGCCGCCGGATGGCTGCGCTGCTGCGCCAAAAAGCCGAAGAAGCCCCGGTGTTCGTGCGTCAGCCCATGGAGATGGAGTTTGACACCACCTACGACCTTCACCATGCACCGCAGGTGCTGGCAGACTGCTGGGCGGCGCTGGCCGGGCGCACAAAGCTGCGCAGGGAGCCGAGCCAGCAGCAGTTCGAACCACTTGTGACCGCGCCGGTGGTGTCCGTGACCAGCCGGGTGGTGTACATTCTGCGGCAGCTCATCGGCGGCACGGCAAAAAAGCTGGACCAGCTGTTCAGCCGCCGACAGACCCGCAGCACCAATGTGGCCACCTTTCTGGCCCTGCTGGAACTGGTGCGCGGCGGACGTGTAACGCTGGACGAAACGGGCGGTATCACCATGCAGCGGGGACGCATCCAGCGGGATAAGGAGAAACCATGAACCAGAAACAGACCCGAGCCGCAGTAGAAGCCATGCTGTTTGCCTGCGGGGAACCCATTGGGGCAGACAAACTGGCACAGGCCGTGCAGCTGCCGCAGTTCAGCGTGGAACAGGCGCTGGAAGCGCTGCGGGAGCAGTATAGCCGAGAGGACAGCGGCCTTTGTCTGCTGCACCTGAACACCCGCTGGCAGCTTGCCACCAAGACCGAATGGGCGGACTGCGTGCGCCGCGTGCTGGACAGCCGCCGCGCCGTGCCGCTGGGGCCGGCTGCCATGGAGACACTGACAGTCATCGCCTACAACCAGCCGGTCTCGCGCGCCTTCATCGAGCAGGTGCGCGGCGTGGACTCCTCGTCCAGCGTGACCAGCCTGCTGGAAAAGGGGCTGATCGAGGAAGCCGGGCGTCTGGATCTGCCGGGCCGTCCGGTCAGCTTCCGCACCACCGATACGTTTTTGCGCGTATTCGGCCTGTCCAGTCTGGCAGACCTGCCGCCGGTGCACAGTGACGCACCGGCAGATGAACCGACCGAAAGGGAGGGCTGATCAATGGGAGCATTCTTTGCCGCATTAGGCGCGGTGCTGCTGTTTGCATTGAAATGCATCGGCATCCTGCTGCTGGCAGTGCTGGTCCTGCTGGTGCTTTTGCTGCTTTGCCCCTTCTGCGCAGATATCTGCTGGGAAAACGACACTCTCACCGTAAAAGCCGGTGCACTGGGCATCACCTTTCCGGTGTTCCAGTATCCGAAGCCGGAGCCGCTCCCTGCGCCGGAGGACCAGACGCCCCCCAAAGGGCTGCGGGCGCGGTTTGCCGCATGGCGGGCACAGCGCAAGCGAAAAAAGGCTGAAAAAAGGGCCGCACAGCCCGCAAAGCCAAAGGCCGAAAAGCCGCCCCGCAAAAAGGCAAAGATCACGCTGGAGATCTTGTGCACCATCCTGAAGGGTGCCGGACGGCTGATGAAGGCCGTGTTCGGGGCACTTCGCGTCACAAAGATCCGGGTGTGCCTTGGTGTCCGGGGACAGGACCCTGCCGCTGCCGCCCGCAGTTACGGCAAGCTGCAGGCGTGGCTGTACCCGGTGCTTGGCGTGCTGGACCGCTTTCTGTGGCTGCAATTTGACGAGCTGCGCATCCTGCCGGACTTTGGCAGTGAGCAGCAGACGGTGGAGGACCGGGTGTCCTTCCGGGTCAGCGCACAGGCACTGTTCATCGTCATTGCCGCGCTGCGGGTGCTGTATGAGTTCTGGCGCAAAAAAGTATTGGACATTTTCCTGTGACCTGTGATACAATAATGCTGTATCAGTTTGTTTTCCGCTTTCAGGATTTCCTACGGGCACAGGCCCGAATTGAAGAATAAAGGAGAGCTGTTTTATGGCTGAGCATCCCATTCAGAACCTGATGAACGTTACCATGGAGAAGATCCATCAGATGGTCGATTCCAACACCATCATTGGCAAGCCCATCATCACCGAGGACGGCATCACCATCCTGCCGGTGTCCAAGGTCTCCTTTGGTTTTGCTTCCGGCGGCACCGACTTTGACGGCAAGAATTCCGCCAACAAGGACCTGTTCGGCGGCGGCTCCGGCGCGGGCGTCAACATTCAGCCGGTGGCGTTTCTGGTCATCAAGGACGGCTGTGTGCGCACCATCCAGCTGTCCGACAGCTCCAACACCATCGACCGTGCTTTGACCATGCTGCCCGAGCTGGTGGACAAGCTCACTGCACTGGTCAAAAAGGACGGCAAGGCAGCCGCAGAGGAGCCCAAGGCAGAGTGACCTTATAACAACCAAGCCGCAGCCGCAGGCTTTCGCCCTGCGGTTTAGATAGCCGCGCATCGCAGTCCGCAGCAGGGCAGCGGTGCGCGTTTTGAGCGCCGGGAGGCGCACAAGGAGTTTTGATTATGGCAGAAGAACGTATTCAGAAGATCATGGCAGAGCAGGGGCTGTGCTCCCGCCGCGCCGCCGAGCAGATCATTGCCGAGGGCCGGGTCAAGGTCAACGGTCACCCCGTGAAGGTGGGCGACAAGATGGACCCCAACCGGGATGTGCTGCATGTGGATGACGAGCGCATCTACATCCAGAAGAACCAGCAGCTGTACTATCTGGCGCTGTACAAGCCCCGTGGTTATGTGACCACCGCCAGCGATGAACTGGGCCGCAAGACCGTGATGGACCTGGTCAGCGATATCCCCGCCCGCCTGTACCCGGTGGGCCGTCTGGACAAGGACAGCGAGGGCCTGCTGCTGATGACCAACGACGGTGCCTTTGCGCAGGCGGTCACCCATCCGTCCGGCGGCATCTCCAAGCTGTACCGCGTCACCGTGCAGCCACGCGCCGACGAGGCCACCATCCTGAAGCTGAGCAGCGGCGTGGTGCTGGATGACGGTACCAAGACCATGCCCTGTGCCATCAACGTGGTCACCGATGAGCCCGGCCGCACCGTGATGGAAATGACCCTGAAAGAGGGCAAAAACCGCGAGATCCGCCGCATGTGCGAGACCGTGGGCCTTGAGGTGGTACGCCTGAAGCGCAACGCCGAGGGCGTGGTCAAGCTGGGCATGCTCAAGCCTGGCACCTACCGCGAGCTGACCAAGGCCGAGATCAACGGCCTGCGCGCCGCTGCTGCCAAGGGCCGTGCCCAGACCCGCAGCTCTGCCCAGCAGTCCAGGGCCGCCGAGCGCCGCCCCCGCGGCCCGGTGGGCAAAAACGCACCCCGCAAACAGAAGTAAGACATCCCATGGAAGCTGCTGCGCAGGACCCTGTGCAGCGGCTTCTTTTTTATGTGAAACGGTCAGGGCGTCCGCCGCTTGCATGCCGGATATTTTCACAGAAGGCAGCGCATTCCCAAGGGTGAAGAAGTGTCAGCTTTTTGACGAAAACATGAACGAAATTGTATTCTTCGAATTTTGGCTCAAAAATGAACGAAGGAACAGTAAAAACCGAAACTGTCCGGACCCGATAACGAAACGGTTTCTTTCACAGGAACAGATGCCGCTTTTGACGCCAGAAGTTCATCTTCCTGAAGCGGACCTGTTCAACCCCTGAATTTATGATATAATACAAAAGCAAACTGGAAAAGGAGTTTATCGCTATCATGGAAAGAGAAACCTTGAAGTCCCGTCTGGGCTTCATCCTGCTTTCCGCGGGCTGTGCCATCGGCATTGGCAACGTGTGGAAGTTCCCTTATATCGCCGGTCAGGGGGGCGGCGGTGCGTTCGTACTGTTTTACCTGCTTTTTCTGGTTCTTCTGGGCCTGCCCATTATGACCATGGAATTTGCGGTGGGGCGCGGGTCCCGCAAGAGCCCAGTGCGGGCCTATCAGGCACTGGAAAAGCCGGGGCAGAAGTGGCACATCCACGGCTACCTGACCCTTGTGGGCTGCTACCTGCTGATGATGTTCTACACCACTGTGGCAGGCTGGATGCTGCACTATTTTTACATGACTGCCGCAGGCAAGCTGTCCGGGTTGGATGCCGCGCAGGTGGCTGAAAAGTTTACCGAGATGCTGGCAAGTCCCGGCATCATGGCATTCTGGATGGTGTTCGTTGTGGCACTGGGCATCCTTGTGTGTGCCCGGGGCCTGCAAAACGGTCTGGAGCGGGTGACAAAGGTCATGATGGGCGCGCTGCTTGCCATCATGGTGGTGCTGGCGGTCAACAGCCTGTTCATGGACGGCGCAAAAGAGGGTCTGCGCTTTTTCCTCGTGCCGGACTTCCGGCGCATGCAGCAGGTGGGCGTGGTCAATACCCTTGTCTCTGCCATGAACCAGGCGTTTTTCACCCTGAGCCTTGGCATCGGCGCCATGTCCATTTTTGGCAGCTACATCGGTAAGGAGCACTCCCTTCTGGGCGAGTCGGTGCGCATCGTAGTGCTGGATACCTTTGTTGCCATCACTGCCGGCCTGATCATTTTCCCGGCCTGCTTCACCTACGGGGTGGACCAGACCAGCGGCCCCAGCCTGATCTTCATCACCCTGCCCAACATCTTTGCCAACATGGCATTGGGGCGTCTGTGGGGCACGCTGTTCTTCCTGTTCATGGCATTTGCGGCCCTGTCCACTGTACTGGCGGTGTTCGAGAACATCATCTGCTGCGGCATGGAGCTTACCGGCTGCAGCCGCAAAAAGTCCAGTCTTGTCAACTTTGTGCTCATTACGCTGCTGTCCATGCCCTGCGTGCTGGGCTATAACCTCTGGGCATGGGACGGCTTTGCGGTGTTCGGCGGTGCGGTGCTGGACCTGGAGGATTTTCTGGTCAGCAACCTGTTCCTGCCGCTGGGCAGTCTGGTGTACCTGCTGTTCTGCGTCACCCGCTACGGTTGGGGCTGGGACAACTATAAAAAGGAAGTCAACACCGGCGATGGCCTGAAGATGCAGGACTGGATGCGCCCCTACCTGACATGGGTGCTGCCGGTCATCGTGCTGTTCATCTTTGCATTTGGCCTGTACGACAAATTTTTTGCTGCGTAAACACACCCAGAAGGCCCCTCCGGAACGAGGGGCCTTTTCCGCGGAAAGGAGCTTTCATGCACATTCTGATCTGTGATGACGATAGGACTTTCGGTTCCCGGATGTCGGACTACGTCACCGCATATTTCACAGCCCGGGGACTTCCGGTACAGACCACGGTCTGCACCTGTGCGCAGCAGGTGCTGGAGGTGCCGGAGCTGGAACAGTATCAGCTGGCATTGCTGGATGTGGATATGCCGGGCACCAACGGCATCGCACTGGGACGGCAGCTGAAGCAGACCGTTCCGGACATCCGGCTGGTGTATGTTTCGGCCTATCTGGAATTTGCGCCGGAGGGCTACACGGTCAACGCCTACCGCTATCTGCTCAAGCGCGACATTGTCCGGATGCTGCCAAAGTGTCTGGAAGACCTTCTGGCAGAGCAGACGGATGACAAACGCACCCTGACGGTGCGCCACAACCGTGAGGTGAGCCAGATCCCACTGGAGCAGATCTACTATCTGGAAAGCGACCTGCGCCAGATCAACATTTACGGCGATGTTGCTCACCAGCCCATCTGCACCTATTACGGCAAGATCGCAGACCTGCCGGAAACCCTGTTCCGCAACGGCTTTTTGCAGGTGGGACGCAGCGATGTGGTGAACATGGCCTATGTGCGCAGCATCCGCAATTATACGGTGGAGCTGAAAAACGGGGTGCAGCTCAGTGTCAGCCGCCAGAGCTATGCTGCCATCCGCAACGCGTGGCTGGAATGGAAGGGGCAGTTCGGAGATGAGTGATGAATTCTGGCACTGGTACCTGTATGGGCACTGGGTCTGCGTGACCCAATGGCTCGGCTTCATCATGGTGGAGTACGCCTATCTGGGCAGGGGAAAGCTGAAGCACCCGATGCTGTGCTCGTTTGGCATCACCCTGCTGACCATGGCTCTGTCCGTCTATGCCAACCTTGGCTTTTTCACCGTGAAAACGGTCATCCTGAGCGTGGCGTTCCTGATCCTGACCTCGCTGCTGTTTGGCGGGACGATGGGCCAGAAGTTGACCGTCTGCCTGATAAACGGCACTATGTGCCTGCTGATCGAGAACAGCCTTCGGTATATCGCTTCCTGGAAGCTGCAATGTGAACTGCGGCAGGCGATGATGATCCCGGGCGTGCTGCTGGCGATGTCGCTGGCAAATCTGCTGGTCAGTGCCGGTGTGTCCTTTTTTGTGGGCAGGTGGCGGCGGCACAGTGCACTGGAACCCTTGCAGGCGCTGACCATGAGTTTTTTCCCCGGGGTGATCGTGGTGCTGAATGTTCTGCTGATGCTGACCGACAACGGCGGAATGGCGACCCTGACCATGCTGGTCATCACCGTGGGCCTTACCATAGCGGTCATGGTGCACCTGTGCATCGTGGCAATGTTCAACGATCAGGTGTGGAAGCGCCGCAGTCAGGATTTCCGCGCGGATCTGGAACAGCAGCGTGCCGAGGCGCTGCTGGACTCCTACACCGAGCAACGCCGCCTGACCCACGAGTTCACCAACCACATGAGCGCACTGAGCGCTTTGCTGGAACAGGGGGACCTGCGCGGAGCCAGGGACTATGTTGCCGGTGTGAGCAAGACGGTGGCGGCAGGCACCACCATTATGAACACCCACAACCCGCTTCTGGACGCCATCCTCAGCAAAAAATACGAGGAAGCCGCCCGCCAGGGTGTAAGCATCTACTTTGACCTGTGTGATCTGAAGCATCTGCCCTTTGCCAGCACCGACATGGTCATCGTACTGTCCAACCTGCTGGACAATGCCATCCGGGCCGCTGCCGAGGCGCAGCCGCCGGAGGTGTATGTGCGGGTGCGCAAGACCGAGGAGGAATATCTGCTTTCGGTGCGCAACCGGGTCAAAGCGGACATTCCAATCGAGGAGGGAAGACTTCCGGCCTCTACCAAAAAGGAGCGGGGACACGGCATGGGACTAGTGAACGTGACCGACATCCTGAACCGGTACGGAGCCGAGTATACGGTCAGCTGCCGGGAACAGTGGTTCCGGTTCACATGCTCGCTGCCCACCAGACGCGAAACCATCAACTTATGACATCTTCACCGGCAAAATATGACATGTTCCGCGCAACAATACCGCAACGGTGCTATACTATTTTCAGGAAAGGGACTCCTGCATCTGGGATGTGTTTTTGCGGCTGAGGAAACTCAGAAGACCTTTCGGTGTTCAGTGATCGGGCGGCGGTGCGTGTAGGCTGCCTTTTTCCCTTTGCTTGTGCTGCACGGCTCCACAGGCTGGGCAGAGTGGTCTGACGGGACTTTTACGGCGGTTTCTTGGGGATTTGCTGTTCATAAAAGTCACTCACTGCGCTCTTCTTTCGGCACGGACTCGCTGTGTGTGGGATCACAGCGGGGCATCTCCGGGTCGGAGAATTCTCTGCATCGCAAATGTCTCGTCAGATTTTTTTGTACATCGTGCTGCTACATCCGTTCGGGTGCGGCAGCTTTTTTGCTGCAAAGGGGCAAAAAAGAACAGGACTGCCGCCCCGGAAACGATCCGGACGCGGCAGTCCTGCATTGTTAGCGAATAAAACTCACTCGGGCTTGACCTGCAGCTCCTGCTCGCAGTAGAGGCAGCGGTACTTGCCGTTGGAGCTCAGCTCAAAGATCTGGTCGCACTCTTCCTCGATGGAGGAGATGCAGCGCGGGTTTTTGCAGCGCACGATGTTCACCAGACGCTTGGGGGGCTTCGGCTTTTCCTTGCGGACAGCCTTGCCGTTTTTAATGATGGTCACGCTGATGTTGGGGTCCAGATAAGCCAGAACGTCCAGATTCAACCAGGAAGCGTCTCCCTCTACTTTGATGATGTCCTTGCGCCCGCTCTCGGTCTTGCGGCTGCGCGCATTCTGGATCAGCGCCACGCTGGCGGTGCGGTTTCCCTTGATGCCCAGCAGGTCCATCAGACCAATGGCGGTGCCCGCCTTGATGTGGTCGATGACGATGCCGTTCTGGATCTCGTCGATGTTCAGCATATCAGTTGCCCTCCTTCGGTGTCTTAGGGTCAGCAAGACCCAGCAAAGTCATGATCAGCGCCATGCGCACATACACGCCGTTCTGCACCTGCTCAAAGTAGGCGGCGCGGGGGTCGTCATCCACATCCAGTGCAATCTCGTTGACACGGGGCAGGGGATGCAGCACTGCCATGTCGGGCTTTGCCAGATCCATTTTTTCCCGGGTCAGCACATAGCTGTTCTTCAGGCGAATGTAGTCCTCCTCGTTGAAGAACCGCTCCTTCTGCACGCGGGTCATGTAAAGAATGTCCAGCTCCGGCATGGACTCCTCCAGACTGCGGGTCTCCTTGTAGGCGATACCGTTGGCTTCCAGCACATCGGTGATGATGTAGTCCGGCACCCGCAGCTCCTCCGGGCTGATGAGGACGAACCGCACGTTTTTGCACCGCGCCATCGTCTTGATGAGGGAGTGGACGGTGCGGCCAAACTTCAGATCGCCGCACAGGCCGATGGTCAGATCGTCCAGACGGCCTTTGCGGCGGCGGATGGTCATCAGGTCGGTCAGGGTCTGGGTGGGGTGCTGATGCCCGCCGTCACCGGCGTTGATCACCGGGATGCGGGAATAGCGGGAAGCCCGCAGCGGTGCGCCTTCCTTGGGGTGGCGCATGGCGACGATGTCTGCGTAGCAGGACACCACACGGATGGTGTCGGCAACGCTTTCGCCCTTGGTGGCGCTGGAAACGTTCTCGCTGGGGAAGCCCAGCACATGACCGCCAAGATTCAGCATGGCAGCCTCAAAAGACAGGCGGGTGCGGGTGGAAGGCTCATAGAACAGGGTGGCCAGTTTCTTGTGAGCCGCCACATCCTGATAAGCCGCAGGGTCTTCGCAGATACGGTCAGCAAGATCCAGCAGGGCGCAGATCTCCGGCTGAGTAAAATCCAACGGGTCGATCAGATGACGCATGGGCGGAATACCTCCTTTAAATCAGTTTGCGTAAGATGGAAAAATCAAAGAAGTTTGTGTAATAGCTCAGTGAATGCATCACCGGGCGGCACAAACGATTGAAACACACTTCGTCCAGCAGCAGCATGGCTTCTCCCGGGGCCAGACGCATGGCAGAGCGGATGGCGTCATCGCCGCAGCTGGCTTTCAAATGGGCCACATTGGACGTGATCTGCTGGTGGCACTCCCGCTCCAGCACCTCGAACACATCCCCGGTCAGGTCCATGCGGGTGTAGTCCCGCATTCCGAACAAGGCCTTGGGCAGATAGTCGATGGAGTAGATCACCGGTGTGGTGTCTGCCAGAATGCGTTTTTTAATGCAGATCACTTCATCGCCCGGTTCCAGTTGCAGAGTGCGGGCCAGCTCCTCCCCGGCGCGGATGGGGTAGACCTGAATGCCGTCTGCATGGGGATAGCTGCCAAAGCTGCGGATCAGCGGGTAATATTCCAGCTTCTGGTCCAGACGGCTGCGCAGGCCCAGTACCGCGCGGTTCACCACCGTGCCGATGCCGCGCACCCGTTCCACATAACCGGCCCGCTCCATCTCGCTCAAAGCATCGCGGATGACCGTGCGGCTCACGCCCAGTTCGGCGGCAAGGTCCACCTCGGCAGGCAGGCGGTCGGCCTGCGCGTAGCGCCCGGTGCGCAGCTCCTCCAAAAGGCTTGCGACCACGCGGTCACTGATAACCAGACCGCCCAGTCGGTTGGATGAAGCAAGTGCAGGATCTTTCATGGTTTGGTTCCTCCGTTCACAGGCGGGGCGCAGGGGCCCTCGCCGGGACTTCTCGGGAGCCCTGCGCCGCCCGCAGGGCGATGCAAAATGCTCCTTTACATTTTATTATAGCATAAATTGACTTTTAGAAAAGCGTCATTTATACTGAAACTGCTGAAAAGTACGATTTTTATTTTGGAGGAGACCGCAAGATGGAGCTTCTGATGCATAAATTTGCCGGAGAAACGGCCTGCCCGCCGGTCCCGGTGCTGGTGCGCCGCTGTACCCCCGGCGAGGCCCCAGCGGTGTTTGCGCTGCAAAATTTCGTCCGCGCCGCCATGCCGGACCCATCCCAGTTCGTGCCGGACACGCTGGAACACCTCCGTGACTATCTTGCACAGGACCTGTGCATCGGCGCATGGCGGGGGCGGCAGCTGGTAGGCTACCTCATCGTTCGGTTCTGCGGGCAAAGCCGGGAAAATTATGCTTCTTTTCTGGGCGTCCCGCGGGAAAAATGGGATAACTGGGCCAATGCAGACAGCGCCATCGTCCACCCGGATTATCGCGGCAATGGACTGCAGCGGAAGATGCTGGAGGCTGCTCTGCTGCTTTTCCCGGAAAATATCACTCACATTGGGGCCACCGTCAGCCCGCAGAACCGCTTCAGCCTGAACAACGCACTGGCCTCCGGGTTCGTCATTGCCGCCCGCCGGGAGATGTACGGCGGCTATGACCGGTATCTGCTGCAAAAGAAATTGTGATGCTGCTGCATTCTTCCGGAGAATTGAATTGAAAAAAACGGGCCATACTGGTATACTGGGTACGCTATTTCAAAAAATGCAAAGGAGAAGTTTCATGTATCGCAACGGAATCAAACGCCTGCTGGACGCGCTGCTGTCGCTGTGCGGCATGGTCTGCCTGTCGTGGCTGTTCCTTATCCTTGCCATTGCCATCAAGCTGGACTCTCCCGGGCCGGTGTTCTTCCGGCAGAAGCGGGTGGGCATTGGCAGGCGGCATTTCTACATTTTAAAGTTCCGCACCATGCGCACGGACACTCCCCACGATATGCCCACCCACCTGCTGCACGACCCGGACCAGTATATCACCCGGATGGGGCATTTTCTGCGCAAGACCAGTCTGGACGAGCTGCCCCAGCTGTGGAACATCTTTGTGGGAGACATGGCAGTCATCGGTCCGCGCCCGGCGTTGTGGAACCAGTACGACCTGCTGGACGAGCGGGACAAGTACGGCGCAAACGATGTGCGCCCGGGGCTGACCGGCTGGGCACAGATCCACGGCCGCGACGAGCTGGAGATTACCGAGAAGGCAAAGCTGGACGGCTGGTATGTGGAGCATCTGAACTTCTGGCTGGACGTGAGGTGCTTTTTTGGAACCATTACCGCTGTGCTGAAGCATGACGGTGTGGTGGAGGGCGGCACCGGCACCCTGCACGACGAAAAATGATCTGTTATTGGGGGACATCGGAGCGCCTGTGTCCCTGTTTTTATGGTAAGAGCGGAACAGACCGGCTGAAATTGGCATATCTCTTGATTTATCCCCTGAAAAGCGTATAATAAAACAGTACACAAGACGTTAAAGGAGGATTCCTGTATTATGGAACGCACCTATATCAATGAGGCTCAAAAGGCCATCGGCGGCACGGTGAAGGTGCAGGGCTTTATCGAGAACCTGCGCAACAGCAAGTACATGGCATTTATCGTGCTGAAGGATATTACCGGCAAGCTGCAGATCACGGTGGAAAAGGCCGACCACCCCGAGCTGGTGGATACCATCGACCAGCTCACCCCGGACTCTGTCATCACCGTCACCGGCAAGGTGATGGAGAACGACTACGTCAAGATGGGCGGCGTGGAGATGATCCCCGAGAGCATCGAGGTGGAGAGCACCGCCGATGCACTGCCCATCGTCCGCAAGGAGATCGCAGCCACCAAGAAAAAGAAGGCTGTGGAGCGCTCCAGCATCGACCAGCGCATCGACTACCGCTGGATCGACCTGCGCACCGACGAGAACCAGCTGATGTTCAAGGCACAGAGCTGCTTCGTCAACGCCATGCGCAAGTTCCTGCTGGACCGCAACTTCATCGAGATCCACACCCCCAAGCTGATCGCTGCTGCCAGCGAGAGCGGCTCTGAGGTGTTCAAGGTGGACTACTTCGACCGCAATGCCTATCTGGCACAGAGCCCCCAGTTCTACAAGCAGATGGCCATGGCTGCCGGTTTTGAGCGCATCTTCGAGACCGGCCCGGTGTTCCGCGCCGAGAAGAGCTACACCAACAAGCACGCTACCGAGTTCTCCGGCTTCGATCTGGAGTTCAGCTACATCACCTCCTTCAAGGATGTGATGAAGATGGAAGAGGAGCTGCTGACCGCCGGTCTGCAGGCCGTTAAAGATACCTACGGCGAGCAGATCCAAGAGCTGTTCGGGCAGGAGGTCATCGTGCCTACCACCCCGTTCCCGGTGGTCAAGCTGGCAGACCTGTACAAGGCTCTGGAGGAAGAGTTCGGCTATACCGTGGACGAGAGCGAGAAGGGCGACCTGACCACCGAGGCCGAGCGTCTGAGCTACGACTGGGTCAAGAAGCACTACGGTCACGAGTTCCTGTTCATCACCGATTACTCCGCCGAGAAGCGCGCTTTCTATCACATGCGCGACGAGAACGGCGTGCCGCAGGGCTACGACCTGATCTGGCGCGGCGTGGAGATCACCACCGGTGCCCAGCGTGAGCACCGCTACGAGGTGCTGAAGAAGCAGGCTGAGGAGAAGGGTCTGGCCGAGGACGTCAAGTTCTATCTGGAGTTCTTCCAGTACGGCTGCCCGCCCCACGGCGGCTTCGGTCTGGGCATCGACCGCTTGACCATGCTGCTGTGCGGCCTGAGCATCAAGGACGCCGAGTTCCTGTTCCGCGGCCCCAACCGCCTGACTCCGTGATTTTATAAAACGTTTCTGAGAGCTGCTGTGTGTTTTGCACGGCAGCTCTCTTTTTTGTACGATCTAAAATGGCAGGCTTACCCTCTCAGCAAATCTTTCGGATTTGCCAGCTCCCCTTTGGGGGATCTGTCGAACAGATGTGAGCCTGAGAGGGTTCAGCACGCTGAAAGCAAACGGAAAGTGGCGCTGTAAATGCTGCTTTCCTCTACGACCCTCATCTGTGAATAAGCAATTCAGGAAAATCCGCAGATTTTCCTGAATTGCAATTATAAGATAAGTTTTCTGCTGAATAGGCCCAGAGCAAAGCGGAGGGCATTCAAAATCGTTTCGGCATAATGCCCCGTCCTGTTTCATACGATACAACAAGCGGACCGGAATCCTGTCCGGTGCACAGCGCAAACAGGAAGGGGAGAGGATTTTGGCAAATCAGGAACCGAACAGCATCTGCCGACAGATCGGCGCACGCACCGGCGGAGAGATCTACATCGGGGTGGTTGGACCGGTGCGCAGCGGAAAATCCACCTTTATCAAACAGTTCATGGAGCAGCTGGTACTGCCGGTCATGGACTCGGCGGCTGCCCGGGAACGTGCCCGGGACGAGCTGCCCCAGTCTGCGGCGGGCCGCACCATTATGACCACCGAGCCCAAATTCATCCCGGAAACTGCGGTGCCCCTGCAGCTGAAAGGCGGCGGAGAATGCCGGGTACGGCTCATGGACTGCGTGGGGTATATGGTGGAGGGTGCCATGGGCCACGAGGAGGGCGACAAGCCCCGCATGGTCAAAAGCCCGTGGTACGACCACGAAGTGCCCTTTGACCTTGCCGCCGAGACCGGTACCCGCAAAGTCATCTGCGAACATTCCACCATCGGCATCGTTGTCACCACCGACGGCACCGTCAGTGACATCCCCCGGGCGGGCTATGCCGCCACCGAAAAACGCATCGTGGAAGAACTGGACGCTCTGGGCAAGCCCTACATCATCCTGCTCAACAGCACCCACCCGGAGGCGCCGGAGACCCGGCAGCTGGCACAGGGCATGTCTCGGGATTACGACCACACAGTGCTGCCGGTGAGCTGTGTGGACCTGGATGCCGCCGCACTGGGGGAGATCCTGCGGCAGGTTCTGTACGAATTTCCGGTGCAGGAGCTGGACTTTGCACTGCCCCGGTGGGTGACACTGCTGGAAAACGGCCATTGGCTGCAATCGCAGGTGTACGCCGCTGCCATGGAGCTGGCGGGAAAGGTCTCCCGCATGAAGGATGTCCCGACAGAAACCGACCATCCTGCGCTGGAATGCGATGCGGTGCAGCGGTCTGCCATCGGCGGCATTGATCTGGCGGACGGCATCGTGCGCATCACGGTGGAACTGAAGCCGGAGGTGTTCTATCAGGTCCTCAGCGAGCAGACTGGTCTTTCCATCGGAGACGAAGCGGGGCTGATGCCCTGCATCATGGAGCTGGCAAAGGCCAAACGGGAGTACGAGAAGGTGCGCAGTGCGCTGGAACAGGTGGAAGCCACCGGCTACGGCATCGTGATGCCTGCGGTGAACGACCTGCAGCTGGAGCAGCCGCAGATCATCCGTCAGGGGTCCAGCTATGGGGTCCGGCTGCAGGCAAGTGCACCGTCCATCCAGATGATGAAGGCCACCATCCGCACCGAACTCAGCCCCATCGTAGGCACCGAAAAACAGAGCGAGGACCTTGCCCACAGTCTGCTGGAAGGCTTTGCCGAGGACCCCGAAAAGCTGTGGGACTCCAACATCTTCGGCAAAAGTCTGCACGAACTGGTAAATGACGGTTTGCAGAATAAATTGCTGCACATGCCGCAGGAAGCCCGTACCCGCCTGCAGGAAACGCTGGAACAGGTCATCAACGAGGGCTGCACCGGGCTCATCTGCATTCTGATATAAAAAATCCCCGCCCGCCGTAAGTTCTGCTTACAGCGGGCGGGGATCGTTCTGCCTTATTTTTCTTCCTCGGTCAGCTTGTTGATCAGCATCTGATAGATCTCATTGCCTTTCAAAATGAACTGCTTTTGAATCAGGTCAGCCGAAAGACGGTCTGGGGCACCCAACTCCAGACAGAACAGCTCACTGTCCAGCCCCTTTACGGTGCAGCGCACGGTACAGTGACCGTCTGCCTTTTCGGTGATGCGGGCGCTGTACTTGGCCTCCTTGCGGGCCCATGTCTGGCAGCGCAGCACGGCTGCCACTGCACGCTCCCGTACACTGCGGGGCAGGTCATAGGCCAGCTCCTGCGCCACCTTGCGGCCCTTGTCGGTAATGGCATAGCTGTCGCCGGTCAGGGTGACCAGTGCCTGTTTCGTGATATCGTCCAGACAGGAGCCGATCTCAAAGTAGTTGACCAGCGCTTCTTCCATCAGGGCGTTTTCGATCTCCTGCCGGGTAATGGGACCGGCGTTCTTCACCAGATAGCACAGCAGCAGCCGGATCTCGGTGCTGCTGGTCAACCCGCCGGGACGGACACCGGCGGTAAAAGCATCATTGGCGCTCATCGTTCCATACATCCCCCTTGCCGTTTATACATCAGACCGGACGTTCGTATTCGGAAGATCCGGCAGAGCAGTTCTTTTATATAGTATAAAGGGTTTCACGCCGGATTGCAAGCCGCAGCCGCAAAATCGGTCTCGATCCGCTTGGGGCATTCCGGGGTGGAGTAGACCCAGTGGTCCAGATGCCCTTCGGTGATGAAATACTTCAGTTCAAAGCGGTGCCGCTGGCTCAGGCAGTGGTTTACGATCACCAGTTTGATCTTCATTTTTTCCGGCAGGATGTTTTTGATGTAGACGCTGACAGCCTGACCCGGCACAAGACCCGCGCAGCTTTCGGCAAGCCCCGCCAGATTGGGCGCGATCTCAATAAAGGTGCCGTAGTCCTCCACGCTGCGCACGATGCCCACCACCGTTTCGCCCACGGTGAATCCGGCGGCATTCTCGGCCCAGGTGCCCAGCAGTTCCCGGATGGTCAGCACAAAGCGCCCCTGCACGTCCCGGCTGCGGATGGCACACAGGATCTGCTGCCCCACGCTGACCCGGTCGGCAGGGGAGGCGATGCGGCTCACCGACATGCAGTCGATGGGCAGCAGGGCGCTGATGCCGCAGCCCACATCGCAGAATGCGCCAAACGGTTCGATGTGGGTCACGGTGCAGGGCAAAAGGTCTCCGGGCTGCAGGGCATCCAGATAGTCGGCCTTGCACATCCGCTGCGCTTCGGCACGGGACAGCCGGTAAAAGGGCTGGCCGTTCTCGTCGGTGTCCAGCCCCTCAACGACAAAGCAGGTGGGCCGCCCCACCCGTGTCAGCACGGCGATGTCCCGCACGGTGCCGCTTCCAGCCCCATCGGCGCACTGGTCAAAGGGCATCACGGCCCGGATACCGCCCAGCTCAAACCGCAGCTGACGCTGGGTGTCAAAGGCCAACGCCGTGGCCTGCAGGATCTCGTGTCCTGCCATGGCTGCCCGCAGCTCGGCGGGAGTCAGGCGGGATGCGCAGCGGTAATTGCCTTCGGTACGATAGTTTTGCATCATCTTTCATTCCTCTTTCTGTTGTGTTTTAGAGCCGGTCGCCAGCTTTGCGCGCCGGCATCGGCCCGTTTGTTAAAACCTATGCATCCGCCACGGCGGATATTTGCATTTTGTGCAGCTTTGCATTATACTATATTTGTGTACGCCTTTCGCCGGAACGCGCCGGCAGGGTCGTGCACAGCGCCCGTCTTTGACCCAAAAAGACGGACAGAAGGGAGAGATCGGATTTATGGATATCGCTGTGGGAGATACCATCCTCACCCGCAAAAAGCACCCCTGCGGCGCGCAGAGCTTTGAAGTGCTGCGTGTGGGCATGGACTTCAAGATTCGTTGCACCGGCTGCGGGCGCGAAGTGATGCTGCCCCGTGCCAAGATCGAAAAGAACATCAAAAAGGTGGTCCGACCCGGGCAGGAATAGTGCCCGCTGCATGCATTCGGGAATGGATCTGGATTTGTAAGGAGAACTGCAGGAACGATGAACCTGTTTGCCCAAATGGATGCGGTGTGCCACCGCTTTGAAGAACTGTCTGTCCGGCTGAATCAGCCCGAGACAGCAGCCGACCCGGCCCTGTTCCGGAAGCTGATGCGGGAGTATCACGAGGTGGGACCTACGGTGCAGGCCTACCGGGCATGGCAGACCGCACAGGACCACCTTGCCCAAGCCAAAGCCCTGCTGGAGGAGCCGGGACCCCTCGATGGGGACTTCAAGCAGATGATACAGCAGGAAATCAGCGAAAAAAGTCAAGATGTGGCAAAACTGGAAAATGATCTCAAATTATTGCTGCTGCCAAAGGACGCCAACGACAGCAAAAACGTCATTGTGGAGATCCGCGGCGGCGCAGGCGGCGAGGAAGCAGCACTGTTTGCCCACAGTCTGCTGCGCATGTACACCATGTATGTGCAGCGCCGGGGCTGGACGCTGGAGATGCTCAACCTCAACGAGACCGAGCTGGGCGGCGTGAAGGAAGCCATCTTCTCGGTAGAGGGCGCCGGAGCGTACAGCCGTCTGAAGTATGAGAGCGGGGTGCACCGGGTACAGCGTGTGCCCGAGACCGAGACGCAGGGCCGCATCCACACCTCCACCGCCACCGTGGCGGTGATGCCGCAGGCCGAGGAGGTGGACCTTGCGCTGGAAATGAAAGACCTGCGCATCGACACCTTCCGTGCATCGGGCGCAGGTGGGCAGCATATCAACAAGACCTCCAGTGCCATCCGCGTGACGCATCTGCCGACCGGTATGGTGGTGGAATGCCAGAACGAGCGCAGCCAGTTCCAGAACAAGGACAAGGCGCTGGAGATCCTGCGCAGCCGCCTTTTGGCACTGAAGCAGAAACAACAGCAGGACGCCATCAATTCGGAGCGTCAGGGGCAGGTGGGCACCGGCGACCGCAGCGAGAAGATCCGTACCTACAACTTTCCGCAGGACCGTTGCACCGACCACCGCATCGGGCTGACGGTCCACGGTCTTGAAAAGATCATGGACGGAGATCTGGACACGGTCATTGATGCACTGGCTACCCGGGAACAGACGGAGAAGCTGCAAAAGCTCAATGGAGACCTCTGAAACAAAGCTCGGTAACACGTCTGAATTTGCTGAAAAGCAAATATACTTTACAGATAGAAAGAACGATGAAGCGTATGAAAACTAAAACTGAAGTCCTGCCCGCAGATCGGGCAGAAAGCATTGAAAAGGCAGCCTGCCTGCTGCGCAGCGGGCAGCTGGTCGCTCTGCCGACCGAGACGGTCTACGGCATAGCCGCCGATGCCCGCAACGGCGAGGCAGTCAAGCAGATCTTTGTGGCAAAGGGCCGCCCGCAGGACAACCCTCTGATCGTCCACGTCACCGGCCCCGAAATGCTGCCGGGTCTTGTCAGCGAGGTGCCGGAACGCGCCCAGCTGCTGATGGCTGCTTTCTGCCCCGGCCCGCTGACCATCATCATGCCCCGAGGCCCGGAGGTGGCGGCAGAGTGCTGCGCCGGTCTGGACACCGTGGGCATCCGGATGCCCAGCCACCCGGTGGCCCGGGCTGTCATTGAAAAAAGCGGCTGTGCCTTTGCCGCCCCCAGCGCGAACCTTTCCGGCAAGCCAAGCCCCACCAATGCGCAGGATGTGTTCACGGATATGGACGGACGTCTGCCGCTGATTTTGGATGGTGGCGAATGTGATGTGGGCGTGGAGAGCACCGTGGTGTCGGTGGTGGGCGACAGACCCACCCTGTTCCGCCCGGGGCACATCACGCTGGAGGATCTGGAGCGCGCCCTTGGCGAAGAGGTGGAAGTCTCCAAGGCTATTCTGGAAAAGCTGCCGGAAGGCGCTGTGGTTCGCAGCCCCGGCATGAAATACAAGCACTATGCCCCCAAGGCGGACGTGACCCTGCTGGACGGAACCTTTGAACAGTTCAAGGCCTATGTGGACGCCCACGCCGAACAGAACCCCAGCTGCCTGTGCTTTACCGGTGAAGCAGAAAAACTGGGCGTTCCCTGCGTGGAATACGGTCGCGAGGGGGACGGTGCCGATCAGGCAAAGCACATCTTCCGCTCGCTGCGGGCGCTGGATGAGCAGGGAGACGGCGTGGTCTATGCCCGCTGCCCGCAGAAGGATGGACTGTCCATGGCAGTCTACAACCGCCTTATCCGCGCTGCCGCCTTCCGGGTGATCGCTCTATGATCACGCTGGGCATCACAGGCCGCAGCGGCTGCGGGAAATCTACTGTGACAGCGGTGTTTTCTGCCCGCGGCGTGCCGCTGGCGGACGCAGACCAGATCAGCCGCGACATCCTGCTGCCGGGCTCGCCGCTGCTGCCGGCGCTGGCAGCACAGTTCGGTGCCGACATCCTCCGGCCGGACGGTACGCTGGACCGCCGCCTGCTGGCAGACCGTGCCTTTGCCACACCGGAAGGCAAGGCTGCGCTGGACCGCCTGACCCACCCGGAGATCGTTGCCCGCATCCGCGCTGCAAAACAGGCGGCGCAGGCTGCCGGGGCACCGCTTTTTGTGCTGGACGGCGCGGTCATCGTGGGGACCGCTGCGCAGGCGGAGTGCGACCGCCTGTGCGTGGTAACGGCACCGTTTGAGTCCAGTGTGGCCCGCATCGTGGCCCGGGACGGCATTGCCCCGGAGATGGCGCGGCGGCGTCTGAACGCACAAACGCCGGAACAGACACTGACCCGGCATGCAGATTACATCCTGCGCAACGACACAGACCTTGCCCGTCTGCAGGCGGCAGCCGCCGACCTGTGCGCAGAACTTCTGGCAGAAGGAGGCACGGCAACAAGGCTTTGAATGAACAAGATAAGAACCGGGGAACCGGCGGATACGACCCGCAGACCGCCCGCATCCGCCGCGCTGCCCGTGCCCGAAAAGCGCAGCTTCGGCGGAAAAAACGCAACCGGCTGCTGCTGTTTCTGGTGCTGGCAGTGCTGTGTGCAGCGTTGCTGTTGCCCCGTGCATGGGACCGCGCCGAGCGCTTTTTGTATCCCCGCAAGTACGAAGCACTGGTGGAGCAGTGGGCGCAGACCTACGAGCTGGACCCGCTGCTGGTGGATGCCTTCATCCGCACCGAGAGCGGCTTTGACCCGCAGGCTACTTCCAGTGTGGACGCCCGGGGTCTGATGCAGATGACCGAAGAGACCTTTCTGTGGCTGCGCAGCAAGATCGCCGCAGAGGAAGATCTGACCTTTGCAGACCTGTACGACCCGGAGGTGGGCATCCGGTTCGGGTGCTACTACCTTCATCTTTGTATGCAGCGGTATAAAGGAGATGTGGCGACCGCTGCCGCTGCCTACCACAGCGGCTGGGGAACGGTGGACGCGCTGCTGCGGCTGGAAGAACACTCGGCAGACGGGGAGACCCTGCAGGGTTTCCCGTACAATCAGATGAACCACTATGTAAAAAAGATCACGTCCTGCTATGCGAACTATCAGCGCATCTATGCAGGAAATTGAGAGGAGATCAAACGTTATGAGCGAGAAATTTTCTGCAAAACAGGCAGCGGAACAGCTGCTTTACAAGCCGGAGTATGCCGCCGACAAAAGCACCGACGTAAAGGCAAAGGCCGCTGCGTTTGCTGAGGGCTACAAGGCGTTTCTGGATGCAGCCAAGACCGAGCGCGAGGCGGCTGCCGTCAGTGAACAGATGCTGCGGAAAGCAGGCTACGAGAAGTTCGAGCCGAAGAAGATCTACGCCCCCGGGCAGAAGATCTACTTCGTGCAGGAGCACAAGGCGGTCGTTGCGGCGACCATTGGACAGAAGTCCTTTGAGGAGGGCTTCCGGCTGGTCATCGCCCACATCGACAGCCCCCGGCTGGACCTGCGCCCGAACCCGCTGTACGAAGCGGACCACTTCAGCTACTTCAAGACTCACTACTACGGCGGTGTCCGCAAGTATCAGTGGGCTACGATGCCGCTTGCTATCCACGGCGTGTTCACCCGCGCAGACGGCTCCAGTGTGTCGGTCTGCATTGGTGAGGACGAGAGCGACCCGGTGTTCTGCATCACCGACCTGCTGCCGCATCTGGGGGCGGAGCAGAACGACCGCAAGCTCAGCGAGGGCATCAAGGCAGAAGAACTGAACGTGCTCATCGGCTCCGATGCCGTAGAAGAGGACGACATCAAGCAGGCCGTCAAGCTGAACACCCTGATGCTGCTGCACGAAAAATACGGCATCACCGAGCGAGACTTCACCCGTGCCGAGATCGAAGTGGTGCCCGCCCACAAGGCCCGCGACGTGGGCTTCGACCGTTCCATGGTGGGCGGCTACGGTCACGATGACCGGGTGGATGCCTATCCCGCACTGATGGCAGAAATCGAGACAAAGAAACCTCTGTACACCACCGTCTGCGTGCTGACTGATAAGGAAGAGATTGGCTCCGATGGCGTCACCGGTATGCAGAGCATGTATGTGTTCCACTTTATGCAGCTGCTGTGCCGCGCTGCCGGTCAGGACGATATCCTTGCCTTCCGCAACAGCGTCTGCCTGTCTGCGGATGTCACTGCTGCCTACGACCCCTCCTGGTCCGGCGCGTTTGAACCGCAGAACGGCACCTACGCCGGCCGCGGCGTGGCATTCTTCAAGTATACCGGCAGCCGCGGCAAGAGCTCTGCCAGCGATGCCAATGCCGAGCTGGTAGGGGACATCACCCGCCTGCTGGATGCCAATGACGTGGCATGGCAGATCGGTGAGCTGGGCCGTCTGGACCTTGGCGGCGGCGGCACCATTGCCAAGTATGTGGCAAACCGGGGCATCCCCGTGCTGGACATCGGTGTGCCGGTGCTGTCCATGCACTCGCCCTTTGAGGTCATCCACAAGACCGACCTGTACATGGCCTACCGCACCTTCTCGCTGTTCTGCCAGAACGCGGAATAAGATTTGGCCCCGGAATGCCCGCAGCAGCAGGTTTTCCGGGGCTTTTTTTCAAAAAGGCTTGACCTTCAAGCGTCTTTAAGGTGTAATGTGAGTGCGGAGGTGAAGCAAATGAACATCAAACAGGCTTCGAAACAAAGCGGGGTGCCCGCCCCCAATATCCGCTTCTATGAAAAAGAGGGGCTTCTGAACCCTGCCCGCCTGCCCGGCAACGATTACCGCGATTACACAGAACAGGACATCCGCACTCTCCGGTTCATCCGGATGCTGCGGATGCTGGATGTGCCGCTTCCGGTCATCCGGTCCGTGCTTGCGGGCGATGCACCGCTGGGGAGTGTCCTGCGGGAGCAGCAGACCGCACTGGAACAACGCGCAAAGCAGCTGGAAGGGGCGGCGCGTTTTTGCGCAGAACTGGCCCGGCAGGACCCGTCTGCGGAATCGCTGGATGTGGACGCCTGCCTGTCCCGGATGGAAGACCCCGCGCAGCCGCAGAACTTTTTCTCCGGCTGGGTGCAGGATTACCGCACGCTGGCGCAGGTGCAGCATCAGAAGCACTTTTTCTTTATCCCGCAGGGCAGCATCAACACACCGCAGGAGTTTACCGCAGCCTTGCAGGCGTATGCAGAGGAGCACGGGATACAGCTCAGCCTGACCAAAGAAGGGATGTACCCGGAATTTTCGCTGGACGGGATCCCATACAAAGCCTACCGCAACCCGGGCAAGTACCGCGATGA
>CAKSWU010000020.1 GCA_934513205.1 uncultured Faecalibacterium sp. | reverse complement strand
AACACTTAAAGGTTCCTTACAAGTTTTTCGATATTGTTCAATTTTCAAGGTCCTGTGCGCCTCAGCCTTGCGGCTGAAAGCTAGATTATTTTATCACTTTCGTGACAAGTTGTCAAGCACTTTTTTGAAGTTTTTCAAATTTCTTGTCGAAGTTCTTTGATTCTTCTCGCTACGCCGTCCGTTTCAAACATTTTCTGTTCTGTCGGACGTCCGCCTGACAGTAACGTATTTTATCACAGTGATTTGCAAAAAGCAAGACTTTTCTTTACATTTTTTGCATGAAGTCTTTCTTTTTACTTTTTGCCCAGTTTTTTCCTTTATTTCTGGGAAGTATGGCATCTATTCTTCCAAAAGCCGCCTGCGGAGAAGGGTCAGGATCTTGCGTTCCCGCCGGGAGATCTGCACCTGCGTGGTATGCAGGACCTTTGCGGTTTCGCTCTGGGTCTTGCCGCCATAGAATCGCAGCCGGATCAACTGCTGGTCCTGCTCCGGCAGAGTTCGCAGCACTTCTGCCAGACTAATCCGCTCTGCCAGTGCTTCCTCGGGAGACTCCACCGGAATGTCCAGCTGATGTTCTTCTTCTCCGGTGTTTTCCGGGGTCAGGCTCATGGCGGGCTGTGATGCCTGAATGGCAAGGGTGATATTTTCCACCGGCTCCTCCAGTTCCTGCGACAGCTGCGACAGTGTTGGCTCTGTGCCGCAGACCTTCACATGGTGTTCCCGCGCAGCCTGCACCCGCATCCCCAGTTCTTTTAAAGAGCGGCTCACCTTGACCGTTCCGCCGTCCCGGAACAGCTTTTTGATCTCGCCAAGGATGACCGGCACAGCGTAGGTGGAGAAGCAGACGCCCCGGCTTTCGTCAAAGTTATCATACGCTTTGATCAGCCCCATGCAGCCGGCACTGTACAGGTCATCATAGTCGATGCCTCTGCCGCGGAACCGTCCTGCGCAGGAATGCGCCAGTCCCAGATTCTGCTCAATGAATCGTTCCCGCCGGGTCTTGTCCGATACCATACCCTGACCGCCCTTCTTATTTATGTAGTGCTGCGCGGGGACAGGCGTTTGACCAGCAGCACCTTCGTCCCTTTGCCCGGTCTGGATGTGACCTTGACCTTATCCATAAAGCTCTGCATCACGGCAAAGCCCAGACCCGAGCGTTCCTCCGGGTTTCCGGTGGTGAACAATGGCTGCATGGCCTGCTCTACATTGGGGATGCCGATGCCCTGATCCGTGACCATGATGTGCACCTCCCGGTCGGGATAGACGGCAATGGTCATACGCACCGGCCCGATGCGGTCCGGGTAGGCGTGGACGATGCAGTTGGTGACCGCCTCGGACACGGCGGTCTTGATGTCCGCCAGCTGCGGCACGGTGGGGTCGTACCGGGCAAGAAAGGCCGCCGCCGCGCCCCGGGCATAACTTTCGTTCACGCTGAGCGAGTCGAACTGGATCTTCGTGGTGTTTTCTGCTTTCATGCTTCATTCCTCCTTCTGTCCTGCACAGACGCAGACGATTCCTGCCAGCTGCAGCATCCGGGCCAGCTGCGCCGGGGTATGCTGCACCTTCAGCACCGTTCCCATGGTGCGGGCGATGCGTTGACGGCCCAGGATCAGCCCCACACCGGAGGAATCCATAAAACTCACACCGCCAAAGTCCAGAATCATGGTCCCGGGTCCGCGGCTGACCAGCGCATCGTCCAGCCGGACGCGAAGATCCCGGGCTGCATCGTGGTCGATCTCGCCCGCCAGAAACGCATAAAGACACTCTCCTGCCGGGCTGAAGCTTACGGTTGCCATGGCTTGTCCATCTCCTTTGCAAACAAAAAGATCCCGTACACATGGTTTCAGTGTACGGGATCTCTGCGTTATTTTTTAGAAAAAGCTGTCGGCTCACTCCGCCAGAAGGGCAGCGGCTTCCAGCACTGCCGCCTCGCTGCCGCAGACCAGCAGACCGCGGCGGGTGTTGGCGTGCGCCAGCTGCACCGCCTCGGCCAGACTGGTACAGAGCTGTGCATCAAAATGATACTTTGCCTTCTCGGTCAGCCGCCGGGTCAGCTGCTCCTCCACGCCGTCAGGCGTGACGAGATACACCCGGTCAAAGGGGTTTTCGCTCATGCCGGGCATGGTGGACTTGTCCTTTTTCTGTTCCTCGGGGCTCAGACCGGTCTCCAGCGCGGAGAAGAACGCCTCGGCGCCCTCCTCCTCGGTCAGGCCGATGATGGCGCTCATGTGGCGCACCTTTGCCATATTCAGCACGCGCAGCAGCGCAGCAGCCTGCTGCGGGGTGCGGCAGGCATCCAGAATGACCAGCGGCTGCTGGGAGACCACCCGGATGCTGCTGCGGTTGTCCACCGCCGCAAGGCCCTCCAGAATGGCGTCATCGGTGATGTCAAAGCCCTTGCGGCAGAGCGCCAGTGCCAGTTCCACCGCCATGGCGGCATTGCCTGCGGCGTGACGCCCCAGAAAGGCCAGCGGCACCGTGTAGCCGCCGTAGTCCACCCGGCTGGAAAACTTTTCCGCCTCCAGAAAGGTGATGTCCTCCGGGTCCGGCACCACCAGCTCGCAGCCGCACTTTCCTGCAGCCACAATGAGCTCGCTGAGCACCGCCTTGGGCTGCTCCGGTGCGGTGACACAGATGCTGTCCTTGCGCATGACGCCGCCCGCCAGCGCCGCCAGACGTTCCACCGAGCGGCTGACGCCGTCCGGTCCCACCGCTGTGACGGCGCACACCGGCATCTGGGGCAGTGCTTCGGCAAGGCCCGCGTCCGGCAGCTCCACCACAGCCAGCGTGCAGCCGGCTTCGCCAAAGCAGCAGGCGGCTGCCGCCAGCTCGGCGGCCTGCAAAGGCAGCTCCTCCCGGGCAGCAAGAGCATCGGCAGCGCGGCACAGCAGGGTCTCGTCCACGGGAGCGCCATCCACCCGGATGCGCTTTTCCAGCGGCTCGCAGCCCGCGCAGTACAGACCCGCACGGATGCCCTGCGCCTGCAGCACAGCCGCCAGCAGACGTGCCACCGCCGTTTTGCCGGCGGTGCCCGCCACGCCCACGAACTGCACCTGCTGCACCGATGCGGTCAGTGCCTGCCGCAGCTGCGGGGTAGAGGCAAAGCCCTCCGGCAGAGCGGTGAAATACTGATTTGCCTGTTGGATGGTCATTGGTTACTCCTTATCACGATGATGGAACAGAAGATGCAGCAGTGCCATCAGCACCAGCGCCGCAAGGATGCCCGCCAGAACGCCCACCGAGTCCAGCCACACATCGGTGACCTGACTGCTGCGTCCGGGGGAATAGAGCTGGATGGTCTCATCCGTCAGCGCCGTAAGCACCCCGCCCAGCATGGGCACGGTGATGTGGCGCAGCGGATGGCGGCTGTATACCCGCATGCAGAGCATGAGCAGAAAGCCTTCCAGCAGATACTCGCAGAAATGCGCCAGCTTGCGCACAAGGTGCATGGTCAGCCGCTGTGCAAGGGCGGGATGGCCCAGACGGCGCAGCGCCGCCTGCATCAGCTGAAGGACCCGTCCGCTGGATGCACTGGACACCTGCGCCACTGCCATGGAGTTGGAAAAGATGAACCAGATACAGCCCGCCAGTGCCAGCGTGAACACCACCCGGGCCGCAATGAGCCACGGCGAGGTGCGCTCGTTATCGTGTTCCACCGTCTCAGCCCAGAGCCTTGATGCTCTGCTCGATGTTTGCCAGCTTGTCCTGACTCTTGGCGAACTTGCTGCGGATGTCCTCCACCAGAGCCGCCGGGGCGCGCTCCACGAACTTGGGGTTGTTCAGCTGGTTGCCGAACATGGCCATTTCCTTTTCAGCCTTGGCCTTTTCCTTGTTCAGGCGGGCCAGCTCCTTGTCGCGGTCGATCAGCTCCATCATGGGGATGAAGCCGCGGGCGGCGTGGGTGGACACCTGCACCATGCCGTCGGTGCTGCCCTCGTACTTTTCGGTAAAGGTCACATCGGTGGCAAAGGCGAACTTGGCCAGATAGACCTGTGCGTTCTGGAAGGGGGCGGCATCGGCAGTCTCGATGATCATGCTGGTCTTTTTGGCGGGGTGCACGTTCATCTCGGTGCGCATGGTACGCACAGCCTTGATATAATCCATCACCTTTTCAAAGGCTTCTTCCTCGGCTGCCCAGTTGTGAGCGGCGTCAAAGGTGGGCCATGCCTGCGTCATGATGGTCTCGGCAGAGCCGGGCAGAGCCTGATACAGCTCCTCGGTGATGAAGGGCATGAAGGGATGCAGCAGCTTGAGCGCCTTATCCAGCACATACACCAGCACACGGCGGGCGGTATCCGCCTGCTGTGCGTCGCCGGAGTTCAGGCGGGGCTTTGCGATCTCGATGAACCAGTCGCAGTAGACGTCCCAGATGAAGCTGTTGATCTTGGCAGCAGCCAGACCCATCTCGTAGTGGTCGAGGTTGTCGGTCATGGCACCGGCCACCTGATTCAGCTTGGTCAGCACCCACTTGTCGCTCATGTCCAGCTTGTCCTCGCTGGGCAGGCCCGGCTCAAAGTCCTCGGGCAGGTTCATCAGCACAAAGCGGGTGGCGTTCCACAGCTTATTGGCAAAGTTGCGGGCAGCCTCCACCTTCTTTTCGATATAGCGCATATCGTTGCCCGGGGTGGAGCCGTCCACCAGCATAAAGCGCAGGGCGTCTGCACCGTACTGGGCAATGACCTCCAGCGGGTCGATGCCGTTGCCAAGGCTCTTGGACATCTTGCGGCCCTGACTGTCGCGGACGATGCCGTGGATGCAGACGGTGTCAAAGGGAGCCTTGCCGGTGTAAGCCAGACCGGAGAAGATCATGCGGCTGACCCAGAAGCCGATGATGTCATAGCCGGTGACCAAGGTGTTGGTGGGGTAGAAATACTTCAGGTCGGCGCTGTCCTCGTTGGGCCAGCCCAGCGTGCTGAAGGGCCACAGGGCAGAGGAGAACCAGGTATCCAGGGTATCCGGGTCCCGGGTCAGCTTTGTGCTGCCGCACTTGGGGCAGGCGCAGGGAGCAGACTTTGCCACCACGGTCTCGCCGCAGTCGTCGCAGTACCAAGCCGGGATCTGATGACCCCACCACAGCTGGCGGCTGATGCACCAGTCGCGGGTGTTCTTCATCCAGTTCATATAGTTCTTGGTAAAGCGCTCGGGCACGAACTTGATCTCGCCCTTCTCCACGCTCTCGATGGCAGGCTTTGCCAGCGGCTCCATCTTCACGAACCACTGCTTGGACACCATGGGCTCGATGGTGGAGTGGCAGCGGTAGCAGGTGCCGACCTCGTGCTTCAGGGGCTCGATCTCCTTCAGGAAGCCGCCCTCTTTCAGGTCGGCCAGGATGGCCTTGCGGGCTTCCAGAGTGGTCATACCGGCGTACTTGCCGCAGTCCAGCACTTCGGGCTCGTTGATGGTGTTCTTGCCGGAGGCGAACAGGGCATCGGCAGCAGCCTTATCGGCAGCGCCGGTCATGTGGCCGTCATAGGTGAACACGCGCACGATGGGCAGGTCATGGCGCAGACCCACCTCAAAGTCGTTGGGGTCGTGGGCGGGGGTGATCTTCACGACACCGGTGCCCTTGGTCATATCGGCGTGCTCATCGCAGACGATGGGGATCTCCTTGTTCAGCAGGGGCAGCACCACATGGCAGCCGTGCAGATGGGCGTAGCGGGGATCCTCGCCGTTGATGGCAACGGCGGTATCGCCCAGCATGGTCTCGGGGCGGGTGGTGGCCAGCTCCAGCATCTCGCCGGTCTCCTTGACCGGGTACAGCAGGTGCCAGAAATTGCCGTCCTTCTCCTCGTACTCCACCTCGGCGTCGGAAATGGAGGTGTTGCAGTGGGGGCACCAGTTGACCATGCGGTTGCCGCGGTAGATCAGCCCCTTGTCGTACAGGCGCACGAACACTTCCTTGACGGCCTCAGAGCAGCCCTCGTCCATGGTAAAGCGCTCGCGCTCCCAGTCGCAGCTGCTGCCCAGCTTCTTCAGCTGGCTGACGATGCGGTTGCCGTACTTGGTCTTCCATGCCCATGCGCGGTCCAGAAAACCATCGCGGCCCACCATCTCCTTGGTCAGACCCTCGGCGCGCATGGCCTCCACCACCTTAGCCTCGGTGGCAATGGAGGCGTGGTCGGTGCCGGGCACCCACAGAGCGGCGTAGCCCTGCATCCGCTTGGTGCGGATGAGGATATCCTGCATGGTGTTATCCACCGCATGGCCCATGTGCAGCTGACCGGTGACGTTCGGGGGCGGCATGACGATGGTGTAGGGTTTCTTGTCGGGGTCTGCCTTCGTGTGGAAGTAGCCGCCGTCCAGCCAGAACTGGTAGATGCGGTCTTCCACCTGGCTGGGATCGTACTGTTTTGCAAGTTCTTTCATAGGGTCCTCCCAGTATAAATTGGTGAAGTGGGACGAAAAAAGCCGTCCCACGGAACGTTCCATGGGACGGCTGTCAATACATACCGCGGTACCACCCAAATTGCACGGAATGCTCCGTGCCCCTTGATGCCCCGGTAACGTGGGGCAGCCCCGAGAGCAGCTCACCGCACCGGCTCACCGCTCCTGCTCCAAAGTGACAGCGCACTGCCCGACCGTACCGGATTCGCAGCAAAGCTCCGGCTCTCTGAACGGCAAAAACAGTGCACACTCTTTTTCAATGCATTTACAAAAAGAATATAGCGTTTTTTGTGCGGTTTGTCAATTGGTTTTTTGCGAATATTGTCAGCCTCCCCGCCCTCTCAGTCTCGCATTTGCTCGACAGCTCTCCCAAAGGGAGAGCCCTTGGCAAAACCATGGACTTTGCGTGGACTGCCAAAGCCTCTCACTTTGGGAGAGGTGGCATTGCGTTAGCAATGACGGAGAGGGCAAGCCCGTCAATCTTTTATAACTTCTACCTTCAGCCGGGCAATGAGCCGCTCCATCAGGGCGATGCGGTTGAAGGGGGTCATCAGGTAAAAGCCGTCTGCATAGGGAGCAGCCGCTTTGGCAGCCTGCACCGCCACTTCCAGCCCAAGCTGCTCTCCCTGCTCACGGTCCAGCCCGGCAAAGCGCTGGATGATCTCGGCGTCCACATGGATGCCGTTGACCTCGTTTTCCATAAAGATGGCGTTGCGCTGACTGACCACCGGCATGATGCCCGCCAGGATCTTTGCCTTGGGTCCCAGTGTTTCCCGGGTCTTTTTCAGGTTCTCCACCGCCTGCGCCGACAGTACCGGCTGGGTGAGGAAGCCGCTCATGCCGCTTTCCAGCTTTTCGGCGGCGCGGCGCAGCTCCACATCAAAGTTCCGGGCATTCAGGTTCAGCGCGCCGAACACGGTCATGGGTGCGGGCATCTCCCGCCCTTCCCCTGCCAGCGAGACGATATACCGGGCCAGCTTGCGGGAGTTGAACTGGTACACGCTCTTCACCTCGTCCCGCTCAGCGGTGGGGATGGGGTCGCCGGTGATGGCCAGAACCTCCCGCACCCCCTCGGCGTACAGCCCCAGCAGCAGGGCCTTGGAGGCATTCAGGTTGCGGTCCCGGCAGGTCATGTGGGGCAGCACGTTCAGCCCCAGCTCCCGGTGCACCCGGCACGCCACCAGCGAAGAATCCATCCGTGCCCGGGCAATGGGGCAGTCCGCAATGGTCAAAAGGTCCGTGCCTGCCGCCTGCAGACGGCGGGCGCTTTCCAGATAGCCGGTCAGGTCGGCGTCCTTGGGGCTGTCCAGCTCGACAGCGACCACCTTTTTGCCCGCGTTCAGCTTGCGCAAAAAGGCATCGTCCGTTTCCGCCTTCGGCTTCGGCGCGGCAGAAAGCTGCACCGCCGGGGCGGCGGGCAGGGTCTGCGGCAGCGCATCCAGTGCGCGGCGCAGGGCTGCGATGTGCCGGGGCGTGGTACCGCAGCAGCCGCCCAGAATGCGCACCCCGCGGGCTGCCAGCTTTGCCAGCTCTTGGGCAAAATACTCCGGTCTGCCCCGGTACTGCACCCGGGTGCGGGTGACCACCGGGTAGCCTGCATTGGGCATCACCGACAGAGGCAGCTTCACCCCGCCCAGCTTTTGCACCAGTTCCCCCATGGCGCTCGGAGCGGACACACAATTCAGACCCACGGCATCCACCGCGCCGCAGGCTTCCATGCGGTGCACCAGCTCTGCGCAGTGCTGTCCCTCCCGGGTGTAGCCGTCCGGCAGCACCGCAAAAGACACCAGCACAAAGGCATCCGGTGCCGCCTGTTTGATCCGTTTTGCCGCCTCAGCCACACCGGTGTCGGCGCTCAGGGTCTCGAACAGAAAGTTCTTTGCTCCCAGCGCAAGAAAGCAGTCTGCCAGCGCTGTGTACAGCTGTGCCGCCGGCAGTGCCTCGGTGTCCGGTGCCGGGCCGATGTCCGCAAACACCGCAGTGTCCGTTTGCGCCGCAGCCCGCCGGGCCAGTTCCCAGCCCGCCTCAGCCAGTGCCTTCCATGCCGGGTCGTGGGCTGCCGCCATCCGGGTCAGTCCAAAGGTGTTGGTCTTGATGGCATCCGCCCCGGCGTCAAGATACGCCCGGTGCACCGCCAGAATGCCCTCCGGGTCGGTCCGGTTTGCCTGCTCGCACTCCTGTCCGGGCGCTGCATTATAATAGGTGCCCATGCCGCCGTCGAACAGCAGCGGGCGTTTTTTCAGGATCTCATGCACATCTTTCATGTTGAAGTTCTCCTTTTTTCATGGAACATCCGAGCTTTAGTTTAATGCACAAAAGCGTTCCGGTCAAGGGTTTTTGCCTTTCCCGCTTGCAGGAAGGCGAAATTTGTGCTATCCTATGCGTAACTTTCCCATAGTAAGGAGCGTGAACGAAATGCGCCATGCCGGAACGCAGGAGCTGGAGACCCACCGGCTGCTGCTGCGCCGCCTTCTGCCCGCAGATGCGGACATGATGTACCGCAACTGGGCTTCGGACCCCGCAGTGACCCGGCATCTGCGGTGGCAGCCGCACAAAAGCCCCGCCGAGACCCGGGAGCTGCTTTCGGCGTGGGCAGAGCTGTACCCGAACCCGGACTACTACCAGTGGGCCATCGTGGAAAAAGCCACGGGACAGGTGTTCGGCAGCATCGGCATCTTCAACGCCGCGCTGGGAGACGCTGCGCAAAAAGCGCGCTGGCCCCGGCAGGACTGCGCCAACGGCGTGTGGGAAGCGGGCTACTGCATCGGGCAAAACTGGTGGGGCAGAGGATTTGCCTCCGAAGCCCTGCGGGCCGTGGTCCGGTACTGGTTTTGCAATACAGACAGCAATTGGCTCGCCTGTATTTACGCAAAGGATAATCCCGTCAGCGGACGGGTGATGGAAAAGGCCGGCTTTGTGTACGACCACGATGCGGTGGACCACAAATTCGATGGCACCCCGGTGGAGTGCCGGTGCTGCCTATTAACAAGAGAACGCTATAACAAAATTGATCCACGGCCCTGCTCTCTCTGTCATCGCTGACGCGATGCCCCTCCCGGACTGAGGCTGAGAGGGCGAGCCATGTCACCCAAAAGAAAGGACTTACTGTGAGCGAACTTTACGATATTCTGGTTGAAACGCCCCCCACGAAGGTGGTGCTGCTGGCGCTGGATCAGGGGCTGTGGGACTGCCAGCGCAGTCTGGCAGAGCTTTCTGCCCTGTGCGAGGCCAACCACATGGAAGCCGTGGCGCAGGTGACCCAGAAGCGCCAGACCCCGGAGACCGGCATCGTGCTGGGCAGCGGAAAGCTGGAGGAAGCCAGCCTTGCCGCCGAAACGCTGGGGGCGGAATGCGCTGTGTTTGACGGCGAACTGACCGGCAGCCAAATCCGCAACATCTCCAACGCACTGGGCGGGCTGGAGGTTATCGACCGCACCATGCTGATCTTGGAGATCTTCCGCAGCCGTGCCGTGACCAACGAGGGCAAGCTGCAGACCGAGCTGGCACTGCTGCGCTACCGCCTGCCCCGCCTGCAGGGCATGGGCGAGGTGCTCAGCCGTCAGGGCGGCGGCGGTGGCGGCGGCGGCGGTGCCCGCCGCGGTGCCGGTGAGACCAAGCTGGAGCTGGACCGCCGCCATGTGCACGCCCGCATCGACGCGTTGGCGGAAAAGCTGGCCGAGATGGAAAAGCGCCGGGGCGAGAGCCGCAAGGCCCGCGCCAAGACCGGCATGCCGGTGGTCAGCCTTGTGGGTTACACCAACGTGGGCAAGTCCAGCCTGATGAACGCCCTGTGCGGCCCCAGCGTCGCCGAGGCAGACATGCTGTTTGCCACATTGGACCCCACCAGCCGCAAGCTGGTGCTGCCCAGCGGCCTTGCGGTGCTGCTGGTGGACACGGTGGGCTTTGTGTCCCGCCTGCCCCACAATCTGGTGGAAGCCTTCAAATCCACACTGGAAGAGGCTGCATGGTCGGATGTCATCGTCCGGGTGGCAGACGCCGGCGATGACCAGCGGGAAGAGCAGCTGGCCGTGACGGACGAGGTGCTGGACGGGCTGGACTGCGCGGACATCCCCCGCCTGACCGTCTACAACAAGTGCGACAAGCCGGGTGCCATGAGCTTTGACCCGGACATCCTGCTGACCAGCGCCAAGACCGGCTTTGGGCTGGACGCGCTGCTGGCAAAGCTGGATGAGGTGCTCAGCGACCGGGTGCACACCCTGAAGGTGCTGCTGCCCTACGACAAACTGGGTCTTGCCGCCCCCATGCGGGAGCGGGGCAGCGTGCTGGTGGAGGAATACCGGGACAGCGGGCTGTATCTGGAAGGCATCGTCAAGACCGAGGACCTGCACGTTTTTGAGGGATATCTGGTATAACAAAAAAATCCCCATACAAACACAAAAACCCGCCTGGCAGCGGGTTTTTGTGTATAGAGGGGTGGGAAAGTATATAAAGTGGTGAATCTCGATCTTCAGTGTGGCAGGTTTTTTGTCTTGCGCTGCCTTGCATGATGTATTATACGCTTTTTTGTTTCCTTGTCAAACCGTTTCCCCCGGTTTTGCTTTAAATTAAGTCTTTACTTTTTGTGCGAAACTTTATATAATTAACACAAAGCTGAGCAAACGCGTATTTTTTCATTCTTTGTGCGTTTGCACTAACAATAAAACTTTACTTTCAGAAAATTTTATACAATCCAACATATTTTTTAAAGGAGAATTTCTCATGGATGATCTGGATCGGAAGATTCTGTCCCTTCTTGCCAAAAATGCACGGATGCCGGTCAAGGAGATCGCAGAGCAGGTGTCCCTGACCAGTCCCGCCGTTTCCAGCCGCATTCACAAGCTGGAGACCGACGGCATCATCAGCGGCTACACCGTCACCCTGAACCGCCCCGCCGACCGGGTCTATGTGGACGCCCTGATCAGTCTGTCGGTGGCTCCCTCCAAGCAGGATGCCTTTCTGGAGCTGCTGCAAAACAGCCGGGAAGTGCTGCAGTGCTACCATGTCACCGGTGCCTACACCTTTCTGGTCAAGGTCAGCTGCGGCAGCATGCCCCAGCTGGAGCATCTGATCCTGCAGTTTCAGAAGCTGGGCACCACCAGCACCCAGATCATCCTGTCCACCCCTGTGGACCACGGAGATCTGGATGCCCTGATGCTGTAAGGCCCGTTCACAGAACTGTTACATTTTTCCTGCAATCGTGCAGGGGTGTGGTTCGTATCCAGAATAGCAGCCGAAAACCGGCGCACACTACCATCGAGATGTGCGCCCGCTGCATCTTTCATACACCGCAACACGAAAGGATCTTTCTATGATGAAGAAAATCATTGCCGCCCTGCTGGCAGGGCTGACCCTGTTTGCTCTGGTGGGCTGCTCCGCCGGCAGCAAGGCCGACTCCTCCACCCCCAAGGATTATTCTCAGATCATCCACGACGCCCGCAGCGACGAGGACAACGAGTACGACATGATCTTTACCAAGGGCGAGGACGGCAAGTTCACCGCTGTGGACGGATACAGCGCCGAATACGAGCCCGACCAGCTGGACGATGAGATCCGGAACATCCTGATGCCCCTGCTGGATCTGGAAGAGGACCAGTACACCAGCTTTGCCGCCAGCATCTCCAGCATGATGGTGCGCAGTTATGCCATTGCCATCGTCAAGCCCGCCGAAGGCAAGACCGATGCAGTCAAGGCCGCACTGGAAGCCTATGTGGAGAGCGAGCGTCAGTCCATGGAGCACTATCTGGAGGATCAGTATCTGGTCGCCAAGGCTGCCACGGTCACCGTTGCCCCCACCGGCGAGGTGGTCCTGGTCTGCGCCGAGGACCATGACACCATCCTGAGCAACATCGAAAAGGCTCTGGCTGCATAAAATGCTTTTTGGAAACCGCACTCTGTACAGGGTGCGGTTTCTTTTTGCCGTCAGTTATGCTATAATACCCCATGGATCTGTACATCCGCAGGAGAAAAAGCTATGAGCAAAGCAACCATCGTCATCCCCAACATCAACGGCAAAGGCTGGCTGAAGGACTCCATCGAGTCCATCTATGCACAGACCGAACAGGATTTTGACCTGATCGTGGTGGACAACGGTTCCACCGACGAAAGTCTTGCGCAGGCCCGCAGCTACTGCTGCCGCAGCAACTTCACCCTCATCGAAAACGGCTGCAACACCGGGTTTTCTCACGCGGTGAATCAGGGCATTGCGCGGGCGCACAGCGAATATGTGGTGCTGTTCAACAACGACGCCTTTGCCGAGCCAGACTGGCTGGAACAGCTGCTTCGCGCCGCCGGGACCGACCCCAAAATTTTTGCGGTGCAAAGCCTGATGATCCGTCACTTTGACCGGGAGCTGGCAGACGATGCGGGAGATTACGTCACCTGGATGGGCTTTGCCTGCAAGACCGGCGACGGACGCCGCGCCAGCCGCTACACCCGGCAAAAGCGCATCTTCTCCGCCTGCGGCGGTGCCGCCCTTTACCGCAAGAGCATTCTGGACGAGATCGGCGGCTTTGACGAAAACTTCTTTGCCTATTTTGAGGACGTGGACCTGAGCTGGCGCGCCAACAACGCCGGATACCGGAACATCCTCTGCCCTGCAGCGAAATGCTACCACATCTGCGGTGCCAGCACCGGTGCGGTGCGGTACAACGCCTTCAAAAGCCAGCAAAGCGGGCGCAACAGCATCCTGCTGCCGCTCAAGAACGAGCCGCTTCTGATGCTGGTACTCAACTTTATCCCGCTGGCGCTGGGCTATCTGCTCAAGTGCTACAAGTTCCACAAGCAGGGCTTTGGCGAGGCTTGGGACAAGGGAATGCACGAGGCCTTTGCTCTGCTCAAAGCGGGCAAGCTGGGCAAGCGTCCCTTCCGCTGGCGTGATCTGCCCAACTATGTCCTGATGGAGCTTTGGATGATCTGGAACATGGTGCCCTACCTGTGGTACCGTCTGGTGGTGGTCCGGTTCGATCTGAAGTAACGCAAATTACTATAAAGCAGCTCCTCATACGCGGTCAGCGACCTTGCCCTCTCCGTCTCGGCTTACGCCGCGCCACCTCTCCCAAAGGGAGAGGCCTCGGCAAAAAGATGAAGTTTGTATGGACTGCCAAAGGCTCCCACTTTGAGGAAAGACTTCCCCCGCGCCGGGGGAAGATGGCGCGTAAGCGACAAAAGGGGGAATCTGTCAAAGCCGCTAGGCTTTGACTGAGAGGGCGAGCCCTTTACTCTTTACAATGATTCCCATTATACCAAAAACACCCGGCTGTGAAGATACACAGTCGGGTGTTTACGTTTAAGGTTTATGCTGCAGTGCTGGCGGCATCATCCGCGGCAGGAGCTTCGGCCACAGCGCTGTCGGCATTGTTTTCCGCCTGCGCCTCCGGCTCAACGGCAGAAGCCGCCGAATCGGCCGCAGCAGAGTCCCCGGCAGTGGCCAGAATGGCGTCCTGCACATCGCTTTCCGCCATCGGCTCCGGCACATTGGCAGCCGAACCGGCAACCGAATCGGGCTTGGTCTCGCTCTCGGTCAGACCGGTCAGATACCAGCTGCCGCTCTGGCGCTCGAACAGATAGTCCATATACTTGGTGGGCACATCCGAGGACGGGTTGATGATGCTGTCATCGGTGCTGGCGGTGGGGATGTAGCCCACGGTGACATGCAGCTTGCCGTCCCGCTTGAACAGCTTCGTGACTGTGGCGCGATAATAGCCCACCGAACCGGTGACGGGGATCTTATAGCACTGGGTGGTCTCATCGAAGTCGATGGTCATATCTTCCATCTCAAAGCTGCGGTGGGTCAGCTTGAAGCCGGGTCCCAGCAGCTTTGCCAGATAGGCGTCCACTTCCACCGAAGGCAGCAGCAGCTGCTCGGTGTCCGGGTCGGTGTTGTAGTTGTCAAAGCTGCCCTGCGTCTCCTGAATGTTGTAGATGCAGCCCCACACCGCAGCCTCCCGCAGGGTCAGGTCGTCGATGTTCTCGATGCCGTCAAAGGGCATGGGGTCAAACAGCACCAGACCTTCCAGCTTGCTCTCATATTCCTGCTTTTGGGCGGTGTCGTCAAACAGACCGGCCACCAGCCCCACGCCGGCGCGCAGCACCGTAAAAAAGCCAACCAGCACCAGCACCGTCACCAGCAGCCCCAGTGCCTGACGGCCCCGGCGGCGCTGCTGCTGTGCATGTTCTTCGGGGGTAATATAATGTTTCATCTTTGTTTTCTCTCCCAGAGTTCCATAGCATTTCAGCCCAGTATACCACATCCCGGCCCATTGTGCAAAACCCTGACCGTGGTTTTTTTGTGAAAGTGCGTAAGATCTCCGTTCATTCCCAGCTTTTCCAGACATCGGGCTGGTAGCCCACGGTGGCCTGCCGCCCATTGCGCACGATGGGGGTCTTGAACAGCTGCTGGTTTTCAAAGAGCTTGTCCTCCTTCTGCCAGTCCACCAGTGCGTCCAACAGCGCAAGGGTCTGTTTGTCCTTTGCTGCCGGGTCCACCAGCTTTTCCCAGCCGCCCAGCGCACGGGCAACGTTGTCAAACTCGCCCCGGCTCATGCCCTTTTCCTTCAGGTCGATCATCTGAAATCTCACCCCGCGCTCCTTGAAGTAGCGCTGGGCTTTTTTGGTATCAAAGCACTTGCTGGTGCCAAAGATCTGAATGTTCATTTTTCTGCCCTCCTGAACCCTTATTGTACCACATCCTGCGCCGGATTCCTAGGGCGGCGGCGCATAATTCCCGCCGCGGCAGGTCATACTGACCTTGGCATCATCGGAAGGAGGTCTTGTCTATGAACGCATTCGTTGACCCGGAGCTGTGCATCGGCTGCACTCAGTGTGCCGGACTGTGTCCGGAGGTGTTCCGCATGGAGGGCGTTCTGGCGGTGGCGCAGCCCGGCCCCATCCCGCCGGAGCAGGTGCCCAGTGCCGTGGACGCCGCCAACGCCTGCCCCGTCAGCGCCATCCGCATTGAGGAGTGACCCGCAGCAAGAGGCCAGAGCCTTTGCACCGGAAGGTGCAGGCTCTGGCCTTTTTTGTGATGCGGTGTTCTTTTTTCAGGTGCGAGTTACCATGCAAAGCCCACAGAGTCCATGTCGATGTTCTTTTCCGTTGAAGCCACGGCATCCGTGCTGTTTTTTCCGCAAGTATCTCCCGCCCGCCGCAGTTTTGTGCTATACTATAAGGTGTGAGAACAAGCAATGGAGGAGAAACGACTTATGCGTTTACTGGTCATTGACGGCAACAGCATCGCCAACCGCGCTTTTTACGGCATCAAGCTGCTGACCACCAAGGACGGCCGTTACACCAACGCCATTTTTGGCTTTCTGAACATCCTGCTCTCCCTGCTCAAGGAGTGCCAGCCGGACGAAGTGGCTGTGGCCTTCGACCTGAAGGCCCCCACCTTCCGCCACAAGATGTATGATGGCTACAAAGCCACCCGCCACGCCATGCCCGAGGAGCTGGCGCAGCAGATGCCGGTGCTCAAGCAGCTGCTGGCAGATCTTGGCTACCGCACCGTCACCGCCGCGGGCTGGGAGGCGGACGATATTCTGGG
Organism: uncultured Faecalibacterium sp.; assembly: GCA_934513205.1. Classification (GTDB taxonomy): domain Bacteria; phylum Bacillota; class Clostridia; order Oscillospirales; family Ruminococcaceae; genus Faecalibacterium. Next base: position 22,288 of record CAKSWU010000020.1, on the reverse strand, counting down.
CACGCTGGCTGCCGCCTGCGCCGCCCGGAGAGACGACTGCTTCCTTGCCACCGGAGACCGCGACAGCCTGCAGCTGGTGAGCGAGAGCACCACCGTGCTGCTGGCGGTCACTGCGATGGGCCGCAGCAAGACCGTGACCATGGACACCGACGCCATCCGCGAGAAATACGGCATCGAGCCACGGCAGCTCATCGAGGTCAAGAGCCTGATGGGCGACGCCTCGGACAACATCCCCGGCGTGAAGGGCATCGGCGAAAAGACCGCCCTCTCGCTGGTGCAGACCTTCGGCAGCCTGGAGGGCGTGTACCAGAACATTGACGACAAGCGCATCAAACCCAAGCAGCGGGAGCACTTGCTGGAGGATAAGCCCATGGCTGAACTCAGCCACACGCTGGGCACCATCCGCACCGATGCGCCCATCGACACCGCCGAGGGTGCCTACGCCGTGGGCGAGGGCAACAAGCCCGCCGCCGTGCGGCTTTTGCAGGAACTGGAGATCCATTCCCTGATCCCCCGGTTCGGACTGGACGGCGTAGCACCGGAAGCCGCCGCCGAGGAAGAGGCTGTGGAGCTGCCGGAAGCGGACCTTGCTCCCCTGCCCCTGACCCCTGCCGGGCACTATCTGGTGGCTTCCCGCCCCGCCGTTACCGGCAAGCAGGGCACCCGCAACGTGGTATTGCAGCCGGAAAGCTGGTACGCCGTGCAGGACGCCACCGTCTACCCGCTGGAGGACGCGGACCTTGTGCGGCTGCTGGACAATGCAGACGTGACGCTGGACGTGTTCAACGCCGCGCCCCTGTACGCCAAGGCCATGGCCGCCGGCGGCTGGGGCAGCAGCATCGTCTGGGACGGCAAGCTGGCGGCCTATCTGCTGGACGCCTCCGCCTCCAAATATCAGGTCAGCGAGCTGATCCCCGCCTACAAGGCTGCTGCCGCCTTTGCCTGCGCCGACTACCCGGACGCCGGGCGGCTTGCCGACCTGTTTGCCAAAATGAAGGCCGAGATCACCGCCTGCGGCGAGGACGCGCTGTATAACGAGATCGAGTTCCCGCTGGCACAGGTGCTGGCGGATATGACCCGCACCGGCGTGCTGGTGGACAAAGACGGCATCGAGCAGTTCGGCGTGAAGCTGCGCACCGAGCTGGAACAGGTGCTGACCCGTATCCACATGGAGACCGGCAGCGCCAGCTTCAACCCCAACAGCCCCAAGCAGCTGGGCGAGATGCTGTTCGACACCATGGGTCTGCCCCACGGCAAAAAGACCCAGCGCGGCTGGTCTACCGATGCCGAAACGCTGGAAAACCTGCGGGAATACCCGCTGGTGGAGGACGTTTTGCAGTACCGCGCCTACCAGAAGCTGAACTCCACCTATGTGGAGGGTCTGCTCAAGGTCATTGGCGAGGACGGACGCATCCATTCCACCTTCAACCAGACCGAAGCACGCACCGGGCGGCTCTCCTCCGATAACCCCAACCTGCAGAATATCCCCATCCGCACCGAGCTGGGCAGCCAGCTGCGCGCCTATTTTATCGCAAAGCCGGGCTGTGTGCTGGTGGACGCGGATTACAGCCAGATCGAACTGCGCATTCTGGCCCACATCACCGGGGACGAGCACATGCAGCAGGCCTTTTTGAACGGTGAGGACATCCACCGCAGCACCGCCGCAAAGATCTACGGCATCCCCCAGAGCGAGGTGACCCCCCGGCTGCGCTCCTCTGCCAAGGCCATCAACTTTGGCATCATGTACGGCAAGGGCGCGTACAGCCTTGCCAAGGATATCGGCGTGACCGTGAAGGAGGCAGACGCCTTCCTTAAGAACTATCTTTCCGCCTTTCCCAGCGTGAGCGGCTATATGGACAAGACCATCGCGGATGCCAAGGCAGCCGGCTATGTGTCCACCCTGTTCGGACGCCGCCGCACATTGCCCGAGCTTTCCAGCTCCAACTTCAACGTCCGTTCCAGCGGCGAGCGCATGGCCCGCAACACCCCCATTCAGGGCACTGCGGCAGACGTCATCAAGCTGGCCATGGTGCGGGTGTGGAAGCGGCTGCGGGACGAAAAGATGGAAAGCCGCCTCATCCTGACCGTCCACGATGAACTGATCGTGGAAGCCCCGGAATCGGAAGCCGAAAAGGCCGCGCAGATCCTGCGGGAGGAAATGGAAGGCTGCGTGCAGTACGCTGTGCCCCTGAGCACCGACGTCCACGCAGGCAAAAACTGGCTGGAGGCCCATTAACTATGATCGTTTTAGGAATCGAATCCACCTGCGACGAGACCGCCGCAGCCCTGGTGGAGGACGGGCGGCACCTGCTGAGCAACGTCATCTCCACCAGCGTCAAGGAACAGGCGCTGTACGGCGGTGTCGTGCCGGAGATCGCCAGCCGCCGCCACTGCGAATTCATCAGTGCTACGGTCAAAAAAGCCCTGCTGGACGCCGGTAAGACCATGGAGGACGTGGACGCCGTGGCTGTTACCTTTGCCCCGGGGCTCATCGGCGCGGTGCTGGTGGGCGTAAACTTTGCCAAGGGTCTGGCCTACTCGGCGGGCAAGCCGCTGGTGCCGGTGCACCATCTGCGGGGACACATCGCCGCGCTCTACCTGACCCACCCGGAGCTGAAACCGCCCTTTTTGTGTCTGGTGGCCTCCGGCGGGCACAGCCACATCGTAGAGGTGCAGGACTACACCCACTACCACATCTTGGGCCACACGGTGGACGATGCTGCGGGCGAAGCCTTTGACAAGGTGGCCCGCACACTGGGTCTGCCCTACCCCGGCGGCCCCAGCGTAGCCGCAGCCGCCAAGACCGGCGACCCCAAAGCCTACCGCCTGCCGGTGCCCCATGTGGAGGGCAAATACAACGTGAGCTTTTCCGGTCTGAAAACTGCCGTGCTCAACGAGGTGAACAAGGCGCAGATGAAGGGCGAGGAAGTGAACGTTCCCGACCTTGCCGCCAGCTTTCAGGAGCGCATCGCGGGCATTCTGGCGGAAAAGCTGCTGCTGGCTGCCGCCGATACCGGGGCAAAGCAGGTGTGCCTTGCCGGCGGCGTAGCCGCCAACGGACGGCTGCGCCAGCTGGTGAACGACGGTGCCCAGAAGCTGGGTGCCAAGGTCTACCTGCCGGAGCTGAAGTTCTGCGGTGACAACGGCGCCATGATCGCGGCGCAGGGGTATTACCAGTACATTGCGGGGCACACGGCGGGCCTTGAGCTGAACGGTCTGCCCACCCTGTCCATTGATTACGAATAACTGCGGGCTTCCCCGTTTTTACAGGAAAAGGCCGGACGTACAAATGTGCGTCCGGCCTTTTCGGGTTTTGGGGATATTGATGTCATGCGGAGTTGCGGTACCCGCGCGGCATCAGAACTCAGCGGTTTTTGCCGCGCTTGCGGTCGAGGAAGAAGCCCGCCGCCAGCAGGAACATGCCGCTGATGGCACTGCCCACAACCGCCAGCCAGTTTGCACCGGTCTGGGGCAGGGCGGCGGCAGTGACCGCAGCCGTGGCAGCGGCTTCCGGCGTTGCGCCCTGCACTGCGTTCTGTGCAGCCGCAGGGGTCACGGCGGCGTCAGCCTGCACGGCGTCCGGGGTCACAGCGGTGTCTGCCGGGGTGTCCTGTGCGGGGGTGCCCGGGGTGTTGTCCGAAGTGCCGGGCACATCCGGGGTGTCCGGGTCGGCGGGCGCGGGGGTCACAGGCTCTGCAGGGGCAACGTAGTCAAAGAACTCGTCGTAGTAGCCCTTGCAGCCGTCCACCGCGCAGTGATGGCGTACAATGCCCAGAACGGCAGGGGCAGCCTGCTGCAAAATCTCATCCTTGGAGGAGTCCCAGATGTGAGCGTCCGTTTCCTTGTGCTCGTCGGCGTTGTTGTCTGCCATGCCCACATACTGGCCGTTGTGCACAGTGTTATAGTGGGTGCTGTTGTGGAAGAACCGCACAATGCCGGAGTAAGCATTGCCCAGAGAGTCCATGGTGATGCCGCTCTCGCCGGAAATGGCTTCGCCGTCGTTCTGGGCAACGGCGGTCACATCAAGGGTGCTGCCCTCCGCGCCGGTGGTGTTGATGGTAACGGTGGCCGTGCCGGTATCATTTTCGCCGGAGCCAATACCAGCCGCGTTGCCTGCGCCGCCGGTGGCAGTCACCTTGCCGCCGGTGATGGTGACGCTGGAATTGACCTTGCTGGTGTTATCCGCACCGGAGCCGATGCCTGCCGCACCTGCACCGCCGGTTGCAGTCACGGTGCCATCCGTGATCTTGATGGTTTTTCCGTAATTACCGTTGCCGCCGCCGATACCGGCACCGCCTGCGTCACCGGTAGCAGTAATCTTGCCGCCGGAAATCGTGATCTTTTCGCCGGAGTTGTCACCGCCCTGATTGGCACCGCCGCCGATACCAGCGCCGCCTGCGCTGCCGTTGGCGGTAACTGTGCCGCCGGAAATACCGATTTTATAGCCGTAGCCTCCATTGCCGCCGCCAATGCCTGCACCGCCGCCATTGCCCGTTGCAGTAACCTGAGTGCCCTCGCCGGAGATCGTAATACGGCTGCCGCCGCCGCTGTTTGAATTGCAGTGGTCACCGTTTACCAGTCCGCCGCCGATGCCGGCACCACCGCCGTTTCCGGTCGCGGTGACATTTGCGCCGTCCGAAATGGTAATACCGCCACCCAAGCCGCTTTGACCGCCGCCGATACCGGCACCGCCTTCTCCGCCGGTTGCAGTGACCTGAGTTCCCTCTCCGGTAATAGAGATGTTGAAGCCCTGTCCGCCGTCAACGGTGCTGTTGATGCCGTCGCCGCCACCAATGCCGGCAGCGCCTTTTCCGCCGGTAGCAGTGACCTGTGCGCCATCCTTGATTGTGAGATAACCACCATTACCGGTGTGATACGACTTCGTGGAATATCCAGCACCGATACCAGAGCCGCCTTCGCCGCCAATGGCTGTGACCTTCGTGTTTTCACCGGAGATCGTAATCACGGTAGAATTTGCGCAGCCGTAATCAGGGTATTTGGCCTCTTCGCCAGCGCCGCCGATGCCTGCGCTGCCCTTGCCGCCAATGGCAGTGATATCGCCACCGGTAATGGTGATATCATGTGCATACCCCTGCGGAGGGGTCTTGCCGCCGATGCCTGCACCACCGGAGCCACCAATTGCGGTTAATTTGCCGTTATTATCATCATCCTTGATGGTAAGAGGATGCTTATCATCATTCGAGCTGACTTTTTCCAGTCCTGCGTGATTCGCTCCGCTCTTCAGGGTGTTGTTACCGTCCAGCTCGATCGTGCTGTTGCCCGACACGGTGATTGCCGCCTTGCCGGTTTCGCTGGCGTCGATGTTGACGTTGTCCAGCGTCACATTGGCGTTCTGACCGTTAATGGTCACGCTGTTGCTGGAAGAAGCGCCGGTGATGATGGTCTCATCCTCTTCCTTGTGATCTTTCGTTGTGTAAGTTCGGTTCTTATCTGCATCTTCCGTCCACTGGCTCACATACTGGCTGTCACCCCGGGCACTGACCGAGATGTTGCCCACACTGATGTCATAGGTGGCAGCAAACGCCGGTACGGTGCAGGACGCCACCATGGCCAGGAACGTTGCGGTGGAAAGCACCCGCAGTGCCGTCTTGTTTTTCTTTTTCATCGGAATACCCCCAAACTTGCCAGAATCGTTTTTTCATTCTCGGATGCGCTTTTCCTGCTTTGCAAAAACAGCCGCAGCGGAAAAACCGCATCTTTGCGTACATTATAATTCGGGGGGGGGGTAAGCTCAAGCATCAAAGTGCCGAAAATGCGAAAAAAGCCGATTTTTCAGCAAAGGTGACAAATCCGACCGTTGAAATTTGTGGAGTTTCAGAAGATTTTCGAAACTTGTGTGACGGAACAGCGCGATTTTTGTTGCAGTTTTGTAACGTATCAAAAAAGAGCCGCCGTACAAAATGCTGTACAGCGGCTCTCGCTCTGATTTTTATTCTGCTTTGCCGAAGTATTCCTGCGCACGCTTGGCCGCGTTGTTGATGCACGCCCGCAGCTGGTCCAGCGTGTCAAACTTTTTGCTGGGGCTGAGGTAGGCGTGGAACTCCACCACCGGGTCGGTGCCGTACAGGTCACCGGAAAAGCCGGGGATGAAGGTCTCACAGGTCACCTTGGTGGCGTCATCGTTGACGGTGGGGCGGCTGCCCAGACCGGTGGCGGACGGATACCACACCCCGTTGATGCAGGTGCGGGTGATATAGATGCCGCTGCGGGGCATCTGAAAGCCCTGCGGGTACAGCTGGTTGATGGTGGGCACCCCAAGAGTGTGCCCCAGCCCTGCCCCGTGCTGCACCGCAAAACGGATGGCATAGGGCATGCCCAGCATGGCGTTGGCGGCAGGGATGTCCCCGCCTTCCAGTGCGGTGCGGATGCGGGTGGAGGACACCGGTTTTTCCTCAAACTGTGCCATGGGCACCACCACCACTTCCACCCCCAGCGGCTCGCACAGGGTGCGCAGTAGCTCCGGGGTGCCGGCCGCTTTGGCACCAAAGGTGAAGTTTTCGCCGCAGAACAGTGCCCGGGCGTGGCAGTCCTGCACGATGCCCCGGACAAACTGTTCCGGGGTCATGCCCCGGATCTGCTCAAAGTCCGGGGTGAGGTAATACTCCACCCCCAGCCCTGCGATCAGGGCATGTTTGTCTGCCGTGGACAGCAGCCGCCGTCCCTTCATTTTGTTGACCATGGGCAGTTGAAATGTGAACACTGCCGGGGCTGCACCGTGAGCCTTTGCCCACTGCACCGCCCCGTTGATCACCGCACGGTGTCCGATATGGATGCCGTCAAAGAAGCCCATTGCCACGGCAGTGCCCTTTTCAGGCTCTGCCAGCGGCAGCGGGGCAAGCTGAGAAATGATCTGCATGGGTCTTGTTTCCTTTATCATCATTCCGACAGGAACCACTTTCTTTCAGGCTTTCCCCGGTCAGGGGAAGGCTTTGGCGTGCTATCCTGTGGTATGCTTTTTAATTACGTTCCACGAACAGTTTTTCCACCCGCAGCACCCCGCCGGTGATGTTGGCAAGGCCAAGGAACTGCCCGGCGGCATTGCGCACCCGGTAGCGTCCGTCTGCTGCGGGGTAGCGGCTGGTGGGGCAGCCGTTGTACAGGTGCTGCTCCACCCGGGGCTCCACCACCAGCAGCGGCAGCGAGGCAAACACGCTCTCCACCGGCAGCATCAGTGCTTCCAGTGCGGCGCTCCCCTGCTGCTTTGCGGCAAGGATCTCTTCCAGCGTGTGGGCATCCGCTTCGGTGTACACCCCGGCTGAAGTGCGGCGCAGTGCGCTCATGGTGCCCTTCTGCCCCATGGCGGCGGCGATATCCTCCAGCAGGGTGCGGATGTAGGTGCCTTTGGAGCAGCGCACCGTCAGCACATACTCGTTTTCTGCCGGGCTGCCGCCGTACTCAATGCCGTAAATTTCAATGGGGCGGGCCTTGCGCTCCACGGTCACACCCTCGCGGGCCAGCTTATACAGCGGCTGACCGTTGATCTTGACTGCGGAGTACATGGGCGGCACCTGCATCTGCGGACCGATAAACTGCGGCAGCACTGCCAGAAGCTCGGCTTCCCCGGCGGTGACAGGGGATGTCTCCAGCACAGTGCCGGTGACATCGCCGGTGTCGGTGCGCGCACCCAGACGCAGGGTGGCGCGGTAGGTCTTGTCGTGGTTCAGCTGCAGGTCCACCGCCTTGCTGGCACCGCCGCAGAACACCGGCAGCACACCGGTGGCCATGGGGTCCAGCGTGCCGCTGTGGCCCAGCTTTCGGGTGCCCAGCACCCCGCGCAGCTTTGCCACCACGTCAAAGCTGGTCCAGTCCATGGGCTTGTCTACGATCAGGATGCCCTGCATCATGCTTCCTCCTGCGGTGCGTCCAGCTCGGCTTCCACCTCTGCAAGGATCGCGTTTTTGGCGTTGTCCAGATTACCCAGCAGCTCACAGCCGGCAGCGCGGCTGTGACCGCCGCCGCCCAGCCGGGAGGCGATGGCGCAGGCGTCCACACCCTTTGCGGTGCGCACGCTGATGCGGTAGCTGCCGCCGGGCTGCTGACGCAGGGTCAGGCCAACCTTGACCCCCTCGATGCTGATGGGCAGGCTGGTCAGCTCTTCCAGATCCGCCGGGTCCACGCCGCTGTGCTCGATCTCGTCCCGGGTAAGGTAGATCAGAGCGCAGCGTCCGTCCAGATAATATTCCAGATGATTGCGGGCGATGCGCTCGGCCTCCATCCGCTCCCGGGGCTTGGTGTCGAACAGCAGGGTGTTCAGCTCTTCCAGATGGCAGCCCGCCTCAATGAGCTTTGCCGCCACCCTGTGGGTGTCTGCCGTGGTGGAGGAGAACCGGAAGCAGCCGGTATCGGTGGAAAGACCGGTGTACAGGCAGTCCGCGATGTGGGAGGTGATGTCCACCCCCATCTCCACGATGACCCGGTACAGCAGTTCGGCGGCAGCGGCAGCGCTGCTGTCCAGCAGGGTAAAGTCGGCGTAGCCGGTGTTGCCTGCGTGGTGGTCAATGCACAGGTCCACATGGCGGGTATACTGCGGCACGCCGTTGCGCTCACCGAACAGCTGCAGGCTGGCAACGTCCACCGCCACCACCGTCCGGGGCTCGAACTCGCCCTTGAACAGATGGGCATTGGTAAAGGCATACCGGGCAGGCACCGCATCCGAACACAGCAGCGCGGCGTTCTTGTCCAGCGCTTTCAGCGCAAAATACAATGCGCTGCCGCTGCCGATGGTGTCGCCGTCCGGGTTTTTGTGACACAGGATCAAAATGTTGTCCGCAGCCATCAGGCGCTGGGCCATCTGCTGCACATTCAGTTGTTCTGTCATCCAACGATCCATCCTTTCCGCAAAGGCAGTCAGTCCTCGGTCTGTTCGGCATCGGCAGGCTGCGCCTGCTCCCCGCCGTTCACGTTCAGGGTGCGCAGCAGCTCGTTGATGTGGGCGGCGTAGGCGGCGCCGTCATCCTCCACAAAGATAAAGCGGGGTGCCTTGCGGATGTGCATTTTTTTGCTGACCTCGGTACGGATGTGGCCGGATGCGCGGTTCAGTGCTTCAATGGCGGGCTTGGGGCCATCGGCGTGGCCCATGACGCTGACATATACCTTTGCCACGTCCAGGTCCGGGGTCACATCCAGACGGGTGACGGTCAAAAGACCGCCCTCCAGCCGGGGGTCCTTCAGACGGCTGATGATGGCGATGACCTCGCGCTTCATATCCTGCGCAAGACGGCCCATATTTTTCTGAGACATAGTTTTCTCCAAATTCTGTCCGGCAGTTTCCCAACGCCTTCCCCCGGCCGGGGCAAGACGGCATTTGTCTGTCAAAATGACGGATGAGGGCGCACGCTCCACATCTGCGAAAGATACGCCCTCATCAGTCTCACTTCGTTCGACAGCTTCCCCCGGACGGGGGAAGCCTTTTCTGCCGGGAAGCTGTTATATATTCGGTTTTTGCTTAGTCGCGGTACTCTTCCATCTTGAAGGCTTCGTACACATCGCCCTCCTTGACGTCCGCAAACTTCTCCAGCGTCACGCCGCACTCGTAGCCCTCGGCCACTTCCTTGGCGTCATCCTTGAAGCGCTTCAGGGATGCGATCTCGTCCTCGGCAATGACGATGCCGTCACGCACCACGCGCACCTTGCTGTCGCGGGTGATCTTGCCGCTGGTCACGCGGCAGCCTGCAACGGTGCCCACGTTGGAGATCTTGTACACCTGACGCACCTGCAGCTCGCCCAGAGACACCTCGCGGAACTTGGGTGCCAGCATGCCCTTCATAGCGTCGGTGACATCGTTGATGGCGTCGTAGATGACGCGGTACATGCGCATTTCCACCTTGGTGGCAGCGGCTTCTTCCTTTGCCACGTTGTCCGGGCGGACGTTGAAGCCGATGATGATGGCGTTGGAAGCATCTGCCAGATCCACGTCGGACTTGCTGATGGCGCCGACACCGGCGTGGATGACCCGCACACGCACCTCGTCGTTGGAGATCTTCTCCAGACTCTGCTTGACGGCCTCGGCAGAACCCTGCACATCGGCCTTGACCACGATGGCCAGCTCCTTCATGTCGTTCTGGGCCATCTGGGTGAACAGGTTATCCAGCGTGACCTTCTGGAAGGAGGAGAACTGCTTTTCCTTGGCGGCAGCAACGCGCTGCTCGGCCAGCTCACGGGCCAGACGCTCGTCCTCGACCGCCTCAAACAGGTCGCCTGCCTCGGGCACGGCGGTCAGACCGGTGATCTCCACAGGGGTAGAGGGGCCGGCATCGTTCAGCAGCTGACCCTTGTCGCTGCGCATGGTGCGCACACGGCCAACGGCAGTGCCGGCAATGATGACGTCGCCGGAGTGCAGGGTGCCGTTCTGCACCAGAATGGTGGCAATGGGGCCCTGGCCCTTGTCCAGACGTGCCTCGACGACCGCACCCTTGGCGCGGCGGTTGGGGTTGGCCTTCAGCTCCATGACCTCAGCCTCCAGAGCAATGCGCTCCAGCAGGTCGTTGATGCCCATGCCGGTCAGGGCAGAAACAGGGATGCAGGCCACATCGCCGCCCCAATCCTCGGTGATGATGCCGTACTTGGTCAGACCTTCCATCACACGCTCGGGGTTGGCAGTAGGCTTATCCATCTTGTTCATCGCCACGATGATCTTGACGTTTGCAGCCTTGGCGTGGTTGATGGACTCGATGGTCTGGGGCATGATGCCGTCGTCGGCAGCCACCACCAGAACCGCGATATCGGTCATGTTGGCACCGCGGGCACGCATGGAGGTGAACGCCTCGTGGCCCGGGGTATCCAGGAAGGTGATGAGGCTGTCGTTGACCTTGACCTGATAGGCACCGATGGCCTGCGTGATGCCGCCGGCCTCGCCTGCGGTGACGTTGGTCTTGCGGATGGCATCCAGAATACTGGTCTTGCCGTGGTCAACGTGGCCCATAACGCAGACCACCGGGGGACGCTCCACCAGATCCTCCTGCGAATCCTCTTCCTGCGTGAACAGGCGCTCCTCGATGGTGACGTGCACTTCGTGCTCGACCTTTGCGTGGAACTCCTCTGCCAGCAGAGCTGCGGTGTCAAAGTCGATGACATCGTTGATGGCGTGCATCTCGCCCATCTGCATGAACTTGGCAATGACCTTGCCGGCCTGCTGCTTCAGGCGGGCAGCCAGCTCGCCCACGGTGATCTCGTCGGGGATCATCACCTTCAGCTGAGCGTTGCGGGCCTTCTCCAGCTGGATGCGCTGCAGACGCTCGAACTCGGTCTCGCGCTTGCCCTTCTGGAACTGCTGGCGCTGACGCTGACCGCGCTGGGTGAACTTCTGCTTGTTGCCCTGCGGGGTGGGCTTGCGGCGGTTCTCGGTGTTCTTGGTGGAAGCCAGATCATCGTAACGGGCGTCAAAGCGGTCCACGTTCATATCCACGGTACGGGTATCCACCGTCACCTGATTGTCCTCGCGGCGGACAGAGACTGCCTGTGCGGGGGCAGCGGTGGCCTTTGCACCGGTCTGACGTGCCAGCTCGCTGAGGGAAACGGTCTTTTCCTCGCGCTTCTTGTGCTGCTCGGGCTTTTTGTCTCCGTGCTTGCCGTTATTGTTATTATTGTTTGCCTTGGGCTGCTCGGCCTTTGCTTCGGGCTGCTGGGGCTTTTTGTCCGCCTTGGGGGCCTCGGGCTTCTTTTCAACCTTGTGCTCAGCCTTCTTCTCGGCCTTGGGCTCCTCCTTGGGAGCCTTGGCGCTGTTCAAAAACTCGTTCAGATCCGCCACGCTGCCTGCCTTGCTGAACTTTTCCAGCAGGTAGTTCAGCTCGTTCTCCTCCAGATTGGAGCTGTTCTTCTTGCCGGTGCTGCCCATGGCGTTCAGCTCGTCCAGGACCTTCTTGGCAGAGACGTTCAGGTCTTTTGCAAAGTCACTCACTCTATATTTTACGATCATTCGCTCAAATCCTCCTCATTTTTGATTGCCCCGCAGTCCGACAGACGGTCGAAGCAGAGCTTTGCGAGGTTGCGGTCGGTCACCGCATAAACAGCCACAGGCTTGCGGCTGATGTCGGCCAGCTTATCCTGCGTCAGCGGCATGGTGATGATGTCCACCAGCTCTCCCACAGAATCGTTGAGCCGCCGCACGGTCTTGGCGCTGGCATCGGATGCTGTCATCACCAGCCACGCCTTGCCCTTGACGCAGGCTTCCTCCACGGCGTCAAACCCCATGGTCAGCGCGCCCGCCTTGCGGCACAGGCTCAGTGCCTGATACAGCGCCTCGTCCGGGGGCAGCTTGGGTCTTGCGGGGGCGTTATTCTTCTTTGCCATCGGCTGCCTCCTTTGCGGCTTGGGCCAGCTGAAGGGCCAATGCCTCATATACTTCGGCGGGAACCGGCTGCTCAAAGCAGCGCTCCAGCGCCTTTTTCTTCTTTGCCTTGGTCAGGCAGTCCGGGTCCGGGCAGAGGTATGCGCCGCGGCCGGGCTTTTTGCCCACAAGGTCGATGCTGATCTCTCCGCTGGGTGCACGCACCACACGCACCAGCTCCTTTTTGGGGCGGCTGGTCATGCATCCGATGCACTGGCGGGAAGGGATCTTTTTCTGTGCCATCCGATCTCCCTCCTTTGGCAGTTCCGGTCCGGATCACTCTGCAGCGGTCTCGGTCTCCTTCTTGGGCTCTTCCTCACCGTAGTAGCCGCTCTCGGGACGGATGTCGATGTTGTAGCCGGTCAGGCGGGCGCACAGGCGGGCGTTCTGGCCCTTGTTGCCAATGGCAAGGCTCAGCTGCTGGTCGGGCACGGTGACGCGGCAGGCGCGGGTCTCGCCGGGCAGCAGCTCCACCTTGACCACCTTGGCGGGGCTCAGGGCTGCGGAGATGAACTCGGAGATGTCCTCGCTCCACTTGACGATGTCGATCTTCTCGCCGCCCAGTTTCTCGACCACGGCAGCCACGCGGGCACCGTGCTCGCCGATGCAGGCGGAAACGGGGTTGACGTTGGGGTCCTTGCTCCACACAGCCATCTTGGTGCGGGCACCGGCCTCGCGGCTGATGGCCTTGACCTCCACGGTGCCGTCAAAGATCTCGGGCACTTCCAGCTCAAACAGGCGCTTGACAAGGCCGGGGTGGGTGCGGCTGATCATCACGCGGGGGCCGCGCTCGGTGCTGACCACGTCCACAACGTAGACCTGCAGGGTCTGGCCCTCGGTGTACACCTCGCCGGGCACCTGCTCGTTGCGGGGCAGGATGGCCTCGCCGCCCTTGCCCAGATCCAGCGCCACGATGCCCTTTTCGGGGTCCACGCGGGTGACAGTGGCCTGCATGATGTCGTGGGCGCGGGACTGGATCTCGCTGAGCTGCTGGCTGCGCTCGGCCTCGCGGATGCCCTGACGGATGACATGCTTTGCAGTCTGGGCAGCGATGCGTCCAAAGTCGCGGGTCTTGAGCGGGGTGATGATGCGGTCGCCCACCTCATAGCTGCTGCGGATCTTCTGTGCCTCGGTGATGCCGATCTCGGAGTGCTCGTCGTACCAGTCCTCGTCCGCCACAACGTCCTGCACCAGTGCCACATCAAAGCGGCCGGTGGCGGGGTCGATGTCCACCTTCACGTGGTCCTCTTCCACCTCGTAGTTCTTCTTGACGGCGATGATGATGGCGGCCTTGATCTTCTCGATCAGGTACTCTGCGGTGATGCCGCGCTCATGCTCCAGCATGGAGAGAGCTTCAAAAAATTCGTTGTTCGCTGCTGCCATATTTCAGGTTCCTCCTGTATCTTTTTGTTCTCTTTTCTCTATGGGGCTGTGCCCTCAGGCGGGTCTTTTTTCAGATCAGTTGAACAGGTCCTCGTCGTCGCACAGGTGCACGCCGGATGCGGCATTCACCTCAAAGCAGACCGGGCCGTTTTCGGTGTTCACGGTGACGGTGCTGCCCTCGCGGCCTTCCAGAATACCGGCAAACTCCCGCACGCCGTTTGCGTCCGGACGGATGAGCTTCACCCGGATCTTCTGGCCCTTGAGGGCTTCGTAGTGTTCGGGGCGGGCCAGCTTGCGGCCAAGGCCGGGGCTGCCGACCTCCAGATAATAGCTCTGGTCGATGGGGTCTGCCTCGTCCAGAATGGGGTCCAGTGCGTGGGACACTTCTGCGCAGGTGTCGGTGTCCATGGTGCCGTCCCGGTCGATGAGCACGCGGAGATACCAGTCCGGACCTTCCTTTTCAAAAACGACATCCCACAGGCGCAGCCCCATGCCCTCCACAACAGGGCGGACCAGCGCTTCGACTCTCTGGGCGGTGTTTCCGCCAGACTGCTTCGCCATAAAAAACCTCCATACAAACAAGAAACGCGGACCTTGCGGCCCACGTTTCAGGTTAAACTATATCGTACTACTAGAATATAGCATACTCTTGCGATTTATGCAAGCATTTTCGCAATTTTTTTGCAGTTTTCCGCGCCGCAAAGCCCGTCACAGCGCCCAGACACCGTCCCGGAACAGCTCCACGGTGCGTCCGTCCCGGCATTTTCCGGTGATATGGCTGTCCTCGGCACCGATCATCACATCCTCATGCAGGTGCGACTGGTTCATGCCCCGGGCCAGCAGCTCCTCTTTGGAAAGCGCCGTGCCGCCCTTTGTGGTGCCGGGATAGCTGGCCCCAAAAGCAATGTGGCAGGCGGCGTTCTCGTCAAACAGGGTGCTGTAAAACAGTTTTCCGCTGCGGTTGATGGGGCTGGAGGCAGGCACCAGCGCCACTTCGCCGATGCTGCGGGCACCTTCGTCGGTGTCCAGCAGCTGCCCCAGCAGCTCGGCACCTTCCTCGGCACCGTGCTCCACCACTCTGCCGTTCCGGAAGGTGACATGGAAGTTTTTGATGAGCTGTCCGTTGAACACATAGGGCTTGGTGCCCCAGACAACGCCCTCCACCTTATCTTTATGGGGCGCGGTGAACACCTCCTCGGTGGGGATGTTGGGCAGGAACACCACGCCCTTTTCGCTTTTGCTGGCAGCGCTTTCCCAGACCGCGCCCTCTGCCAGCCCCACGGTCAGGTCGGTGCCGTTGGCGCTTTCAAAGTGCACGCTTTCCAGATCCAGCGCGTTCATTTTGTCGCGCAGGGCAGAGAGCCGGTCCAGATGCGCCTGCCACTCCCCCACCGGGTCGCCGCCGGTGACCCGGCAGACGTCAAAGATCAGCTTCCACAGCGCGTCCATGGCGGCATCTGCGTCCAGCTGCGGGAAGATCTTCTTTGCCCACGGCGCACTGGGCAGGGCTGCAATGGACCACTGCACCCGGTCGTTCATGGTGTACTGCTGCCACGGTTCCAGAAACGCGCGGCGTGCCGCATTGATGCGGCTGATCTTGCCGGTGTCCAGACCCGCATACAGCTCCGGGTCATCTGCAATCAGGTGCAGCACGCACACCCCGCCCTCGCTCTCGGCGTAGTCCAGATACCGGCGCAGCTGCCAGCCCTTGTGGTCGGTCAGGGCTTCCTCGCTGCCCAGCTCCATGCGGGCGCGGGCCACGGCGTCATCGTTCCAGTTCACCTGCACATCCCGGGCACCGGCTTCGTAGGCGCTGCGCACGCACAGCCGTGCCAGCGGCGCGCCCTCCAGCGGGCAGTTGATGATGAGGGTCTGCCCGGGCTGCGGATTCACCCCCACCCGGACGATGAAATCGGCATATTTTTTCAGCAGTTCGTCAAAGTTTTCCACAATAAAGCCTCCTGCAGTGTAAAGATCGTGTTGTTCCGGTTTTCAGTATACCCCGCCTGAACCGTTCTGTCCAGCAAAAAGAAAACAGACGCCTCCGCTGTTGAAAAAACAGGAAACGTCTGTTATACTGTCTTTTGAGAGTGCTGTCTCCATACGGCATGCGGTCGTGCACTTCTCCGGCACTGCGTCGGGGAAAGCAGACTTTTGTTGTTCGCCCCCTGACGTCCAGTACGAAAGGGGGGATGCTCCATGACGCTTTTAGAAACTCTGGCTCTGCTCACATTGCTTGCAACCGTGAGCTTTGGCATTTTCGATATCGCGTGGAAGATCTTCAACAACAAAAAATGACCGCCAGCTTGCAACCCTGCGGTCATTTCTTGTAATTGACACGTCGGAGAAGCGCTGACCGTTCGCTTGGCAGCACTCTCTTTCTGTTTGTATTATAGCACAGCCCCACCGAAATTGCAACGGCGGGGCTGTTTTTTATCGCCTGAAAGCGAAATTTTCTCAGAACTCGATCTTGCTTTCGATATAAGCTTTCAACTCGCTGATAGGCATACGCACCTGCTCCATGGTGTCGCGGTCACGGACGGTGACGCAGTGGTCGGCTGCAATGCCCTTGGCCTCGTCGCCCACGGTGTCAAAGTCCACGGTGATGCAGAACGGGGTGCCGATCTCGTCCTCGCGGCGGTAACGCTTGCCGATGGAACCGGTATCGTCGTAATCCACCATGAAGTACTTGCTCAGCTCGTTGCGGATCTCCATGGCCTTCTCGCCCAGCTTCTTGCTCAGGGGCAGCACGGCGCACTTGTAGGGAGCCAGAGCCGGATGCAGATGCAGCACGGTGCGGATATCCTCCTTGCCCTTGCTGTCGGTCAGGTGCTCCTCGTCGTATGCCTCGCACAGGAAGGCCAGCGCCACGCGGTCGCAGCCCAGAGAGGGCTCGATGACGTAGGGGATGTAGTGCTCGTTGGTCTCGCTGTCGAAGTACTCCAGGCTCTTGCCGGAAGCCTCCTGATGGCGGGTCAGGTCGTAGTTGGTACGGTCTGCAATGCCCCACAGCTCGCCCCAGTCGGTGAACGGGAAGGCGTACTCGATATCGGTGGTAGCACGGCTGTAGAAGGCCAGCTCTGCAGGCTCGTGGTCACGCAGGCGCAGGTGCTCCTTCTTGATGCCAAGGCTCAGCAGCCAGTTCTCGCAGTAGTCCTTCCAGTAAGCAAACCAGTCCAGATCGGTGCCGGGCTTGCAGAAGAACTCGCACTCCATCTGCTCAAACTCGCGGGTGCGGAAGGTGAAGTTGCCCGGGGTGATCTCGTTGCGGAAGGCCTTGCCCACCTGACACACGCCGAAGGGCAGCTTGCGGCGGGTGGTGCGCTGGATGTTGGCAAAGTTGACGAAGATGCCCTGTGCGGTCTCGGGACGCAGATAGCAGGTGGAAGAGCTGTCCTCGGTGACGCCGATGGCGGTCTTGAACATCAGGTTGAACTTGCGGATGGGGGTGAAGTCGTGCTTGCCGCAGACGGGGCAGACGATGTCCTCGTGCTCTGCGATGAAGGCATCCATCTCGTCAAAGCTCATGGCGTCCACGTTCACCTCGGGGTGCTCCTCACCGATCAGCTTATCGGCGCGGTGGCGTGCCTTGCAGGCGCGGCAGTCCAGCAGAGGGTCCGAGAAGCTGGACACATGACCGGTGGTCACCCAGGTCTGGGGGTTCATAATGATGGCTGCATCCAGACCCACGTTATAGGGGCTTTCCTGCACGAACTTTTTCAGCCATGCCTTTTTGACGTTGTTCTTGAACTCCACACCCAGCGGGCCGTAGTCCCAGCTGTTGGCCAGACCGCCGTAGATCTCGGAACCGGGGAACACATAACCACGGTTCTTGCAGAGATTGACGATCATATCAAGGGTCTTTTCGCTCTGTTCCATTGTAGTACATCCTTTCCGTCCGCGGCTGGTTTGCCGTGTCGTTGTTGTATGGTTCCGGCAGCTTTCCCCACCGCCGGGCGTGCTTTTCAAAGAGAAAGCACAGTATCTTTACTGTATCATGTTTTGCGCCGCTTGTAAAGCCGAAAACCGGCCTGCTTTGGGAACAAACCGGTTTTTGCACTTATTTATGGTATTTCATGCCATTGTTGATGGTGCAGGCGCGGTAGATCTGCTCGGTCAGCACCAGCCGTGCCAGCTGATGGGGCATGGTGATGCGGCCCATGCTGAACTTGAGGGCGGCGGCCTTTTTCACCTCATCGGACAGGCCGTGGGACGAGCCGATGACGAAGGCCACATCCCCTGCCCCGCTGCCGGCGCGCTGCGCAAGGAACTGCGCCAGCTCTTCGGAGGAGATCTGCCTGCCCTCGATGCACATGGCTACGATGGCAGCGCCCTTGCGCACGTTGGACAGGATGGCCTTGCCCTCCTTGTCCAGTGCCTTTTTCACCACGGCGTCCGAGGCGTTTTTCTCCTCGATCTTTTCCTCCGGCAGCTCGATGATGCGGAAGGACGCGAAGGCGGCAAGACGCTTGTGGTACTCTGCCACACCCTCGGCGAAATATTTGGCGTTCAGCTTGCCCACACAGATCAGGTCGATATTTTGCATGGATGGTTCCTCTTTTCAGGATCAACGATTTAAAATTGTCTCCGCTTCGCTCTGACAATAACAGCGGAAAATTATTTTTATAATTTGCAGCTCCGAAACGACTGCGGTCGTTTCGGAGCTGCTTTTTCACGGGAGGGGTCGGAATGGCAAGCGGCATCTTGCTGCTGTCAGCCTGCGGCTGTCGCGCAGCAGATAAAGCGTAAACTCACCCGCACGGCTCGTCGCGCAGCGACTCAAAATCGGCGCAACACAAAAAATCCTCTAGCGCAGCGACTTGGATTTTTTGTATGGAGCCCATCTGCTTTGGGATTATTAAGGGCGAGCAGCCCTTAATTCGTGCCTCCCGCGCCTCGAAAGTAGCGGGTGCTTTTCTGGTTCTCTTTTGGCACGCAAAAGAGAACGTGTCCGGCGGAGAAGAATTTTATAAAAGGCATAAAATCTTAGATACGCGACCGCTCTCTGCGCGGGAAACATCACAGCAAACTCATCTGCTCGCCTTCATCCTCGGCGCGGATCAGCGCACCGGTGGCGGGCAGGCTGCGCACCCGGTAGCGGTGGGGGTTTGCCAGTTCCAGCGTATCCGCAGGCACTACCGAGGCGATGGTCTGGTTCTTTTTCAGGGTGACCACGGCCACGCCCTGACTGTCGCGGGTGGTCTTGGCGGCGATCTGCGCCGACCCCACCAGCAGCATCCGGCTGGCGCTGGTGCGGATGGCAAGCTCGGTCTCCTCCGGCAGGTAGAGCATCGTGGCCAGCGGCTCCTTGTCGCTGTACGCCTTCAGCAGCTTGCGGCGGTTCTGCTTGGTGGCGTAGGAGCTGAGGGGAATTTTAGCGCACTTACCGCTGGCGAAGAAGAACAGCATAAAGCCGCTGTAATCGCCGGTGATGACCATGCTCCGCACGTTTTCGCCCTCGTCCATGCCCAGCCGCCCCGGGATGAAGATGCCCATCTGGGCCACCTTGCCGTCCTCCAGCTCTGCCAGACGCACCTTGTACACCTGCTGCTTGTCGGTGAAGAACAACGCTTCCACGTTGTTGCGGGTCTCGACCTGCTGGATGATCTCATCGCCCTCCTTCAGCTTGTGGGCACCGGCAGTGCGCAGGCTCTGGGGCGGGATCTTTTTAAAGTAGCCCTCCCGGGTGAAGAACACGGTCACGGGATAATCCGGCACCGCCTCTTCCTCGGCAGAGCCGTCCTCCTCGGGCAGATCGTACAGGATCTCGCTGCAGCGGGGCTTGCCGTATTTCTTTGCTACATCGTTCAGTTCATTGATGATGATGCGGCGGATGCGGGCGGGCTTTGCCAGCACATCGTTCAGGTCGGCAATGTCCTTTTCCAGCTGCTCGATCTCGCCGGTGCGCTTGAGGATGTACTCCCGGTTCAAGTGGCGCAGCTTGATCTCTGCCACATAGTCTGCCTGCACTTCGTCAATGCCAAAGCCGATCATCAGGTTGGGCACCACCTCGGTTTCCTCCTCGGTGGTGCGGATGATATGGATGGCCTTGTCGATATCCAGCAGGATGGCGGCAAGGCCCTGCAACAGGTGCAGCCGCTTTTCCTTGCCGTGCAGGTCGTAGTAGGTGCGGCGGCGCACGCATTCCACGCGGAAGGCCGTCCACTCCTTCAAAATCTCCCGCACGCCCATGACCCGGGGCTGGCCGGACACCAGAATGTTGAAGTTGCAGCTGAAGCTGTCCTCCAGCGGGGTCGCCTTGAACAACTTTGCCATCAGCTTGTCGGCATCCACGCCGCGCTTCAGGTCCAGCGTCAGCTTCAGACCGTTCAGGTCGGTCTCGTCGCGCATATCGCTGATCTCCTTGACCTTGCCGGTCTTGACCAGCTCTGCGATCTTATCCATGATGGCCTCCACCGTGGTGGTGGGCGGGATCTGGGTGACCTCGATCATGTTTTCGCCGGGCACCACGTTGTAGCGGGCGCGCACCTTCACGCTGCCGCGGCCATTCTCGTAAATTTCACGCATCTGCGCTTCATCGTACAGGATCTGACCGCCGCCCACAAAGTCCGGGGCGGGCATGGTGGTGCCGATGTCGTGGTGCTCGTCCTTCATCAGCGCCACGGTGGTGGCGCACAGCTCCGCCAGATTGAAGGAGCAGATGTTGCAGGCCATGCCCACCGCGATGCCCAGCGTGTTGTTGGCCAGAATGGTGGGGAAGGTGACCGGCAGCAGGGTGGGCTCGGTGGTGGTGCTGTCGTAGTTGGGCACGAAGTCCACGGTCTCCTTGTCGATATCCCGGAACAGCTCCTCGCACACGCTTTCCAGCTTTGCCTCGGTGTAACGGGCGGCAGCACAGGACATATCCCGGCTGTACGCCTTGCCGAAGTTGCCCTTGCTGTCCACAAAGGGCACCAGCAGGCTCTCGTTGCCGCGGCCCATGCGCACCATGGTGTCGTAGATGGCGGCGTCGCCGTGGGGGTTCAGATGCATGGTGCTGCCCACGATGTTGGCAGACTTGGTGCGTGCGCCCTTGAGCAGCCCCATCTCGTACATGGTGTACAGCAGCTTGCGGTGCGCGGGCTTGAAGCCGTCGATCTCCGGCAAAGCGCGGCTGACGATGACGCTCATGGCGTAGGGCATATAGTTGGTTTCCAACGTGCGGGTGATGGGGTCCTCCAGCACGCTGCCTGCGTTTAAAATTTCAACGCCGTCACCCAGCTGCGGGCGCACCGGCTTTAAGGTTTTCTTGGTTGATTTTCTAGGCATCTTCTAACCTCTTGACGATTTTAAATGGGCGCCGCTCTCGCTCTGCCCATATTCAGCGGAAAATATTTTTTATTTTTGCAGCTCAGGATGGCCTGCAGGCCATCCTGAGCTGCTCTTTCACCGATGGAGCCGTTCCGGTTTTCTGCATTTTTCCTTAAAATGCCGTGACCCGTTGGGGCCTTCTTCGTGAAAACGTGATTTGGAGCAGCCCGCAGGCTGCGACAAATCACCAAATTAAAATAACGTTACCTCTGTCATTGCCAGAGCGCAAGCGGAGGCAATTTAAAATCATCAGCTCACATCCAGATCATCCAGATACTCTGCGCCGTGCTGGGCGATATGCTCCTTGCGGCCTGCCAGATTGTCGCCCAGCAGGATATCGAACACCTGCGCGGTCTGCACCACATCGGTGGGCATCACTTTGATCAGGCGGCGGCTTTCCGGGTTCATAGTGGTCAGCCACATCATCTCAGGGTCGTTCTCGCCCAGACCTTTGGAGCGCTGGATGGTGTATTTTTTGTCCCCGATCTTTTCCAGAAAGGCGGCCTTTTCCGGCTCGGTATAGGCGAAATAAGTGCGGTCCTTCGTGGTGATCTCGTACAAAGGCGACTCTGCGATATACACATAGCCCTTCTCGATGAGGGTGGGGGTCAGCCGGTAGAGCATGGTCAGCACAAGGGTGCGGATCTGGTAGCCGTCCACATCGGCATCGGTACAGATGACGATTTTGTTGAACCGCAGCTTGTCCAGATCAAAAGTGGCCAGCTCCTTGTTGTGCTTGCCGCCCAGCTCCACGCCGCAGCCCATCACCTTGACAAGGTCCACGATGACGTCCGACTTGAAGATGCGGGCATAATCCGCCTTCAGGCAGTTCAGGATCTTGCCGCGGATGGGCATGATGGCCTGATATTCACTGTCCCGGCTGGACTTGACCGCGCCCATAGCCGAGTCGCCCTCCACGATGTACAGCTCCCGGCGGGCGGCGTCCTTGGTGCGGCAGTCCACGAACTTCTGCACCCGGTTGGCAAGGTCGATCTGGGTGGAAAGGGTCTTTTTGATGCTCTGGCGCGTTTTTTCCGCGTGCTCGCGGCTCTGTTTGTTCACCAGCACCTGCTGGCAGATTTTCTGGGCTTCCTCCGGCTTTTCCAGAAAATACACTTCCAGATAATGCTTGAGGAAGTCGGTCATGGCCTGCGAGACGAACTTGTTGGTAATGGCCTTTTTGGTCTGGTTCTCGTAGCTGGTGCGGGTGGAAAAGCTGGAGGACACATACACCAGACAGTCCTGCAC
>CAKSWU010000019.1 GCA_934513205.1 uncultured Faecalibacterium sp. | reverse complement strand
GTTTTGATTACATTCAACTACAAAGACGGCACAAAAACCATCACTTTCGATGAAATCGCCGCCAAAGATGCCCCAGATGGCAATGGTTCGGATTTGGGTTGCTTCGCTCCACCAAGAACTCCAGCGTTGTGATGACGCTGGAGTTTCTGTTTTGTTTAAATTTTCGAAAGCATCTCAAGGGTGGATTCGAACAGCTGCGGCGCTGTCGCAGAAGACAGCGCAAAAACAGCCCAGTGGGCTGTTTTTAGCAGCGCGGCTCGCGTAATCCACCCGCGCCCACCAAACAAGAAAAATCCGAACCTGTTTCCGATTGGAGAAGGGTTCGGATTTTTCGTTTTCTTCGGGTAGGACAGCAATTCGCATATTTGATTCGTTGGCAGCCTCTGCGAATTGCATGCCGCAATCAATGAAGTATCAGTAAAATGCTGGTACTGCCCTTGTGACCAACAAAGGCTCCCGTGGACGGAGGAACAGGCCATAGATAACCTGTGGCTGGAACTGTCGTGGTGGTTTATCTGAATGGGCAGAGAAGGACGCAAAAGAAAAAGCCATTCCTTTATCGGAATGGCCTTTTCCTTTATAACAACCCTGCCTTACAGTTTGAGAGAAACGCTTAGTGCTTCAGTTCCAGCAGCGCATCGCCCTGCTTTACGGTGCCACTGGCTTTAGCCGCGACAGCGGCATAGTCATCGGTATTGCAGACAATGAGCGGCGTGGTCACGGGATAGCCTTCGGCCTTAATGGCTTCCAGTTCAAAGCGGATCAACGGCTGACCTTTCTTCACCTTGTCACCCTCGTTGACGAGGTAGGTAAAGTGCTTGCCACCCAGCTTGACCGTATCGATGCCGATGTGCATCAGCAGTTCGGCACCGTCAGCCGTGGTCATGCCCACGGCATGGTGGGTCTCAAAGGTGGAGGAGATCTCACCGTCAGCAGGTGCCACCAGTTCACCGTCGGAGGGCTCAATGGCAATGCCATCCCCCAGTACACCGCTGGCAAAGGCTTCATCCTTCACATCGGCCAGCGGCACTACAGTACCGTTCAGGCAGGCAGACAGCACGGTATCCTTTGCTGCGGGGGCCGCCGGGGCGGGTGTTGCGGTCGCCGCCGGGGTCTTAGGTGCATTTTCCAGATAATCTTCCAGCTTTGCCTTGATGACGGCCACCTTGGGGCCGTATACCACCTGCACACCATTGCCCTTGCAGATCACGCCGGAGGCACCGGAGGCTTTGAGCACATCCTGCCGGACCAGCGCAGCGTCCTTGACGGTGCAGCGCAGGCGGGTTGCACAGCAGTCCACATCGGACAGATTAGCGGTGCCGCCCAGACCTTCCACGATCTGTGCACTGACCGGGTCATTCCCGGCGGGCACACTGCCGGAAGCAGCATTGCGGGCGTTCACGTCCGCACGGGTGTACAGCTTGACTTCCTCAGCATCATCGCGGCCCGGGGTCTTGTAGTTGAACTTGGAGATCATAAAGCGGAAAATGATGTAGTACAGCACAAAGTACACCGCACCGACCACGACCACCCACACCCAGTGGGTCTTGGCGTTGCCCTGCATCACACCGAACAGCACCAGGTCGATGAGACCGCCGGAGAAGGTCATGCCCACGCCCACATTCAGGATGTGCATCAGCATGAAGGACAGACCGGCCAGCACGCAGTGCACCGCGTACATGGGCAGTGCCACAAAGATAAAGGTAAATTCCAGCGGCTCGGTGATGCCGGTGAGGAAAGCCGTCAACGCAGCAGACAGCAGCAGGCCGCCTGCCGCCTTTTTCTTTTCCGGCTTGGCGCACTGGTACATCGCCAGCGCTGCGCCGGGCAGACCGAACATCATAAAGGGGAACTTACCGGCCATGAAACGGGTAGCGCTGACCGAGAACACCGTGGTGGACTTGGAAGCCAGCTCGGCAAAGAAGATGTTCTGTGCGCCGGTCACGGTGACGCCATCGATGATGGCGGTGCCGCCCACAGCGGTCTGCCAGAACGGCATATAGAACACATGATGCAGTCCAAAGGGAATCAGCGCACGCTCCAGCAGGCCGTAAATAAAGGTGCCTGCGTAGCCGGAAGCCAGCACCAGTGCACCCAGCGCGGCAATACCGCTCTGCACCACCGGCCAGATATAGAACATGGCAATGCCGACCACCAGATACACAATAGAACTGACGATGGGCACAAAGCGTGTGCCGCCAAAGAAGGCCAGCACCTGCGGCAGCTCGATCTTATAGAACTTGTTGTGCAGCGCCGCCACGCCCAGACCGACCACGATGCCGCCGAACACACCCATTTGCAGGGTCGTGATGCCCAGCATGGTGGTGGTGGAGTTGGCAGGCATCGCTTCTACGCCGCCTGCCGCATTGATCATGGCCTGAATGGCTGTATTCATAATGATATAGGCCACTGCGCCGGACAGGGCCGCCACCTCTTTTTCCTTGCGGGCCATGCCGATGGCCACGCCCATGGCGAACAGCAGCGCCAGATTGTTGAACACGGCGCTGCCGGTCTGGCTCATCACGTCCAGAATGGTGTAGATCAGGGTACCGGGGTGGATGACGCTGTTCAGGCCATAGGCCGCCAGCATGGTTTCGTTGGTGAACGAGCTGCCGATACCCAGCAGCAGGCCCGCCACAGGCAGCAGTGCAATGGGCAGCATAAAGCTGCGTCCCACGCGCTGCAGCACGCCAAAGATCTTGTCTTTCATCTTCAGTTCTCCTTTTCTCAAGTTCGTATCCAGCATATATATCCACACAGGAAAGACCTGTGGAGAATCAAAGGTGAAGCAAGAAAGCTTATTTCCCCATCCGAATCCGTTTCAGATGGATCGTAAGGAACACCAGTTCCTCGTCCGAAAGCTCCTTGTGCCAGGTATTGCGCACATACTCCGCAATGCAGCAGGCGCATTTGTAGTGTTCGCTGCAATTGCGGGCGATCAGGGCGCGGAACACTTCGTCATGGGGATCGTTTTCCTGCTCCTGTTTTCCTTGAAATACGCGCTGCGCAAAAAAACGCAAATGCACTGTAAAGCGGCTGAAATCCAGTGCATCCCGGTCAAAATGGCAGTTGTAAAAGCATTCCACTACCTGCACGCAGCCATCCACAAAGCGGGTGACATCGTTCACCACGCTCATGGTGGTGTTGAGCTCTGCGTTGACGATGTGCAGCGCAATGAAACCGCCCTCGTCGTCCGAAAGGTCTGCATGGCAGCGCTGGCGGATGGCAGCAAGGCACTCCATGCCAAGGAGATACTCTTCCGGGTAGAATTCCCGAATGGGAGCCATCAGCGGGTTGGAAAAGTGAATTCCCTGTTCGCTGCGCTGAATGGCAAAACTGATGTGGTCGGCCAGCGTGATAAGCAGGCTTTCGTTCAGTGGGTATTTCAGCCGTTGCCGGATGATTTCTACCAGCTCATCGGTGAGCAGCAGATGCTCATAGGGGATCTGTTCCAGCAGTTCCACCAGCTTTTGCTGCACGGCAGGGCTGGTCATGCGGTAGCTGCGCTCCACGGTTTCGGCCTCGATTTTATAGCCCGGCTTAGCGCCAAAGCCCAGCCCGCGCCCGGTGACGATCAGCTCACAGCCCGTGGGGTCCACCACGCGCAGAATGTTGTTGTTGATCGGTTTTTTGACGGTATATTGCATTGTTTCTCCTCCTCAGGTTGAAAAAGGCAATAAAAAAAGACCACTCTTGACACAGCAAACATACCGAAGGCTGAAACACGCTTTCGGCTTGTGCTATGCAGAGTTGGTCTAGCCCGCCAAACGGTAACAATCCAACGACGCTGCTCACGTACGATTTTCTTTTTTGTAAGGCACGAACAAATCAAGCACTGGAATAACGATTTATTCTATGCTTGATTACAGTACCATATTCTTTGTGGAGTGTCAAGAAGGAAACGGGTTTCTTTTTCGCTTTGTTAACTTTGCCCAAATCCGGGCGATATTTTACAGCAGAACAACAAATAAAAACACTCCTTTTATTTGTGCTTTTTATGTGTCGCTGTTTTCAAACGACATGATCGCGGAGAAAGCAGTGCTCCCTGTGGTCCTGCCGTTTGGACAATGCGCATACCGTTTCCACACGATTTAGATTGTCCAAACTCAAATCAAGGTCGTGGTCAATCCAGCGAGTATCCGTCGATCTGCATGGCAGTAGATACACGGATATATGTGTAGACTGTGATTTTGAGCGGAGTATGTATCTCCACAGGGGAGAGTTATTCTCTCTGTGGAAGTTTGGATGTAGTTCTCATGCCCTTATTATATCATGCCGCGCAATCCTCCTCAACCGGATCATTTTCCGGTGCCGGAACCGCTCCCAGCCCCTTTCCCGCGTCAGCCGGAAGCAAAGGTATAACACACTAGACTTTGCAAGCAAAATCGTGTGCCAACAGAAATGCTCGCGCCCCTATTGGAAACCCAGCGTCAAAGAGGATTCTCCCCTCTGAACACCCCTGTTTTCGTCACCTGTGTATATACAAACCAACAATCACTTGTATATTTCGCAATCTCCGAAAACGCAAGAATCTCACAGATTTCACCCATACAAGGATGAAATCTGTGGGATTCTTATATTGTAGGCAAAGAACGAGAGCGACATCTATTCATTAGAAACAACGTTCTTTTGTTGCTTATAGTCCGTTGTTTCAAATGCCGTTGACTTTTATAATAATAGAAAGGAGGTACTAGGCATGGCGTC
Source organism: uncultured Faecalibacterium sp. (assembly GCA_934513205.1). GTDB lineage: Bacteria > Bacillota > Clostridia > Oscillospirales > Ruminococcaceae > Faecalibacterium. The sequence continues at coordinate 34,175 of CAKSWU010000019.1, read as the reverse complement.
AATACAATTATCATTTGGAAAATGTATTCGTTTTTATCGAAATAAAATAGGATTGAGCCAAGAAAAATTTGCTCTCCTTATCAATATGGATAGAACATATTATGCTTCCGTGGAAGCCGGAAAAAGAAATATATCAATAGCTAATATTGAAAAAATTGCCAACGGCTTAGGGGTGCCAATTTCACAATTATTCATGTGCATCGAAACAGATGAGGAGGCAAACAAATGATTAACTACCCAGAAAGAATCTATCAAAGTGGATTATCCATCTATGATCCTATTGACCCAACAGACAACTACCTATATATCCCGTTATTTGCTCTTGAATCTATACTTTCTAATCACCTTGTTGGTCTATCGCTGGATGGCTTAGCCCTAAGAACACGCTCCAAAATTGTTAAACAAGAAATATGTAAAGCCCTGGGCTATCCTATTCCAAATTCCTTCAAAAAAACACAACCCCGTTTTCCTGGGCAGAACTTTGATGTTTATACTCAAAAAAGCTTGAATGTCCAAATATGGAATGAAGAGGTTGATGCTGAACGCCGATATGTTTTTTTGCGGGTAAATGAATCCGACATCATAACTGCTGTTCGAGTCATTACTGGTGATGAATTAGTTCAGTATGACCGCACTGGAACGCTGACTACTAAATATCAAGCAACGATGGCTTCTTATGGTGATAGCTATTTGTTTTCTCAGGATGATACAGATACTGTAGCTGATTATATTGTTGATTCTAGCCAGTCCCTAATTGAAGTTAATCCAAATGCCTACCCCAATCGTAGGCAGCTTCTTCGTATTTCAGAAGTCTACAAACGCCTTCTTCCTATGGTAGGTTGCTCAATCGACTATTTGGATGCTGTTCAAGAACGTAATCGTGGAGCAGAACTCCATGAAATGATTTGTAATCATCTTGGGTATTCTATTTACGAAGATGATGGCCAATATCCTGATATTGCAAATCAGTTATTAGAGATCAAACTTCAAACATCGCCTACCATTGATTTAGGCCTCCATTCTCCAGAAGATGGAGAACCAGTGGTAAATATAGGTGGAACCGTTTTCTATAGTGATGATATCCGCTATGCCATTTTTGATGGTGAAGTGTGTGGCAACAAGATTGTTCTAAAAAATTTATACTTAGTATCCGGTCAAGATTTCACGAAATATTTTCCTTTATTTGGTGGAAAAAAGAAAAACGCTAAGATTCAGCTACCACTACCATATAATTTTTTCGACAACTAAACAAAGAGTTTTTCTACAACTTCATTAAGTCTTATATAATCGCTGGAAGCATTATTAGTGTTGTTTTCAGCGATTATTTTTTTTACTATAGATATTGCTTTTTGAGCTAATTCACTTCCATAGTAGGGAATAGGAAATTGTTCAACATATTGTGTCATATAGCGTCGCTTGCCAGAATACAGCTTCGTATTAAATTTTACATCATAGTATTTTTCGATAAAATGGCTATTGGCAATAGCAAGTGCAAGATAAATCACATCGTCAAGAACATCATTTTTTATATCGATCCAGTAACAATCTCCATTAACTATTGCTCCTGTATCGTCAATCCAAAACTGTGGATGTTCCGATATATCTCTAAAAACAATCTTCTTATCTTTCCATGAATCAGGGTTCTGCGGGACCCATATTTCATACCACTTGCGATTTGCTTTTTGAATATACGTTCTCCCAGACAATTGATTGTAATGTGAGAGCAAATATTCCTTTGAAATGGGATACTTCTCTAAATCGTAGACAACCCGTTTTCCATTCTCGATGGTATGAGTATAGAGAACTTTCCATTGCTCAGTATTATTCGGAATGATCTGGCCTGCATTACGATGTGTGATTAGTGGTCTTAACAATTCAATGTTGGCTTTATCTCCAAACCAATCATTTCCAATAAAAACATTATCCGCTGTTGTTTTTATTCCAACTCTTATTTTTCCGATATCCGAAAAATGAAGCCATGTGTTTTGCTCCACCTGCTCCAACCAATCCATTATCTCGTCTGACAGGATATTCCACAGTGCTCCTTCATTTGTACTTTGAAGTATGCCTTGCTGAAAGTTGTATTTTCTTCCATCCGCAATTTGGAAATTACCAGAATCATAAATTGCATCAAAAATACCAGAAATACACTTTTCGCTGTCACTTTCTATCTTTTCGTATACAGATGTATAAGCGACATCAGCTCTATCTTCCGTTTTTCCATTCGAAAATACAATAATACATGGTAGCACAGAAGCACTAAATAGTTTTGTGTCTCCCAAATCGGTAATACGATGCAGTTGATAGTTCTGTAACATATAATTTCGTACTGCGTTTCCCGATTTGATAGTAAGAAACTTGTTCGAAGTAATATATCCAGCAACACCGTTACTTTTTAAGACATTTTTCGTGTAAATCAAAAAGGCGTAATATATGTCTATTCGCCCCGATAAAGAAAGCTTTTCAGAAATTTGTTGTGCTCTATCACTTCCTAAAATCTGCGTTCTAATATATGGAGGATTTGCAATTACAAAATCATATTTGCCTGCCGTATTTGATTCAACTGCTTTTAAGAAATCACCCACTCTAATTTCTATTTTCACATCAGGAAACAGTGATGCAAGTTTTTTTTGGGTATCTAACGCCACCCTATCGTCTGTCTCATAACCAACCGCAGTGATTTTTTCAATGCCATTAGTGATTAGTAGTTGTATCATCGCAACCAATAACTCGCCTTGACCCACGGCAGGATCTAATATACAGATATTATCGGTTTTATCTGCTTTCCAATATTTATAGATTTCAAAAGCCAGATAATTTGCCATTTCAGTTGGCGTATATACGACTCCATTTTCTTTTAGTTTACCCGCATTAGAATACCTCATTTTTTCTCCTTGCTTTTATTTATCGCCTATGCATTCGTGCTCTTTGTTGCAACAGCACTTAAATCGTCCCAAAGTGCTTCAAAGCTTCTGTGATTGCTTTTTCTTTCTCCGGCGGGCATTGGGGCTGCTTAGCATCCTCAGACTTTGGCTTATTATAATTCTCACGCTCGATCATCCCGCACTTCTGCTTCACCTGTGCGATATACAAGCTGCTGACCTTCAAGCCGCTGTGCTCAAGAACGCAATCCTTAATCTGTCCATAGGTTGCCATTCCTCGTTTATCCTGCACCAGTTCCTCTACGTCCACATTGATGTTGATATGTGCTACCGGTTTTTCAGAACTAACTGACATACCGTTTCGATATGCTCCGTGTGAGGGAACATGTCCACAGGGGTGCTGCGGTCCACCTTGTAGCCCTTGCGGGTCAGCAGTTCCAGGTCGCGGGCCAGCGTGACCGGGTTGCAGCTGACGTAGACCACGCGCCTTGGGGCCATGCGGGCCACACTTTCGATAAACTGCGGCGTGGAGCCCTCACGCGGGGGGTCCATGAAGATCACGTCTGCCTTCTCCCCTGCTGCGGCGGCTTCAGCGATCCAGCGGGTGGCATCGGCGGCAAAGAAGCGGGCGTTCTTTACGCCGTTGTGCCTTGCATTACCGATGGCATCCTGCACGGCGTCCCGGTTCAGCTCCACGCCCACCACCTGTTTTGCATGGTCGGCAGCGGTCAGACCGATGGTGCCGATGCCGCAATAGGCGTCCAGCACCACCTCTTTGCCGGTCAGCTTTGCGGCTTCCACTGCAAGGCCGTACAGCACCTCGGTCTGGGCGTGGTTGATCTGATAAAAGCTGCGCGGGCTGATGGCATAGGTCTTGCCGCAGAGGGTATCCAGAATGAACCCCTTGCCGTACAGAACCTTTTCCGCTTCGCCCAGCACCACGCTGGTCTTGCGGCTGTTCACGTTCTGCACCACGGTGGTCACGGGCACGCCGCGGCGCTCTGCCTCGGTCAGCAGCGCCTTGACAAAGTTTCTGGCCCCCGGCAGCACCGGCTGCGCCGTCACCAGCACCACCATCACCTGCCCGGTGGCTACGCCCCGCCGCAGCAGGCAGTGGCGCACAAGGCCGGTGCCCTTGTCCTCATCGTAGGGCTGGTAGCGGCAGGCACCGGCGGCCGCGCGCACGGCCTCCATCACCGTGTCCAGCACCTCGTCCTGCAGCAGGCAGCGCTCCACCGGCAGCACCCTGTGGCTGTTTGCCGCGTAGATACCGGAGGTCAGCTTTCCGCCCCAGCCGGGGGCAAAGGTGGAAATGACCTTGTTCCGGTAGTGTTCCGGCGTTTCCATGCCCCGGATGTGTTCCACGGGGCCGAATTTCCCCACCAGTTTGCGGACTGTATCCTCTTTCTGTTTCAGCTGGGCGGCATAGTCCAGCCCCAGCAGCGGGCAGCCGCCGCAGTTTTTGGCACGCAGTTTGCAATCCATCTTCCGTCCTCCTTTTTAGCCGTAAGGGTCGTACAGGTCGTATTCTTCTGCTTCCCGGTGCTTTTCCTCCAGCACCTTCATGGCCTGTTCCAGCTCGCTCTGTCCGCAGCCGCTCTCGCTGACCATGGCATATACAGCAGCGGCAAGGTCTCCGCCAAACAGGGTATCCAGCCGCTCCCGCATACTCCACACCCAGTAGGCTCGCTGGGTGATGACCGGGGTATAGGTGTTGCGGTTGCCCGTTCTGCCGCGCCTTACCCAGCCTTTTTCCTCCAGCCGGTACAAAAAGTTCAGCACCGTAGACGGTGCCCAGCCCTTTGTGCGCAGGCGGTCGTCGATGTCCCGCCGGGCAGCGGGCGCACGGCAGGCCCACACCGCCAGCATCACCTGTTCTTCCGCTGCCGAAAGAGGCCGCAGGGTATCCGGTAAGCCGTACATCGGTTGTTCCTCCATAGATATTTTTAGCGGGTCCGCCCTCATCCGGCGCTGCGCGCCGCCTTCTCCCCCCGACTGGGGGAAGGCTTTTGCTCTCCCGCACACTTTGCGGGTTTGACGGACGGAGCCTTGTTTCTATTTTACATTTGTCTCTGCCTTTTCAGTATACCGCATTTTCACCGGGAGGACAAGAGGGATTTTTGTTTGGTGCCGTCTTGTTTTTTCATTATCTTTTACATCCGTCTCTGTTTCTGTACTCCGGCGAAAAACATTTGTGTGCTTTGTGCTCGCACGGCGGGTTTGATCCCTTGATCTTTGTGCAAAGATGCACTTGTTTTTGCCCCCGGAAAACCGGTATACTACGGCTACAGAAAGTAACAGACGCACCGCAAAAAACGGCGGTGCTGCGCAATAGACGCAACAGGAAAAGGAGAGGTTCATTATGGCACGAGTATACAACTTCAGCGCAGGCCCCAGCATGCTGCCCGAAAAGGTACTGCGGCAGGCACAGGCCGAGCTGCTGGAATACGGTGACAGCGGCCAGAGCGTCATGGAGATGAGCCACCGCAGCAAGTGGTTCGATGCCATCATCAAGGACACCGAGGCCTCGCTGCGCCGGGTAATGAACATCCCCGACAACTACAAAGTGGGCTTCTTTCAGGGCGGTGCCACCCAGCAGTTTGCCATGGTGCCGCTGAACTTTATGACCACCGGCAAGGCGGACTACATCGTGTCCGGCAACTTCTCGGGTCTGGCTGCCAAGGAGGCCGCCAAGTTCGGTGAAGCCAAGGTGGTCGCCACCAGCAAGGACAAAAACTTTACCTACATCCCGGACGTGAACGCCATCGACTACGACAAGGACGCCAGCTACATCCACATCTGCCAGAACAACACCATCTTCGGCACCCAGTATGTAGAGCTGCCCCAGGTGGAGGGTGTGCCGCTGGTGGCGGATATGAGCTCCATGATCCTGTCCAAGCCGGTGGACGTCAGCAAGTACGGCTGCATCTACTTTGGTGTGCAGAAGAACGTGGCCCCCGCCGGCATGGCCATCGCCATCATCCGGGACGACCTGCTGGGCCACGCCGCCGACAACGTACCCACCATGATGAACTACACCACCCTGCTGGCCAAGGACAGCATGTACAACACGCCCCCCTGCTGGTGCATCTACATGACCGGTCTGGTGCTGAAGTATCTGGAAAACGATATCGGCGGCCTTGCCAACATGCAGAAGATCAACGAAGCCAAGGCAAAGGTGCTGTACGACTATCTGGACGGGCAGGACTTCTTCACGAATCCTGTGGAGCACCGCTACCGCAGCACCATGAACGTCACCTTCACCAGCCCCAACCCGGACATGGACAAAAAGTTCTGTGCCGAGGCCGCCGACGCCGGTTTTGTCAACCTGAAGGGCCACCGTCTGGTGGGCGGCATGCGCGCCTCCATCTATAACGCCATGCCGGCTGAGGGCGTGGACAAGCTGGTGGACTTCATGGAGAAGTTCCGCAAAGAGAATGCATAAAGAGGAGTTTCAGATATGTACACCATCAAAACGCTCAACGCCATCAGCCCGGTGGGTCTGGCAAAACTGAACAAGAACCTGTTTGACGTGGCAGTGGACACCGATGCTCCGGACGGCATTCTGGTGCGCAGCGCCGATCTTTTGAACACCACCTTCAACGACAATCTGCTGGCCATCGCCCGCGCCGGTGCCGGGGTCAACAACATCCCGCTGGACCGCTGCAGCGAGCAGGGCATCGTGGTGTTCAACACCCCGGGTGCCAACGCCAACGCCGTGGCGGAGCTGGTCATCGGCATGCTCATTGCGGGCAGCCGCAATGTAGCCGATGCTGCCCAGTGGTGCCAGCAGCTGGCGGGCGACCCCGCCATGGCAAAGACCGTGGAAAAAGGCAAGAAAAAGTTCGTGGGCAACGAGATCAAGGGCAAGACCCTTGGCGTCATCGGTCTGGGCGCCATCGGCTCCCGCGTTGCCAACTGTGCCATCCAGCTGGGCATGGAGGTCTACGGCTACGACCCCTACATCTCCATTGACGCCGCATGGAACCTGAGCAGTCAGGTACGCCACTGTGTGAACCTGAACGACATGCTGCCCCTGTGCGACTACATCACCATCCATGTGCCCTACCTGCCCACCACCAAGGACACCATCAACGCCCAGACTCTTGCCCTGTGCAAGGACGGCGTGAAGATCCTGAACTACGCCCGCGGCGAGCTGGTGAACACCGATGCCCTGCTGGACGCCATGGAGAGCGGCAAGGTGTCCGGCTATATGACCGACTTTCCCGCCGAGGCTCTGCTGGGCAAGCCCGGCATCGTCTGCACCCCGCATCTGGGCGCTTCCACCCCGGAAGCCGAGGACAACTGCGCGGTCATGGCAGCCCGGGAGCTGAGCGACTACCTGAAGAACGGCAACATCGCCCACTCGGTGAACCTGCCGGAGGTCAACCAGCCCCGCGCCGGCGGCAAGCGCATCTGCATCATCCACAAAAACGAGCCTGGCATGATCAGCCAGATCACCGCTCTGACCACCGAGGCGGGCTTGAACATCGAAAACATGGTGAACAAGAGCAAGAAGAACATGGCCTACACCATGCTGGACGCCACCGGTGCCGTGGACAAAAAGCTGGCGGAAAAGCTGGCTGCCATCCCCGCCGTGATCCGGGTGCGCATCCTGTAAGACCTCTGTTCCTGCCACGGGTTCTCTGTTTTAGCAATCGGGACCCGGAAGCGCCTGCAAGCGCTTCCGGGTCCTTTTTTTGCAGTCACAGCAGCTCGCCGTTGGGCAAAAAGCGCTCGGTGTGGTAGTGGGCATATTTCTGCTTGGCGATCTCGATAAAGGACTGGATCTCCAGCCGGGGCGCGTGGCGCATAACGGCGATCTCCACCGTCACGGGCGGGTAATCCAGCAGCGGCACCTTGACGATGCCGGGGATCACCGCTTCGTCCAGACAGGGCACGATGGACATGGCGGTGCCCATCTGGATCATAATGAGTGCGCCCTCAAAGCTGGGGGTGATCTTGCTGCAGTCCACCCCCACCTGCGCCAGCTGCTCCAGCGAGGGACCCTGACAGGCGGACAAAAAGCTGTCGAACGCGCCGGAGGACACCACGCTCTGCCCCTTCAGGTCTGCCAGATGCAGCGCCTGCCGGTGGGCAAGGGGCGAGTTTTTGTTCATCAGCACATGGTAGCCCAGCGAGAACAGCGGCGTGAAGGAGATATCCCGGTCGCGGGAGTGCTCGGTGGCGTAGAAAAAGCCGATGTCCAGCTGCCCGGAGCGCAGCTGCTCCAGCGGGCGGCGGTTGTCCTGCGGGATCACGTCCACGCAGGCGTTAGGGTACTGGCGCTGGAACTCTGCCAGAATGCTGGAAAAGGTGCCGTAGTCGAACAGCTGCCGCAGCCCCACCGTCAGGCGGGAGCGGTCGGCTTCCTGAATGTCCTGCGCCTTTTTCAGTGCCTGCCGCCCAAAGCTGGTCATCTGCACCATGTCCAGATAAAAGGACTGTCCGGCGGCAGTCAGCTTGGTGCGGCGGGTGGTGCGTTCGAACAGATGCAGGCCGGTCTCCTTTTCCAGCGCGTTGATCTGGTAGGTGATGGCGGGCTGGGTGATGAACAGCCGCTGGGCGGCCGCGCTGAAGTTCAGTTCCTCCGCTACGGTAATAAAACACTCCAGTTGATAGATCGTCACTGCACCGATGTCCCCCCTCTTTTAAAATTTTTTGTAAACGTGTATCTTTATTATAACGAAAATCCCTTAAAAGGCAATGAAAAAACGATTTATAAAGGTTTTTGATAGATCCGGCATTATTTTGAATTTCTCTCCGCACCGGTTCTTTGCTATAATAATATCAATGTCTGTCTGCATACGAAGCAGTAGATGAAGAAGAAAGAAGAAAAAGTAGAAACAGAAAGGCGAACCTTATGGCTAAGATCTCTCGTCGCAACTTTATGCGCGGTGCCGCTATGGGCACCATGGGCGCTGCTGCTGCCGGTCTGCTGACCGCCTGCGGCAACTCCGCTTCCAACGCTGCCGGCACCCCCGCCTCCGGCGCAGCTTCCACCGATGCTGCCGCCTCCGCTGTGACCCGTCCCTCCAGCCCGGTGGACGGCAAGTACGTCACCAAGGCCATGGGCCACGAGAGCTGGGTCCATGTGGCTACCACCTTCTTTGAGGGCAAGATCACTGCCTGCGAGGTGCTGTCCCACGAGGAGACCATCGGCATCGGCAACTACGCCTGCTCCCGCATCCCCGCTGCCATCGTGGCAAACCAGAGCATCAACGTGCCCAACCTGCGCGGCTCCTCCATCACCTCCATGGCTGTCAAGGCAGCCGTGAAGGAGGCCATCGAGCTGTCCGGCTACAACGTGGAGGACTTCTCCAAGGAAGTCACCGCTGCCACCTCCAACGAGGTCATCGAGGAAGAGGCTGACGTCATCATCATGGGTGCCGGCACCTCCGGCCTGACCTGCGCCTGCCGCCTGCTGGAGGCCGGTTACAGCGTCACTCTGGTGGAGAAGCGGGACATCCCTGGCGGCTCCATGTCCATGACCTACGGCGGTGTTGCCACTGCAGGCTCCAAGCTGCAGTACAACTACGATGTGGACGGCAGCTTCCGCAGCTCTGCCATGGGCACGCTGGAAGGCATGATGAACTTCTGGCAGACCATGGAGAAGTATCACCGCACCGAGTTCTTCAACGGTGAGATGCCCTACATGACCAAGCAGTACACCGTTGCCGGCGACCTGGTGGACTGGATGTCCAGCATCGGCATCGGCTTCAACACCATGGGCAACTACGAGAGCGCCACCCAGTACGGCGCTTCCACCCCGTATCTGGCTCCCGGCTGCTACGAGGGCGGCGCAGGCTACGCCATGATGTTCATGGCACAGCGCGTGGAGAAGTATGAGAAGGGCAAGATCATCTACTCCACCAGCGTCACCGACCTCATCAAGGACGAGAGCGGCCGTGTTGTAGGCTTCCACGCCAAGGGCGACAACGGCGCAAGCTACACCCTGCGCGGCAAGGCCGTGTGTCTGGCTTCCGGCGGCTTTGCCAAGAACCCCGAGATGCTGAAGAAGTACAACCCCGACTACGCCGACTTCTTCTTCAACTGCGCTTCCAGCATGACCGGCGAGGGCATCCAGATGGGCATCGACGCCGGCGGCTATGTGGAGTGCGCAAACCGCACCCTGCCCGCCTTCCTGTCCAGCTACAAGAGCAAGTTCGAGCTGGCTTTCATCCACCAGTCTGCCCCCGGCATCATGGTCAACATCAAGGGCGACAACATCGGCAACATTATCTCCGACAACCACTACACCATGGCAAAGGCCAAGCTGAACAAGGACAACGGCGACACCTTCTACTATGTGTTCGACGAGGCTTCCGCCGTCAAGCTGCGCGACAGCGAGTCCTACGGCTTCAACGGCTACGTTGCCATGTTCGAGAAGGGCGAGGCGGTGCACTACGACAGCGTGGAGAAGGCCGCCGAGGAGCTGAACCTGCCCAACCTGGCAGACGCCATCGAGGCCAACAACGCCGCCGCTCTGGCTGGCGAGCCCGATGAGTTCGGCCGCCGCAACTGCCCCTACATCGAGACCCGCGATGGTCTGTGGGCCATCCGCGTGGACCCCACCTTCTACCTGACCACCGCTGGTCTGGCCATCGACACCGACTGCCACGTCCTGACCGAGGACAAGAAGGCCATCCCCGGCCTGTACGCTGCCGGCGACGTCTGCGGCTCCATCGAGGAGAAGGACGCAAAGCAGTACGGCATGGGCTTTGACGCCGCGCTGACCTACGGCTACATCATGGGCGAGACCCTGAAGAAGGAGATCTGAGCTGCGCTCTGACCCCCTGCCTCCAAGCACAAACAAAGGCTGCTGCACAGAAATGTGCAGCAGCCTTTTTGCGTCCTGCCAAAAACGCACCCGCAGCGTCCCGGGCTCTTGTCCCAAGGCGGATGCGGGTGCGTTCCGGTTTTATCCCAAAGAGCTTACATGGAGATCCAGCCCAGTGCGTTTGCCACCGAGCTGACCAGAATGATGGCAGCAAAGATGGGGCACAGGTAGCGGATCATAAAGTTGAAGATCTTCTTACGGCGGAAGGGCTTGCCCGCAGCCGTGACCTCGGCCTCGATGCGCTCCACGCCGATGACGCGGGACACCAGCAGGCAGGTGGCAATGGCGGCAATGGGCATCATCACCGAGTTGGTGAGGAAGTCGAAGAAGTCCAGGAACTGCATCCCGAACACCGTCACCTCTGCCAGCGGACCGTAGCCCAGCGCCGACAGGCTGCCCAGTGCCAGCATGATGATGCCGATGCAGGCGGTGGCCTTCTGACGGTTCCAGCCCAGTTCGTCCTCAAAGGTGGAGACGGCGCTCTCGGTCAGGGCGATGGAGCTGGTGATGGCAGCAAACAGCACCAGCGTAAAGAACAGCACGCCCACCACATGGCCCAGGCCCATGCTCTCGAACACCTTGGGGATGGTGATGAACATCAGGGCGGGACCGGCCTGCAGGGTGTCCGGGTCGCCGCCGGAGAAGGAGAACACCGCCGGAATGATCATCAGGCCCGCCATGACGGCAATGGCGGTGTCAAAGATCTCCACGTTCTCGGTGGACTCCTCAATGGAGACGTCCCGCTTCATGTAGGAGCCAAAGGTGACCAGAATGCCCATGGCGATGGACAGTGAGTAGAACATCTGTCCCATGGCGGTGACCACGGTCATCCAGGAAAAGTTTGCCGCGTTGGGCACCAGAAAGTACTTGACGCCTTCCAGCGCGCCGGGGCGGGTGACCGAGTACCCAGCAATGACCACCGACAGCACCACCAGCACCGGCATCATCAGCTTGGAGACCCGCTCCACGCCGTTGCGCACACCGGCAAAGATGATGGCAAGGGTAAAGGCGGTGAACAGCACAAAGCACACCTCTGCCGACAGGCCGCTGGAGATGAAGCCGGAGAAGTAGCCGTCCTGCGCCAGCTCGCTGCCGTGACCGCTGACGTAGTCCGCCAGATAGCGGATGACCCAGCCACCGATGACCGAGTAGTAGGGCACGATCAGAATGGGGATGACGGCGTTGATCCAGCCGCCGAACTTCACACCGCCCCGGGTGCCGAAGGACTGGTAGGCACCCACCGGGCTCTTGCGGGTCATGCGGCCCAGCGCGGTCTCTGCCATGATCATGGTGTAGCCAAAGGTGACGGCAAGCACGATGTACACCAGCAGAAAGATGCCGCCGCCGTACTTTGCCGCCAGATACGGGAAGCGCCAGATGTTTCCCAGACCCACGGACGCGCCCGCCGCCGACAGCACAAAGCCGATCTTGCCGGAAAAAACGCTCCGCTTGGGATGTTGTTGTTCCATAATAACACACTCCTCTTTTGTTTTCCTGCGCACAAGCAGATTCAGTTTACCACAGTATTGGAATAAACACAACCTCTGCGCCGTTTTTTCGTTGCCGAAGCAAAAAAGCGGTCAGAGTCCCCTTGCAAAGGGCTCTGACCGCTTGGGTCGATGCGTTTGTTCCGCTTACAGCTTGTGGTACTTGCGGTCCTCTTCCTCGTAGACGGGGTCGCAGGTCAGGTACATGCCCAGACGGTTCAGGGTGCTGGTGTCCACGCCGGACAACAGCACGGTGGAGTGCACATCGCATCCCTTGAGGCTGGGCAACTGGTGCATGGCGGCGGCTGCCAGCTCGTTGGACGCCGCCGAGCTGGACAGGGCAATCAGGATCTCGTCAGTGTGCAGGCGGGGATTCTTGCCGCCCAGATAGTTGGTCTTGAGGGTCTGGATGGGCTCGATGGACGCCGCGCTGACCAGGTCGGTCTCCTGCGGGATGCCCGCCAGCACCTTCAGCGCGTTCATCAGGGCACTGGCAGCCGCGCCCAGCAGGGGGCCGGTCTTGCCCGTGACCACGGTGCCGTCCGCCAGCTCGATGGCGGCAGCCGGTGCGCCGCCGGTGCTCTCGCTGCGGGCGTGGGCCTGCTTTTCCACCTCGCGTCTGCCCACTGCCAGATCGGCCTGATTCATCAGCAGCTCCAGCTTGTAGCGCTCGGTCTCCTTGACGGTACCGGTGATCTTCTGCTCGCACAGGCACTTGTAGTACCGGCGCAGGATCTCTTTGCGGGACGCCTCGCGGCAGACCTCGTCATCCACGATGCAGTTGCCCGCCATGTTCACGCCCATGTCCGTGGGGCTCTTGTAGGGGCTCTTGCCCGCGATCAGCTCGAACATGGCGTTGACCACCGGGAAGATCTCGATGTCGCGGTTGTAGTTGACCGTAGTGACGCCGTAGGCTTCCAGATGGAAGGGGTCGATCATGTTCACGTCGTTCAGGTCGGCGGTGGCGGCCTCATAGGCCAGATTCACCGGGTGCTTGAGGGGGATGTTCCAGATGGGGAAGGTCTCAAACTTGGCGTAGCCGGCCTTCACGCCGCGCTTGTACTCGTGGTACAGCTGCGACAGGCAGGTGGCCATCTTGCCGCTGCCGGGGCCGGGGGCGGTGATGACCACCAGCGGGCGCTCGGTCTCGATGTAGTCGTTTTTGCCGTAACCCTCGTCGCTGACGATGCGGGCCACGTCGTTGGGGTAGCCGGGGATCTTGTAGTGGCGGAAGGTGCGGATGCCCAGATCTTTCAGCCGCTTTTCAAAGGCTTCCACCTCCGGGGCCGGGGCGTACTTGGTCACGCACACGCTGCCCACATACAGCCCCACTTCCTGAAACGCGTCGATCAGGCGCAGCACATCCAGATCGTAGGTGATGCCGTAGTCGCCGCGGATCTTGTTGCTGATGATGTCCTCGGCGCTGATGACGATGACCACCTCAGCCTGATCCTTCAGCTGCAGCAGCATCTGCAGCTTGGAATCGGGCTGGAAACCCGGCAGCACGCGGGACGCATGGTAGTCGTCGAACAGCTTGCCGCCAAATTCCAGATAGAGCTTGTTATCAAACTTTTTGATGCGCTGGCGGATATGCTCGGACTGCATCGAAAGGTATTTGTCGTTGTCAAATCCAATCTTCATCGTTCGTTTCCTCTTCCTTTTTGCTGTGTCCCGGCACACCGCACCGGAGCTTTTCCATAACGGAACTAAGTATACCACAGGCCGGGATGGGGTGCAATGCAAAACCGGGCGCAGACGGCAATTCCGGCAGGATGGGCCGTTTTGCGCGGTACATTGTTCTGTTTTTTGTGAAAATGGTGCTTGCGTAAAGAGCAAAGGGGACTGCCGCGGTGTGCGGCAGTCCCCTTTGCGTTTATGGAGAACTTATCCGTAATGGAGAAAGAGTATGGCTTGTTACTTTGCCTCGGCGGGCTGGGTCTTTTTGACAAGGCTCAGGATCACTGCACCCACCACGCTGCCCGCTGCCAGTGCCACACAATACAGCACCGCGTGGTCCACCACCGGGAACACGAAGATGCCGCCGTGAGGGGCCCGCAGACCGCAGCCAAAGACCATGGACAGCGACCCTGCCAGTGCAGAGCCCACGATGCAACTGGGCAGCACGCGCAGCGGGTCGGCAGCGGCGTAGGGGATGGCACCCTCAGACACGAAGCACAGGCCCATGACGTAGTTCACGATGCCGTTGCGGCGCTCCTCCGCCGTCCACTTGCGGGGGCAGAAGGTGGTGGACAGGGCGATGGCGATGGGAGGCACCATGCCGCCCACCATGACGGCTGCCATGACGCCGTAGTTGCCGGAAGCCAGCGCGGCGGTGCCAAAGACGTAGGCTGCCTTGTTGACCGGACCGCCCATGTCCACGCTCATCATGCCGGCTACGATGGCGCCCAGCAGCACCTTGGAGGTGCCGCCCATGGCGTTGAGCCAGTCGGTCATGGCGGTGTTGATGACGCCCATGACCGGGTTGACGGCGCACATCATGGCACCCACGAGCAGGATGCCGCCCAGCGGGTAGATGAGCATGGGACGGATGCCGTTCAGGCTGGCGGGCAGCTTTTCGGTGATCTTTTTCAGGAACTGCACGATGTAGCCCGCCGCAAAGCCTGCCAGCAGCGCAGCGAGGAAGCCGCCGGAGATGCCGGTGGTGCTGCCTGCGGCAAGGTCGGTGAAGTTGGTGCCGTTCATGGCAAGCACGCCGCCCGCAAAGCCCACGGCCAGACCCGGACGGTCCGCGATGGACATGGCGATGAAGCCTGCCAGAATGGGCAGCATGTAACCGAAGGCGGCGCTGCCCACCGTCTTGAAGAAGGCGGCAACGGGGGTGTTCATGCCGAAGTTTGCGGGGTTGATGCTGTAATCGTCCAGCAGGAAGGCCAGCGCGATCATAATGCCGCCGCCCACCACGAAGGGCAGCATATGGGAAACGCCGTTCATCAGGTTCTTGTACAGGCTGCGGCCAAAGCTGTCCTTGGTGGAAGCGTCCTCGGCGGGGGCACCGCCCTCGGCGTGGAACACCGGAACCTCGCCGCGGGCGACCTTGCGGATCAGCTCCTCGGGCTTGTGGATGCCGTCATCCACCCGGGTGAACAGCACCGGCTTGCCGTCAAAGCGGGCGGTGTCCACCTTTTTCTCCGCTGCCACAATGATACCGTCGCAGGCAGCGATCTCCTCCCGGGTCAGGATGTTCTTGGCACCGTCCGAGCCGTTGGTCTCCACCTTGGTGGGCAGGCCCAGCTTGTCACCGGCCTTGGTCAGCGCCTCGGCAGCCATGTAGGTGTGGGCGATGCCGTTGACGCAGGCGGTCACCGCCAGAATGCGGTAGCCGTCCTGCGGGATGGGCTGCTGGGTAAAGCTCTCTTCCCCAAACTGTGCCTCCTCCTGCGCGTCGATGCAGTCCAGAAACTCCTTGGGGGTCTTGGCGGACTTGAGCTTTTCCACAAAGTCCTCGTTCATCAGCATCTGCATCATGCGGGCCAGCATGTCCACGTGCAGGCTGCCGTTTTCCGGTGCGGCAATGGCAAACAGCAGGTCGGTGGTGCCGTCATCCTCGGTGTTGTACTGTACCGGGGCTGCCAGCCGCAGGGCGGCAAGGCTGGGCCGGGTGACCACATCGGTCTTGGCGTGAGGCACCGTGATGCCGTTGTCCACATAGGTCGAGCCTTCGTCCTCGCGGGCATAGAGCGCCTTTTTGTAGGCGTCCTTGTCCGTGATGTTGCCATGGGTAGCCTGCAGCTCCACCAGACGGTCGATAATCTGGTCCCGGTCCTGCAGCGCCTCGTCCAGCGCAATGGACCGATCGGTAAATAACTCGGTGATTCGCATAAACTTTCCTCCTCCATGTGATCCATTAAAGCTGCGCCAGCAGCTGGTCGATCTTCTCCTTTGTGGCAAGCCCAAGGCTGAAGGCCGTTGCGCTGCCGCAGGCCGTGCCCAGACGCAGCGCCTGTGCGTAGCTGCGGCTTTGCAGATATCCAGCCACAAAACCGGCCACCATGCTGTCGCCTGCACCCACGCTGTTGACTACCTTGCCCTTGGGGCAGCCGATGCGGTGTACCTGTCCCTGCTCGTCCAGCAGCAGAGCACCGTCCCCCGCCATGCTCACCAGCACGTTGCGGGCACCCTTTTCCTGCAGGGTGCGGGCGGCTTCCACGATCTCGGCGTCAGTGGTCAGCACCTTGCCCACGATCTCGCCCAGCTCGTGGTTGTTGGGCTTGATGAGGAAGGGGCGGTAGGGCAGCACGTTCACCAGCAGCTCGCGGGTGGCATCCACCACCGCACGCACGCCCCTGCCCTGCAGCCGCGCCAGCAGCCGCTCGTACACGCTCTGCGGCAGACTGTTGGGGATGCTGCCCGCCAGAATGAGGATGTCGTCCCCGGTCAGCTTGTCCAGCTGTGCTTCCAGCTGCTGCAGAGCGTTTTCCGGGATGGCAGGGCCTGCGCCGTTCAGCTCGGTCTCCTGTCCGGCTTTGATCTTGACGTTGATGCGGGTCATGCCGTTTTCCAGATGCACGAAATCGGTTTTCAGCCCCTGTGCCGCCAGTCCCCGCTCCAGCCACGCGCCGGTCTCGCCGGCCACAAATCCCAGCGCCACGCTCTCGCAGCCCAGCTGCGCCAGCACGCCGGACACGTTGATGCCCTTGCCGCCCAGCACGCAGTCCTCGCCGTCTGCGCGGTTGACCTGTCCCACCTCCAGCGGCGCGTCCAGACGCACCACATAGTCGATGGCAGGGTTGAAGGTTACGGTATAGATCATGCTTCTGCCTCCTTTACTAATGTGTATTGTTTGTATTTCGGATTGGGACAGCGGTTGGTCAGGATGGCCCCGTCCTGCAGCTCCGCGATGACCGCCGGGTAAATGCGGGAAAACTTTTCGTCGTCCACCAGAAACCACGTCTCCCGTGCGCGCCGCACCGCCGCCGCCTTTACGGCGGCTTCCTCCGGGTCCGGGGTGGTGAAGCCCGCTTCCAGCGCCACACCGTTGGCCCCCATAAAGGCTTTTGTGAACCGGTACTGCTGGATGCCGCCCACGGTGGGCGCACCCACGATGGCCTCAGTCTCCGGGCGCAGCAGCCCGCCGGGCAGATACACCCGGCAGCCCTTTTGTGCCAGCAGTCTGGCGTGCGCCACGCCGTTGGTGACGTACCCGGCCTTCAGCGCCGGACCGGTCAGCGCCCGCACCAGCTCCAGCGTGGTGGTGCCGGCGTCGATGAACGCAAAGTCCTCGGCGGTGATGAGCTGCGCCGCCGCCTGCGCAATGCTGCGCTTCTGCTCCACCGCCAGCGTCTCCTTGGCTTCCATGGTGGGCTCGTCCGCCAGAAAACGGCTGTCCGGCAGGGTGGCACCGCCGTGCACCTTGTTCAGCCGTCCCTGCCGGTCCAGCTCGGTCAAATCGCGCCGGATGGTGGACTCGCTGGTGTTCAGCACCTCGCACAGCTGCTGCACGGTGACGGTGCGCTGC
Organism: uncultured Faecalibacterium sp.; assembly: GCA_934513205.1. Taxonomy (GTDB): domain Bacteria; phylum Bacillota; class Clostridia; order Oscillospirales; family Ruminococcaceae; genus Faecalibacterium. The sequence continues at coordinate 16,490 of CAKSWU010000019.1, read as the reverse complement.
CGCTCCAGCTGTTTCAGGATCAGGTCGAATCGTTCTTCTGCCAGCATCTCAGGTCCTCCTGTTGAAGCACTTCTCATTTGACGGTTTGCGACCGATTGTGAAGTATTTTGGTGGTTCGCATCTTTATTATACCAGATATTCCGTCAAGTTCAATCAGTTTCGGTCATTTTCATGCACTTTCGTTCACAAAAATTCTCTTTCAAATTTGTGCAGCTCTCACAAAGCGCGACCAGCGGCCCGCCGGAGTGCATCCCGGACAGGCCGCTGGTCGTTCAATCTTCTTCATTCCACGGCTGCGGCGCGGTACCAACGGGCTGCCGCAGAGCCTGTTCCATCAAAAGGCTCAGATAGGCATCCTGCAGAGCATCCGCCAGCGGGTAGACCTGCGGGATGGCAGCCTTGTTCACCGCCAGTAAAACAGCGACCGCCAGCCGGAGCCCACTACCACGAACCGCAGCTTAGCCATTTTCCTGCTCCTCCGCGATGTGCTGTTGCAGCAGCTGCTGGAACAGCTGCGGGTCCATTGGCAGCGTCACCTTCTGCCCCAGCCATGCGGACAGGTAGGCGGCATCGGTCAGCTCCAGCGCGTTCACTCCCTCCACACCGGGGGCGGTCAGGGGCGTGCCGTGCAGGATGGCGTCCGCAAAGTTCTGCAGCATCTCCGGGTAGGGCTCAGTCTGGGGGCCGAACTGCTCCACCGTGGTGGTCTGGACAAACTGCTGCCGCTCGGTGCAGTCTGCGGTGCGGCGGTAGGTCTCGGTGTCCTGCGCGTAGGTGTGCAGGGTGAGGGTGCCGTTTTCCAGCAGCGCGGTTCCCCTGGTGCCCACGACCTCCAGCCGCTCGGTGCCGGTGCCCTCGCCGGTGGACAGGATGAAGGTGGCGGTGCAGCCGTCCGGGTACTGCATGAGCAGGGTGGCTTCGTCGTCCACCATGAAATCGTTATACTTGCCGTAGGGAATGAGGGCGTAGATGCTTTCCGGCATGCCGAACAACCACTGCCACAGGTCCAGAATGTGCTGGCCCTGATTGAGCAGTGCGCCGCCGCCCTCGCCCGCCCAGCTGGAACGCCAGCTGCCGGAGCGGTGGTACATCCATGTGCGGAAGTAGCGGCTGTTCTCCAGCTGGATGCGCCGGATCTGCCCCAGCTGTCCGGAGCCGACCAGCTGCTTCAGGCGGCGGTGGCTGCGGTACATCCGCTGGTGGAACATCATGGCAAACACACGGTCGCTTTCCTCGGCGGCGCGGTTCATCTCCAGCGCCGGGGCCAGTGCGTCCGCGCTGGGCTTGTCGCACAAAACATGCTTGCCGTGGGCGAACGCCTGCATCACCAGCTCCGGGTGGGTCTTGTGGGGGGTGACCACCAGCACGGCGTCAAATTCCGCCGCGTGGGCGTACAGCTCCTCGGCGCTGGCGCACACCCGCACCGTGTCCGGCAGGGTGTCCCTTGCCCACTGCTGCGCCTCAGCGCGGCGGCAGACCACCGCCGCAAGGGTCAGCTCGCCCGCCTTGCCCTCCGCGATCATTTGGGCGTACTTGCGCCCCATGACTCCTGTGCCGATGATGGCTGTACGTACCTGCTGCATGACATTACCTCCTGCTTTTTCCACAGTTTCGTTTTGCGCGGGGGAAAACTCAGTCCCCGAGCCTGGCTTCGATGGCGGTGCGGTCCAGCCCCTCGCCAATGACGATGAGCACATCCTGCCCCTGCGGGATGGGAGCCAACGTTTTGCCTGCGGCGGTGGCGTTCAGCTCCACCCAGCCGCCCGCTGCCGGGGCAAAGCCCTTCACCCGCAGCACCCGCCCGCAGGCGGGGTCCGCAAACAGGCGGTCGGCGGCGGCAGACAGCTGCTCCGGAGTCTGCTTCCGTTCCAGAAAGCACAGGGTGCCAAAGGCTTCGTGTGCATCAAAGTGCAGTTTTTCGCAGCTGGCCTGCCGGTGTCCGCAGGACGCCAGCTGCGAAAAATCGGCATCGGTCAGCGCGTCCCAGTCCGCTGCAAGGACCTCCCCGGGTGCAAAGCGGCGGGAGCAATGGCAGGCTTCCAGCGCCTGTTCCAGCCGGGCGCACACAGCCCTGCACCGGTCGGGGCCCGCCTGCGGCACCCGGCTCAGCAGCACACGGCCCGCGTTCATGGTCTCGGAAGCCAGCAGATATTCCGCCTGCGGGGAAAGCATTTCGGGCAGCATGGCGTCCACGATGGCAATGACGCTGCCCAGCTGATACCAGCGGTCCAGCGGGTCGTCCCGCAGCACATCAAAAAACTCGTCCACGTCAAAAATGCCGCTGGGCTCCACCACCACCCGGTCGAACCCCCGCATCGCCATGGCAATGAGCTTGGTGCGCATCCGGCGCTGATGGGTGTCGCAGTCGCACCCGCCGCTGATGGTCTCCACATCGCACCGGGGGCCCAGCAGGTCCTGCACCAGCATGGCATCCACGTTCACCGCGCCAAAATCGTTTTCCAGAATGCAGACGTTGTGGCCCTGCGCCACCAGAGCCTGCACATACCGGCGCAGAAAGGTGGTCTTGCCCGCCCCCAGAAAGCCGGTGATGAGGTCTACCTGTACCATAGCCAAAAGCTCCTCCTGTGCTGAAACGTTTTTCTCAGTATACCGCATTCCGGGGCGGCGCACCAGTGCCAAATGCACCCGGACAACAAAAAAACGTCCTGAGAAATCTCAGAACGTTTTGGTGGTTGCGGGGGCCGGATTTGAACCAACGACCTTCGGGTTATGAGCCCGACGAGCTACCAGACTGCTCCACCCCGCGATATTTTCTTTTCGCATCTCAGCGGTTCTCGCTGACTGCTCAAGTATAATACCACACCGCAGGGCAGTTGTCAACACTTTTTTGAAAAAAGTTTCGGAACGCGGTTTTCCCGATGCAGTCCCGTGAAGGTGGGCGCCCAAAGCAGGGACCTCACACTTTGCGGGTTGACCGTCAGCGGGCTAGCCCCGGAGTCCTCTCCGTCAAGCCCCTTCCGTGAAAAGGCGATGCCGGGCGGTCCGCAGACCGCCCGGCATCGCTCGATTCAAATCATTCTTCCAATGAAGATGCGCAAAGCAACGCGGAGCGCACTCAAAATCGTCCCCGCCATTGCGGCGGCAGCGGCGCATCGTTGCGTCAGCGCATCCTTTGCACATTCGTGCATCACTTCGTTTTCTTTTTCCTCAGGTGCAGCGCCACGGCGACCGCAGCCGCCAGCAGCACCACCGCCGGCCATGCCCCGGCAAGGCTCACTGCCAGCCGCTGCGCGCCCTGCACAAAGTTCTGCCAGCCTTCCGCAAAGGCGCTGGCGATGCGGCTGCCAAAGCCTTCGCTGGGGGGCGAGTAGGTCTGCACCTCGTTCAGGTCCACATACACGGTGCACTGCTGCACCTGATCGCTGTACCAGTTCAGCTGACTCTGCCAGCTCTCGATCTGGGACTGCACATCGGTCAGGGTGGATTCGATCTCCAGCAGGTCCGACAGGTCCTTTGCCTGTGCCTGCAGCTCCTGCAGACGGGTGCGCTGGGCCTTGAGGGTGTCCAGCCGCGCCGACACATCCAGATACTGGGCGGTGACGTCCTCGGCCTGCTGGGTCTTATAGGTCACGTTGCCCGCCTGCGCCACAGCATCCAGAAAGCTCTGGTAGTTTGCCTGCGGCACCCGGCAGGTCAGGCTGACCGAGCGGCTGTCGGCCTGACGGGTGTACTCGCTGCTGGCCTCCAGCCAGCCGCCCGCCTGTGCAAGGGCCTCGTCCAGCGCGGTCCGGGCGGCATCGTAGTCCTTGCTTTCCAGCGTGAGGTTTGCGGTGTAGATGATCTTGGCGCTGTCGGTGCTGCTGCGCTCGGCGGCAGTCCCTTCGGCAGAGTAGGTCTCGGCGCCGCCGTCAGCGCTGCGGTCGTCCACGCCGTCCATGCTGTAACTCACCACGTCCGGGGCGTCCAGCATGGCGCACTGCAGATCCAGGTCCCCCGCCGCCGCAGAGGCTGCAGAGCTGTTGGCAGCGCCCTCGGCTGCATACAGGGCGGGGGCACTGCTTTTGGCGCTGCCCATCCCGATGCCCAGACGCAGGGTGCCAAAGCCCACGGCGCACACCGCCAGACAGGCTGCCAGTGCGCCCAGCTGCTTTGCGGGGAAACGGATGGTATTGTGCTTTTTGACCGTTTTTTCCGCCTTGACCGGGGCCTTCATCATCGGCTGCTCTTTTTCTTCTTCGGTCAGCTGGTCGGTCATGGCCAGCAGTCTGGCTTTGAGGTCGTCCGGGGCGTGGAGATCCTCGGTCTCCATCTTGTATTCATACCACCTCATCTTCGATCTCCTCCTTCAGCATCGTATGTAACTGTGCTCTGGCACGCCGCAGCCAGCTCAGCACCGTGTTGGGCGGTGCTCCCAGCATCCGTCCGATCTCCGCCGCCGTATAGCCTTCATAATAATGTAGGTATATGGCGTTGCGGTAGTTTTCCGGCAGGGCGCGCACCGCATCCAGCACCGTGCCATCCTCCATGGCATCGGGCGCAGGCAGGTTCTCGTCCAGCTCTGTGTCCTTCTGGTGGGCTGCCCGGGTCAGGTCCCGGCAGCGGTTGATGGCTACCCGCAGCAGCCATGCTTTGAGGTGCTCCTCACTCTCAAAGATGCCGTTGTAGTGCAGCAGACGCTCGTAGACGTCCTGCACCACATCCTCGGCGTCTGCGGTACATCGGCTGTTGTGTACGGCAGCCCGGTAGACTGCGTCGCTGTACTTTTGCACAGCCAGCGTAAATACTTCATTTCTGGTCAATTGTCCCATGATCGAGCTCTCCTTTAGCGCCTGTACAGGCAGTGGGATCTGCAGTTCCACAGGGAGCGTTCACCCTGTATACGGCTGAACGTCCCCGAAGATTGCGTTCCGCGGAAAAATCATGCAAAAAGGCTCAGCGCCGGTACACCCGCTGCAGCAGTGCCAGACGCTGCGCCAGAAACGCCTCGGCTTTCGGGTGCTGCACCCAGCGCTTGTTGGCGGTGGTAAGGGCCAGCCTGCGGCCCAGAGCCTGCGGGTCGGTGTCTGCCAGCAGCACATCCTCCATGGTCAGCGTCACGGTCAGCGCCGCTGGGACGTCCGGCAGCGGCGGCAGGGGGTCCTCCCACAGCACCGGCGGCAAAAGCTGCACCGCCGCCGTGGCGCGGGTGCACTCTTCGGTCAGCAGCAGCGCAGCGGGGGTGCCGTCCTGCGCCACCGAAAGGGTGGTGTACAGCAGCTGCATCTGTGCCGGGGCCAGCAGGCGGGTGTCCCCTTCGCGCTGCTGCGGCGACAGGGACAGGCAGGCCCTTGCCTCCTCCATCCAGATGTGCCGCGCGGGGGCCTGCATCCCGGCCCAGAGCGCCGGCACCGCAAAGCAGCCCGCTGCGTCCAGTGCCTGCTGCAGGATGCGGTAAAACTCGGTCAGCGGGCAGGTTTCGTCCGGCTGCGGCATCCCGAGATCCGGCCGGGAAATGTGTCCTCCACCCATGGGGAACCTCCTTGACAAAACACGATGGTGCGATTATACTATAAACAGAAGGGACGCTGACTGCATTGGGCCAGCTTTCCATCCCACATTAGTCAAAAAGATTGACCGCTAGTTTGGTAGACTGGGGCGGTCAATCTTTTTTGTTGTCATCGTTTTTCTTCTGTGAATCTTTGTCCATGACCTCAAGGGTCAGGCGAATTACCTCAATGATCAATCCCAACAGCGTAAGAATGACCATCAGCAGGTTCAGCATCTCTGAGAGATCCATCTGACATCCCTCCCTTCGCCTTCAAGGCTTGGGGAGGCTTGGCTCAAAAAAGTTCTTCTCCCACAAGCCGCTGGTTCGTTCCATGTACAGGAAGAAGCAGTGCTGCGGGATGGGAAAGCATGACCACCGATTATGCAATCAGCGCCGTATTCTTAGAATAGCATATTTTTCGACGGATTACAATATATCTGTTGATTGTAAACCCTTTGCAAACTTTTTCGTTGACCTGCGGTGCACCGGTGCGGTATACTCGGGCACAGATGCCTTGCAAACCAAAAAACAGAGGGGAAAACTGACTATGAAAGACAAAAAACTGACTACCTACCAGATGGCTGTCACCGCTGTGATGGCTGCCGTGCTGTGCGTGCTGGGCCCGCTGACCGTGCCCATCGGAGCCGTGCCCATCTCGCTGGCAAACTTTGTTATCTGCCTGACCGCGTGGCTGCTAGGACCCAAGTTCGGCACCCTGAGCGTGGTCATTTATCTGGCACTGGGTGCCATCGGTATTCCGGTGTTCTCCGGCTATGGTGCCGGCCTTTCCAAGCTGGCAGGCCCTACCGGCGGTTATCTGGTGGGCTATCTGCTGCTGGCCTTCATCGGCGGCATGTTCATTGAAAAGAGCAAGGGCAACCCGGTGGTCTCCGCTGTGGGTCTGGTGCTGGGCGATGCCGCCTGCTATGTGCTGGGCACGGCATGGTTCGTGTTCCAGATGCAGTGTGAGCTGGGCTACGCGCTGACCGTCTGCGTCTACCCCTTCATTGCGCTGGACCTTGGCAAGATCGTGGTGAGCTGCATCGTGGGTGCGCTGCTGCGCAAGCGTTTGACGCAGGCCGGTGTGCTGAAACTGCAGAATGCAGTTTCGGAATGATCGCTGAGCGGAAAAATTGCTTTTTTAGATAGTATAAGCCCGGAAGATTTGCGAACCTTCCGGGCTTATCTCTTTATTCCTGATATCCCAAGGTAGCCGCCATGACCGCCTTGATGGTGTGCATCCGGTTCTCGGCCTCGTCAAACACGATGCTCTGGGGGCCTTCGAATACCTCGTCGGTCACCTCCATGGCGTCGCGGCCAAAGCGCTCGCCCATCTCCTTGCCCACGGTGGTCTTGTGGTCGTGGTAGGCGGGCAGGCAGTGCATGAATACTGCATCCGGGCCTGCAATGTTCATCAGATCCTGATTGATCTGATAGGGAGCCAGATCGTGGATGCGCTCTGCCCACACCTCAACCGGCTCGCCCATGGATACCCACACATCGGTGTACAGCACGTCTGCGCCCTTTGCGGCCTTGACGGGGTCCTCCTCAAAGGAGAGGGTCGCCCCGGTCTGGGCGGCAATGGCCTGACACTGCTCCACAAGCGCGGCATCCGGCTGGTACTTTTTGGGGGCGCAGGCAGTAAAGTGCAGGCCCATCTTGGCGCAGCCCACCATCAGGCTGTTGCCCATGTTGTAGCGGGCGTCACCAAAGTAAACAAAGTGGATGCCCTTCAGGTGTCCGAAATGCTCCTGAATGGTCAGGAAGTCGGCCAGGATCTGGGTGGGATGGAACTCGTTGGTCAGGCCGTTCCACACCGGCACACCGGCGTAGTGGGCCAGCTCTTCCACGATCTGCTGCCCGTAGCCGCGGTACTCGATGCCGTCAAACATCCGTCCCAGCACCCGGGCGGTGTCGGCGATGGACTCCTTTTTGCCGATCTGGCTGCCGGAGGGGTCCAGATAGGTCACTTCCATGCCCAGATCGTGGGCGGCTACCTCAAAGCTGCAGCGGGTGCGGGTGGAGGTCTTTTCAAAGATCAGAGCAATATTTTTGCCCCGCAGCTGGTCGTGACGGATACCGGCCTTCTTTTTGGCTTTCAGGTCGGCAGCCAGCTCCAGCAGCTGCCCGATCTCGGCAGGGGTGTAGTCCAATAGCTTCAAAAAGCTGCGATTTTTCAGTTCCATTGTATATTTCCCTCTCTATGCAAGCATTCCTGAATATTTATTCAAGCTATGATTCTATTATAGTACGTTGCATCGGGAAGGTCAAGAGGAAGCTCACAGCTCCAGCTCGGCCCGGCGTCCGGTGGGCCGATAGGCGGTCAGCTTCACGCCCGCCTTTTGGAACATGAACCGCGCCGCGATGCTGGAATCGCTGTCGTGGTACTTGTCGCCGTAGTACACCACCTCGGCAATGCCGGACTGGATGATGGCCTTGGTGCACTCGTTGCAGGGGAACAGGGTCACATACACCCGCGCGCCCTTCAGGTTGTTGTGGGCGCTGTTGAGGATGGCGTTCAGCTCGGCGTGGCAGACGTACATATACTTGGTGTCCAGCGGCGCGCCCTCCCGCTCCCACGGCATGTCGTCATCGTTGCAGCCCATAGGCATGCCGTTGTAGCCCAGCGACAGGATCTTGTTTTCCGGGCTGACGATGCACGCGCCCACCTGACTGTTGGGGTCCTTGGAGCGCATGGCGGTCAGCAGGGCGATGCCCATGAAATACTCATCCCAATTGATGTAATCCGTGCGTTTCATCGCGCAAAACCTCCTGTTTTGACAGCGGGTCCGCCGCTTGACAAACCCGGAAAAATAGACTATACTACGAATAGAAAGAGCGCTGACTGCAATGGTCAGCTCCTCATCCGGCTAATCAGTCGTAAAGAATGACCGCTTGCTTTCTGAGGGCATGAGCGGTCATTTCTTTTTGCCGTTGGAAATCGTCCATGTGATCTCGAAGGTAATGTAAACTGCTCCGCCAAGAAGCGTGAGCAGCAGCACGACCTGTTCAAACGTCATGAAGCATCCCCCCTTTCCGCTTTCGCGTCAGGGGAAGCAAAAAGTTTTTCGTCCCCTCTGGCGCGCAGCCGGAAGGAGCTAGACCACCGATTATGCAATCAGCGCCCTTACCGCCGAAGCGGCACTTACAGCATACCACAAAACCCGCATGTTTGCAACGAAAACCCCCGGCCCTGCACCTGTACGCAGCGCCAGGGGTCTTACTTTTTCCGCCCGGTCGTTTTCCGCTCCGGTGTCAACTTGCACAAAACACTGCCCTGAAGTTTGGCAGGCATCGAGCCGCCTTTTTTCAAACGATATATTTAAAAATCGTTTCAAGTGTGGTATTATCTTTGTAAAATATGCCACAAAAACGGAGAGAACGCTCCGTGCGGCGGAAATGAGGGAAAAACCGATATGAAATACGCAAGCAACAACATCCGCAATATCCTGATTGCCGGTCATGCCGGCAGCGGCAAGACCACGCTCACCGAGGCGCTGGTCTATTTTTCGGGCGCTGCCGAGCGTATGGGCCGGGTCGAGGACGGCACCACGATTTCGGACTTTGATCCCGAGGAAGCAAAGCGCAAGGCCAGCCTGTCGGCGTCCGTTGTGCCGGTGGAGTACGAGGGCATCAAGTACAACCTGATCGACGCACCGGGTCTGTTCGACTTTGAGGCCGGCGAATACGAGGGCATCCGTGCCGCCGAGAGCGTGCTGGTGTGTGTGTCCGGCCGCAGCGGCGTTACCGTGGGCGCGGAGAAGGCCTTCCAGCTGGCCCGCAAAAACGGCAAGGCTACCATGGTTTTCGTCTCCAAGTGCGACCTGGAGAACGCCAACTACTTCAAGATCCTGGAGGATATGAAGATCCGCTTCGGCTCCACCGTCTGCCCCTGTGTGGTGCCCGCAAAGCTGGATGACGGCACCCCCGTGTACATCAACCTGTTCAGCCAGAAGGCCTTCAAGTACGAGGGCGGCAAGCAGATTCAGGTGGACCTGCCGGACATCGGCCACCGCTTTCAGGGCCTGATCGAGGCCATGAGCGAGGCCATTGCGGAAACCGACGATGAGCTGATGGAAAAGTTCTTCGGCGGCGAGCCCTTTACCACCGAGGAGATCGTGGAGGGTATGCGCAAGGGCGTTAAGGACGGCCTGATCACCCCCGTGTTCTGCGGCAGCGCCGTGAACATGCAGGCACTGGATATGCTGCTGTTCAATATGCACAAGCTGCTGCCCAGCCCGGAGCACGAGGCCAGCACGCTGGCTGAGGACGCCAACGGCGAGCCGGTGGAGCTGCACTGCACCGAGGACGAGCCCACCGCCGCCTACGTCTTTAAGACCGTGGCAGACCCCTTTGTGGGCAAGCTGAGCTACCTGCGGGTCATCAGCGGCAAGGTGACCGCCGGCGAACCGCTGACCAACGCCCGCACCGGTGACGTGGAAAAGATCACCAAACCCCTGACCGTCATCGGCAAGAAGCAGATGGAGAACGACGGCATTGGTGCCGGTGATATCGGCGCGGTGGCAAAGCTGGTGAGCGCAAAGACCGGCGATACCCTGTGCGATGCAGACCGTGTGGTCAAGCTGCCTGCCCCTGTATTCCCCAAGCCCAGCCTGTTCATGGCTGTTACCGTGGCCAAGAAGGGCGACGAGGGCAAGATCTCCAGCGCACTGGCACGCCTGATGGAAGAGGACCCCACCCTGAGCTACCAGAACAACGCCGAGACCCATCAGCAGGTCATCGGCGGTTTGGGCGAGCAGCATCTGGACGTGGTCAAGGCCAAGCTGAAGAACAAGTTCGGCGTGGAGATCGGTCTGGAAGCTCCCCGCATCGCATACCGCGAGTCCATCCGCAAGGCCTGCCAGAAGCAGGGCCGTCACAAGAAGCAGACCGGCGGCCACGGCCAGTTCGGTGACGTTATCATCAACTTCGAGCCCTGCGACAGCGAGCAGGTGGTGTTTGAGGAGAAGGTGTTCGGCGGCAGCGTGCCCAAGAACTTCTTCCCCGCCGTGGAAAAGGGCGTGCGCCTTGCCGCCGAAAAGGGCGTGCTGGCGGGCTACCCCGTGGTGGGCCTGAAGGCCACCCTGCTGGACGGCAGCTATCACCCGGTGGACAGCTCTGAAATGGCCTTCATCATGGCTGCAAAGCTGGCCTACAAGGCCGCTATGCCGGAGGCTGGCCCCGTAATCCTGGAGCCCATCCACACCCTGAAGGCCCATGTGCCGAACGACAACACCGGCGACATCATGGGCGATGTGACCAAGCGCCGGGGCCGCGTGCTGGGCATGGAGCCGGACGAGGACGGCTTGCAGACCATCATTGCCGAGGTGCCGCTGGCAGAGCTGGCAAACTTCACCACCTTCATCCGGCAGACCACGCAGGGCCGCGGCTGGTTCACCACCGAGTTTGCCCGCTACGAGACCCTGCCCGAGATGCTGGTGCCTGCCGTTGTGGAGCAGGCCAAGAAGCTGGGCAATCTGGACGAAGCCGCCGACGACTGAGTTTTCATTCAATAAGACATCACCCCGGCCCCCGTTGACACTTTTCCCTCTGTCAGCGGGGGTTTTTGCGCGCAAAAAAGCCCTCCCGGACCGTCCCGGGAGAGCTTTTTTTCTACGCGTCATTCTTCGTCCTCATCATAGCACAGGATCTGGGGCGAGGTGATCTCCATCGCAGCCAGCAGCAGCAGGCTCCACCTTATCGCACCCAGCAGGTCCCGCGGGAAAAAGAACGCAGCGATCATAAAAATGCGCAGCACCCATCCGCCCAAAAGCATCCCCCGCTCCTTTCAACTCCCGCACAGGTCATTGCCCTCGTTCCAGCCAAGAACGGCCGGCGCAAATTCCAGCGGGGATGCCGCCGGGTAGGCAAGCGGCTGGTCCGGGCGGAACTGGTCGGGCAGGTCCTCCACCACCGGAGCTTTTCCGGGGGCATAGCTCAGGATTCGAAGCAGCAGCAGGCGCAGACGGTCAAAACAGTCATCCAGCTGGCGGATGTGAACGGACACCGCCGGGTACCCTGCAGACGTGTTCACCGCCAACACCTGCTGTGCGGGGGCGTTGACGCAGAACGGGACCAGCGTCACCCCGCCCGTTTTCGGGTGTCCGATCCCGTTCAAGGCAAGCAATTCGAGCAGGGAGAGCCACTGCCTCTGCTCTGCAGTAAGGGTCCCCGAAAGCAGCCGGGCTTCGGGCGAAACGCGCTGGGTCAGCAGGACAAGGACCGTGTGGGTGGGGGTTCCGTGTCCGGCTGCGGCGTCAAGCGCCGGTTTCAGGATCGCATTTGTCATCAGGCTGCAGCCGAACGTCGGATAGCGGATGGCGGTGGAGCGGATCCATCTACCCGCATACGGCAGACAGGGCGGCAACGGCTCCCCCTGCCCCAGCGGCGCAAGGAGCCGGATCGTGAAGCCGATCTCGTCAAAGCCAAGCACTGCCAGCTCCATGCAGTGACGCAGGGTGGACGTTCGGATCAGTTTCTGCCGCAGCCTTTCAAGCGCTGTCATCGTCCATGCAAGACAGTCCGGCTCCATGGTCGTGTCTACGCAGACCACCAGCTTCATGGCGTGAGTTTCGGTTTGCATCAAAGTTTCCTCCGTTCTTCGTTCTTTTCGGCTTCCCGTCGGCGGTTGCGCTCCGCACGCCATGCCCTGTATTCCTGCAGCTCATAGAACGCCTTCGGCTTGCACAGCCAGCCGTGAGAGCTGACCGCAGCAACATGAATACGATACCGGGATTTTACCGCCCGCTGGCTCAGCAGGTCCCATGCAAGACCATCGTCGTTCGTGATCACCAGCACATTGCCATGTTCGAACAGCGCCAGCGCCGCGTCCTTTGTAAACGGGTCGGCAAAGCCCTCGTCCCGCAGCCGGTCCACGCTTCCCCCATCCTCGTAAAAAGCCAGATGTCCCTGCGTATACAGGTCGATGACGAATTGCAGCCCGCACGCCGCCTTCCGCGCCATTTCCGGGTCAGCGCTCTGCAAGTGCTTTTGCAATTCCAGCAGGCAGGACCGGCAAAAGCGGAGTTCCCGGTTATTTTTTTCCAGACATTCCTTCAAGCGCCCTCCAAAAAGCCGCATATCGCCGTTCTCTCCCAGATAGATCACCGTATTGGTGTCTATGAGGATGACCTGTGCCGTTTTCAATTCCCGGTCCGTATACGCCTGTGCCCGCCGTTCTTTTTCTTCGTCCATGCTCTCACCCCTCCGTCTCCGGCTGCCACTCAAGAAATCCTTTGTCCGTTTCAAAATACAAAATGCGGATTACCTGCGCCAGCGGCCATTTCACGTTCCGCTCCGCGACCGCCCGCGCTTGTTCTTCCGAGCCGGTCAGCAGCGCAGCCGGGCCGTTCTGGCTGGCTGCCCAGTTACTCAGGCGGATGCTCTGGTACTCGTCCAAAACATCCGGCAGGCTTAGATCCTTTTTGCCTTGGCTCTCATAGTAAAACAGCAGATTTTTCCTCTTCAGCCTCTCAAGGCAGGTCAGCACCGCCTCGTTCCTTCCAGGGTTCTGTTCCAGCGCGGTGATCTGCTGCGGCACAACGACCAGCTGCTGCCACTGTGTGATCTGAAAACTCAGCGGATGCTGATCGTTGTTGTCCTGCAGTCTCTGCTCCAGCCCGTGCAGCGTCTCAAACGCCTGCGGGGTCAGCGACTCCACGTCCAGAAAAAAACGGTAGGGAGACGGTGCCATCGAAGCCATCCGCTCCAGATCAGGCTTGGGCGGAAGTTTCATCCCGTAAAACCGCGTCCAGCACTCCTGCAGCGTTGGGTATTGGAACAGCACCCAGTCACTTTCCGAGTCGATCATGTTGTCCCGGATGCAGCGAGAGACCAGCCCCCGCATCTCCGGGCACCGGGTAAGATAGTCATCGGCAAAAACCACGATCCTCAGAATGGTGTTCCGGTCCGGCTTTGCGTCCGGCCGTTCCAGCCGGTTGACGAACACCCTGCTGCCGATGCCGCTGGCAGCCGCGAACGCTTCCTGCGTGTATCCCATGGTCTGCCGCAATGCTTTGAGGGCCGGCCCGTAAAACGGCGCCAGCAGCCTGTGCTCATTGTGCCTTGTGGTTTTTCGTTGCATAAAGACCTCCTTGTCGTCCGTCCTGTGGTCGATCCACCTTTATCCTACCCACGGGGCGGCAAAAAGTCAACAGGCTGCAACGTCACCAAAAAGCACTTTATACGCATATCTTTATCGTGAATTGTAATATCCAATCACCTTTTTATGTTATTATGTAATGTGCCGTTATATTTCAAGTATCGACTGTCTCCGGGACAGACACGCCGTTTCCCATGAATCTTTTTCACTCGGCAGATGAGTCTGTTCGACGTTTCCTGATCCGGCCGCGCCCTGTCGCACGGCAAAGCCGAGAAGGGCTCTGCCATTGCCGCGCCAGCGGCACATCATCTGCGCCGTGGCGCAGACATCTCTGCGGCACTCATCTGCGCTCCGACAGTACGCATTTCGGCAGGGTTTCCGCCCCTGTACCGCCTTTTTTGTTGACAAAGGCACGGCTTGCTATTATAATAATGTAGTCAAAATGGCGTCACTGTGCGGCTTTGGGCTGCGCAAAACAAATAAACAAGGAGAGATTCTCAAAATGGCACAAGAGATCAAGATGTCCGCTGCCGGTCTGAAGGCAATGCAGGAGGAGCTGGAATACCTCAAGACGGTCCGCCGCAAGGAGCTGGCGGAGGAGATCAAGGAAGCCCGCAGCCACGGCGACCTGTCCGAGAACAGCGAGTATGACGAAGCCAAGAACACCCAGGGTCTGGTGGAGAACCGCATCACCGAGCTGGAGCAGATGATCAAGAACGCGGTCGTCATTGACGAGAGCGAGCTGAGCGTGGAGACCGTGTCCGTGGGTACCCACGTCACCATTCAGGAGACCGGCGAGGACGAGACCGAGGAATACGACATCGTGGGCCGCACCGAGGCCGACCCCCTGAACGGCAAGATCAGCGACGAGAGCCCCGTGGGCCACGCTTTGCTGAACAAGGCCGTGGGCGCAAAGGTGGAAGTGCTGCTGCCCACCGGTCACACCGTAGAGTACACCGTGCTGGCAATCACCCACGCACGCAGCTGATAGGAGAGAGCATGGAAGAGCAAAAGAAGAACCCGGCACAGGGCCTGTCCGAGAGCGAACAGGTACAGGTGCGCCGTCAGAAGCTGGCAGACCTGCAGGCTGCTGGCCGTGACCCCTTTACCCTGACCCGTTACCCGCAGGACGCATACTCCGCTGACCTGAAGCGGGAGTTTGCCGACCTGCCCAACGAGACCGACAGTGGCAAGACCGTGGCGCTGGCAGGCCGCATGATGTCCAAGCGCGTGATGGGCAAGGCCAGCTTTGCCCACCTGCGGGACGACAAGGGCGACATCCAGCTGTATGTCCGCCGCGATGAGCTGGGCGAGGAAGCTTATGCCGCCTTCAAGAAGCTGGACGTGGGCGACATCATCGGCGTCAAGGGCGAGGTGTTCCGCACCAAGACCGGCGAGCTGAGCGTGCGTGCGTTTGAGCTGACCCTGCTGGCAAAGAGCCTGCGCCCCCTGCCCGAGAAGTTCCACGGCCTGACCGACACCGAGATGCGGTACCGTCAGCGCTATGTGGACCTGATCGCCAACCCCGAGGTGAAGGACACCTTCGTGAAGCGCAGCCAGATCCTGAAGGAGATCCGCGCTTATCTGGACGAGAAGGGCTTTCTGGAGGTGGACACCCCCATCCTGACCCCCTTTGAGATCGGTGCCTCTGCCCGTCCCTTCTACACCCACCACAACAGCCTGAACATGGACATGGTGCTGCGCATCGAGACCGAGCTGTACCTCAAGCGCCTCATCGTGGGCGGCATGGACCGTGTGTACGAGGTGGGCCGCATCTTCCGCAACGAGGGCATGGACCCCAAGCACAACCCGGAGTTCACCAGCATCGAGCTGTATCAGGCCTTTACCGACTTCCACGGCATGATGGATCTGGTGGAGGAGCTGTACAAGCGCCTTGCCCAGAAGATCTGCGGCAGTCTGGTCATCCCCTATCAGGGCAAGCAGATCGACATGGGCCACTGGGAGCGCCTGACCATGGTGGAAGCGGTCAAGAAGTATTCCGGCGTGGACTTCAACGACTGGAAGACCGACGAGGACGCCATTGCCGCCGCTAAGGAGCACCACGTGGAGCTGCCCGAGGTGCCCACCAAGGGTGCCATTCTGGCCGAGTTCTTCGACGCCTTTGTGGAGGACAAGCTGATCCAGCCCACCTTCATCTACGACTACCCCGTGGAGATCAGCCCGCTGGCAAAGCGCAAGCCGGATGACCCCGCCTTCACCGAGCGCTTTGAGTATTTCATCGACTGCACCGAGTACGGCAACGCCTTCAGCGAGCTGAACGACCCCATCGACCAGAAGGGCCGCTTCGAGCGTCAGGTCGCCGAGCGCAAGGCCATCGAGCCCGATTGCAAGGCACAGGTCGATTATGACTACGTCAACGCACTGGAGTACGGCCTGCCCCCCACGGGTGGTCTGGGCTTCGGCGTGGACCGTCTGGTGATGCTGCTCACCGATAGTGCCTCTATCCGTGATGTACTTCTGTTCCCCACGATGAAGCCGATTGAGCAGTAAAATGCAAAATTAAGACGCAGATTCGATGAACTTTCGAACGAAAATCATCTGACATTTACGCCACTACACCACAACTACACCAATTTTGGGACGATTTCCCGAAAAGGAGCCTTACAAAGCAACGTGGTGTAACAACAGAATAGGCAGATTGGTGTAGTGGCTACACCGAACTCCCCAATACGAAGATACGGCAGCTATGTTGTGAAAAACAACGTAGCTGCCGCTTTTTGTTTCGTATAGGGATTTTATGTACTAGGGATTTTATGTACTCGGTTGGGCTTCTTCTACAGTTAAATCGGGCTTGTCTCTGGCGATTGTCAATGCATTCTGATTTGGCATACGCCAAAATTTACGCCAATTTAGCGCAGTTCCTCAAGCAATGCCGTACAC